>JARLHY010000133.1 GCA_031292015.1 Negativicutes bacterium | reverse complement strand
TTATTATACTAAATTGGCGGCCTTTTCTGCAACCGCAAAAACTATTCCGCGGTAATCTCTATTTTTCCGGCCAGCCCCGGCGAAGTAATGACCTTACCGTCATTCGTCACCATGATCGCCTCGACCCCCGGAAACTGCTGGAGCGCCGCCAGGCTGCGCTCCGGCCCGAGCACGAACAGCGCCGTGCTGAGGATATCGCCGTCGGTGGAGCTGTTGATCACCATGGTCACGCTGGCCAGTTCCCTCGGCTGGCGACCGGTGCGGGGATCGATGATATGCGAATAACGGACGCCGCCTGTTTCGATATAACGCTGGTAATCCCCCGAAGTCTCCAGGGTGTCCCAGTCGGTCATAGCCATTTTGGCGATCACTCCGGCCTCTTTACGCGGATGCTGCACGCCGATCCGCCAGGGGTTTCCGTCAGGCCGCCTGCCGATGACCCGGACATCGCCACCGGCATTCACCAGGGCCGAAGTAACGCCCTGAGCCTTGAGAACGTCAATCGCCTTATCGGTGGCGTAGCCTTTGGCTATCCCGCCGAGATCGATCGCCATCCCCTGCTTTGGCAGATAAATCGTTCCCGCGCCCTCATCAAGCTCCATGAGACGATAGTTCACCAGCGGCCGCAGCCGGTCAATCTCCGCCTGGGTCGGCACGAAATCGCCCTTCCGGCCGATTCCCCACAACTCCACCAGCGGACCGACCGTCACGTCAAAAACGCCGTCCAGGCGATCGGACAGCTCATTGGACCGCTTGATCATCGCCAGCACATCGGGATCGACCTTCACCCTTTCCTGCCCGGCCAACCGGTTGACCTGGGAAATCTGGCTGTCGGGATTAAAATTATCGGTCAGCCCGTGCAGCCGCTTGAACTCGGCGAAGGCCGCCTTCACCGCCGGCTCGGCCTTGGGTCCGTAAGCGGTGATTTCAATGATGGTATCCATTAAAAACTGGGTTTCTTTATAAGGCTTCGGCGCGAACCAGCCGCTCGGCGCGCAACCGGCGACAAGAACAGCGACAATCACTGACACAACAAGTGCCCGGAACCAAACCGCCACATCCAACTCTCCTCAAATACGATTATTCGCCCTTTGCCCGGGCCACCACCATCTGCGCCAGCAGCAGCGTCGCATCCAGGCGCGCCAGGCCATCGCTCAGGTAGGGGAAAAACAGGGGCACTTCGGTGCAGCCCGCCAGCAGCACCTCGGTTCCCCCCGCCGCATAGCCGGCCAGCATGTCATTAAGGTCTGCCAGATACGGGTTGTCGGCCACTTCACCGGCCTTGATCCGCCGGACCGCCTTATCCAGCATCTCCTGCTCCGCAAGATTCGGCAACTGCAGGGCAAGACTCTTGGCCGCGAAAGCCTCCTGATAAAGATTGAGACTCACCGTGGCCCCGGTGGCCAACAGCAGGATCCGGCCCGACAGGCGGCCAAACTTCTCTGCCGCGAAAGCGGCGGCGTTCTCGATCATACTGTACACCGGGACGCTCACAGCCGCCCGCAGCTCTTCGATCCAATAATGGGCGGTGTTGCAGGGCATGACAATAAAATCCGCGCCGGCTTTCTCCAGCAGTCGGGCCGATTCGGCCATCGCCGGCAGAGGACTCTCGGCTCCCTCCAGGATGGCTTCCACCCGCGGCGGAATCTGTGGGTTGTTGTCAATGATAATCCGCAGATGATCCTGATCCAGCGTAGCTGGCGTATTCTGTACAATTTTGGCAAACAGGTCCACCGTGGCCAACGGCCCCATGCCGCCAAGTATTCCCACTTTTTTGGACACGACGCTCCCCCTCTTCCGGCACGTGCCGGCAACAGCTTAACAATATATGGTTCGCTATTTTCTACCTGCTTCCTTTTTCCTGCCTTGATTCGCATTTTTTTTGATAATTCCGGCTTCCCGGTGTTTTTTCTGAAGGAAGACGACTAAATATATAGAAATTATACAAGTGAAATTTGTGCGAAACAACAAAACGGGAGGGATGGCAAGCGTTTTTCCAGTTCCTGTGAATACAAAATAAGGAGGATAAAACATGGTATTCGAAACCGATCATGGCACCGGTTCCACCGGCTTCATGAAAAGCACCCCACTATGGATCCAAATTTTTGTCGGCCTCATACTCGGTATAGTTGTCGGTTTTGCCTGGCCCAGTCTCGGCAACACCCTCGCCCCGGTCGGAACGGCTTTCATCAAAGCTATCAAAATGATTGTCATCCCCCTGGTTTTCTCGGCCGTTACCCTCGGCATCTACACGATGGGCTCGGACCTTAAACAACTCGGCCGCCTCGGCCTCATCGCCTTTGTCTGGTTCTATGTGGCCACAGGCATATCCATCTGCATCGGCATCGGCCTCAACGAAATTTTCCATCCCGCCGCCGGCGTCGTTCTGGCCAAAACCGGCGCCATTCCCCAGAATCTTTCCACTTCAGTCAACTGGGTGAACTTCTTCCTGGACATCATCCCTGACAACTCCATCTTTGCGATGGCCAACCAGAAGATCATTCCCACCCTGTTCTTCGCGATCTGCTTCGGCCTTTCCCTGGCCAAAGCCGGCGAACCTGCCAAACCTGTGGTTAAGTTCTTCGAAGGCGTCCTTAGCGCCATGTTCAAAATGACCCAGGGCATCGTCGCCACCGCGCCGGTAGCCGTCGCCGCCATCATCGCCTGGGTTATCGCCTCCCAGGGCACCAAGCTGCTCATCGCCATGGCCAAACTGGTCGGTACCCTCTATATCGGCCTGATTATCGTCGCCTTGATCTTCCTGGTCATCGTAAAAGCCCTCGGCTACAAGCCGATCGAAACCATCAAGAAGATCATGGAACCTCTTCTCCTGGCTTTCACTACCGCTTCCTCGGAAGTAACACTGCCGGTACAAATGAGAATCCTTGAAAGCACCGTCATTCCCCGCAAAGTCGTTTCCTTCGTGTTGCCGCTCGGCTACAGCTTCAACCTTGACGGTGCCGCCCTCTATCAGGCGCTGGCCACCTGCTTCCTGGCTGAAGCCTACGGCATCGAGCTCACCCTGCCCAGCCTGCTGACCATCCTGATCACCACTCTGGTCGCCAACAAGGGCACCGCTAACGTGCCTGGCGCCTCGCTGGTCGTTCTGGCCGTTCTCCTGACCTCCATCGGCCTGCCGGTGGAAGCCATCGCGATCATTGCCGGTGTCGACCGCTTCGGTGACATGGGCCGTACCACCATCAACGTCTTCGGCAACACAGTAGCTACTCTGGCCCTGTACAAGTGGGGCGGCAAAGCCATTCAGGAAGCCGCGGCCGCTGAAACCATGACTCTTCAGGGTTAGTATCAATTCTGCCAGGATTTTTATCCCGCTATGGCGAACTATGCTATAGCGATGTAGGAGTACACACCGGTCTTACAACAAGAGCACTCCTCGCGGAGTGCTCTTGTCCTGTGTCAAACACGACTATAGGAGGAATGCACCATGAACCTTGCTCAATTTCCCCGCCGCCGTTACACCGAAGGGCAAACGCCGCTTGAATTCCTGCCGAACCTGACAAAAAAGCTGGGCGGTCCGCAGCTGTTCATCAAACGGGACGACCTGCTGGGCCTGGCCTCCGGCGGCAACAAGACCCGCAAACTGGAATTTCTCGTCGCTGATGCCCTGGCCCAGGGTGCCGACACTCTCATCACCTGCGGTGCCGTTCAGTCCAACCACTGCCGCCTGACCCTCGCCGCCGCGGTAAAAGAAGGCCTCAAATGCCGCCTGGTCCTCGAAGAACGGGTCCCTGGCAGCTACAAGCCCCACGCCGCAGGCAACAACTTCCTCTTTCACCTTCTCGGCGTCGAAGCCGTCACCGTCGTGCCGGGAGGCTCCGACATGCTTGCGGCCATGCAGACCGCTGCCGCCGAAGTCGCCGCCCTCGGCCGGAAAGCCTATGTCATTCCCGGCGGCGGCTCCAACGAAATCGGTGCCACCGGCTATGTGGCCTGCGCCGAGGAAATTCTCACCCAGGCCTTCGACAAGGGTGTCAATTTCAGCCATATCGTCACCACCAGCGGCAGCGCCGGAACCCACGCCGGACTGCTGGTCGGCCTCTATGGCAACAACAGCAACATTCCCCTCATCGGCATCAACATCAGCCGGAAGAACGCCGCCCAGGTGGAGTTGGTCTACAACCTCGTCGTCAAAACGGCGGCCCGGGTCGGCATCAGAGAAACCATCCCGAAAGACGCCGTGGTCTGCTACGAGGAATACGTAGGTCCCGGCTACTCCCTGCCCACCTCCGAAATGGTCGAAGCGGTGGAACTTGTGGCCCAGACCGAAGGCATCCTCCTTGACCCGGTATACACCGGCAAAGCCATGGCCGGCCTCATCGGCCTCATCCGCCAGGGTTTCTTCAAAAAGACCGATAACGTCCTCTTCGTCCATACCGGCGGTTCGCCGGCCCTCTATGTCTACACCGACACCTTCTTCCAGGCCGCGAAAAAATAAGCCGGACAGCGCAAAAGGTCCCGTGAAAACGGGGCCTTTTATTATTACCGCAGCTTGTTAAAAATCATCGAGTCTCTATGGTCTCAAAAGATGATGACAGTTTCAGGCTTTTTGTAGGTTTCAGGCGAATGCCGCAGCACGACAGAGTTGCTCAAAATATCGTAGAAGGCCTGATGCTTTCTGGTAAATGCCGCCACAAGAAAAACAGCTACTTGCCCCAGACTCCAGAGTAATATGAGAATCCCCGTATCCGGAAAAAGATATTGAGGTACTCCCCACAACGGTACCTTGACGAAATTTCTCATCAAGGCAGCGCTAAACGTAAGTTTACTGCCGCCCACATTGACCACCCTGAGACCCATGGCTTTTTTCCCCAAGGTTGCTCCAGTCGAACCTTCCATCGCCGACAGAACCAGCCAAAATGCCATAATTAGCGCAATATTAATCCATTGATGATACGGATTGAGCGGCCGGGCGCTTTCCGCCAACCCGCCCACCGCAACTGAAAATGGTATAACAAGCAGAATGTATATGACCATATCGATAACATACGCTGCCGCCCGCCGCCAAACGCCGGCGTACGCATTACCCGGCGAGGGAGAGCCCTCCACCGTCGGGTCTTCTTCCTCGCCTGAACGCCGCCTGCCCAAGCGATAAAATGACCATATGAGATATAACATGGGAAACAGCCCCTGGTACCGTCCAATGAAATAAGCGTAAGCGGCGATAACAACCCCGTAAGCCAAATCAGCAGGCTTCTTCAGCTGGATGGCAAATATCATCGAAACAGCCAGCGATCCGAAAATCCAGACACCGGTAGCATAAGGGGAAACGGACATAACGTCCACAAGATTAAGCAGGTTCCATACAAGTATACCCTGCCCAACAGCTCTTGTAACTTTATTGCTTCTGGATTGAGGCTGACCGGCCTTCGCCATGATCTTTGCCCTCCCCTTGACTCATCCGGCGAGCGTTCCGCCAGGTTTGACATCCCGCAGATATTCCCGCTACCCTCCATTATAGGAAATAGATGTAAAAGATGATATGAGCATCCTGCCTCAATATTGCCGTCCGTGCTAGGACTCAGGTCCTGACAATTCCCGTTCCCGACAAAAGCCGCAGACATATCCTGTCCGTTCCGGGCAATAATAGATAAACCCTCGTATACTAGGCATTCGTTTTCTTCGAGGTACCCTATGCCAAACATTTTCTGGTTCAACTGTCTGGCCGCCGTCGGGTTGGCGACAGCCGCCTTCACCATGTACAAACGTCCGGACGTCGCCAGGCTTTCCACCTTCATCGTATTTTACATCTTCGCCACCAGCCTTACCTGGCTGGGCGAATTTATCGTTCTCGGGTTTTTCGACAGCTACGCCTACAAACCCGGGTTATTCGCTGACCCCTGGGCTGAGAATCTGTCGGCCCACCTTATCCTCAATTCGACGTTATGGCCCGGAATAGCCGTTCTGGTGGTTGCTTACTCCCTGGGCTCCGGCTGGATGCTTCTGATCAGTCTTGCCTTCGTGCTGGTAGAAACCTTATTTTTAAAAATGGGCCTGTATGAGCATCACTGGTGGAAATCCTACATGACGGCCTGCTCCGTATTCATCTATCTTGTCCTTGCCAGAATATGGTTCGCCAAAATGACCCAGATCCGTGCCCGTTCGTCCCGGGCAACCATCTTTTATTTCATCTGCCTTGTCATTATCCACGCCCCCATACCCCTGCTGCTGCTCTGGCAAAAACAGTACTACGACGTGGGGCTGGCGGATAACCTCATCCGCTCCAGCACCATATTTATTTTGAGCTATCAAATGGTGGAAGCCCTATTCTTGGTCTTTTTTGTCTGCATTCTCAGCAAGTGGTACTGGAAACTTGTGCCCTTTTTGATCGCCTTTGGCGGCCAGGCTGCTCTCGCCGCCGGGAACATCCTGATTTTCCAGGATAACTGGAACCTTCTTTACACCACTTTGCTATATTTTATCGCTGTCGCCATTTGTATTTTCATCGATAACGCTGTGCTGTTGACGGTGCGCAACCCAAAACCAGACTGAACAATCGCTGTTTGACAAGTTCACATTGCAAAAACGCCAATTCCAGTAATATGCAAAAATGCCAATTGTTGCAGGCTGCAGTTATCTGCTGGTTTGTGCCGATAGCTGTCGGCGCTGAGAAACAGGGTCTGGAGCGAACCCCGATGATCTGCCGGACGGATTATTTATTTGGCATCATTCTTGCGTTGTTAAATGATGCCAAATAAACGAAACTGGAGGCGCGCTCATGGAGGAAAAAGAACTTACGCTGCTGGATCAATTTTACAACGTCCTGCAGCATCTTGACGACATGCTGATCAGTGACGTGGGCGTCACATTGACTGACCGGAACAAGTTTTTGCTGTACAAGCGGGGCAAAAACCTCAAACAGGATTTAAAAATTCAGCCAGGCCTGGAAGTGAAACCAGGCATGCTGGTCTACCGGGCCATGCACGAAAATCGGCGGATTGTCCAGCGTATGGACGGCAGCGTCTGGGGAATCCCGACCATCGCCACCGCTATTCCCATCAAAAATAAGCAGGGCCAGATCATCGGGGCCACGTCGGTACAGCAGGATATCGAAGATCAGGATCTCCTCCAGGCAACGTCCCAGCAGCTGCGGATCAACATCACCGATCTGGCCGGCACCACCGAGGAAATTTCGGCCCAGGCCCAGGAAATCGCCACCGCCTGCCGGACACTGCTCAGTGTGGTGCAGCAATCCCAAAACCGGATCAAAGATACCGACACCTTGCTGGATCTTATCAGGAGCATCGCCGGGCAGACCAACCTGCTCGGCCTGAACGCCGCCATCGAGGCCGCCCGGGTCGGCGAACAGGGGCGGGGCTTCGGCGTCGTCGCCGCAGAAATCAGGAAACTGGCTGATAACAGCTCCGACTCCATCAAGAAAATTGACTCCACACTGAAAACAATAAAGAACGACAGCCTTCATAACACCCAGCAGCTCGAACACATCGACACCGTGGTATCCCAGGTCACCGAGGCCATCACCCACGTCGCCGGCGCCGTCCAGGAAGCCGCGATCATGGTCCAGCAGTTGGACGCTCTGGCGGAGAAACTCAGCCAAAGCGACAAATAAGTAATCGCCCAAGGCGGCTACGCAGCAAAAGGCACTCATCTCTTAATAGATGAGTGCCTTTTGCCTACCCTGCGCTGTTGGCCTTTTCGATCCTGACCGCGCAGACCTTGTATTCGTACGTACTGGTCACCCTGTCTGCTGCGTCGTTGGTCAGCCGGTTGGTCCGGCTTGCCTCGTAATGAAACGACATCCACACTACGCCGCAGGGGACGATATCTGTCACCCAGGCCAGGGCCTGAATCCGGCCCCGCCGCGAGGAAACTGCCACCGCCGCTCCGTCGGCGACGCCCAGTTCCGCCGCATCCTGGGGGTTGATCATCATCCGCTCGCCTGGCCGATGTGCCGCCAGGGACTGCGAGTAGGGATGAGTCGACACGTTGTAATGGTACAGTATCCGGCCGGTGGTAAGCAGCAGCGGGTAATCCTTGTCCGGAACCTCCGCCGGCGGCAGATACTTTGTCGGCGTGAAATAACCCAGCCCGCAGGTGAAGCGGCCTTTCTCGTGGAGAAAGGGCGTCCCGGGGTGCTGCTCGTCCGGTACCGGCCACTGCAGCCCCGCCTGCTCGATCCGCTCATAGGACACCCCGGCATAAATCGGGCTCAAAGCCGCCATCTCGGCCAGGATCTCCCGCGGGTGGCCGTAGTCCATCCGATAGCCCATCCGGGCCGAAAGCTCACTGATAATCTGCCAGTCCGGCCGGCTGCCGCCCACCGGGTTTATCGCCTGGCGGACCCTTTGAACCCGCCGCTCGGTGTTGGTGAAGGTGCCGTCCTTTTCAGCGAAGCTCGCCGCAGGCAAAACGACGTCAGCCAGTTTGGCCGTCTCGGTCAGGAACAGGTTCTGCACCACCAGGAAATCCATTTTCCGCAAGGCCTTCTCCACATGATTGGCGTTGGCGTCACTGAGCACCGGATCCTCGCCCATGATATACATCGCCTTGAGCCGGCCTTCACTGGCTTCATCGAACATCGTCGGAATCATCAGGCCCGGCCCTGACGGTATCTCGCATCCCCAGGCCCGGGAAAACTTTTCCCTGCTATCCGGGAATTTCGTTTTCTGGTACCCTGGCAGAACATCCGGCAAGGCCCCCATGTCGCAGGCCCCCTGGACGTTGTTCTGGCCCCGCAGCGGATTCACGCCGGACGAAGGTTTACCGATATTGCCTGTCAGCATCGCCAGGTTGGCCAGAGTCATGACATTGTCGGTGCCGGTAATATGTTCGGTGATCCCCAGTGTGTAGAATATCGCCGCCCGCTCCGCTTGCGTGTACAGCTCGGCCGCCTTCAGCAGCAGCTCGGCAGGCACGCCGGTGATCCGGGCAACCTTCTCCGGCGTGTATTCGGCTGCCGCCGCCGCCATCTCGGCAAAACCGTTGGTGCAGGAAGCGATGAACGCCTTGTCCTCCCAGCCGTTCTGCAAAATCAGGTTAATAATGCCGTTGATCAGGGCGATGTCGGTGCCTGGTTTCAGCCGTAGCCACACGTCCGCCTTGGCGGCAAGCTCGGTCTTGCGCGGATCGGCCACAATCAGTTTCGCGCCGCGCCGCAGGGCCTGGCGCATTTTTGCGCCAATCACCGGATGGGCTTCCGGCGGATTGGAACCGATAACGAACATTGTCTCACAGTCGGCGATCTCGCCGATGGAATTGGTCATTGCCCCGGAACCGAAAGATATGGCCAGACCGGCCACAGTGGGGCTGTGTCAGGTACGGGCGCAGTGATCGATATTGTTCGTCCCGATCACCGCGCGGGTAAATTTCTGCAGCAGGTAGTTTTCTTCGTTAGTGCAGCGGGCCGAGCTCATCACGCCGATGGCGTCGGCGCCATGCGCCTCCTTGATGCCGGTCAGCCTTTCGGCCACCAGCTCCAGCGCCTCGTCCCAGGAAGCTTCCTCGAATACCCCGTCCCGCTTGATCAGCGGAGTGGTAAGCCGCTGCGGACTGTGCACATAGTCTGTGCCGAACCGCCCTTTTACGCACATCAGCCGCCCGTTCACCACGCTGGTCAGGTTGGATGTCACCCCGATCACCCGGTCCTCCTTGACATTCAGGTCGAAATTGCAGCCAACCCCGCAGAAGGGACAGGTCGTTTTCACCTTTTTGTCCGGTTTCCCGGCGTCGTACATCGGCTTTTCCGTCAGCGCCCCCACTGGGCACGCCGACACGCAGGCCCCGCAGAAAACGCAGTCCGACTGGTCGGTGGGCGTGTCGAAAGCGGTGGTTACTTTGCTGCCAAACCCGCGCCCGGTCCATTCCAGAACATGGCAGCACTGCAGCTCCTTGCACACCCGGACGCAGCGTCCGCACAACACGCATTTGCTGTTGTCCCGCAGAATAAACGGATTGGTGTCGTCAATGTCGTAGCGCCGCTTTTCGCCCTGAAACCGGACTTCGCGCAGCCCCAGGGTTGCGCCCAGCGCCTGCAGTTCGCAGTTTTGGTTCTTCTGGCAGGAAAAACAATCCTGGGGATGGTTGACCAGCAGCAGTTCCAGGACCAGTCGCCGGGCCTCCAGCACTTCGGCGCTGTGGGTATACACCACCATCCCCTCCGCGATCGGGAATTCGCAGGAGGCCACCAGGCCGCGCTGTCCTTCCACTTTAACCACGCAGATGCGGCAGGCGCCCTCCGGCGTCAAATCCGCCAGATAACACAGGGTCGGGATAGTAACCCCCGCCAGCCGGGCCGTCTCCAGAATGGTTGCTCCCGGCCGCCCTTGAACCGGTCTGCCGTCAATCGTCAGCTGAATCAAACATTTCACCTCTTTGCAGGCGCAATTCCGCCTGAAAATACGCCGCAAGCCCTCCAAACCGTTGAAGAGCTTCCGCAGTCTCAAAATCATTGATTAACTTCTGACAAGGTCCCCCGAACTCCTCCGTAACTTTTTGTCTATCCCTGTTGTTTTATCGACCATTGCCGGTTCGCCGGACTCGCACCGGCCCGGCTGCTACCTTGCGCCCGCCTCGTCCTTTTTCCGGTACGCCGTCCCCTGGAACACCGCCACAAGGTCGCCATCTTCATCCGTGATATCCACCGTATAGTTCCCCAGCTTGGAGTTGAGGGAAATCTCCCGGGCCTCGGCCCATAGCACCCCCGCCCGGGCGGCTTTCACATAAACGATACTGGCGTTGATGCCGACGGCGGTCCGTCCATGAGCATTCGACGCCACAGCAAGAGCAAAATCCGCCAGCGTAAACAGGGCTCCGCCGTGCACTGAGCCCACCCCGTTCAGATGGTACTCCTGCACCGCCATTTTTATCCTGGCGTAGCCTGGCGATACTTGCGCCACTTCCAGGCCAACATGCCTGGCGAATTGATCCTTGTCGGTGGCTAAGCCCTTCACCCCGTCCATTACCCTTCTCCACTCCTTTGCGAAGCCCGCGCTTCCGTCACTGAGGCATAAAGATAAGCTTTACCGGCAGGTCGGATCCTCCCGGCGGGCTGAAGAGCAGCGTCGCCGTCTCATCGCCGTCAAAAGTGCCTAAAAAAGCAAAGTCCCTGGAACCATAGGACCCGAAAAACGTCCTGTCCGGCGGCGTGGCTACAAGGCCCCCGGCCAGTTTTCCGTACTTGACTGTTACCGCCCCGGCATAAGGCCCCCCGACCGGCGTGAGATAACAGCCCGTCCTGCCGGTATTCCTGGTCGGCAGGAGTATCTCATAGACAACGCCGTAATTTCCGTAATTCACCACCCGCGAGTTGTCGGTGGCGTCAAGCCCTTCCAGGTAACGATCCACATCGTTGTCAGCCAGCGTCATGGCCGTTGCCCCGTCGTGCATCGGATCATACGCCCTGGTCGGAATAAGCCGCCGGTTGGCGCCGTAAAAAGTGCCCCGCAGATGCACCGCGTCAGCCGGAAGAACCTTTGCCTTCCGGGAAAACTCGCCGCGGTCGGCCAGCATCGGCAGCATCATAACTTTAACCGTCACCGGGCGATCAGCCAAAAAATCAAAAATCCCGTTGATCAGCATATTGGGCAGCACCGCCGTTTCGCTGATCTTCGCCGACAGTGGCACCGCGCCCCTGGCCGGAACACTGACCTGCTGAATCTGGCTGCCGGCAAGATAGGAAGTGACCGCATCCTTGCCTACCGCCATCCAGGAGTAACCCGGCCCGCCCATGCCATAGCGCTGGATGAAAACCTGAGCCGGTTCCGGTCCGCTGTTTTCCAGCAGCACCTCCATCCGTTTGGCGCTGTCGGTGGCGTTCACATGATAAAAGAACAGCCGGACGTTCCCGGCTACCTTGTCTTGATAAAGAATACCGTCGGCCGGTACCATTTCGGGACTGTCCGACAACAGCAGCTTGCCGCCGGGAGAAGTGGATACAACGTCCCACTCCGGCAGCCGCGACACATCCAGCGCCTGCGGGGTCACTGCGACCGCCGTCGCCTGCCCCAGTACAATTACCGCTGCCAAGACCAACAATAAAAAATGCTTCATATGCTACCTCATAGAAAAGGAAATTGAAAAACCCGTCTTGTGCCGGTAAAAAGCCAGACGGCTTTTTGAACACTTTCATTATTTTACCACGAATTTACACAAGGCGCTACCAGTTGCCCCGCCTGTATCCACTGTGGCGGCAAAGAAAACCGTTTTTAATCTGCGAGACCGGAAACGGGAGGGGATTTCCGCAGCGGGACTCGCCCACATACGTGGATAAGTGAAAACTAAAGACTCGGGAAAATTCACCCCGAGTCTTAGTTTCACTAATATCCCCAGCCGTCGGCAGCTTTACTGCCGGCGACGGCCAAGGATGGCCTAGTACTGGCCGCACCAAGGATGGCATGGCGGCCATGTGAAATGGCGTAGGATATCGTCCGTAGCGGAGGAATTCCCCTCCCGTTTCTCCACTTTGTCTAGAAAACCCGCGAAATCGCGGGTTTTCCTGCAGCAATTTAAACCAGTTATACCAGCCCTTGCGCCCTCATCGCTTCCGCGACCTTGACAAACCCGGCGATATTCGCCCCATCCACCAGGTTGTCCTTATGGCCGTATTCTGCAGCCGCCGCGCTGGCGTTTTTGTAGATGTTGATCATGATGTTCTTGAGCTTGGCGTCAACCTCTTCGAAGGTCCAGGCCAGTCTCATGCTGTTCTGGGACATTTCCAGGGCTGAGGTCGCCACTCCGCCGGCGTTGGCGGCCTTCGCCGGAGCGAACAGGACGCCGCCGTCCAGGAATACCTTCGTCCCTTCAAGGGTCGTCGGCATGTTGGCTCCCTCGCCCACCGCCTTGCAGCCGTTCTTGACCAGAATTTTCGCGTCGTTTTCCTTGATCTCGTTCTGGGTGGCGCAAGGCAGCGCGATATCGCACGGAATCGTCCAGATGCCCTCCCAGCCATCGTGATACTTGGCTGACGGATGCACCTTGACGTATTCGGATATTCTCTTTCTGTCCACTTCCTTGATCTGCCTGATGGTGTCAAGGTTGATGCCGCCGGCGTCATGGATATAGCCGTTGGAATCGCTCATCGCCACGACCTTCCCGCCCAGTTGCTGGACCTTCTCGGTCGCGTAAATCGCCACATTCCCCGACCCGGATACCAGTACTGTCTTGCCGGCGAACGACATTCCCCTGGCTTTGATCATTTCGTCGACGAAATACACAAGTCCATAACCGGTGGCCTGGGTCCGTACCAGGCTTCCCCCGAACAACAGGCCCTTCCCGGTAAGTACGCCGGCCTCATAGGCATTTTTGATCCGCTTGTACTGGCCGTACAGGAAACCTATTTCCCGTCCGGCAACGCCGATGTCGCCGGCCGGAACATCGACGTCCTGGCCGATATGCCGGTACAGCTCGGTCATGAAGCTCTGGCAGAACCGCATTACTTCGGCGTCCGATTTGCCCTTGGGGTCGAAATCGGAGCCGCCTTTGCCGCCGCCGATCGCCAGTCCTGTCAGCGAATTTTTGAAAGTCTGCTCAAAACCCAGGAATTTGATAATACTGGTGTTGACCGAAGGATGGAACCGCAGCCCGCCCTTATACGGCCCGATCGCGCTGTTGAACTGCACTCTGAAGCCTCTGTTGACCCGCACCCTGCCGCTGTCGTCGACCCAGGGAACCCGGAATATGATCTGTCGTTCCGGCTCCACAAGCCTTTCGACGATTCCCAGATCGATATACTCAGGATGTTTCTCCAGCACGCCCACCAGCGAATCGAGAACCTCCCGCACCGCCTGATGAAATTCCGGCTCGTTGGCGTTCCGGTCCACTACCCGCCTGTACAGTTCTTCACAGTATTTTTTTGAATTTGCGCTCATATCAATTCCCCCTATAAATCTCTAATTTTTTTTAGTATGAGTCATGCCCCCGCTCTTTAGCCGCTCGGTTTGAATGCTTGCCGCACCGTCATCACCACTCTCATCGCCGAATCGTGTTTCCCTTATGGTCTTCCCCGCCATCCGGGCAAGCCGTTAAAGTCGCAATTCAGTTCGCCAGGCTCTGGCCTGGGGTGATCTAATCTTACCTTGGCGCTAAATACACAGATTATTCAACCAAATTATAGCATAGAATAATGTATAATGTATACATTATTCTCATTCCCTGCCAAAATGAAAACCTGCGGACAGTTTACTTATAGATGATTCCTTTGAAGCTCCTGCCGTCGATTTTGACCAGGAAAGGATCCTCCCGCCGGATCAGCCGCGCCCGTTTGGTCTGTTTCAGCACCGGCTGGCTCAGCAGCCAGTCCCAGTCCAGCATGGCTTCAGCCTCGTCATTGTAAGGGATATGGAAATAACCCATCTTGGTCGCCGTCAGGTTATGGAAGAAATGGCTGCCCAGGGAAGGCTCCGGGTGCAGGTCTTTTCGGTCCACCTCCACGATGATCTGGGCCTGAGACATCTGCGGCCAGGAAAGCGGTATCCCCAGCCACCGGTCGGAGGTGCCTGCCCGGCCAAAACCGATCAGGATGCAGCGGCGTCCTTCCTTGACCAGCAGGCTGTTCAGCTCGCCGATTTCCGCGGCGATTTCGACACTGTCTTTCAGTTCGAACGTCTCAGGATTCACAAAAATGATATCGCGGATATTCTGGTAAAACCCGTTGCCGATGGTGCGCTGGCTGCAGCACCAGGCCTCCCGCGTGTCATCCAGCTTAACCTGGACCGCTTCCCGTCCCACCACCATCGGCCTGATCTGCAGGAAGTAAAATTCCTTGGGTTTATCCTGGTCCTTGGGGAGATTGACCGCGAACTCTATCTCCACATCGGCACCGAAGGACTGTTTTCCCAGTCTGAGCAAGTCTTTGATAATACTGGTCAGCGGCAGCCGGTTGTATTTGAGAATCGGCGCGAAGGTTACCAGCTTGGGGCCCTTCTGGTTCACATTGTCGTAGATGCAATCGTTTTCCGGCGAATAGGTGCTGCCGATGTAGTCCAGCGTGCCATCTTGCTCCGCCCGGGAAACCGGCAGTTTTTCGTAGTTGACCTCATCGTCGGCGCACAGGGCGATATCCGCCGACTCCTTCAGATTTACCGCGTAAAAAGTCCGTTGCGATTTTTCGAAGTACTCCTCCGGACCCGAATAGGGCGGGTTCATCTTTGGATGGGCCGGTGAAAACCGGTGTACCTGCTCGCCGCCGACCACAGTTTTCCCCAGTCCCAGCGCCAGGCTGACCGTGCCCTCCTCAGGCTTCATCGGCTGGTACGGATAAAAGTTGTAGGACTGAGCCACCCCGGAAATAGCCGGGTAGTAGAGATCGCCGTAGTTTTCCCCCACCAGTTCCTGGATCAGCACCGCCATTTTTTCCTCTTCGATCCGGATATCGGCGTTTTTGGCGTACTGCACCGGCGCGGCGTAGAAGACCGACGCAAACACCAGCTTGACGGCGTCCGAGAGCTGCCGGAGGCGAACGGCCCGGTCGCTGTGGCTGTTCGGCACCACATACGTCTTGTAGATCCCGGCGAAAGGCAGCACCCGTGAGTCCTCGAGAATACTCGAGGACCGGACCGCCAGCGGCCCGCTGACATACTGGGTCAGCACCTCCAGATTCTTCTGGATGGCATCAGACAGCTCCGCCGCCATGAACCGGCGGGCGATCTCGCCTTCGTCCCGCGTGCTGGCGGTAAAGTCGTACAGATGGTTGTCTTCGACGAAGCTTTCAAAAACGTCGCTGCAGATCACGAAAGACCGCGGCACCTTGACCCTGATGTCCTCGTATTTGTCAGTCAGCTGAGCCTTGGTGATCAGCGACTTGATAAACGCGATCCCTCTGGCCTTGCCGCCCAGGGAACCGGTCCCGAGCCGGATAAATGCGTTCTCCATATCCTTCTTGGTCAGACCTTCAAAATCGAGGATCACCCCGGACTGATACCGCTGAAAATAGTCTTTCAGCACCTCAAGGATATAGCCCCGGATATCGGCAATCCCCGGGAACTCCGCCGCATCGATGCCCCGCAGTTTCTCCGCGACCTCAAACTCGGCCCGGGCTCTGAACCATCTTGAGAAGTGATTGTTTGCGGCATGATAATACAGGCTCTCGTCAGGCAGGTCCCGGATGATCCGTTCCATATTGGTGATATCGTTGGCCTCGGTAATGACCCGCCCGTCCGGATACTTGAAGACAAACGACCCGAAGCCGTAGTTCTCCATGATAAAGGTCCTTAGCTCATGCAGAAGATTCGGTGAATTTTTGTTCAAAAAATCGACGTCGATTTCCTTCGCCTTTGCGGCGTTCTCAATCTGCTCCGACTGCAGCAAAAAAGGAAAGTCGCTGATCATTTCCCTTACCGTGTGGGCCAGTTCGATCCCTGCAGCCGGGTTTATCCTTCCGCCTTTGGGAAAGCTCACATCAGAGATGACCCCCAGCAGATTATGGCGGTATTTCATAATGATTTCCATGGCCTCTTCGTAGGTTTCGGCCAGCAGTATCTTCGGCCGCAGGCGCACCCTGAGCAGCCCGTGGCTGATATTCATGGCATGTTTCACCAGATAGCGGGTCTGGGTCAGTATCTCGGTATAGATGATCGGCAGTATCTGTGAATAATAAACCGGCGAGTCGTCGACAAGCAGAATCGCCTGGACCCCCTGTTTGCTGTCGGCTTCCACGTTGTACTGATCTTCGATGTATTTGATGATAGCCAGCAGGATCTTGCTGTCCCCCGACCAGTAAAATATCCTGTTGATACTGGTGGTTTTTCTGATCTGGGCGATCATGTCGTCCGTCAGCCGGTCATAGGACAGCATGACGATGGGGATGTCCGGGTGGGCGGCCTCTAAGGCTTTTTCGAATTCGAAAGAACTCAGGTCGCTGATCCGGGACATGGTGATAATCAGATGGTACGCCCGGCTCTCCAGGGCGGCGAACGCTTCTTCCTGGCTGGAAACCCGCTGGATACGGGGAATGATCGGGATGTTGAGATCCGCGAACTGATTGTAGATCTGCTCGGAGAGCTGCCCGTCTTCCTCCAGGACAAAACCGTCGTACGGCGTGGACACCAACAGTATCTCCGTAACCCTGAACTTCATCAAATCATGAATCCCCGAAAATCGGGTCTTCAAATCCGCGAATCGTCTCATGACCTTCCTCCTTATCATCAGTCGGGCCGCCTATCATTAGAATATCATAAATCCCCTTCCTGGTCACATTTTCGTCACTGTGGACAGCCGGTCGCCGCCCTCCTACGAGTATCGGATCAGGCCACCGTTCACATGCATCACCTGGCCGGTCACATAAGCCGAATCAGCCGATGCCAGGTACACGAAGGCCGGAGCGATCTCAAAGGGCTGAGCCGGGCGTCGTCCCAGCGGCGCTTTCGTACCAAAGACCGCCGCCTGTTCGGCAGGATACGTACTCACCGTCAGGGGCGTCCATGTCGGCCCCGGTGCTACTGCGTTGACGCGGATGCCCGTCTCGGCCAGCGACAGCGCCATCGTCCGGGTAAAACTGACGATAGCCCCTTTCGAAGCCGCGTAGTCAATCACTTTTGGCTCCCCTTCGTACGCAGTTCGGGACGTCGTGCTAATGATGGCGCTGCCGCACCGCAGATAAGGCAGCGCCGCCTTGGTCATATAAAAAAGCGGAAAAACATTGGTGCGGAAGGTATTCTCCAGTTGTTCGTCCGATACGTCCAGGATGCTTTCGGTATACGGCTGCACAGCCGCGCAGTTCACGACAATATCCAGCCGGCCGAAGGCGTCCGCAGTGCAGGCCACCGCCCGGGCCGAGGTGGCGGGATCGCGCAGGTCGCCAGGCAAAAGCAGGCAATGGGCTCCCTGATCTTCCACATACCGCCGGGTCTCTTCGGCGTCGCGGTGCTCATTCAGATAAATGATGGCCAGGTCCGCCCCTTCCTTGGCGAAGGCTGCCGCCACCGCCCGGCCGATCCCGCTGTCCCCGCCGGTAATAATGGCCGCCCGGCCCTCCAGTTTCCCGCTGCCTCTATAACCCGGGTAATCAAAAACCGGCCGGGGCTGCATGGCCCATTCCAGCCCCGGCTGCCGGTCCTGGTGTTGCGGCGGAAAAGCGACAGGCTGCGTCTTTACCTGCTCTGTCACGTCCCAATACTGATAAACAGGGTAGTGCCGCCTGCTGGTCCTCTCACCATAATCACCTTTCATTCCGAGTCCTCCTATATGATTATTATGGTTACTTCATATTATGCGCTTACATAATGCCACGCCCCACACTCTTTCATTTTATGGTAACTTGCCCGCCCTTTTCGCATACTATGTAATAAAACCTGCTCCACGCTGAAGGAGGGCCCCTCATGCCGCGCAAGTATCCCCTGGACGGCCGCGACCGTCCGGAAATCAGTTTTTTGGAAGAGACGGCATCCCCCGAACCTTGCCCCGGCTATCCTCCCTTTGAATACGCCGGCGGTTACTGCCTTTTCTGCTTTCCCAACCCGCCCTGCGCTCCCCGCCAATACTGTTGTCCATGTCCCTTCCCCCTCTAGGACCCGCTATTAAGACGCCCCAGGCTATCCTGCGGATATCCTGGGGCATTGGCCCGGCAGCCACGCAGCTGAGGGTAGCAGAGCGTCCTGGTTTTTACGACTGGGTAATCGTCCCGCCATTCACATGCAAAACTTGGCCCGATACATACCTGGAATCGTCCGAAGCCAGATAAACATAAGTCGGCGCAAGTTCGAACGGCTGACCGGTGCGCCCCATTGGCGTGTCGCTGCCATGCAGCGCCACATAGTCGGCGGGATAACTGGACGCGATCAGCGGCGTCCAGATCGGACCGGGGGCTACGGCATTCACCCTGATACCCTGCGACTCCAGATTGAGGGACAGTGACCGGGTGAATGAAACGATTGCGCCCTTGGTCGCCGAATAATCCAACAGGATGGCGGTACCCCGGTAAGCGGTAATCGAAGCGGTATTGATGATCGCGCTGCCTGGTCCCAAGTGAGGCAGGACGGCTTTCGTCATATAAAAGAAACTGAATATGTTGGTCCTGAAAGTAATGTCGAGCTGCTCGGCGGATATATCGAGAATACTTGTCTGGGGAAACTGCACCCCGGCGTTGTTCACCAGGATGTCGATCCGCCCGAAAGTCTGGCTGGCCCGCCGCGCCACTTCGCAGGAGAATGCTTCGTCCCGGAGATCGCCTGCAACGACAAGGCACCATTGGCCGAGTTCCTCCACCCGGTGTTTTGTCCGTGCCGCATCCTCATGCTCATACAAGTAGGCGATCACCACATCCGCCCCCTCCTTGGCGAAGGCGATGGCAACCGCCCGGCCGATGCCGCTGTCGCCGCCGGTAATGACGGCCACCTTGCCGCAAAGCTTATTGCTGCCCTGATAATCGGGATTTTCCGAAATAGGCGGGGGATCCATAAGGCATTCCAGTCCGAGTTCCATGTTCTGGTGCTGCGGCGGAACCTGGACCGCCAGCTTCCTGCATTTCGTCGCCTTTCCGAAATGAGGGATTTTCGGATACATACCATTTCTCCCTTTCTGCGTTGTTGGTGTATTCTATTCCCTGCCTCCGTATTATGTTCCCTAGCCATCCGTCGCAGAACGGACCTCCCAAAATAAAAAGGCCGCGAAATCCGCGACCTGCATCCTATTGAACCAATCCAGCAACCTCACTTTCGTCGCCAGCTCTTTCCTGGCCGGAGCCGCCGCTTTGCCTGTCGCCCGTTAGTTAATTCGACAACCGGTCCTTTTTCCGTCGACTTTCCTCAGCTGTGCCGCATCATTTTCCGGCCGCTTAGATATGATAAGAGGAATAGGCTTGCCTTTGCGCCGAAGGTATTATACAAAGCAAATGAAAATCGGGAGGAATGACCATGAGCGAAACCGACAAGTTCATGCAGGAAGAATTCCTGCCATTCTGCCAGCGGGTCTTTGCCGCTTTTGAGCAAAATCACCACGCCCTTTACGCGACCTTCAACACCCTTATATCCGGCAGGAATCTTATGGGTATGCGCCTTACCGAAAACGGGAGCGTCCTTGGTGACTATACCCTGGTTCTGGAGAATACGAAAATCTCCCGCATTGATAACGGAGTTCTTTCCTCGGAAATACACACTCCTTTCGGGGTAGTCCGGCCCTACTACATCCTGGAGAAAAGCGCTCTCAGAAAAATGATTCAGGACGAGCAGAATTTCATCGCCCGTCCCTTTGCAACCAAATTTAAATACTATCCCGAAATCACCATAAAGTTCCTGAAATAGCCCCTCCCCCGCCTACGGCGGGTTTTTCTTTACCGCCCGCCGTCGCCCGTGCCTTCAATAAGCTAAAATCCGGGCCGGATTTTCCTGTGTAATCTCGCTGATCTCTTTGTCGGCGACACCGCATCTCTTTAACACCGGCACCACAAAATCGCTGAGCCGCCGGTACCCTTCCCCCCCGCCGCTCCGGGTGGCCAGCTTCGTGAACACGTCATTCCCGATAACCAGCTGCCTGCCATAACCGTCCCGGATCAGCGCCACCAGCCCGGACAAAATATACCAGTCCGGGTAGTTGGCGATCCCCAGCGGCTCGTTGTCGGCTTCAAAGCCCAGCGGCGTGAAGCACAGAACAAAGCCCTGATCCAGCAGCTCCCGGTGCAGGCTGATGTCAAAGGGCATTTGCCCGGGATGGGTGACCAGTCGCTCCAGCGAAAGAACTCCCATCAGCAGCTGGACATGACAAAAAATCGTCCGCTCCGGGACGCAGCCGCCTTGAATAAGCAGCCGGGCTACCTGCCGGACCTCGCTGCGGGTGACATCCGGCCCCAGGTGAACCTGCAGCGACAGGCCGGTTTCCCCGGCGACCGCTGCGGCGGCCTGCAGATAGAGTTCAAGTTGTCGCGAGGGTGCCTCGTAGGCTGCTTTGATATGTCCGGGTAGGATGCCGGTTCCGCCGACACCGTGGCTGATTTCCCGGCGAAGATAACCGGCGTACTGATCGAAGGTCATGTCCTGGAACCAGGCCGGCCAGGTGTCTTGTGCGTACAGGCCGGTGGAGACCACGATATGAACTCCCGTGCACTGGGCGATCCGTCGGATAACTGTCAGATCCTCAGGCGAACTCCTTATGCCTGGGGCGCTGACCTCCACAATGGTCCCGCCGCCGCCAGCTCTGAAATCTTCGACCTCGCCGGTCATCATCGCCTCGTTATCCAGCCTCATATTGTCCACTGACAAAACGATGTCGTGGCGAAGAGCCGAGCGGTTGTCCAGTGTCAGCCGGTCCTCCGGCTCTACGCCCCTTCGGCCAAAGTCGAAACAGCTTTTTCTCACCCTGTTGCGAAACATCGAACAGTCGGCCCAAATATGCTCATGCATCGAGGTGAACCCCAGCTCCTCCTGTGCAACCGGACCGCAAACCGTCATAATTTTTTTCTCCATACCTTTGCCTTTCTCTTTATGCTTCCGCCCCTGTGCGGACCTTCGCTAATCCATCCTCTACCATTATATGCGCATATATTAAGCCTCGGGAGAAATCTCCCGAGGCTTAGTTAAACTAATATCTCCAGCCTTCAGCAGCTTCGCTGCCGACGACGGCCAAGGATGGCATGGCGGCCATGTGAAACGGCTTAGGATATCATTCGTAGCGGAGGAATTCCCTCCCGTCTCCTACTTTGCCTGTCTCTGCGGTCCCCGCGATGGTGGCAGTTGCCATGAAAGACGGAAACAGCCTAACGCCCGGTTACCGCCCGGCACAACCGCTCCATCCCCTCGCGGATATCCTCCTCGCTCGCCGCCAGGCTGATCCGCACATACTGGACCATGCTTTTGCCAAATGCCGTTCCCGGGGCGACAGCCACCTTGGTCTCCCTGAGCAGTCGCTTCGCAATCTCACCTGAGTCGTTGCCCAGGCGGCTCACATTGACCATCAGGTAAAAAGCGCCGTTCGGCGTATACTCATACAGGCCGTACCGCCGCAGAATATCCAGGGCGATATCCCGCCGTATCTTGTAGGCGTCCCGCATTTTTTCCACCGGGTCGTTGGGCCCCAGCAGGGCGGCCACCGCCGCCTTTTGCGAAATCGAGCTGGCGCAGGACACCAGCAGTTCCTGCAGCTTACTGATGACAGCCGAAATTTCCGGCGGCGCTATGGCATACCCCAGACGCCAGCCTGTCATAGCGTGGCTCTTGGACAGGCCATAAATCGCCACAACCCGCCCGTCGGTGTCGATACTTTTTATACTGAAATGAGCGCAGTCAAAAACGAAATCCTCGTAAACCTCATCGCTGATGATATATAGATCGTATTTCCGGGCTAGGGCGTAAATATCCTCCAGCACCGCCCGGGGGAAAACCGCTCCGGTGGGATTGGAGGGCGTGTTGATGACTATGGCCTTGGTCCGGCTGTTAATCAGCTTTTCCATCTCCCTGACATCCGGTAAAAACCCTGTTTCAGGGTGAAGGATATATGGCACCGGAACAGCCCCCAGAAAATCGACCATCGGTTTTGGATTGTGCCAGGCCGGATCAGGGATCAGCACTTCGTCCCCTTCCTCGGCGATTGCCATTACCGACGACTCCAGAGCCGTCACCGCCCCAGGGCACACCGTGATATTGCTGCTGTCGGCCTCGATCCCGTTTTTGCGCCGCAGCTTTTCGCAGATCGCCTCCTGCAGGGCGGGAATGCCCCGGGATGAGGTATACATCGTGAAACCGTCCCGGATCGCCTGGATACCTGCTTCCCCTATATAATCCGGCGTTGAAAAGTTGGGCTGCCCCACCTCCAGATGAATGCAGTCCGGCGTTTTCCACGCCAGCTCCATGATCTCGCGAATCTGATAGGCTGGCATGCCAGCCGCCCGTTTCGAAAGTGGTTTCATTTTTTCTTCCTCTCCTTATCTGTGCGAAGCCTCTCTGTCTTTTTGTATTGTGCCACTTTTATCTGGGCCACGTCAACCCCTCCTCCATGGCTGCAGATGTTGGAACCCGCCGCTCCGCCCCCGAAGAAAGAAATTGCCGCCTGACGGCATATCCTACTTGATCCCAAACGAATTGATAATTTCCCTGACGGCGGGCTCGTACTTCTTGTACAGTGCCTCCTCGGCGGTAAACGTGATAATATAGTTTCTGCCACCGGCAATGCTATAGACTTGCAGGAATTTCAACTGAAAGATCCCCTGACGCCCGGTATAAATGAGCACCTTCGCCTCCATTCCGGCAACCATCCGGTGCTCCCTTGCAATCAGTTTATAATCTGTTATAAGATTGGGCAGTTGCGCCAAATTGCCCTCTACAAGAGTATCAAGGCTCATACCGGGATATGCCGTTAAATCCACAATAACAAGATTGACATTTTCACTAAACTTGTCATTGGCGTTTTCCCGGTGATGCAAATGCGACAACCGTCCCCATAAATCCTTCAAGAACTTTCCACTCTGCAGGGTACTGAAACCGGATATTGTAGTTGCTATTTTCATACACCGAAAAATCGCTGCCAGCCCCAGCGGCCACCGTCGTCAAACTTGCCAGAACAACAAGCGCCAGAAACACTGTTTTTTGACCCGGTTTCATCCGTCTCGCTCCCCTCGATTTTTTTCCGTACCAATGATATTCCGCCTATTGCCTGTTAAACCTTTATATCAACTCCGTCTAGGTGCTTTTCTTCTCTCTCGCCGCAAATGCAGGCAGGAGGCAAGACTGCCCCTGCCTGGTTTCCTGCGGTTTATTTCGACAATCATCTGATAAAACCAGGCATTTCGGTAAAAAAGGCTAATTTTCGCCAAAGGGTTTGCTGTCGACTACAGAGAATACCAGTCAGCATTGAGGCATGATTGCCAATCGGTGCCAGTCGGCAATCATGTTGCCTTCCAGGATGAAAAGGAGGAGTTCCAATGCTAAGAAATAAGGTGCTATTGCTATTCGTGGGTATCTTTCTATTGATGGTCCCGTTGACGGCTCAGGCCAGAATCGTTCCGCAATTCGACGACGTCGCCACTTTTAGCGAAGGCGCGGCCGCTGTCAAGGTGAATGGCAAATGGGGCTTTATTGATAATGCCGGAAGCTGGCTCATTAAACCACAATATACCGAGGAAAACGGCTTTGACGAATTAAACAAGGCCGGCGAACTTACTTTCGTCGAAAATTTCCTGCCGGTTAAGATCCAGGGGAAATGGGGCTTCATGAATCGCGCCGGCGAGATGATCATTGCCGCTATCTATGATGATGTACGGCCTTTCTCAGAGGGATTGGCGGCGGTTGCCCTCAACAAGAAATGGGGATACATGGACACCGGCGGTCAAATGGTAATTTCCCCTCAATTCGATGCTTGTGGACCATTTAAGGAAGGGCTTGCTCTCATAACGGTTGATAAGGGAACGGTGACCGGATGGAGTCCCTTTATCGGCCTGACCAAAAAAGCAGTCCGCGAATACGTTTATGTGGACAGGGCCGGAAAGATAGCTATTACGGGACCATTTTCCGATGTTGTTCCCTCGGAATGGCAGCATGCAATCTTTTCCGGAGCGATACCACGACGGTCCGCGGCGATAACAGCGTCGAAATTAAGTTCCTTTAGCGAGGGGCTGGCGGCAACCCGGACAAAGGCCGGTGTTCTCAATTTCATTGATAAACAAGGTCAGCCGGTATTGGAATTTAACAAGGAAATGATAGCCTTGTATCCATTCCACAATGACATAGCCTATCTTAAAAACAAAGATGATAAAATGCTGGTGATCAACAAGGCCGGGAAAAGGCTGACAGAGGCCCAATATTCCTTTATTGGCGAATACTCTGGCGAAGGATTGACTGTAGCGGCGGTAGAAAATCAATACGGCTATATCAATCAAAGCTTCCGCTTTATTATCGGCCCGAAATTCGAAGATGCTGGCGCATTTTTCGAAAAGCTGGCACCGGTAAAAGAAGATAATAAATGGCGCTATATCGACACAGCAGGAAAATATGTCAATACGTTGCAATTTGAAGCAGCCACCGATTTCCGGGCCGGAGTGGCTTTTGTAAAAACGCAGGGAAAATACACGTTGATCAATACCCAGTTCGATTGGATTCCCGTAACCTTACCGTAATATTAATTTTGATTCTCTTCCCCGTTGGCCAAATTCAGCCTCACTACAAACGACGAAGATCCCGCTCGCTGTTGTGAGCGGGATCTTCGTAACCGGCGTCTACCTATCCTCAACCGAACGCCACGCCATCCTTGGCGCGTTTGAGCACTAGGCCTCCCGTCTACGAAGCGAACATCGTCACCACTATGCCGAAACGTAAACCACCCGAAAGATTCAGACGCAACAGAGAACAATTCAAAGGCACGCTGTGCCTTCCTGCCTGTGCCGTCGCCAGGCCGTTTCCAGCCGGCTGTCAACGACAAAGATCCCGCTCACTGTTGTGAGCGGGATCTTTGTAACCGGCGTCTACCTATCCTCCCAGGCCGTTTCCAGCCAAGTACTTTCGGCGTATAGAGGCTTAACTACTGTGTTCGGTATGGGAACAGGTGGAGCCCT
>JARLHY010000022.1 GCA_031292015.1 Negativicutes bacterium | reverse complement strand
CCTGATCCGGCGTCGGATCGATCCCACCGGTGACGACCCCTTTGATTTTGGCGCCGCCGGCGATGGCCACCGCCAGGTTGTTGGGATGGAAACCGCCGCCGATGTCGTTGTTGCCGTTGAGGACCGAAGGAATCTGCTGGGCCGGCTGGGTCTCCCCGGTGAAGACCAGTTCGATGCCTTCCTCCTTGAAGAAGCCTTTTACCACTCCGACGGCGAAGGGCGTCGAGCCGCAGTCTTTCCTCGTCCAGGTCTTCAGGGGGAACAAACCCTCGTTCTTGGCTTTGGCGTTGCTGTCGGCGGTGGGCTTGTTGCCGAGATGGGCGCCATAACCGATCAACCCGATCACCGCCACAACAACCGCTCCGATGATGATTTTTTTGACCGACTTATTGTTCGCCATGATTTGATGCTCCTTTCAAAATCAGCTAATATTCCGGGGTGTTTTCCTGCCAGTTCAGCATGCGGCGCTCCAGGATACCAAACAGGTAGTTCAGCGTCAGTCCCAGCGCCGATATTGTAACCGTTGCGGCAAAGAGCCTGGGAATCTGATAGTTGTTCTGAGCGTTCCACACCAGCCATCCCAGACCGCTGCTGGCGCCGATCATCTCGGCGGCGATCAGCATAAAGAAGGCAACGCTGCAGCTCATCTTGAGGCCATGAAAGATATTGGGCGACGCGGCAGGCAGGATCACCTTGAAAAACAGCGTTTTTCCGTCCACCCCCATCGAACGGGCGGACTTGATCAACAATCTGTCGACATTCCTGATGCCTGTTGTGGTATTGAGCAGGATCGGCCACATGCACACCCAGAAAATCATTGAAATCTTGGATATTTCGCCGATACCGAACAGAAGAATAAACACCGGAAACAACGAAAACGGATTGATTTCGCTGAATAGCCGCAGAACCGGGCTCACAATCCGTTCAAACAGACGGAACCAGCCGCCGAGAAGGAAGCCCAGAGGTATGCCGATGACGGTTGCCAGGACAAATCCAAGAACCGCCCGGCACAGGCTGACACTGACGTGTTTGAGCAAAACCCCCATTTCGAGCAGTTCCAGGAGCGTGGCTATCACGACGGACGGCGGGGAAACAAATGTTTCCGGAACCAGGCCGGTCCTGGTCGCCAATTCCCAGCAGGCAACGAACAGAATGATTGACAGATTCCCATATAGCGTAGCGGCTATCCTGCGGGGCCAGTTTCCCGCCGTTCCCCCAAAAATTCCGCTGTGAATCTTCCTCGCAACCGCCTCCATTCTATTTCCCTCCTTTTTTTGTTAAAAACCGCAGGTTATGCGTAAGTCAGCCGGATCAACAATCAGTTTTCCTTGCCGGAACCGCGCTTCCATATCAGCAGGTTTTCCTCCAGGGAAAACAGCAGATAATTGATCGTCATTCCCAATAAGGCAATGGTGATCGTCCCGGCAAACAACCGCGGGATGATATTGTTCATCGCCGAGTTATGGATGACCCAGCCCAGTCCGGCGCTGGCCCCGATCATTTCGGCAGCGATGAGCATCAGAAAAGCGTGGGTGGCGCCGGTTCGTACTCCGGTGAAGATAACCGGCGCCGCTCCCGGCAAAATGACTTTGTTGAAAATGGTAAACCTGTCGGCCCCGACTGAACGGGCGCTTTTGACGTACAGCGGATCGACCTGCTGGACACCGACGATGGTTGTAAACAACACCGGCCAGAGGCTGGACCAGAAGATGATGCTGATCTTGGCGATTTCGCCGATGCCGAAAAACAGGATAAATATCGGGAACAGGGAAAATGCGTTGATCTGTCCGAACACCCGCAGCAGCGGGCGCAGATGCCGCGCTGCGGCCGGAAAAACGCCACCCAGCAGGAAGCCTGCCGGCACTGCGAGAACGATCGCCAGGACCAGGCCGACAAAGGTCCGCTGCAGGCTCGCCGCGATGTGAATGAACAGGCTGCCGTCAGCGGCAAGTTTTCCGATCGCCAAAAATACTTCCGACAAAGGCGGAATGAACTGCCTGTCAACCAGACCCGCCCGCGGCAGGATCTCCCACGCCAGAAAAAAGATCACCAGGCCGGAAAGGTCTATCAGTCTGTCATAAACAGCGGTCAGATATTGCTTCATGCAGCTTCACTCCTTTTCCTTGATGCGTCGCCTCTGCCGGCTACTGAAAGTCTTGCAGCACCAGAGAATAAATATCTTCCACCAGGCGCAGCGCTCCCCCGTAGCCGACGTAGGCGCGGTCCAGCACCATCCTGTCGGAGACAGGCATCGATATGGTAAGCTGGTAAGCCTGTATGTCCGGAGCCAGAACCCGTTCCCAGGCGCTGCCGAGGAGCAGCGGCCGGCCGTGGAATTTGGCGCTGCGAAGTTCGCGCTGGATGGCGCCGCCGTCGCTGTTGAACACCACCCTGGCGTTGATTCCCTCGCTGAAGTCCGACAGTTCGGCGGCGATTCGCTGATGGTGCTCGGGGTCAACCCCGTCGGTGATATACTGCGTCTCTGGCAGCAGGCCCATGTCGTTGACAAGGAACCGGGTAATGCCAAGGGTGTAGAAACTGTCGGAAACGGTGACGAACCGGCGCGGCAGCAGACGGGTCTCCAGCAGCACATCGACGGCGCGTTCGATGTAGTAGTAGTACTCGGCCTCATGCCGGGCTATCACTTCATCCACCAAGGCCGTGGAAACGCCGGCATACTCGCCCACTGTCCGGAGAAATTTCCCGGTTTCGGTCGGACCGATGGGCAGGACGGGATAGTGCAGAAAAGGGGTGCCGAACTTTTCTTCAAGATGCCGGACGTTCTTCAGTCCCGTCCAGGGCGACACCAGCAGGTTGAACGACGCGGCAGGGACTTTTCTGAGACTTTTCAGGCCCCGGCCGGGTCCGAAAATCACGTTCGGTTTCAGCCCGATCTCTGACACCAGTTGGGCGACGGCTTTCAGGTTTCCTGTCCAGAAAGCGTCCTGATAAGGCACAACCGACCAGATGTTGACAAGTCCAGGTTCGATTTCCCCGGCTGGCTCCAAGTACTGGTCGATAATGGCGTCGACGACCAGCTCGTGTCCGAAGATATTGGTGCCCTTGAAGCCGCCTGCTTCGACGTGGATCACCGGCTTGCCTGCGGCCTGATACCTGGCTACCACTTCCCCGGCGTCGTCGCCGACGATTTCGGCGGTGCAGCCTGTCAGTACAACGAAGAGATCGGCGTCAATCACCTTCAAGGCGTTGCCGATAACCTGATCAAGCCGTTCTTCGCCGCCGAAGACTACTTCCTTTTCCCCGATATTGGTGCTGGGAACCGAGTGTCCACCGGCGTAGCCCGAGCCCTGGCAGCCATTCTCCAGGGCCAGGGAACCCCAGAGTTTCTGGCCGCAGCCGGGACCGGCGTGGAGAATGGGCACCGCCCGTTCAATCGCATGCACCGACTGCAGCGCTCCCAGGGCGCATACATGGCGCGGCTGGTCGATAAACTGGGTCATCACACCGCCTCCGTTTCAAGGAAGGTAAAGGCATCCTGGGCCATCCACCAGTCGGTGTAGGGCAGTTTGATCCGGGCGGCCAGGTTTCGTACCAGGCTGCGGTTAGCGATGGTGTCCGCCAGCCGGTGGCCGAAATCAATGACGCCCTGATAACCGAAGGCGCTGTATTCGTCGGCGACCATTACTGACGGGATTCCCATTTTTATGGCCCAGACCGAACTGCCGCCGTGTCTCGATACATAGATGTCCGGCCGGAGCTTGTTTAGCAGGTTGAGAAGCTCGAAATTCTGCTGATCGCAGACACTTACCGGAATGTCCCTTTCATCCCGTCCCAAGGCGCTGATCGCTTCCGGGCAGGCCCCGTGGTCGTATTGCTGGTCGAAGTGCCAGGTAGCGCCCCAGACGACTTCCAGACCCAGTTCCTGCAGCACGCGGATATAGTTGTAGCCGAAGCTGGGCCCCATTCCCACCACCGCCTTATTTCCTTTGAGTTGCCGGCGGATATCGGCCAGTTCCGGGGCGATGCGCGCCCGCTCTTCGGTGATGTACGCTTCGACCTGGTCCTGCTTGCCGGTGGCTTCAGCCAGACCGCGCAGCCAGCTTTCAATGCCGGCGATACCATGGGGTTGGAGTGCTTTTACATAGGGAACGCCGTATTCCTCCTCCAGGGCGTTGCCAAGGTAGCTGCCCAGTGTGCCGCAGATGCTGACGGTGGCCGCGGCCTCGGAGACTTGCGACAACTCTTCGACCGAACTCAGCGGCACCAGGAACACCGGTTCAAGTCCGAAACGGGCCAGCATATCGCTGATCTGCCGCCTGGCGCTGCCCCGGAAATTGATCATATTCACCTTGTTGGTTTTCTTCGCCGGCGGTTTGACGATGCTGGCCAGAATCGCGTGGAAAGCGGCGTCGAAACCTGAGGCCCACACCTTTGATTTGAAGCCCTCGCAAAAGACCGGCGCCAGTGGAACCGGGATTTCCTCTTTCAGTTCCTCCAGCACGCTTTTGACGTCTTCGCCGATGATTCCCGAGACGCAGGAAGTGGTCACAAAGATGGCGGCCGGCCGGTAGCGGTCATAGGCCTCTCTAACCGCTTCGCGCAGCTTGTCGCTGGCGCCGAAGACGGTGTCCTTTTCGTTCATGTTGGTGCTGATGACCTTGATATTCCGGTGCTTCCAGCCGCGCATCTTTTCGCCCCACTTGTTGGTTATATTGCAGTACACGGCGTCTGCCGCGCAGCCGACAGGAGCATGATTGACCACGACGGCGTCGGTGATTCCCGAAAGATAGGTGTGGGCGCAGCCGGAGCTGCAGGAACTGGTCT
>JARLHY010000132.1 GCA_031292015.1 Negativicutes bacterium | reverse complement strand
GTACATAAATTCTATAACATCCGATAGCTGGGTGAGTAGCTTACCCGCAAAGACAGTAAGGTACGTCATATCTTCTACGGTTGGTTTTTTAAACATCCCTGCGGGGTTGGCTGTAGCAGCGGGGGATGAGTTCATCGTCGACCGACTGTTTCGAGGATGGAAGCCTAATCAGTTCGTGAACGGTCCTTTAAAAAGATTTGTAAGCCCAGCATAGTAAAGACGATGGCTTGAAATTCATCCAAGACGACTCTGGTTCAACGAACTGTAGAATACATAGGCGGTAAGCGATGCTCTGCGGCCCTATGATTTAGCTTTGACTTTTGTGTCAGGGTGTGGCTGTCGGTTTCCAGCACCAGGGCATAAGTTCGTCGATGCGCGCCTGGGGCCATCCGTTGACGAGGCGGGTCAGCAGGTCGGTAAAGTAGGTCTGCGGGTTGACGCCGTTGAGCTTACAGGTTTCGATCAGTGAGGCGGTGGCTGCCCAGTTTTCGGCGCCTTCGTCAGAACCCGCGAACAGCGAGTTCTTTTTTGATAACTTGATCGGGCGCATGCATCGTTCGACGGTGTTGTTGTCGATTTCGATGCTACCATCGGCAAGGAATTGCTCCAGGCCGTGCCAGTGGTTCAGTGGATAACGGATCACTTCGGCCATCGGACTGCGGGCTGGCACAGTCTTAAGCTGTGCCTCGAACCAAAGCCGTAGATCTTTCAACAGCGGTCGGCTGAGTTCCTGGCGCTTGGCGAGGCGCTCTGCCGGGTCCTTGCCGCGGATTTCGGTCTCGATGCGATAGAGTGCGGCGATCCTCACCAACGCTTCGGTTGCGACCGGCGACGTGCCGGATTTGGCCGGGTCGTAAAAACCGCGCCTCACATGGCTCCAGCAAAATGCCAGCGTCACCGGTGCATCATCACGCGCTGGCCCGGCGAGTTGCTTGTAGGCATTGTAGCCATCGCATTGCACGATGCCGCGATAACCGCCGAGCAAAGCATCGGCATGGCGCTTGGCCCGGCCGGTGGCATATTGGTAAATCACCGCCGGCGGATCCGCACCGCCGTAGGCCCGAT
>JARLHY010000131.1 GCA_031292015.1 Negativicutes bacterium | reverse complement strand
GGCTGGGAGGCGATCAGCAGCATCAGCGGCAGGGCGCCACCGGTGTAAGCCAGAATCAGGGTGTTGGACATAGTGCCCATAATATCCCGGCCCACATTCATTCCGGTGACGAATAGCTCCCTGAGACCGAGTTCCGGCCGGGCGGCTTTCACTTCGTACAGGGCCGAGGCGATGCTGATGGTGACATCCATTACCGCACCGAGGGCGCCGAAAACCATACCGGAGAACAGTACTCCCTGGAAGTCGACCCTGGCGAGCTTGGCCGCCTTGAGCAGCATTGCCTCCTCGCTGTCGAGCCCAGTCAGATGCATCAGCTGGATCGCTGCCACGGACAGCAACCCGGCGATAATAACCCCACCCACCGTGCCAAGCACGGCCGCCAACGATTTCCTGTTCCAGCCGCTGATGCTCACCTGGGTCACCACGGCGATCAGCGAGCAGATCAACAGGGTAAGCAGGGTAATGCTAAACTGGCCTGACAGCACCTGACCGATATAGACCTTAAAAATCAGGACAACAGAAAAGCCGATGACCAGCACCGATCGCACGCCGACAACTCCGGCAAACACCACCAGGCAGATCACAAAAATGCCCAGCAGGACATATACGTAATTTAAGCGGTCGAAATCGCTGACATTATAGGTTGTGCGCCCCATGTCGCGCGAGATCGCCACAATGACCTTATCACCGGGAGCAACCTTGATCGAATACGGGGAATGTTCGTCGACATAATTGACACTTTCCACAACTTTGCCAGTCTCGGAACCGCTGGTGATTTCCAGGGTCACCAGTTCCCCCTTCGGCAGTAAATATTGTTTCGGTCCGGACTGCTCCAGCGGCGCCACCGTCCGGACAATGCCTTTTTCATACTGCAGCGGTGCGGGTTCATTCTCCGGCGCGGCCAGTGCCGCGGTAAAAAGACTGACAAAAAGCATGATACAAAGCAGGGCTATTTTTTTCACCGACCTGCCTCCTTTTTTTCTTCTTGTGTTCTATATTCGCCGGCTGCGTATATTTTCCTATTAGACGACCCGGCTTGCACCGAGCCTTTTGGCAACAGTAAGACCGGGCGGACAAATGGATGTTCTGGTGTCCGGGCAACAAAAAAAGCCCTGCGGGCAGTGGCGAAAGACAATGCTGACGGGAAGCTATGTAACGGAACGGCCGGGCCGTTCCGCGGTCAGTCCGGGAATACTAGTTCATAAGATAGACCTTTACCGGTTTGATGCCGTAGTCGAGCGCTTCTTGACGGTTATTGAAGGCGAGGTCGACGCGGTTGCCGACAATGGCGCTTCCTTCGTCCTCCGCCACCGCCGGTCCGTAGCCTTCCACCCACAGCTTGGTGCCGAGGGGAATGACCTTGGGATCAACGGCCACCACACCTTTGCGAACCTGGCCGCCGAGGTAAGTCAGATTGCCCCAGTGCCCGTTGTCTTTGGTACCTGGCCCATAGGCAGTGGCTGTCATGTTCATGACTGCGCGATAGTTCTTCGGCGCCCCGGCCAGGCTGTTGTTGTCCTGGGCGGAAGCCGGGTTCAGGCTGGAATGCTGCAACAGGGAGTTGATCAGAGTCAGGGCCTCCTGGTATTGTCCCAGTTTGTCACCGACCTTCCGCTGCACAGCCTGGTTGACGGCGGCTTTCATCGCTTCATTCAGGTTCCCGCCGGCAACGGCGGTAGCCGCGGCTCCGGCGAGATCCTCCCGGCCGACTTGCTTCACCGCCGCCTGGGCCAGCAGCCCCAGCAGGTCGTCTCTGTTACCCTGGGTCAGATCCTCTTTGATCCTGATCAGATCCTGAGCCTTAGCCACGCTGGGATACTTGCTGATCGCCTGATTCAGAATTTGGTCGGCAACGCTGGTGGCGTGAGCCGCCGGCAGCGTCGGCGAGAGAAATCCCATTGTCAGTGCGAATACCGTTAAGACAGTAAATTTTTTCATATCTATATCCCCTTTCCAAAAAGACACATTCCCCATTATACCATCAAGTTTACATAAAGAAAAGACGAAAGATTTACCTGTGCCCGCCTGCTGCTCAGCCAGGCGATAAACTGGACATACTATAACACGAGGTGATCGATATGACTTACCGCAGCGGCCGCTCCTATGTTCGTTTTCCCGAATCGCTGCGATCCGTCCCGGAAAAAAATCTCGTGTCGGCCAGCGCCCGCCTGGATCAGCGTATTGGATCCGATAAGGGTAACAGCCGCCTGGTCGACCAGCCGGGCGTTACCCCAACCCAGAATGTCTATGACACAGTGGAGACTGGAGAATAAAGGGTCATGCAGAAACAACCGGCAGGCTAACCTGCCGGTTGTTTCTGCTCCGGATCGCAGGAGAATTTTCCAGTAAAATTACAATATTACGATTATACATAAAAACACTGTTATCCGCTGGTTCATATAATATATCAAGTCACCCCCCAACAATTTCTGGAGGTATGATTATGGAACATGACGGCCTTGCCGGTGGATGCCACAAGCCGGAATGCAGGAAAAAGTGCGTGGGCAGCGTTGACACCCGGTATAAGATTTATGAAAAATGCTGTTTAGTTCATGTGATTGTTTGCCCCCACTGCGGTCATGAGTACCATTTCGACCGTCCTCACTGTCCGGCCTGCGGCCAACACGCCCACGAACCGCCGCGGCTGACAGGGGCCGGGCTTGGCCAGGGTCTCGGCTATTTAGCCGGGGCAGCCTATCCGGAGTACTATCCGGGCCACTATCTTTATCCGTGCTTTTACTCCTATTTCGGCTACCCGTATCCTTATTACCAGTATCCCTGTTATCCGATCTGAAACGGCGAAAAAGCCCCTTGGCGCTCTTCCCAGAGACGTCGGGGGCTTTTTTGAGTATTCGCAAAAAGTTTCAGCCTGTTGCGAATTTCTATCTTATGCAGTGATCACATTGTCGCGAAACTCCGGCACTATATCGAACACGTCGGTCTGCAGACAGTAGCCTACATCGGCGGCAAAACCATTTTCCAGAAGGTATACGGCGTGAGACGACCGGGCCACCCGGGCGGCGAGGTCGCCGCAAAAATCCCGGTACATTGCCTGAACCGCCATGGCGGCATCTCCCAGCTTGGCCTTTTCGCTTAAGCGCTCGGTGATCAGTCCGGCGCAAAGAGCGTCTTCAAGGGAAAAGCGGCCGAGGGTGCCGGCGCAGAGCAGGGTAATATCCCGACCTTCGGCGCTGAGTCTGTCGCAGAGGGCGGCGGCGTTGACAAAACTGCCTGTGTAGACGCTGGCGGCCTCTTCCGCCGTCTTCAAGGCCAGGGTGCCGTTGGTGGTGGTCATAATAATGGTTTTCCCCTCCACTACCCCCCGGCTGTATTCAAAAGGCGAATTCCCCAGATCGAACCCGGGAATGAGCCTGGCCTGGCGCTCCCCACCCAATAGGGCGTCAGGGAAGTCCTTTTTCTGGGTCTGGGCTTCTTCTACTGTCGCCACCGGAATAAACTGCCGACAGCCGTTGGCCAGAGCGGCGGTAATGGATGTAGTCGCCCGCAGGACATCGATGACCACCGCCGAATGACCGCCGACAAAAGTTTGCCGCAGGTAATCCTGCGGTGTAAAACAGACATTGATGCGCATATTTCTACCTCGCTAGCTGCTGCAGCGTCTCGGTGAGAACTGCGATACCGTTCATGATGTCATCCGGAGCGGCGTATTCGTCCGGGTTATGGCTGATACCGGCCCGGCAGGGGATAAAAATCATTCCGGTCGGGGCGATGTAGGCCATGTTCATGGCGTCGTGCCCCGCGCCGCTGTTCATCCGTCGGCACGACAAGCTGAGCGTCCGGCAGGCATCTTCGATGGTGTCGACGATCTCAGAATGAAGCGGCACTGGTTTTTCCGAGGTCAGGACAACGATGGACACCGGGGTTTCCTGCCCGTCGGCGATGGTGCTCACGGCGTCTTTGATTTCCTGGATGGTGTCAATGATGCTCTCGTGATCCACCCCGCGGATGTCCACCCCCAGTTCCACCCGCCCGGGAACGACATTCATGACATTGGGATGAACTTTGACGATGCCCACCGTCCCGACGGTCCCTCGGTAGCTCTCTTCCAGGGCGATTTCCTGCACTGCCAGGATGATCATCGCCGCGCTTACCAGCGCATCCTGGCGATCTTCCATCGGAGTTGTGCCCGAGTGGGCCGGAGTGCCTTCCACGATCATCCTCAGACGGGTGGGAGCAGCAATGGCCTCGACCACGCCGATCCTCGCCCCGGCCCGCTCCAGTACCGGCCCCTGCTCAATATGCAGCTCGACGAAGGCTTTGATTTCTTCACGACGGCGGGCGGCTTCCCTCACCCTGTTCAGGTCAAGCCCCTCGGCAGCCAGAGCCGCGGCGAACGATACCCCGGCCTGATCCTGGGCTTTGTTCCAGGCGGAGATGTTGGCAGTCCCGGTCATAGCCTTGCTGCCCATGGTTCCAAATCCGAAGCGGCTGGATTCCTCGGCCGCGAAAACAATTATTTCCAGGGGGTGGGACAACGGTCCGGCGGCTTTGAGGTGCCGGATCGCCGCCAGGGCGCCGACAACGCCCACTGCGCCGTCATAGCTGCCGCCTTCCGGCACGGTATCAAGATGCGAACCGGTAACCACCGCCGGCGCGCCAGGGACGGTCCCCTCCAGGCGGCCGATGACGTTACCGAAGGCATCGATCCGTACGGTCAGGCCAGCCTGGCGCATTTCCTCCCCGATGTACTGCCTGGCCTGACGTTCCGCGGCGTCAAAGGCCAGCCTGGTTATGCCCCGCTCCGTCTTGCCGATCCCGGCCAACCGTTCGAGGGTGGCCGCCACCCATTCTTTTTCCATTCCGATACCTCCCGCCTAGTCGCCGCCTGTTTTATAAAGCCTGGTACAGCGTGTGGAAAAACAGAACTATCCCGGCGCCGCCGCTGACAAGGCTCATATACCAATAATATCTGACCTTATTGATCGAGGCCAGCGAAGCCAACAGAATACCAATCTGGAGGAATATCATCGCCTGGCCGAAGCGGGAGTTGAATCCCTGGGCCACGTCGCGTTCATTTTCCAGTCGTTTGGCTTCATTCTGTATCTCATTTTTCTCCTGCCGGTAGCGGGTCAGCTCCTTGTCGTAATCAGCGATCTTGGCGGCGTAGGCCTCCGGTTGGGACGCTTGCTGCATGGCAACGCTCAGCGCATCCCGCTGTACTTGATACGTCGTTTCTTTGATGCTTTTGGCCTGGTAGTAGGCCCATTGATCAGAGGCCTGATTCTGGGCCAGTACCATCCGGTTGCCGTAGCCGGCCGCCTTGAAGGATGCCAAGGTTGTGCATACCGCCAGGACCACCGTGGTGATGGCGATGAACATCGGCAGTTTCTCGGTCAGAAATGACCTGTCTTCGGTTGTTTTAATCCCGGCCATTGTCTCATCCTTTCTCATGATGTGAGCAATTGTCGGCCGCCGGCCCGTCCGGCGGTGAAGTTGAAAAAGAAGCGCCACAGCGGCGCTAAGGAGAAAATTAGGTTAGGAAGGAGACCACCATCATCAGCACGATAGCCGCAGCCACCGCCCCACCGATGAACAGCGCAGTGCGGTTAAGTTTATCCATGTCCTGCCGGTGATAATCACGCTTGCTGATTCCTTTGGCCATTCCGAACCCTCCCCTGTCTATTTTTCTGCTAATTTCATTGTACAGAATTCACGGGGTTTTTCAATCAGGTTCCCGCTGAAACTCAAATTCGCGGCGGCAATGGGGACAGACTATTTTTTCCCCGTTGACGGCCTGACACATGGGCACCTCCAGAAGACCGGAACAATAGGGGCAAATCAACTTGATATGGTCGTGTACCGGACATGACCGGCGATCGTTTTGTGCCACTTAAGCATCCCTCCCACATTACATAATATGCGGGAGCGGCCGCTGGCGTCTTAGTATTTTACCGGTTTCACGGCATGGTCGCTATACTTTTCCAGCAGGTATTCAAGAATGTTGTCAGTGGAGGTCAGCATGGTAGTTCCGTCCACCAGCACCGGGACAGAGTATTGGCCGCTGGCCGCGAATACCTTGTGGCGCTTTTCCCGTACCGGATTGACGTTGGCGCAGACATAGGTCAATTCAAGTTCACCCATTTTTTCCCGGATCGAACGGCATTCGGGGCAAGTTTCCAGGTTGTAGAGGATAAGATTGACTTCCATGCTCCACTCCTCCTTTTTTTCTCGGCTCCTTTAAATCAGGCCCAGGCGTCGATCATTTCGCGGATCCTCACTACATGGGACTGTTCTTCGGCTTTGAGCTGACCGAAGATTTTCTTGGCATCAGGAAAACGGGCGTTGTTGGCCAGTTCGTCGTAGAACAGCACCGAATCTTTTTCGGCTTGCATGGCCAGAGCCAAAATGGCCTGGATGGACTTCAGCTCGGCGATAACCGCTTTGGTTTTGTCGCCGGCCGGAAAGACGTGGTGCTCAGCCAGCACGGTGAGATAGCGCGATACCTCAGGGTCGAACAGGTACTCGGCAGAATGGGCTTCCTTGGTTTCATTGATTTTGTTGAATATATTGGTAAAGGCGGTCTGATGATGGATTTCCTCGTTCATCAGCCACAGGAACAAATCCTTCTCTTCTTTTACGGCAGAGTGTTCGTAAGCCTGGCGGTAAAACTCGCGACCCCGGGTTTCGATTTCGACGGCTATCCGTAGTCCTTCAAGATCGTTGTACAAGTTGCTCATGGCGCTACCTCCTGATAATGTGATCATATTCTTTCCTATTATTTCCCTGCCGGAGGCCTGTTCTCCTGCCGGCCGTACCGGTCCCGGCGGCCAAATTTGCTAATCTTCACTGGCTGTTGTAAAGCCGCCAGTACAGACCCCGAGCATCGAGAAGTTCGCCATGGGTCCCCTGTTCGGTCAGCCTCCCCTGGTGGAGAACGATGATCCGGTCGGCGGCGGCGATGGTGGAAAGCCGGTGGGCCACCACCAGCATGGTCCTTTCTGCGGCTATCTTCACCAGCGCATTTTGGATCAGCAGTTCGGTCTCGCCGTCAATGCTGGAGGTGGCTTCATCCAGCACCAGCACATCCGAGCGGCAGGCCAGGGCCCGGGCCAGGGACAACAGTTGTCGCTGGCCTACCGAAACCAACGCCCCCTGGTAACCGATGGGGGTGTCATAGCCTTGGGGCAGGCTGTCGATAAAAGCGTCGATATTGGCGGTCCTGGCGGCGGCCATGATCTCTTCCCGGCTTATGGACGGGTCGAACAGGCTGATGTTGTCAGCTACGGTGCCGTTGAACATATGCACTTCCTGGAACACAACCCCGACCTTGCGGCGCAGGATATTGAGCGGGATATCGCGAATGTCGGTGCCGTCGAGGAGGATCCGGCCCTGCTGCGGTTCGTAAAACCGCAGCAGCAGGCTGACAAGGGTGGTTTTGCCTGACCCGCTGAGGCCGGCGATACCCACAAGCTCACCGGCCCGGGCCTGGAGAGTTACGCCCCGCAGTACCCAGTGGGGCTCTTCATAGGCGAACCAGACGTCCTCAAAGCAGATGTCGCCGCGAAAGTCGCGGTCGGCGGACGTTCCGGGCGGTTCTTCCGCCGGCTGGCCCTCAATCATGTCGTAGACCCGTTCGGCTGCCGCCAGCGCCGACTGCAGCAGGCTGTACTTCTCGGCCAGGTCCTTGATGGGCCAGAAGAATTTTTCCACATAGCGGAGAAAGGCGACAATGACGCCGATCTCCACACCACCGTAGCGGCTCTGCCAGCCACCAAACCACAGCACCACCACCACCACCGCCAGGGTATAGACCAGGTCGACCAGCGGCCGGTACAGCGCGAACAGCCTCATTTCCTGCAGGCCTGCGGCCAGGTATTCCCGGTTGACGGCGCGGTAGTCGTCCCCGGACCGTCGGAAACGGGCGAAGGCCTTGATGACACTGATGCCGTTCATTGATTCCTGAAGGAAACTGTTGATGGCTGCAGTCTTCTCCCGCACCATCCGGTAGGCCTTGCGGGCGTGACGCTGATAATTCACGGCCAGCACCGCCATCAGCGGAATGACGGTGAAGGAAGCCAGGGCCATCCGCCAGTCAATGAGCAGCATAACGACGATAATGCCCACAAGGACCAGAAAATCACTGGCGAAGGCGACGATGACGTCGGTGTAAAGATCCTCAATGGCGTCGGTATCGTTGGTCACCCGTGTCACCATCCGGCCCACCGGCTGATTCTCCAGTTCGGCGTAACGCTGATAGAGCAAGTAACGGAAGACCTTCTGCCGCACATCGAAAATGATCTTCTGACCGATGTACTGAAGCAGCAGAGTCTGGATATAATCAAAGACGCCGCTCAGCAAAATGGTGGCGCCGTATAGCCAGGCGGTACGCAGCAGGCCGTCGATATTCCTCGCTGCGATCTGGTCGTCGATGGCCACTTTGAGCAGGTAGGGCCGCACCAGGTCGGCCGCCGTGCCCAGCAGCATCACCGCCAGGGCCGTGAAGAGCAGCGGGCGGAACGGCCTGGCAAACGACCACAGCACGGTTAGTACTTTTCGGTCCAACGGCCGCATGGTGTCGACGTTATCATAGTCTTTGCCGCGATAGTACATGCTCATCAGACTTCACCTGCGAGCAGCTGCTGTTCGTACAGCTTGTGATACAGTCCGTTTGCCGCCACCAGGGCGACGTGGGTACCTTGCTCGGCGATAGTGCCGCCCTCAAGGACTACAATGAAATCGGCGTCCTTCACCGCCGCCACCCGCTGCGATACGATGAGGGTGGTGCGGCCGCCGCTGAAAGTCTTGATGTTGGCCAGCAGTTCGGTCTGGGTCTGATAGTCCAGCGGAGCAAAGACATCATCAAGCAGTAAAATGCCCGGCTGTTTGACCAGCGCCCGGGCGACGGCCACCCGCTGCTGCTGTCCGCCGGACAGGCGGCGGCCTTTTTCTCCCAGCACGGTGCTGAAGCCGAAGGGTTTGCTGTCGATATCTTCCCGCACCGCCGCCAGGGACGCGGCTTCGACGATTTCCTCGCGGGAACGGTCCCGGTCGAAGGCAATGTTTTCACTGATGGGCCTGGAAAAAAGCAGCCCGTCCTGAGGTACATAGCCAATGCTCTGCCGCAGGGTCAGGTAGTCGATGGCATGAATTTCCCGGTCCCCGACATAAACGGTATCCAGAGGCGGGTCGTAAAGGCGCAGCAGCAGTTTCAGAAGGGTCGACTTGCCGGCTCCGGTGCGGCCGACAATTCCGACCACGGCCCCGGCAGGAATGGCGAGATTGAGGTTTTTCAGCGCCGGCACGGCTGCGGCGGGATAGCTGAAGGTCAGGTCCCGCACGGCGATCGCCACCGCGCCCAGGCGGTCCGCGGCGGCCGGCAGTTCATCCTCGTAAGGGCTTTCAGCCAGCAGGGCGTCGAGGCGGGCCAGCGACGCCGAGCCGCGCTGGACGATGTTGATCAGGTACCCCAGCCCCAGTACCGGCCAGATGATCAGTCCCAGATAGCCGAGAAAGGCAGCAAGGTCGCCCACGGTGAGACGACCGGCGATAATCAGGCTGCCGCCGCTGTAAAGAGCGATGGCGTAGCACAGCATCGGCGAAGTATGGGTAAGCGGTACATAGGCCGCCTGCAGCCTGGCCATACGAATGTTGGCAGCCACGTTTTCCCGGCTTACGACGGTGAAGCGGCCGACAGCCACATTCTCGGCGGCGAAGCCCTTGATCACCCGCATGCCGCCGAAGGTTTCCTGGGTGAACTCAGTCAGCTGGCTGAATTTGTTCTGGACATTTTTGAAGCTCGCATGGACCGACTTCCCCATCCGGGTGGCTGCCAGCAGAATAAACGGCAAGGGGCAGACCGCCTGCCAGGTCAGTTGCCAGTCAATGACCCTGGCCATGATCAAGAAGGATGCCAGCCCCATGATGACGGCGTCTACCGACAGCATGATGCCCAGGCCTACAGCAACCCGCACGGCGGTGATGTCGTTGATGGTCAGGGCCATGACCCGGCCGGGGCCATTGTTGTCAAAATAAGACAGCGGCAGTCTCAGGGCGTGACTGAATAATTTTTCCCGCAGAAAAAATTCCAGATGGCGGGTGGTGCCCATAATAAATTCACGGTAGAGGTAGCGCAACAGGGCGGTAATGACAGCCACGGCGGTAATGGCAAGGAGAATGCCGCCCAGACTGTAGTCGCTTGCTGTAAGCTTATCGATGGCGGTGCCGATCAGGCGGGGTATGATGAGCTGCAGCAAGTCGACAATGATCAAAACGACGATGCCGGCCACGTACAGCGGCCAGCGTCTCCGGAAAAACGGCGCGAGTATTTTGGCGTGTCGGATCAGGTTCATAGTATCCCCCTTTCTTCCTGATTTCTTCCGTCGGCGGAAAACTCCTCCTTTTGGCGGATGATTCGCAATAGGGTATGACACTTTTCCTGGAATTGCTGAAAACCCCGCTGAAATTAGTATTCAACGAGGTTTCGATTTAACTCATATTACAATGCAAACTCGCCTCTAGTCCAAAATCTTCTGGTAGGCAACCACGTCGAGGAGCTGGCCGAACTTCCGGCCGACTTCGAGGTAGTGGGCGCACTGGCGATAGCCGTTTTTGGCGAAGAGACGGATACTTTCCCCGTTCTGGCCGCAGATGGTGGCAATAAGGGCATGGAGTCTCTGGCTGCGGGCGTATTCTTCGATATGTTTGATGGCCAGGCTGCCGATACCCCGGCCGCCGAGCCCCGGCCGGAGATAGACCGAAACTTCGGCGGTACTGTCGTAAGCTTCCCGGTTTTTGTGCCTGGCAATGAATACATAGCCGCAGAGGCTGCCGTCGTCGAAGATTACGAATGTCTTGTAGCGTGGGCTGTCGAAGAAGACAATTTCCCGCATCTCGCCTGCGGTCAGGACCCGGTCATGAAAGGTGGCTGTGGTATGCAGCACATAGTACGAATAGATCGCCAAAACTTCGTCAAGATACTCTTCCTTCATCTCGTCGAAACGGTATTGCCTCAACTAAATCCCTTCCTTCAGCCCCACAATCGGGGTATTGCCGATTCGGCCAACGTCGTTTTTCTAAATTATACCAAACGGCCCGGCTGTCCGTAAAGCATCGGCCGGCTTGTTGTAGCACGAGGATTTCCTGCGCACACTAGCGTATAGAAATAATATAGAAGATAAAACTGGGACAGGGAGTGGCGAAATGAGTATGCTGAAAGTGCTGAACACCCCCGTATTTGCCGCCGAAGGAGTGCTTCACCTCGAGCCCAAGACCCTCACTCTGGCTGTCGACGGCCTTGCAGCCGGTTCGCGAAGCTTCAGCCTGGAGCAGTTGAAAGGGGAATTCCCCGCCGAAACGGTGAACATGCGCCTGACTTCGGTCAGCGGCTGGTCGGTGCGGGCCGACTGGAACGGGCTGTTATGGCACGACTTCGTCCGGCGGGTCGGTCCGGCCGAATCAGCCCGCTATGCCTTATTTTACAGCGGCAGTGAATATACGACCTGCGTATTGCTGTCCGACCTTGCGGCCTCGCATTCAATGCTGGTATGGGGAGTGGGCGGCGAACCGCTGGAGGACGAGTATGGCGGCCCCTTGCGGACAGTGATCCCTAACCTCTGGGGCTACAAGAGCTGCAAATGGCTGACCCGGATCTCCTTTGTGGAAAAGTATGTGACCGGTTACTGGGAACTCAGGGGCTACACCCACCGGGGCGAGATCGAGCCTGGCGAAACCTTCGATGTCAACAGCCAGAAATACCGTGCCATTCCCGGCGGCGAAGTGACCCAGTTCTAGGATGGTAAAAAGGGCGACGGTTGGGTAAGCCGTTCCGGACCTTCATTGACTGCCAATACCGCGGGAGCGCAAAAGTGCCCGGCTGTTCTGGTTTTAAAACAAAAACCACCTGAGAGGTGGTTTTCTTTCGATAATTCCTATGATGTTCAAAAAGGTCAAGATGCTAGGCGCTCTCCAGGAGCAAGTGCACGGCTCTTGGCGCTTCAGCGCTTAGAGCTGTGACCTTGCCCCCTGCGGGTACGACGCAGATTGGCCTTTTTCATCAACCTCTATCAGACGATTTTTTCGCCGTGGTACTCTTCACCGCCGGCGTCGGGGCAAAGCCCGTAGCGTTTGGTCCACAGCGTCTTGTATTTGACGGCCTGGGCGTGAATGGCGTCCCGTTCCTCCGGTATTTCTTTCACCACTTTGGCCGGCACGCCCACCACCAGAGAATGGGGCGGAACGACCTGTTTTTCCCGGACCAGCGCACCGGCGGCGACAATACTGCCCTGACCGATGACCGCACCGCTCAGAACCACCGCTCCCATGCCGATCAGACAATGATCCTCGACAGTACAGCCGTGCAGAACAGCGCCATGAGCTACTGTCACAAAATCGCCAATGATTGCGGCGTAGTCATCGGTCACATGGACGACGCTGTTATCCTGGACGTTGCTGTAGCGGCCGATCTCGATCCGGTTGACGTCGCCGCGGAGCACCGCGTTGTACCAGACGCTGCTGAACTCTTTCATGGTCACCTTGCCGATGATTTTGGCCCCGTCGGCAATATGGGCCTTTTCGGCCACCTGGGGCCGGTTTCCTTCAAAGTCAAAGAGCATCGTCAATTCCTCCAAATCTGCGTCATAACTTTCTTGTCTGTTTCTAAAGACCCCCCGGGCAGCTTACGGCAAAACCACGGCCTTGTGTTCCACCGGCGAAGACAGTACCAAAAATGGTTCGGCCTGTCCCAGGGGAGCAAGCTCGTCCAGAAGTCGTTCCAGTCCCTCCAGGTCGGCCATCGCCCCTTCCAGCAGATGGGACACGCCGCCGGCGACGCGGTGACACTGGAGAATGGAACTGTGATTCTCGGCAAATGCAGCGACGGCTCCGGCCGAAACGTCAGCCGTTGTAAGCAAAATGAAAACCCGGACCGGCAACCCTGCCCGGTCGATATTAACGATGGCTTTATAGCCGCCGATGATACCGCTCTCTTCCAGTTTCTTGACCCGCTCGATGGTGGCCGGGCTGGTAAGTCCGACGCGCTGACCAAGTTCTTTCATGGTAACACGCCCGTCAGCCTGCAAGATGTCGACAATCTTTAAATCAATGGTATCCATAATTCTAATTCACCTCAAAAAACATTATTCATCCACCATTGTAGTTTAATAGAAAATACTTTTCAAGCCCTATTTCATTATAAATTAAGAAATAGCAGCATAGTGACGGATTAATTTCTGCCGGAAAAGGAAAATCCCCGCCTTGCGACGGGGATTTACCGACTATATTAGTCGATGATATTTTTTTCGTACTGGTGATAAAGTTCCTTGAGTTCGGCCATTTTGTCGGCCATCTCCACCTGCAGGACCGAAACGGCGTCATAGTCGCCGGCTTCCAGTTTTTCGCGGATACGGCTGAACAGACTCTTTTGCGCCACGCTGTCTTTGGCCAGGTATTGCCGCAGATCGTTAATTTTATCCCATGCCACCGCATCCAGGTCGTTGGCCAGACCGTCTTCACTGTCATGCAGGCAGTAGGCGTTCCTGATGATAGCGGCGTTTTCCGGGATGATCCTGTCGACGATTTCGGTCCGCCAGCGCAAGAGAGCGCCGGCCACAAAGGCGTCGATCAGTTCCTTGCGGAAGGTGTTGCCGGAGGTGAGAACGGCAACCTTGTTGGGATATTTGCCGAGATTCTGCATGTTCTCCCAGACGGTGGCTGGCGGTTTGCTGAACAGGCGATCCCGTTCTTCGGCGGTGTAGTCTTCGAACACGTCATGCTCGCTGCGATAGGCGCGGCCGGCTTCCAGGTAAAAGCCCTTGGTTTCGGGGGCCTTGGACAGTTCGGCTTCCAGTTCTTTGGTGGTTTTACCACCGCTGACTGCTGCTTTGATGCCGTCCAGCATCGACAGATAGAACGCGGTCAGGGCGATGTAAGTATTGGTGAAGGGGTTCGGGGCGCGAACTTCGAACCGGGTGGCCAGAGGATTACTGGTGTCGCGCACCAATCCGGCCAGGATTGTCCGGTTGCGGGACGGTACGGCCGGGCTGTGGCCGAGGCAGGTCACGATGCAGACCGGAGCTTCAAAGCCGGGCTTGAGGCGGTTGAGGGAATCGTTGGTGGCTGACACGAAAGGATTGATGGCTTCGTAGTTTTTCAGCAGGCCCATGATGGCGCCATAACCGATCGCGCTCAGGAAATCGGCTTTCATATCGCCGGGGGCGAAGAGGTTGACCAGTTTGCCGGACTTGAGTTTGACGGCCATACCCACATGGGTGTGCTCGCCGCTGCCGGCCACGCCGATGATCGGTTTGGCCTGGAAGGTAACTTCAAGGCCGTTGGCCCGGAAGACTTCCTTGATCAGGATGCGGGCCTGCAGTTCGTTGTCGGCGGCTTGCAGAGCGTTGGTGAACCGCCAGTCGATTTCCATCTGCTCCACAACATGGGCCAGGTTGCCGGATTCGCCGATGCGGGCCTTGAGACCGCCGACTTCCTTGTGGCCCATTTCGGGTTCAAGACCGTAGTTGGTCAGGGTCTGAATCGCCTGCTCCAACGCGGTGCGGGCCTGACCGCGGGTCCGGGCCCAGTAGTTCTCCTGCATTACCTGGGTGGAAGACAGTTCTTCCACTTCGGCTTTTTCATCCGGGGTTTTCACCCAGAATTCCAGCTCGGTGCCGACAGTGAAAACGACGTCGGCGATTTCGGCGGAGTCCAGATGCTCCAGACCGGATACCTTCGGATGCTTCTTGAGGAGCGAGACAAGCTCGGCTTTCACATAATCCAGGCTGGTGGCAAGAATGGAGCGGGAGTCAACCCGCAGTCCGTTATGGACGAGAAACGCGGGAATACGCAGACTTCCTACCGGCTTGCCGGTGCCTTCGTCGATGTAGTCGTAATTGTAGTCAACAAACCAGTTGACACTGGCGTCGACGAGCATGTCCACCTTAGCGTTGTTCAAGGTAGCAAGGCCGGTGAGAACAACCGACGAGCCATCGGTTTCCACAGCCCCGCCGAGAAAGAATTTCTCGACATCTTTCAGGAACAGGTTGATGGGGATTTTTTCGTCGGTATCGTTGCCGGCCAGATCAATGCCGACAAGGGATACAAATTTAATCTCGGGGCGGTTTTTCAATAAATGAACCAGTTGCTCTTTCGTCTGGCCTGCGGGCACATAATACAGCAGGTCTTTAGCCATGGGTAATCCACCTCTCATAAAATAATTTACATACACGTCTTAATCTTATTACACACGGGTCATAATTATCCTGTTCGCGACGAAGGATAAATATTCCTTGCCGCCCTGCCTCCCCCCTTTTCAAAACGAAAGAGCGCCCCTGCGGGAGCGCTCGGGTGTCGTTTGGTCCCTAGATATCGAAGTAGAGTTTGAACTCCATCGGATGCGGGCGGAGCCGCACAGCGTCGATCTCGTTGGCGTATTTGTAATCAATCCAGGTATCCAGCAGGTCTTGGGTGAAGACGCCGCCTTCCAGGAGAAACTGGTGGTCGGCTCGCAGGGCTTCCAGGGCTCCTTCCAACGAGCCGGGCACGCTCTTGACCTTGGCCTTCTCTTCCGGCGACATCTCGTAGATATTGACCTGGAGCGGGCCAAAGCCTTCTTTGACCGGGTCAATCTTGTTCTTGATACCGTCGAGACCGGCCATCAGCATGGCGGCGAAGGCCAGGTAAGGGTTGCAGCCCGGATCAGGCGGACGGAACTCAATCCGCTTGGTCTTGGGGTTGGTGGAATACATCGGGATGCGGATGGCGGCGCTGCGGTTACGGGCGCTGAAGGCGATGTTGACCGGAGCTTCGTAGCCGGGTACCAGGCGCTTGTAAGAGTTGACCGTCGGGCTGGTGATGGCCAGCAAGGCGGAGGCGTGCTTCAGAAGACCGCCTATGTAGTATAGGGCGTTCTGGCTTAGCAGGGCATAGCCCTTTTCGTCGAAGAAGGTCGGCTTACCGTCCTTCCAGAGGCTCTGATGGACATGCATGCCGGACCCGTTGTCGCCGAACAGGGGCTTGGGCATGAAGGTGGCGACTTTGTTGTTGCGGCGGGCGACGTTTTTAACCACATATTTGAAAAGCATCAGTTTGTCAGCCATACAGGTCAAGGTGTCAAAGCGCATGTCGATTTCGGCCTGGCCGCCGGTGGCGACTTCATGATGGTGAGCTTCGACGGCGATGCCGAGTTCTTCCAGAACCATGGACATCTCGCTGCGAATATCGTGAGTGGCATCCATCGGCGGAACCGGCAGGTAGCCTTCTTTGTTACGAATCTTATAGCCCAGGTTAGGGGCTTCGTCACGGCCGGTGTTCCAGATGGCCTCCTCAGAATCGACTTTGTAGAAACAGCCGTTTTGGGTCAGGTCGTAACGGACGTCGTCGAACATAAAAAATTCGGCTTCAGGCCCCCAGTAGCTAGTGTCGGCGAAAGCACTGGTTTTGAGGAAAGCTTCGGCCTTCTGGGCTACATAGCGGGCATCTCTGGTATAAGGAGTTTTATCGGGGGAGACGACGTTGCAGATCATGCTGAGGGTTGGGACAGCCATAAATGGATCGATAATCGCGGTGTTGGGATCGGGAATAAGCAGCATGTCGCTTTCTTCAATTCCCTGGAAACCCCGGATGCTGGAGCCGTCAAAACCGGTTCCCTCTGCAAAAACGGTCTCGTCGAATTCGCCTATGGGCACGGTCTTGTGCTGCCAGATACCCGGCATGTCGATAAATTTGTAGTCAACAAGCTTGGCGCCTTTGGCTTTGGCCAGAGCGACTACATCCTTGGGAGTCATACCCATGTTTTCTCCTCCTTATCATTTTTTGAATAAAAAAGACACCAAAGTTCATGCAGGTTGAGCACCTGCATCACCCATGGCGTCACTGCCAACAATGAAATTATGGACTATTATATTCCATGCCTGTTGTAAAATTCCTGCCTGGTAAAGCAATAAATTGTACTTTTTTTGACACAATTCCATTCCGGTCAATCTGTTGTATGAATAATGAAAGGCAGCCCTTCGAACTCCCTCATTCGCCCTTCTCCGCAGCCGGAAGACCGGCCGCCGGAGCGGCGACCCAGGAGGTCTAGGTTGCCTCCGCAGCAATCGGATCAATAAAGCCTACAACTTCCCTTGACCGGCAACATCACCGAATGCTATCCGGACCAGACGCCAAGGATGATTCAGTCGAGACTCAGCGTCACGCTGTCGTCGCTTTTACCCCATAATTCGAGTAAACATACGATTTGCAGGTGCAGGGGCATCTTCACGAGTTCTTCTTCTTTCCAATGTCTCAGCATCGCGGTTCCCTCCCTGACGCCGATTTGTCGGCGTTTATTCATGATACCCGGAAATAGCAAAATGACTTCCCTGATTTGGGAAGTCATCATTGACTATTTTTTATTTTATTATGAATTTATTATAAAACCGCATTTCATATTTGTCAATACTTCCCGGCACGCCGAAAATGTATTTTTCGTGTATTTTCACCGCTGTTGTTGCCGCGGCCGTACAAGCGTGGTATCTTTATTTTAGAGTTTCCAGCGGAGGTAATGTCAATCATGCAAAAAATCAGTCTGGCTGTGGTCAACGCCAGTGTTTTTACAGGTTCACCGGTCCGGGCCGAAGCCATCGCCGTCTGCGGCGAACAAATCGTCGCTGTAGGTACCAACAACGAAATCACCGCCCTCACAGGCAAAGGCACCCTGATCCTGGACGCGGGCGGAGCACTTACGCTGCCTGGTTTTATCGACAATCATACCCACTTCATGCTGGGAGCCAGACAGCTGCTGGCTGTCGATCTCCGGCCAGCCAACACCGCCGAAGAATTTACCGGCCTTATCGCCGAAAGGGCCGCGTCTTTAGCGAACGGCCGCTGGCTTACCGGCGGCAACTGGGACCATGAGCAGTGGCCGGAAAAGCGGCTGCCCACCAAGGATCTCATCGATCCGTTCACATCACACACACCTGTTTTCGTCACCAGGCTCGATCTGCATATGGGACTGGCCAACAGCCAGGCGCTTGCCCTGGCGGGCATCGACGGCAGCACGCCCGACCCGGCCGGCGGACAGATCGTCCGGGGCCCCGACGGCGAACCTACCGGCATCCTGAAGGATACGGCCACGGATCTTGTTTTGCGCGTCCAACCGAAGCCCAGCGACGAAGACAATGCCGCCGCGCTGGCCAATGCCCTCGCTCACGCCGCTTCCCTCGGCGTCACTTCGGTTCAGGACGTTACCGCCTGGGAAGACTGGCAGACCTTTCAGGCCTGTCATCGCCGTAGTCAACTGACGGCGCGGATATACGCCCGGACCCCCATCGCTCAGTGGCAGCGCCAGCAGGAGTTGCTGGCGAACGGATTTCGCGGCGATGCCTGGCTGCGCCTCGGCGGAGTCAAAGGCTTCGTCGACGGTTCGCTGGGCTCAACTACCGCCCTTTTTCTTGAGCCATACTGCGACGCTCCGGAGATGCGAGGCCTTTTTCTGCAGCCGCCTGAGGAGCTGGCTGAAATGATCGCCGCCGCCGACGCGGCGGGGCTCCAGGCTTCGATTCACGCCATCGGCGACGCCGCCAACCGCCTTCTCCTGGATATGTTCGCCAAGGCAGCAGCGGCAAACGGCGACCGGGACCGGCGTTTCCGGATTGAGCACGCCCAGCATCTAACCCTGGAGGATATTCGCCGCATGGCGGCGATGGGCGTTATCGCTTCCGCCCAGCCTTACCACGCCGCCGACGACGGCCGCTGGGCCGATCGCCGGCTCGGTCCGGCCCGGGCCAAAATGGCCTACCCTTTCCGCTCCCTGCTGGACGCCGGAACAGCGCTCACCTTCGGCACCGACTGGCCGGTAGCCCCGCTGGCTCCCCTGCTTGGCATCCAGGCGGCTGTGACCCGTCAGACTCTTGGCGGCGAACATCCCGGCGGCTGGCATCCTGAACAAAAGATCAGCGTCGCCGAAGCGGTGAGAGCTTATACCGCAACCAGCGCTTACGCCGAATTCGCCGAAACCGCGAAAGGCATCCTCGCTCCCGGCTATCTGGCTGACCTGGTGATTCTGTCCGAGGATATCTTCAGCATACCGGCCGCGGAGATCGCCCGGACCCGGGTATCGCACACCGTCTGCGGCGGTAAGATCGTCTATCAGGAGCATTGATAACACCGCGTTTAATTAGCTGGTTAGAATAAGGTTTCACCGCCGAGTGTTGATTCTCGCCTGACTGGCGGCATCCGAAGATGCGGAAAGGACTTTTTCATGCGTAAATTTCCCCTTGCGGTCAATCTCATCATCGCCATGGTGGCAGTAGTTATCATCGGCAGCACCATCGACGTTATCGACCAGACCTTCGGCACTCACCTGTCTTCGGCCACCGGGCTCTGGCTGGCGGTCATCGCTGCCTTCCTGCTGGCGTGGTACATGGTGCTTGCTTTCAAGTCCCGCAAGAAATAAACATAGAGATCCGCGGCCTGACGGACCATTACAGAAAAATCCCCCGGCTACGACCGGGGGATTTAAGGTTATAGCTTTTGGATGTCGTGAAACTGGAACTTCAGGTCTGCTTCGATTTCGAGACATCGGCGCAGCTCGGCTGCACTGATCTCTTTCGCGTCCCGTAATGCGACGGTTCCCTTAAAGATCCGCCCATAGCTGTAATCGCCGAAAGTGTCAATAACTACTTCCCGGTCCGGCGCGACCTTGCCTGTCGCTTCATCCAACCAGCTGCGAACATCTTCTGTGCCCAATTCCTTCCCGTGAGGGTCGACAATGATCAGGGCAAACTTCTGGGCAATCACTTTTTCCGCACCTCTTTTCCAAAAGGTTCTCCCCCGGCCCGATTCCCAATCATCCGTCAATGCCAGCTTAGTGTTTGTTTTCGGCAAAATGGCAGAAATTCCTGTTTTATGAAAAATCTTCTGACAAAAAACCTTGGCAGCCATGCCGCCGAGGTTTTTTTATTGTTGCTCCGAAAATATTTATACCGGCTCCCTTACGTACTATGGCCTGAGTCCCTCCACCCAAGCAGGGGCATAGGCAAATCTGTTTACATACAATGTATTAACCGGTTATGCAGGAGGTTATCAGCATGAAAATAAGCGGGAGAAACAAGATCCCGGGGATGGTAAAAAGAATAGAGTGCGGAGATTATGGCCAAGGTCGTAATCGAATATGAGTCAGGCGAAATCACCGCTATCGTAACCATGGATGCAGTGCGCGAACTTCGATTGCGGCCTGGGTCGTACGTTTCCGCTTTGGTCAAGGCGACCGACGTAATGATTATTGTGTATTCTTTGGCTATCCGAAAATCCATCGATTACCGTAATTTCATTCTGTTGAGACAGAGCTTCAAGTAGCGTGTATGTGCCGGCAACATGATATCCACGCTGTCAACCAGATAACCCTGGAGCTTCAATTTGCGCATACTTGCAGGTTGCGAGGGGCTGGCGGCAGCAAAACCATATGCCGCTACCAAGCCGGAGCATCGCTTCCGCAAACGTATCCACAAATTGCCCGTCATATCGACGAAGGTCTTCCTTTAGCAGGAAGTTAGCGAGTGTATGCCCGTCCATGAACCCGGACACCTTCTCGCTTTAAGGACGCCAAGTCGCCCTACCAAGTTATTAATGCGAACCTACTGAGTTTTCGGTGTTCGCTTAGGCTTGTCATTGTTAGTCTTGGAAACAATGCTTTCTGCCAACAAGGATTCAGCGACGGTAGTTGCGCTCGCCGGAGCAGCTATATTCCTGGCAGTATTGTAATCGGACACTATCGGGACATGCCTGGTCGAGCCGTTGCAGTTAGCGCAGAGTCCTGATTTTTGTTGACTCTTACCACAGGATAAACAACGATACAACTCGCCAAAGTTGCAGCTTTTGCAGACGAAAGTCGCCTGATCCTGCAGTTTGGAGGAGTCTATGGATCCGCATTGGCTACAACGGCGCGAGATATATTGCTGGTCAATGATCCGGATTTTGATTCCCGCTTCAGCCGCTTTATCCTTTATCTTAGTCTGGAGGTCGAAGTACGTCCAGTTTTTCAAGAACACGCCTTGTTCATTGATGCCAGCAATATCTTCCATTTGGATGACGCCACACTTATTTCTGACAGCTTCTTCAACGATCCTTTTCGCATAGCGATGATTCGTGGTGGTCCGAAAGTTTGCTTCCTTCTCCCGGAAACCCAGGATGGGCAAAAGACGCCTGTTCCTGCCATGACCAATACGGCCTTCACCAGGGCATTGGTTCTGCTGCCTGATGCTTTTGTATCTCGCCTGAACCCTGCGTCGGAATTCATCAACCTCGCCACCATCTATCCAACCACGCTTCCATGAATCGCTAAATGCCCAATACACCGCCTTGCTCACACCAAAGCAAACCCCCATGATCCGGTTAGGGTCAAGTTTATCATCAACTTCAACATGGAATTCATAAGGGATGAGGCAGAACCATTTTCCGGTCCGTCCGGCAACTATCTGCAGCGCACCCTGACGATACTGCCCGGATATAAGTCGCTCGACGATAGTTCGCTTTGACCTTTCGCCGGCATCTACCAGGAAGGAGTAATTTGTACGCCCGCTGGCCTTGGATGTAAGATTCGCCTGAATTATGAATTTGTTTGACGCTGGTTCTTCCGGGCAACGGATAGAATAACACTTCCTGTGTACAAGGATCGGAAAGTTCAACTTGAATGACGGAACAGACTGGTGCAGCTTCAAGATTTCTGCTTTCCGGGCTCCCCAGACCTTCTTGGCGTGTTGTTCGATTTGGTTGATCAACTGAGTAGCCGCAGCAGGGAACATCTTGGTCAATGCCGGATAACAGTATTGCCTGTCCCTATGTTCAGCCTGAAGCGGATAAATACCGTTTTCAGCCTTATATTTCTGCCGGAAGAACTCCCACATATAGTTTTGCTGAATGACGTAGTTGGCCATCTTGCTTGCGGCATAACGTAAATCGCGCAAGGTCTGGCCAAGGGTGTCCCAAGTCACCGGAGCAGGATCATCCGGTTCATTATAAGGTTTTATTATCTGCATCCGCAGTGCCTTGATCGGCACCTTCCATCACCTCGCTGCATCATTCACTGCTTATCAGTCAACATTCGTCCCTTAACAGCTCGTCCTTAACGGGTCTTGCGGCACCAAATCAGACAGGAGCTAATTCGTGCCAGGCGGTCGATTGGCAATAAAGGCGAACATTTTAATCTTGCCTTTTTCCTTCCGGACAGTGAAGCCAATCCGGTTGAATGAACAGCTCGCCAGAATTTCAGCAAGCCATTCATGGTCAGGCATAAAGTTTTCCCCATGTGCAGAATGCATTTGGCCGATCATCCGGCAAACCGCCTGTTTATCCTCTTCTGTTTGCAGATCACGCAGCCTGAAACTGAACGCAGGTTCACCCTGCATCAAAAAAATCTCACATTTCACAGCACAATCCTCAGCCCTAGATAAAATACCGACAGCTATTTTCTGTTTTTCGCATTCATGATTCCTCTTTTGATAATACTATTATAAAAAAACATAAGTCAACATATATTATTAGTTTTCGTTGATTTAGACTGTTTTTGTTTAAAGCATACTTCGTAAAATTGCCAATTTCCTTTGGTCAGCACGCCATAACGACATCTATTGTGGATTAACCGGAAATACGGTAAACTAGTAAAGAAATACTGACTTACGAGAAGGGGGATGTCATGGCTGACAGCACTTTGCACACTCCCGAAGAAGTAGCCAAAGCACTTAAGATTTCCCGGTTTACCGTCTATGAGCTGATCAAACGGGGCGATTTGCCTGCTCACCGGATCGGCCGCAGCATGCGGATAGAAGCTGTAGATTTGGAAAGATATATATTGTCGACAAAGCGGGGCGAATCCGTGCAGCTGCCTGCTCTGCCCGCGGCAGCTGGCGAACGCCGTCCCGGTGATTCGTCCGAACTTATCATTTGCGGCCAGGACATGGTGCTGGACATACTGTCCAGCCATCTTGAACCAAGGCTGCGCGGCGGCCGGGTCTTGAGACGCTATGTCGGCAGCATCGGCGGTTTGATCGCTCTATACAACCGGTCTGTCAATATTGCCACCGCCCACCTTTGGGACGGCGACAGCGGCGAATACAACGTGCCTTATGTGCGCAGGTACCTCCCTGGCCACCGGGCGCTGCTCGTCAATTTGGTGTATCGCAACGAAGGCTTTTATGTGACACCCGGCAATCCCAAAAACATCACCGGTTGGCCTGATCTGACCCGGCCGGATATCCGGTTCGTCAATCGCGAGCGGGGCGCCGGAGCCAGAGTTCTGCTGGATGAGATGCTGCGAAAACTTGATATAGATTTTTCTTCCATAACCGGTTATGCCAAAGAAGAAATGAGCCATCTGGCTGTAGCCAGCTGCGTGGCCCGAGGCGAGGCCGATGTCGGCATCGGTATTGAAAAAGCCGCCATGCAGGTGCAAAAAGTGGAATTTATTCCGCTGCAAAAGGAACGCCTTGATCTCATCATGCTGCGTCACGACGCGGACAAGCCTGATTTTCAGGTTCTTTTGTCCATTTTGCGGTCAGCTGATTTCCGCAAAGAAATCGCCGGGATAGGCGGATACGATGTCTCCAAAATGGGAGAAATCATCGCTGAAGTCTGATTCTCGCCGCTGCTTCTTTACTTAAATTATCGGCACAAGCTGCGAACGGTATTTTAAAGGGCAACCCCTACCAATCGGTCGGGTTGCCCTTTTCTGTTGGCAGCCGAAGCCCATATACTGATTTAAATTAATAATTTGCCGGCTTCCACCGCGTTTTCCTTTGCCGTTATTACCTGCGGCGAGATACGATACACAAAGACCGCGTTCCCGTCGATGGAAGAGCGGTATTTCTCGATCAAAATGTCAGTCAGCGAGCTGTTGTAATACTCCGGCGCATACTTGTCGAGCAGTTTCTGGAGTACCGCGGCGGCGACTTTAAAATCCTTTACCTTTTCCACTCTTCCAAAAATCATCACACTCATATAGGCCGTATCGGCGTGGCAGGGAACCGGGTCGGTAACCGTCCCGTATTCTTCGTATACCGTGAAACAAACGGGAGGATGTTCAGCCAGAATATCTTCCTTTTTGCCTGAACCCATGCCATGAAAATAAACAGAGCCGTCATGCCATACATAGTTCACCGGAACGGCATACGGCAGACCGTTGTCCACCAGACCGATCACACCGGTTCTTTTCAGCAACAGAAACGCTTCTATTTTTTCCCGGTCCTTACAAGCCCTTTTCGTATAACGAACCTGATTCATCCCAGGTCTCCTTCCTTATCCTGTTTCTCCAGCCGGGTCAAAAACAGGTCCATCCATTTATTGTCCTGCTCGATATATTCAGGATGCGCAAGCAGCTCCGCCGCGGTCTGGACATAAACGTCGGGAACCAACTCATCCCCGCAATGTTCGATGAGGCCTTCAATGATCTCCAGCGTGTTTTCCAGATGATACTGAAAGCCAAACACCCGGTTTTTATAAATAAAGGCCTGGTGATTACAGGCATCGCTTGCCGCTATGCACCTGGCGTCTTCCGGCAGAACGCTGAACGTGTCCCCGTGCCACTGGAACACCACCGGCTGTTGCGGAAAAAATGAAAACAGCGAAGACTTTCTGGCTTCCTCGCTTAACCGGACAGGAAACCAGCCAATTTCCCGGCATGGATTTTGGGTCACCTTGCCGCCTATCACATCGGCAATCAACTGAGCGCCCAGGCACAGGCCGATGACCACTTTGCCTGAGGCAATACTTTCCCGGATGAACACCTTTTCAGCGGCGAGCCACGGATAATGTTCTTCTTCGTAGATGCTCATCGGCCCGCCCATGACCACAAGCCAGTCGAAGTCCTGCTGCGGAGGGAGAATTTCGTTTTTGTAAACTTGCGTGCTTGTGACAGCGCAATCGTTCTGCCTTGCCCACGCAAGTATACTGCCGGGATTTTCAAACGGGACGTGTTGCAGATAATGAAGTCTCATCTCGTTACTGTCCTTTCGATGTTCATTTTAATTGATCCAAAGTGCCAGTGTTCACTTGTGAAAAAATCGTATATGAGCAGAAAAAGTCAACCATTACGCGATCCCTCGCTTCGTTGACACTTCATTGTGTTGCTTATTTTATTCTTCTCGCATCAGCCTCGCCTGAAATATCCTCACTACACCGGCATGCCTGCGCCACCAGTTCGGTCAGCTCAGACAACAACTCCCTGTTTACACCGGTTTCATACCCATAGAGCTGGGTCAACGCATGAACAACTTGCTCCAACGCCGCATTTCCGGCTCTCTCGCCAATCCCGCCCACAGTGACGCTTGCCATCCGCACACCGGCCTGAACGGCAGCCACTGTATTGGCAGTAGCCAGACCGAAATCATTATGCACATGAATCTCCAGCGGGAGGGCACATCTTCTCACAAGATGCCGCATAATTTCATAGGTCTTTATCGGCTCCAGGCAGCCCACCGTATCGGAGTAACGAATATATTCCGCCCCGCTGCGGGCAGCAGTATCGGCCACCTGCAGAAAAAATTCCTCATCCGCCCGCGAAGTGTCTTCCGTTCCCACCGATATTCGGCAACCAAAACTGCGGGCATAAGCCGCAGAATCGGCGAGCTGCCGCAAAACGGCTTCCTTGGTGGTTTTTAATTTATATCGAAGATGCAAATCCGATATAGGCACCGATATATGAATAAAGGAAAAGCCGCAGTTGACCGATGCAAGAATATCTTGTTTTACGGCCCGGTTCCAGGCAATCACTCTTGCCGACAAACCTGCGTTTACAATTGCTTTTAAGGCAATTTGCTCCTGAGTCCCCATTGCCGGAGTTCCTGCTTCAATGGCAAACACGCCAATCCGGTCCAGCGCCTTGGCAATCGCCAGCTTTTCCGCCTGAGAGAATACCAATCCGGCCGCCTGTTCACCATCACGCAATGTTGTATCCACAATTTTTATCTTCAAGAAGTTACCTCGCATACCAGTGCTTGTAATTGATGATTAGAAACCGGCGCCTTTTGCCTGATCGCCAAGCCGCGAACTTTTTCCAGCACCTTAAGAATAAATTCAGGCGGCAGGGAAAGATTCATTTCTTTTAGTTTCAGTTCAATCGCTGCTTTACCCGAGTGTTTGCCTATGATAATTTTCCGTGATAATCCTACCGTCTCCGGCGCGAAGGGCTCATATAAATCACTCTTTTTATGCACGCCATCCACATGAATGCCTGATTCGTGCGCGAAAATATGCGATCCGATAATTGGCTTCGTCGGCTTTACACGCTGACCGATAGAGCCGAGTATTTCTTCGCAGCAAACCGCCAGATTATCTGGTATGTGAAGCGGAAGCTTCAATAAATACCGTGCGCTCATCAACACTTCTTCGGTTGCAGGGTATCCGTCAATGCCGCCAACAGAGACAGCAATGCGACGAACGCCGCTTTTTATTGCAGCAAGAGCATTTCCTGTAGCCAGCCCTTTATCATTGTTGCCGTAATATTCCAGGCTGCAGGGTATTTTCTGCTGCAAATCAAGCAGCCTCCGATACGTATCGAGCGAATCCAGTTCTCCCTGCCGATCATCAAAAACAAAACTGTTTATGCCATACTCCTGCACAAGCCGGCAAAGGTCCAACACATCGCTCTTCGAGTATTGGCAGGTTCTGGTGATATGAAGCGCGACAGTTTTTTCCCTTGTTTGTGCTTGTTTGAGCGCTTCAGCCACCGAAACCGGGATTTTTCTTACAGCTTTATGCCCCAGGCTTACTTTGACATGATAGCATCCCAGTTCATGAGCCCGAGCAACCTGATCGGCACAGGGCTGAATACAGGCGCGTATGTTCTCTGCAGTCGCCGGGCCATGGCAGGAGACAGCCTCCAGCGACGGCAAGGTCAAATCAAATATAATTTGCGACATGGTCAAGATTTTTTCTTTTATATCAAGAAAACCAGAAATACCCACGCGTCGATTTTTCAGTGCTTCCTCCAAGGTCTGGTCAACGAACGTAACAGCCTCCGCCATCACACCACCTCTATATCATTGCTGTTGTTTCACGTCATCTATATAATTCAACTGTTCAAAACATCATCCCTGTTTTTCATCGTAATCTTTTGCCCCTATCTGCGCGTCAGATGCCGCTGCAGGCAGTTCCCGCGTGATCCGCAAGGTGGCGCAATTGATGATAGGTATGAATTAAGCCTTCTTCGACACTGCCGCAGGACTCGACTGTAGCGATACCGTGATCCCGCAAGCGCTTTTGAGCATCAGGGCCGATCCGCATGGTAAGTACAGCGTCACAATCTTCTATGCCTTGAAGCACTGTATTTTGGATTTCCTCCGTCTCATCACAGGCCATCACGCCCAGGCAATATCTCTGGGTGGCTCTGGTTTCGACAAAGCGGGTATGCAGGCCATCGATTTCATAAATATGAAATTCTTCGGCATGACCATAGTGCAAATCAACAAGCTTCTTATGTTTCGAGGTCACAGCCACTTTGTAAAGACAGGCTGGATCATACTGTTTTTTTGCAGCCGCCGGCTTGGCCCCGCGAAATTGATCGGATTGATCTTCCGCCAAAAGGCCGATGGCGTCGGCCCGGCATTGCTGACAGTGCCGCATTTGCGGAAGCTGCGTTTCGCAAAGGTTTCGCATGGAATTTACTTCTTTCATGCTGGTCTGGGGGAAATTCCGGAAAACGCTTCCCGGAGCCGGAATGAGGGGCATAATATTCGACATCGCAGCCCCAAGGGTCTTTACCTTTTTTACCACTTCCGGTATGTGGTCGCCATTGATTTCCTTGATCAAAACGATATTGACTTTCACCAGTATTCCATGATCGGCCAGCATTTTAATCCCGGCCAGCTGGTTGAAAAGCAATATTTCTGCAGCATGTTCCCCCACATAATACTTGCCCTGATAGTGCATATGATGATAGAGTTTTGCGCCGATGGCAGGTTCCAGGCAGTTTACGGTGACTGTTACGTGCCTGATCCCCAACTCGATAATGTCCGGAGCATAATGCGGCAGCATCAATCCGTTGGTCGATAAGCAAAATATCGTCTCAGGCGATTCGTCCCTGATGAGCTTGATACTACTTTCAACAGCTTCCCAATTTGCCAGCGCATCACCAGGTCCGGCAAAACCCACAACACTCAAATGGGGTATTGCTTTCTTGACTCTGATGAACTTTTCCAGACTCGCCCCGGGACTCAGCACTTCGCTTGTCACACCGGGACGGCTTTCATTCACGCAATCATACTTCCGATTGCAATAATTGCAGCTGATATTGCAAACAGGGGCCACAGGCAGATGCATCCTGGCAAATTGATGCTGGGCGTCAAAAGAATAACAAGGGTGTCTGGCCGTTATCTTCGCCAAGTCATTCGGAATAAGCGGTGCCCCAGTGTTGGAATTCTTATTTTCCATCGTTTACTCAACTCCCTTTAGGGTTAGAGTTCTGACCTGAGTATGACCTGAGATTCATCTTACTGTTTTGTTGACTCAACCATTTTGGTTTCAGTCCTTTGAGGCAAACGCGTCTTTATACTTTTCAATATCGGACCTGATAGCTGAAATCTTGGCCGGATCGAATAGTTTCTGTACCGCGTTGCAGATTGCAAGCACCAGGTTCATATCGGTCTGTTCCGGCATACCGTGGTAATAATTGTCCAAAGAACAGATGCCAAATATCGAATCCATTGATCGTATTTCCCTGTTTAACGCCGGGGAAATCTGAACACCCTCCTCCAGCGAATCCATAAGGCAGGTATAATTGTGGTTTCCCGGCTCAACTTTGTATAACCAGCACAAGGCAATAAGGTAGTTCTCCAGCGCGACTGAGGCAACATTAAATACCACGCTGAAGTGCTGGCCTTCATCCAGGAACTGCTTCGCCCGAAAATGATACATCTTGGCACTGCGGTAATTCTCTTCAAAGGCTTCGAACTTGTCGATATCCATTTCATTCATAGCGACCCTCTTCTTATCATGATTCTGCCAGAACCCCAATCAGGAACTGGCAGAATCATGATAAAATCCCTGTTGAGTTCTCGATATTTTTGTTTAAACCACTATCCGGCTACCATACATTCAGGATCCATTCCTTATTCTTCTTATACTCCATATCGGTAAACAATGTATTGGCCATCGCCTCGGCAAGCCATGTCGCCCCGGCGTATCCGACAACCGGATGACGGTAAAGTCCCGCCCGGTCGTAGGTCGGGAAACCGACTCTCACCATGGGAATATTGTAGTCAATGGATATAAACCGCCCCTTGGAATGGCCAAGAATGAGATCAAGTTCAAGGCCCTGGTTCTTGATCCGGTCTTCCAGTTCCCACAGGTCGGCATTGGTAATGATCTCCAGGTCAAAGTCGACCTTCTCCTGCAGTGCCTGGATACGGGGATCGTCCGGATATGACTTGTTGTCGTCGCCAAATAGCAATAGCACTGGTTTCATCTCCAAGTCAAGGCAAAACTCCGCAAGCCCGATGACAAGATCGGCGCTCCCATAGATAGCGACTTTCTTGTCGGCGAAAAACATGTGGGTAAGATCGGTCAGGGCGTCGATGGCAACGCCACGCTCACGGACAAGCGACTCGGGAATTGGCTTGCCGGTCATTTTTTTCAGGTTCTGCAAAAAGGTATCTGTGTTGCGGATGCCGATAGGGGTCGGCCCGATGATCGCCGGAACCGCGAATTCTTTTTCAAGAAATTCAGCGGCTTTTCCGCCTTCGTATTTATTCAGGGCGATGGTTCCCAGGGCGTTTGCCGTCCCGATCATGTCCCCAATCGTCGTGCTGCCGTGGGAGACTGCGCTCCCGTCCGGCATCAGGGGGGAATCGAAGCTTTCGATTTCGAAAAGAACTGTTGCGTCCACCTGCATTTCGGCCAGAAGATGCTTGAGCGCCGTTACGTCCCCCGGATTAACCCAGCCGGTAATCAGGTTGAGCTTTCCGCTGGGTTCGCCTTTTTTGGCAAAATGATTTACAAAAGCCTCCACCGCGACATCGTATCCACTTACCTGGCTCCCTTTAAAACTGGGGGTATGGACCGGGATAAGATGGACCTCCCGACCGGCATATTTTTCTTGCAAGAGTCCTTCATTTAACTTCCTAACGACACCATCGACGTCGTCGCCGATGACTTCCGTCGAACAGGTCGTGATGATCGGTATGACTTTTACATGGGGGTACCGCATCAAAACTACATCGACCGCTTCTTCGACGCGGTGGGTGGCGCCGAACACCGCGCCGTCCTCATGAAGAGACGAGGACGCAATATCGAAGTTTTCCTTGAAATGCTGCGCAAACAGCAAGCGGACAAACATGACGCAGCCCTGGCCTCCATGAACGATCCCAATACAATCATTGATTCCTATGCTGGCATACTGCGCGCCCGCAGGCTGACAGGTAAATATCGGGTTGATTGTGCCGACACGCTCTTTTTCTTTCATCTCACACGACATAGCATTACTCCCTTTCCTCTTTATTTTGTTCGACGTCCACTGTGACGGCACAGTCTAATCTTTTCCTGTTTAATAACGAGGGTCAGTAAGTTCTTTATTCAGCGACCCTGTGATGGTCAAGTAGTCGATACGTTCTTTGAGGCCCTGCATAAGCAGCTTAATATCCGCTTTAGCCATCGCGCAAAGCCACGGATACTTAGCTTTGAATTCTTTAGCCAGGATCACGGCATCCACCCAATAACATCTGTCCGCCGGAGTTGCGAGGTCGACAGGTTCCTCACACAATAACTGCATGGTTTTTGTAAGGATCCCCTCGTTTTGTTTCTCTCTGTCCCAGGCGCGGGAGTGAAATTGCCACAAAGACCATTTCATAATATAATCCACCAGTTGCTCAATTCTGTCTTTCATACTGTCTTCCATAACTGTTCATACCTCCGTTATACCGCGCTGGAAAGCCGTCTGGGAGCATCGGGATATGTCTTCTCCCGCAATTTTGAAACGCAGTCATAATCACCGGTATACTGTCTTTCCCCGCCGGAAACTTTCTCGGCATCGCTTAGCTTCACATCGGAAAGCATTTTTTGGGTTACAAAGCCTATATCCGCAGGTATTTCATCTTTGCTGATATCCACGCCGGAAAGCTGATGAATCGGGGAATAGATCGCGTTGTAGATATCCCGCGCAAACCGGACCCATCCTTCAAATCCCTTGTAGGGACCGTTGTGATACGCATGGGCGTTGAGGTATTGGACCCGAAACTTTTTGGCAACCTCGCCCGGACGAACCCCGGTGAAGATGACGTCAGGCTTCATCGTCTTCATGGCTTCGATTCCCTCCAGCTCATTGGGATCGTCGATAGCCAGCGCGCCTTCGCTACACCGGGCAATACCCTTTTCCATGTCACCCTGATGACCGAATTTCGTATACACCGAGACAACATCGACAAGCATCTCTTCCTCAATGACATGCGCCCAGTGCCAAAGTTTGGAACCGCCCGGCCACAGGCACACTTTGACCCCTTTCAGGCGTTTCGCATACCAGTCGAGTTCCGGTTTCCATCTGGCAGTTTCTTCATCGATGATGGTTTGAGCTTCCTTTTCGAGCCCGAAGAACATGGCGACCTTCATAAGCGACTCTGACAGCGGCTTGAAGCCAAACCCCTCGATATCAAGACGCGGAATCCCGTATCTTACTTTGAGTTCGTTGCAGATGTACTCGGATGAACGCGCACATTCCAGTACGTTGAGGTGTGCCCGATGCATCCCTCTTAGTTCGTCGTAGGATCCGTTCCCGGTAAAGGTGGAAAGAACCTGAATACCCATTCGCCGGAAATAATCCACCATGACTTCCGAATCGCCCTGGATATTATAGTCGCCGACGTAATTGATGACGTAGTCGCTGGTAATTTTCGGTTCAATCGTTCCGACCTTCTGATCGATCCAGGCGATATTGATTTTGTGATGGCCGCCTGACTGGCTCGGCCCGGCAAACCCGGGAGAATTGCAGACAAAGATATCGACATCAGGCATTTCGTCCATCACTTCTTGAGCAACGGCATTAATATCGTCCCCGATCAGTGCTGTGGCACAGGTTTGGTAGATGGTCATCCGTTTGATATTGGGGAAGGCCGCAAACGCCTCAATAATATTCTGTTTGAGCATCTTTTCGGCGCCAAAGATGATATGCTTTTCCTTTACATCCGTGGCATAGGTATATTTGAGCTGAAAGTTGTCGTTGTCGCTGATATAACGTTTGGTCTGCCAGGTGTCGTAGGTGCATCCGATCGGTCCATGACTCATATGGATTACATCCTTCATGGGAGCACCAATGACATGCTTTGCGCCGCAGTATGCGCAGCCGCGTTCTGAAATTGACCCCGGAATCGTGTTTAGGTATCCCGCGGGAAGGGCTGATGTCAAATCCTCGCCGGGACCTTTGATGACAGCGTGCTGCTTCCTTTCAGGAATGCACTTGCTGCATTCAAACTCATGATATGGCATCGTTTGTTCCTCCTTTATTGAACAGCATGATCAATCACCTGGGCAGGCGTTTTGATCAGCCTTAATCAGCAAGGCCGTATTTCACAACCATAGTCTCTAATTCATCCATACTGAGAGGTTTAGGAATGACAAAATTCTTATTTTCGATAATCTTGCGGGCCAATTCCCCATATTCCTTCGCCTGGTTGCATTCAGCGTCATGCTCAACAACTGTTTTCTTGTTAAACTCGGCTTTTTGGACGATATTGTCGCGGGGCACAAAGTGAATCATATGGGTCCCGATTGCAGCCGTAAATTCTTCCAGGAATTCTCTTTCCCGGTCAACTTTACGGCTGTTACAAATGACCCCGCCGAGCCGGACGCCGCTTTGCTTGGCATATTTGACAAGACCTTTGCAAATGTTGTTTGCTGCATAGACGGCCATCATCTCTCCGGAAGCAACGATATACACCTCCTGGGCTTTTCCCTCCCGGATCGGCATTGCAAAGCCCCCGCAGACAACGTCACCAAGCACATCAAAAAATACAAAATCCAAATCAGGAGTATAGGCTCCATTCTTTTCCATAAGATCAATCGCGGTGATTACGCCACGGCCCGCGCAGCCAACTCCCGGTTCAGGACCGCCGGACTCCACGCAGCGAATGCCTTGATAGCCGGTCTTCACAACTTTCTCAACAGTAATCTTTTCTTCACCTTCGTCCCGAAGCATATCCATCAATGTTTTTTGATTCATCCCGCCAAGAATAAGCCGGGTCGAATCCGCCTTGGGGTCACAGCCGTGGATGAATACCTTTTGATCGTAAAAATGGGCCATCGCCCCGGCAGTGTTCTGCTGTGTGGTGGATTTGCCGATTCCGCCTTTGCCATAAATCGCAATTTTTCTAGTCATTTTTATACTCTCCTTTTCGAATTCATGAATTTTCAGCACTACAGCTACGGCGCATTTACAGCGTTTTCACTTCTTGATACAGGGCTCGCCTTTGCCTAAATTGCTTCGTCACCGGTTTCACCGGTTCTGACACGAATAACATCTGAAATCGGCAGGACGAATATTTTGCCGTCACCGACTTTGTTCTCTGTCCGGTTTGCTTTGATAATTGTTTCAACAATTTTCGGCACCTCTTCATCGTGGGCTAAAATAGTGAACAGACGGCGGGGAAAGAAGCTGGTGCCATCCAGAAATTGGGTAACCATCTTTTCGGTGGTGGCATCGTTCTTTTGACTCAAGGCCAGCAAGGTTTCCCGCCTCGGTGCAATAACCGACAGATCCTCAACCAGCCTGCCGCGTCCCATCACTTTGATGGCGGTAAAACCAGCTACCCCAATTTCCACCAGCGCCCGTTTGGTAGCACTGACTTTGTTCATCCTGACCACGGCAATAATCTCCTTCATAGCCGTCCCTCCCCTCTTATAATCCTTTAGCGCCGCTGGAGGCAGTATATACTTCTTCAATTGCGCTGATAAAGATCTTACCGTCACCAAAGGCTCCCTTGCTGCCGCTTTTGGCGTGCTTGAGGATAATTGCCAGAATTTCGGCTTTATCTTTCGCTGGAACCGCCATTAGAATCAGGGATTTAGGGATTTCATCATACAAAACATTCCCAATCTTTATCCCCATTTGCTTGCCGCGACCTACAACATCAACCACAGTAGCGGCATGAAACCCGGCAGCCGACAGTTCTGAAAGAACTTCATCCTTTTTTTCCGGTCTGACAATGGCTCTGATCAATATCATAACGATCCGCTCCTTCAACTTCGATATTGCCTGCCCTTAGTTTACGAATTGGAAATTCTCAGCCTGAAACTCTGCAGATCCGGCATTTTCGCACCACTCAGAATGCTGTCAATCAACATTTCCGTTTCCTGTGCATCTTGCTCCGCTGCCAGAGAAATCATCTCAGACTTGCCGCCCTCAATTTGCGCGTATCTCTTCGATAGACTGGATTCTTTTCTGGCGCAGTCTGTGACAGTGCGATAACCTGCTTTGCTGCCTGCCCCCTTTTTCATAAAGTAATTCACGTTCCTTTTCTGATCTAAATTACACGAAAAATTTTAAATCACTGAGAATTTGCACTTCCCCTTGAAATGCCCCAGTCGTATTGCTATAATTTTAAATGGGTAAATCAAATAAACCTGGTGCCACTGGGAATAGGAGATTGCCCCGGCTTGATGGATATTCGTGGTATCCATCAAGCTTTTTTGGGCTTTTTTTTCATCGCATTCTTTCGGGAACATAATCACCTCCCTTCCGCACCCGGGTATCAAAGGCACCCAACTTTCAAGGATAAATGAAAAATGGGTAAACCAAATAAAACCCGGTGCCACTGGAATATAGATTTCAATCAAGACACATGGATATTCGTGGTATCCATAAGCCTTAGAATGTCTAAATGATAAAAGAGGTATCAATGAACCGCACTGGCCGGGTTCATCGATACCCCTTTGTATCTGCAATAAATTTCCATTTTCCGCTAGATATTCGTTAGGTTTTGTTGTTCTATTTAGTTGTATTTTGGGATGAGTATAGCACAACTCTAAATGCTGCGCAATAGCCTTGTTAAATGTTGTAAAATTCCAACTTGTTTAAGCCTGTCGGATGTCGCCACCTTTTACACGAAAGCTTTATAGCCCCGGCGTACTCTCCTGGTCGCAGCCCAGCCTGGCCAGAATCAATTCGCCTTTCATTTATTTCTGTTGATTTAGTTTGATTAGTTTAGCAAAAAAACCTTGTCCACATTAGAATTCAGTTATATAATAACAGCAACATAAGCTTCTGGGATTACACACTGATGTGCCGACCGGATTAATCCGCGTCGGCACTAATTTTGCCAAGGAGGCGATATCGTATGGTTCTCCCAAACTCCACAGCCCTGGCCGATGCCGGTCAGCCTTTGAGCGGGCTGCGCCTCATCTTACTGGAAAATACACCTCTGTCACCGGCCGAGCAGAAAGAAATCTCAGCAGCGCTTTCACCGGCGGTGATAACGCCTTTACATCGCCAGTTGGCGGCTATTTGTCTTCATAATCCTTACTGGAACAACTTCTTCCTGTTAAATCACTTCCAAAAACGCGGACTCCAAATAACCCTGGAGGATATCCATCGCCTAAAAAAAGAATGTGGCCTTGACGACCGGGAGGCCATCTGTAATACCCTCTTTCGCCTGTCTTCCAGCGGTGGTTTAAAGCTGAACAATCGCCAGATCAGTTATATCGAAAGAACCAAACCCGAGTTCCGCGACCGCGACCTTCTCCCCTCGCAACCGGGCGAATTGCTTGTATATAAGCTACTGCTCGGACGCGGACGCCTGTTTGAACTCGGAACCGGCGACTTTGGCCGGGTATATATCCACCTGTTTGTCGACCTATACACCCGTTATGTCTTTGCGCAGTTGGATCAAGAGAGAACCCTTGCCGCCGGATTAAGATTCCTGAATGAAAATATCTTCCCGGCCTACCAGGCAAATAACCACGATTTACAGACAGTCATGCATTCAACGCAAAGTACGGGCGATATCAAAGAATTTGACGACATGGAGAATACCTCCACCTTTTCCCGCCTCGGTCTGCAGTGGATGCCCACCCGGCGCAAATTTGGCGTCATTGAAAAGTTCGAGAGAAACATTGGGGAAAGCAGTTTTGATACTATACCACTAACCACTGCCGATCGCTTCCAAAGTTTGCAGGCCTCCTTTAAGCAATGGTTAACGCGATATAATTCCTCCAACCGCTTACTTGCGCGGCGAAGCATTTTAGAATATTAAGGACATAACCTCCCAGCTTTATCATACGTCAAGTACAATGACTAAACCCCGCTTTCGGCCCATCCGGCGAGAAAGCGGGGTTTAGTCATCTGCTACTCCATTTTGATTGACGTAATCTCCTCAGGTTTGTAAACCTTGACAATAAACCGGGTGAGCTCCTGGGTCAGGTCGACGGTTCGGCCTTCGGACAATTTCTGGCCGTTGGCGTTGCGGATGAGTTTGAGGACAGGCCGGGCCTGGAGCTTAGGGCGGACCTCGATCACGACTCCGATCTCGTCGGTATCCAGCAAAACAATCGTACCGACCGGGAAAAGGGCGACATTCTCCAGAAAGATGTCGACGAGCTGGGGGTCAAGTTTGCTGCCCCGGGAGCCCAAGATCACCTCATAGGCCTCGTGGGGCAGCATGGCAGGCCGGTAAGCCCGTTCGGATGTCAGGGCGTCGTAAATATCGGCGACCGCAACGATGCGGGCGTAGCGATGTATCTCGTCCTTGCTCATATTCCGGGGATAGCCGCTGCCGTCGTAATTTTCATGATGCTGAAAGGCGACATGGGCCGCAACCAGCGGGACACTCCCCTGTTTGCGCAGTATCTCGAACCCGAGGGCG
>JARLHY010000130.1 GCA_031292015.1 Negativicutes bacterium | reverse complement strand
GCACAGCCCCAGAGTTGACCGGTCTGGTCGAGACAGGTCGTCCCGTGATAAGGCACGCAGATCCCGCCCTGCTTCCAGGTCCAGATCTGCTCGCGGGGGATCTTGGCCAGGATGTACTCTACCCCCTGGCGGTAGTGCTGGTAGGCCGCCTCATCCCAGTCCAGCTCAATGATGGGCACAATATTGTATTTTGAGAATCCGGCAGCATGAAAATAGTCGAAGTCCTCTTTCATTCTTGCCGCCGTTTCCGGGATGATCCGCATACCGATGGTGCAGCGGTCTTTCGCCGCCAGCCGCAGGATGGCCGGAACAGAGCTCTGGCCGGTCAGGCGGCAGCTTTCAGCTGTGCCGTTCGCGCTGATCAGTACATGGCCAAAATCGGCAATATGCCGGTCAGTCAAAAGCTTCCCATTGGTGGGAAGCATGATCTTTCGGCCGCCGCTTTTTTCTTTGATGGCATAGCACAAATCTTCGCGCAGCAGGGGCTCGCCGCCAAACAGCATCACCACATCGAAGTCGCCCTCCGCGAGGATGTCCGGCAGACGGTCCAGCACCCCTTCCTCCAGGTCCTTTCCCGCCCGCGCCACCATGCAATACGAGCAGCTCGAATTGCACCTTTGCGTCACCATGACCTGCAGTCTTTTCATAGCATTCCTCTTACCTTCAGTCCCTGGTAGTATTTCGCCATGGCGCCAGCCACTGTTTTAAAATAACGGCAATGGGACGGCTGCTTAAACGGCAGAACCAGGTTGTCCGGGTTGTAGTTTTCATAATTGGGGACACACATATATTTATACTCACAATCGCAGTCGTCTTTTCCGTCGGCGAAGAGGTGATAATAGCTGTCATTCACCCTGCCAAAGATATCGCCCATCGCCAAGCCCCTGCCAGCCACCGAAGTCCCGGGATAGATTTTGCCATCCACATCGATGAGGATATTTCTGATCCCGTTGGCATAGTCGGTGTAGGTTCCCTGAATAAACCGGTACCAATCCCGCTTAAACTCCGGATCGAGCGGCGGCCGTTTCGAAAAGTTCTTGAAACACTTGCCGGGATGGTCGAGCAGATAGGCCACCACTTGATCCAGCTCGGTCGCGAGAAGGTCAAAGGCCGTGAATTCAACCTCAGAGCGGATGAGATTCAGCTCGACAAAATCACTACTTTCAAAGCCGCTGATAATGGAATGGGCCAGACGGCCTAAACTGTCCGGGAGAAGGGTGTCGACAACCACCAGTCTGGGGCCGCAAAGGCGGTAAAATTCCTGCGCGTTCCGGCTCACGATAGCGCGGGATGAGCGGCCATCAGCTTTAAATTTGCGCACATCCTGGGATACTGGATCAGAGGATCGGGTCAGATTGAGGACCGCCCTCGGGTTGGCGAGAAATCCCCTGATCTCATCATTGATGATGGTCCCGTTGGTGAAGATGGCGACACGAACAGGGAAAGGGATCTCCTGCAAAATCCGGTTGGCAAACTCGATGCAGCGGGTCGAGAGCAGCGGTTCCCCGCCATACAGGGTGACCATCCGCAGCCGGGGAAGAGCGGTGAGCCATTTCACACACTCCTCCTCAGCCATGAATTCGCCGGTCTTGTTTTTCGAAAGATTGTCCGAGCAGTAAAAACACGCCAAATTGCAGCGGTGAGTCAAGGCCACTTTCACGATTTCCACCTGGTCGAAATGCTTCATTCGCCGCCAAACCTTTCCTAGTTGCCGGAGCTGCAGCCGCAGGGGCTATAGTCGCAGTTGCAGGTGCAGTAGTTGCAGTTGCAGGTGCAGTAATTGCAGTTGCAGGTACAGTAGTTGCAGTTGCAGCTGCAGGTATCGGCGCAGGTCACCGCCGACTCCCGGTAGCCGAGACCGGCCGGGTCGCTGCCGCTGAAATAGCTTCTGGTTGTGAACCAGCGATAGGTATTCGAATTATTGTCATAGTCGGACGGCCCCCGCGCTACCGCCCCCTCACCGGCGGTGGCGACGCTGACGACAGTGTCGATCGCCGTCCCGGCCGAATTATACCGCACAAGATTGAGGCCGGTGACAAACCCGGCCTTGGTCATGGCCGCCCCCACCGGACCGTAGACCGCCGACTCAAACAGGGCATTATTGGCGGCATCTTCGGCCACCACCTTGAAATAGTGACCGGCATTGGCCACACCATAGGCGCTGATACTGGTCCCGGTAAAGGTCCCGCCGTCGGCCGTGCAGCCGGTATCGGTGCCATACTTCAGGCGAAAATGTTTGACATCGCTCAAGCTGTTGTGGCGGCTGATGGTCACGGTGTAGTAGGGCCGGATGGTGCTGGCGTCAGGCTCGTTCCAGGCAATGTTGTTTCGCCAGTAGCCGCTCCAGTAGTAATAGGCCGCGGTAGCGGCAGGCGGCGATATCGAGCTGCCGGTCCTGGCGGCGCTGCCCCCAGCGCTGATCATCGTTGGATCTTCGACTTTCGCATTGGCGGCATAGACGGTCGAGCCCTTTTTCACCCGAAGATCGGTCTGATTAGCCGCGGCCCCGGGGAGAGCCGTCTGCGCATAGGCCAGGGCCGCATCCACCCTGAGGGCAATATAGCTGCTCCCCACGTCGCCGGCGGCGCTGTACAGGCTGACGTTCTTCACCTGCGACGCCTTGCGGTAATTGAGCTTTTTTGTGATTTTCGCCATTGTCCATCACCTACGCAATCCAGATATTGCCGCCGACGTCGGCGGTTGGGATGTTTTTCGCCGTATCCAGGGGAGTCCAGGCCGTCCAGACACTGTTCACCTCATTGCGGTAATAAATCCCGGTCTGATTATAGGTCGCATAAATCTGCAGAGTATAGTTGCCCTGATCGCTCTTGGCGGCGATCAGATAGCCGTTCGCCGCCCCGGCGGGGATGTTGGCGCAGCCTGCAGAGTAGTAAAATCCGCCGCTGCGAATAGTGTTCAGATCCGCGCCGGTCAGATTCTTGGCGTTGCCGCCGATGCCGGTGTCGGCCTTGAGCTGATCTACCTTGGCCTGAGAGCCGGAAGGAGTCTCGGCGCCGATAATCATTGTCACATCATGGGCCGGATGGGCGGCAGCGTGGGCAGCCACCTTGGCCTGGGCCCCGGCCGGCGTCTCGGCTCCGCTAATCTGCGTCACTGTATGGGCCGACGGGGCGGCGGCATGGGCATCCACCTTGGCCTGGGCCCCGGCCGGCGTCTCGGCAGTATGCCCGATCAACAGATTATCCGCCTCGGCGCAGCCGACATAAAGTTCCTGCGTATCGGTGGTGTAGCCCAGTTCGCCTTCCTCCAGACCCGGCAGGTTTTCCTTGGGTCCCCGCCGGATCCGGAAATTTACTTCTGCCATAAACCTCCACCTCCTGAGTTAACATAACCTCTTATTATTTTCCCTGTGATATAGTACAATAGAAACACCAGAATGCCTGGTACATACGGCTCGAAAGAAAGGCGGCTTCCCAAAACATGAAAAAACTGTTCACAGCCTTCGCCCTTCTCCTGGCATTCACCGCAGTTCCCCTTGCCGGGCTGCAGGTAGCCCAAGCCTCGGCCGCGATGACCGTTGCCCTCCTGCCGATCATCAATTCATCGGCGGTGGGTGATGATTGGATCGTCCGCCATGTCCAGAGCAGCCTTGACAGCCGTCTCCCCCGGAGTAAATACCGCTTCACCGACCCGACGCTAACCGCCGACCTTCTCCGCGACAACGGCTATGTCGCCGGTTTCGGCCAACTGCCTGACAAACAAACCGTCATCAAACTGACCCGCGGTCTCAAAGCCGACGCCCTAATCGGTCTGAAAATCGCCCGGGTGGCCTACCAGACCCACGACATGAAGCTCACCGAACCCTATGGCAAAGAACAGGTCACCACCATCATCGAAGCCGTCATTTACAGCGCCGCTGACGGCAGCTACCAGACCTACACCGCCCGTAAAGCCATCGATAAAGAGGTCGGCCCCTTCACTCCCTACGAAAAAGAAGACCTCATCACCGCCGGCCTGGACCAGTGCATGGCCGAAATCCTCGCCAAAATCAGTTTTTAATCCACCAACCACATCTCATCAAAACACCCGCCGTCAGCGGGTGTTTTTTATGCTATAATACAATTATCCTATATATTTGAAAACAAACCATATATCGCCATATTGCCCCCTCAAAATTGAAAGGAGGTTATCCTGTGGAATTTTTCGTGCTGTTCCTCTTCGTCGGACTTCCCCTCTGGGCTGTCGGCTGTTATCTCAATTACTGCGTTGTCCGTAAATTCGACCCGGCCACGACCTTCCTCCAGAACCTGATCCCTGTCTATAATTATTACCTCCTGGCCAGGCTGGCCCTTGCCCAGCCGGTGCGTTATCTCATCTTGACCGCCGCCGCCGTTATTCTAGCCGTCGGCCTCGGCTTTAGCTCCCAGTGGTGCAACTTCGTCTTCACCCTCATGCTCGCCCGGATCTGGGGAGGCCTCGCTGAAAAGCTGGGCAAAAGCTTCTGGAAATACGCCGTTTTCTCCGTCATACCGGGAGTCAACCTCATCACCATTGCCGTTCTCGCCTTTGATCCCAGCCGACCGACCGGCCCCGCCGCACCCATCGCCCCGCCGGAACCTGCCATACCGCCAGGACCGCCTACCCTGTAGCCATCAGACTAACCCACTCGTCCGCCATCATTCAACATTCGCGGATAAAAGGGAGGTTTGCGCCTTGGAGCTTTTTTTCCTGTTGATCATTCTGTTCTGCCTGGTCTGGTATGTCTTCATATGCTATCTCATCTACCGCATTGTCGCCAAATTTGACGATACCACCACCTTCGGCGAATGCCTCATTCCCTTCTACAATTGGTATTTGGTTATCAGCCTTGCAGTCAACCAGCCGGGACTATACTTCATGTCTATGATCCTCGTGATCGTTGTGACCGCCTTTGCCAACTCTGTTCTGCAAGACGATCTGTTCGATACTCTGCGAAAATGTGCACTCTGCCTGATGAATGCGAATGTTTGGGGCCTGGTGGCCCGCAGGCTGGGAAAACGGTTCTGGCTCCACGCTCTTTTGGCGCTCATCCCGATAACATTTATCATCTTGATGACCGTTGCCGCCTTTGACAAAAGCCGGGCCGACCACCCTTCCCGCGTCGCCGAACCCATCGCTCCGCCGGAACCTGCCCCGCCGGCCGGACCGCCGCCGCACGAGCCTCCCGCCTGACACACCAAACGCCCGCCGCTCTGCGGGCGTTTTTCATTGCCTTAGCGCCATTCACCCAAATCCAGATCCTCCAGCGTAAAGCCGCTGTTATAGCTGACCTTTTCCGGCCAGTGCCAGCGGAAGGGCCGCCGCTTCCAGACATCGCAGCCGTCAAAATCCTGGCTGTTCAGCTGGGCCACATAGCCGTCAGCCAGAGTCAGACCCTTCTGCCGCCAGTACTGGGCCTTGTCGGCCTCGCCCAGCATATCGAAATACTCAGCCACCCCGAGATAAATGAGAGCCTCCGGAATCTCGGCAGTCATGATATCTGTCGACGCCGACGAATCGGTCAGATCATCTGGCCAAAACTCGCCATACACATTGATCTCGCCTGCGGTCGGCACCGGCAGGATGCGCAGCGTCGTCCCCAGCTCAAGATAGGCCTCGGCGTCGCCCACTGCGTCCAGCGACCCATAGAGCTCAATGGCCTGGCGATAGCTGATCAGCTTGGTCAGCGCCACCTTGGTCACCGTGCCGTCGTCGTTTTGGCGAAACCACTCCACCACCCGGGCGTTTTTGATTCCCAGAGCGCTCATATCCAGCACCCCGTTGACAGTCTCCAGGTTCTGGCGGTAGTCGTAAAACCGTTTCACCGGCTTGTCTCTCAGCACCGCCCTGCGGACGGTATTGACGAAAAACAGCAGCAGCCCCCGGTCAAGGTCCTGCCGCCGGATAATATTGCTGGCATTGTCAAGAATCTCTTTACTATTCACACCATTCACCACCTTTCTCTAAAAAGACCTCATCACCGGGAAAAAAGGGCGGGGCGACCATCCGGCCGCCCCTGAAAAGAAACTAGCGACTAACGACGGCGTTTCATTTCTCCCACCCCCTTTACCAGCACAGGGCGGCTCAACATCAGGTCAGAGCGACGTACGTCCATATCCCGTTGCCGTAAATAAACAGCCGTTTGCCAGGCGCCGTAGCGTTGGTCGACTGCACCACCCTGATCTCCACCTCATTGTCGGGGACGGGCGGGGTATAGGTCGTAAACGCCGGATTGCCGTAGTCGGCCATATCCTGCGCAAACGTAAAGCCGGTGGTATACCGGTCCGGCATATTGGTTCTCTCCAATTTCACACCCATGGTAAGATCCTCCTTATCCTTCATTTGACGCGGCCCAAAGCCGGTTACAGATTGGTCTCCGAGCAGCGGTACTGCGGATTCATCCCGAGAAACAGCCTGAGCACCCGCTTGGCCTCCTCCGGGTTGCCGGCAGCCCTCAGTCGCTGGTACTCCCGGCAGAGAGGATCGAAATGATACACATCCTCCGGGATCATCGCCACATGGGCCAGCGAACGCCCGGCCGAATACCCCTTCGGATTGCCCTCCCGACCAAGCTCCCTACGCCGCTCGCGGGCCGCCCTCGCCACCCCGTCATCCTCGGTGACACTCCTGAGCCGCACTTTGTCCTTGTCCAGTTTGAGTTCTTGATGGATCAGCATCCTGCTCACCCCCTTGGCACGCGGCTGGTGAAAAAGCCCACCTTCTGCGTTGTTTCTGTGGGCGTTCCCCCCAGCGTACATCCAGTACGCTCACTGGAGCTTTTTGACCAGCCTTAGATAATACTAAAGGTCGTTTAGAACCCCTCAGATGCTAGGCGGAGTCGAGGCTTGCGCAGCGCCGCGTACTGGTGTACGCAAGCCAGCAAACGCAGACCCAACGACGCAGATGCGGGGTTATCAACGACCGAATTTTAGCCTAAGCGATGCCAGTGATGCAAGAATGCGCATCCTTCGCCCGGCACTCGAGCGTCGCCTGGCCGCTGATGACTTTTTCCACCCGGTGGCCTTTCTTCGGCAGGTCCTCGCGGTGGAAGGGCACCAAAAAGCCCATCCGGAAATACTGGGACTCGATGATATCGATGCGGCTGTCCAGCTGTTGGCGGTGTGCCATCAGCGACACCTCGCCGAAATCGGACAGGTACACATCGATCACATTGATCGCCTTTTTCTCCTTCTGGTCGCGAGTCTTCTGGGCCCCGGCCGTAAAGCCGGAGATGGTCCGCTTGTTCTTGCCGGACACCACCGCCATCTCGGTCACGCCGCCCTTGTTCCAGGCCAGCTGGATGGCGTCGTTGAAGGCCGACTCCGTCAGAGGCGAGCTGGCCAGATTTTTGACATTGACAGTGTTGAAATAGGGCAGCCCGCCCATCTTGCCGACATTGGCGGCATCCTGCTTGACCGCAGTAGCCGCAGTCACGATGGCCAGCTCCACATCGAGGGCGATGGCCTTCATCGCGATCCCCATCTGGTACTCGATCTCCGATGTCAGCCCCCGCTTCATCACCGCCTCATCGGTATCAGTCACCCAGTAGCCGCGGTCGAAAATCTGGGTATAGTTGTCCAGGCGGCCCCGCGCGGTGGCGGCGACGGTCGTAAAGTCCGCCCCCTCCATGATCGACGGGATCTGGGCTTGGGGCAGGGTGTCAGTCAACGCGCCGTGGGTGGTATTCTTCACCTGCACCCGGCTGAACTTTGAAAATAGAGGGGTCACGCTGGGAGAAATATTGGTGATAATGGGAGTCAGGTCATCTACCGACCCGACCACTTCCCAAGATCGGCTTGCCATAATCGCTTCACTCCTTATGGTTTGATATTGTGCTTCCTCAGCCAGGCCAGCTTGTCGTCAAACGACTTCAGCTTGCCCAGCTCGCCGAAATCCGGCGGTGCCTTGCTCAAATGCCCGCCGCTGCCGGCCCCCTCCAGACGCGGAGCCGCTGCCCGCTGCTCACCTGTCGCCACACTCTGGCGTCCGGCGTAAAAACTCTTCCTGGCGCCGTCGTAGTAGCGTTTCAGCGTGCCGACATCCGCCTCGGAAAAGGCCTTCTGCAGCCGTACATAGTCACGGTAAGGCAGCTCGGTCACCTTGGATTTCGCGAACTCGTAAATGGTGTCAAAATTGGGGTCCTTGGCTCTGAGCTCCGACTCCAGCCCCACCAGATTCTCCTGACGGCCGGCCGCCCGCGATACATCGGCGTGGATCTGCTGCACCGCCATCGTCAGGGCCGCCTGATGGGAGGGGTTGAACTCATCAAATTTTTGGTGGAAATACTGTTCCACCTGTCCCCGGGCGGCCTGGGTCAACTGCGCGGCTTGATCGGCCTGATTGGCCTCTTGCCCCTCCCGTACAGCCGGAGTGCCGCCTTTGGCTTGCTCCAGCACCTCCTGGACCGCCCTTCTTTGTTGGGCCAGCTCCTGCGTTTTCTTTGTGAACCCTGCCTGCATCGACTTGTACCATGGCAGAAGCTCGGACGGAATCCTTGATGGATCGAGCTTCTCGAAGTCGGCAGACCGCACCTCCTCAGGGCTGTAGCAGGCTTGCTCCCCGTCATCCGGCGGAGTTCCTTGCCGCATCCCCCTCGGAGCCGCCTCAGCCGGTTCCTCGTAGAAAATCTTCACATCGCCGCTCGCGTCCAGCCCTATCTTCTCAACAGCGGTGGGGCTGACGGAGTCCATCTCGGCTATTCCATCATCCTCCCCGTCGCCATCGTTGAAAAGCTGCAAGTTTAGTTCATCCATCCTAAACCCTCTCCTTTTTTTGCCCGACTGCGCCTCTCGCGCTTGGTCGGTGCTCTTATTTTCCATATAAAAAAGAGCCTTTCGGCTCCCGGAAAACTCATATGACCCGCTACTCCCCCGCCAACTTCCAAAAGCAGGAAAATGCCAAATTTCCTCGAAATACAATATTAGTATATTTAGGGAATATATTCCTAATATCGTTCCCCTACGACGAAAGGAGTGGTTCCATGCGAAAAGTCGCCCTTCGAATCGTACTTGTCATCGTGGCTTATACGTTTCCCCTACTTTTCCTGCACTTTAGCAACGGCGTCGTATTTGTGCTTGATACCATTCACTATGACCACATTGCCACAGACGGCCATCGGTCTATCTCGTACGACCCCAATACCATCGAAGTCTATGACGACTATATCGCGGTCGGCATCCGGGTACTGGTGCTGGATTTCGACACGAAATATTCGAACCGAGTCGAAAAACATACTATCTTCTTCCGGCCGACGGCTCGGACCTACAAAGTCTCCACTAGCGTAGTTAGTGACTGGCTGCCGGTCCTGCCTGACTCCAGTTATGATATTTTGCTTTCCGCCGTCCTCGAACATTGCCGCCAGAAAAACCTCGCCGCCAAGCCCACTCCGTTCTGTGCTCCGCCTGACCGTATCTACGTTTCCAGAGACAAGGCAGGCGGGATTCATTATTTCTTGCCTGCCACCATTCGGATCGAAGGCGACACCATTCACTATCAAGCCTGCTACGAATATCCTCCGGTCTATCATACATCATACAAATTCAGCGTCGATGCCATGCACTACAGACTGTCTGACAATCTAAGCCGCAATTCCTCCACCAAGCTATACGACTGGCAGGGAAACTACCTGTACGACCAAAAATCAGATCCCTTGGCGATCAGTATGCCTGGGAAACCAAGCTGGTCTCTAAACCGGGGCGTCTTCTTCTATTGCCGCGCCAATGGCCTGTTGCCAGACTATCCGGCCATTCCCCCCGAGACCCAGCGCCGCTATCTAACAATCCCGGTCACTGACAAGGTCCTTTATTTCGTCCCCCGTACCGTCGAAAGCGACACGGAGGTGATCACCGCCCAGGCCGGCGCGGTGCTCGCCAAGCCCGAAGGCGGTATCAAGCAAGTGGTATGGCAGGTTCACCTGCAGCCAGAAAAAAACATGATCCTATTCAGCCTGCCCCGGCAATACGACGAATCCGGTCAGCTGGTTGAAGCCGGGCCTGCTGAATACTACGACACCTTCCCTGTCAACTCACCTTCCGGCGTCTTGTTTAACGCCCTTGTCGCCTATTGCCGGGAAAACCGCATTCCCTTCAAGTAACCACCGAAAAACCTGCCCTGCGGGGGAGCCGAAAAGCATATTCCTGACCTCGTTCCCCTACGGCGAAAGGAGTGATCCCATGCGAAAAAATGCCCGTCTGATTGTGTTTATCATCCTCATCCTCGTCCTCCCTTTATTTATGCTGTATTCCGCCAGCATCGTCGGCAACGTCGTCGTTTTCGTGCTCGACACCTTTCACTTTGTCACCATAGCCGCGGATGACCGTCGGTCTCTATCCTATGATCCCGACTCCATTGAAGTATTCGACGACTACATCGCCGTCAACACCCGTCTGGTCAGTCTCGGATCTACTAATTTTGAAACCGGAGTTAGAAAAACCATCATTTTTTTGCGCCCAGCGACGCGAATTTACAAAATAGACGCCAGCGAGGCCAGTGCTTGGCTACCGATTCCCCCCGGCTCCGCTTTCGACGCCCTCCTGTCAGCCGTCCTTGACCAGTGCCGCTCAAAAAAGCTCGCCGCCAAGCCCACTCCGTTCTGGGCTCCGGCCGACCGTATTTACGCAGCCAGAACGAACGAAAATGGTATGTTTTATTTCTTGCCTTCCACCATCGAAATTGAGAGCGACACCATTCATTTTCAGAGCATCTATATGGGACCGCCAAGCAACTCAGCCGAAAAATATATCCTCTTTTCCAATCAATACAAGATATCTGATAACAAAGGCCGCAATATTTCCGCCAAGATATATGACTGGCAAGGCAAATTCCTGCGCGACAAAAAAACAGATGACTGGGCAACCCCTTCGCTCGAACAAGCAGGCTGGGCGCTGCACCGGGGCGTTTTCTTCTACTGCCGCGCCAACGGCCTGTTGCCAGACTATCCGGCCATCCCCCCCGAGACCGAGCGGCACTATCTTCCGCTTCCCGCCGCTGACAATGTCCAGTACTTTGTACCCCTTACCGTCGAAGGCGATGAGCGAGAGCTCACCGCCCAATTCGGCGTCGTATTCGCCAACCCGTCCGGTGCTGTTAAACAAACGGTAGGCCAGGTTTACCTGCTGCCGGGAAAAAACCGGATCCGGTTTGCGCTGGTACGTCACTACGACGAATCCGGTCAGTTGGTGGGCACTGCGCCTAATGAAGATTACAATACCTTTTCAGACAATTCGGCTTCCGCTCTCTTGTTTAACTCCCTGGTCACCCATTTCCGCCAAGCCCACCCGCTCTCCAAATAACCCCCGCAAAAATCCGCCCTGAGAGGAAGCCTTCCGGCTTCCTCTCGTTATTTGTTATCCGGTATTCATCCCAGCCCCTACACTCGTCGCGCCAGCTTCTTCACCACATCCATCGGCACCCCATCCTTCAGCGCACAATGAATAAACCGCCGCACATGGGCTTCAGGCTGATCGGCCTGGATGGCGTCCGGCAGCCCGATCGCCGCCAGGCGGCTGTGCCTGCCGTGAGCGCCATGCCTTTCTTTTTGCCAGTTCAGCACCTGCTTGTAAAAGCTGCTGGCCCGCTCCCGATGCTCCTCGGACTTATCTTTTGCCATTCGAATTCCTCCTGTCGATAATCTGACTCACCATACTGTCAATAAAAGGTTCATGCTCCGAATAGTTCTGGGGGTATCGCCCAATATCGCCCGCATGGTGCGCCGGCGAAAACTCATCGATCATCTTTAGCAGTTTGGCCGCATGGTCCGCTCCTTTGGCGATGGGTTTCAGCCTGGCGGGCAGAAGCGACTCAGTCAAACCGACAGCCTCCAGTCCCGGTTCGACAGGATTTGGTTGCTTCGCACTCTGCGGCGGCTCGTAATATTCGCCGTTGTCGGCGATCTGCCCCCGTTGTGGGCCGTATTTATTCAGCCCATACTGAAGCGAGAACACCGCCCCCGGGACTCCGAACACGACCGGCGCATAATTGGCAATGCTATCTGCTCGTTCCTCCGCCGTCAAATCTTTCTTCAGAAAATTGGGTAGCCCTGGCGACGTCCAGTCCTGCAGGCCCCCCACAGCCTCCGCCCCAACGTTCGTTTTATTGCCGCCAGCATCCCCGCCGCCGACCTCAGGCAGCCACCCATCATTCATCCCGGCATACCCGGTATTGTCCCACTTCGGCGTCCAGTCCGGCTCCCCGGCTACCGTGTACGCCCCCATGTTGTTCTCATCCTCGCCTGTCCCGCCGCTGACCGCAGGCAGCCAGGTGTCGTTTACCGGCTCATAGCTTGTTTCACTGCCCCGCCGCACCGGCCGCTCGGATTCATTGTAGCGGCTGAGGTCCTCCCGCGTCTTGGCCAGACTGTCGGTTTGCAAATTCAGGTCTTGGTCCACTCCGAGCACTGGGCCGCCGGATTCATCCTGGTTCCCGGCCTCCTCGTCCTCCCGCTGCCGCGCCTCCTGCTCCTTCTGCCACGCCTGGTATGCATCCTCGATCGGCGGCACATAGTCCCCCTGCACCATCCCGGCGTAATACCCCCAAAACTCAGGCGGATACTGATTATCCTTCTCCCGGCTCCTGGCCCAAGTCTCATCTGCCAATCCCATATTGCGCCCCCCTTTTCCTTTCCCGCGTAATACCCAACAAAAAAGAGCCCGCAGGCTCTTTTTTCATAGCATTGCCAGGGCATCGGCGCACTCCGCCGCAAACCGCGCCCTAAGGGCTGGCCTCAGATCCGGGCTGCCATCTGTCCACTCGTCCGTCGCCCGCACCGCATACACCGCGCGGATGATATCAGCGTCAAAATTACTGGCATCCACATACGACAGATTGTCATACCCCAGCTGGGTGCACGCCGCCTGAAACAATTCCCCCACATAGCCCGGCCCGTACTGCACCGCCGCCGACCACACCACCTGGCAAACCGCCTCGGCGTGCTTGGTCAAATCATAATAGAGCCCAAGCAGCCCCTCCTTCGCCGGATGGTAATACTGTAGCTCCACATAGCGGCGCTGCTGCTCCAAAAAGCCCTCCCGATCCCCGTCCGCCACCTGCTCCCAGGCCGCGTTAAACTCCGCCGTTCCCGGCTCCCCCGCACCGGCCAGCACCGCCGCCGGTCCATAGCCCTGGCCGCTCAGCCAGACGACAAAAGCCTGAGGCACCCCCGCGCTGGTCGCGAACTGATAAGCCCCGTAGGAAGCCCCGCCGGCGTCACCCGGATTATCGGCCACCGCCCCCGGATCGCCGTTCGATTCATACCTTGCCGAAAGATCACCCAAAGCCATGTCCCTTTCCCCCTCATCCCCCAAATATAAGTCCACTACATTCTACGCCCGTCCTCCCGCAAATAGCACTAGAGGCCCCGCCGCCCAAACAAAAAACGCCCTCCCGGCGTCCAGCATTCCTTTATCGCGATCGCAGCCTGCGATCCAGCAGCTGCTTTAAAATGATTTGGGCCAGCACCTCCATCGGCACGCCGTCTTTGCGCGCACATGCGAGAAAGCGCCGCCTATGGCCCCAGGCCTGATTGGCGTCGACCGCGTCCGGCAGGCCGATCGCCGCCTGGCGGCTATGCGGGCCGTGCGCGCCGTATTTTTCCTTTTGCCAGGCCAGCACCGCCTTATAGAGGGACCGCCCCCGCTCGTGCTGGTCTTCCTGCTGTCTGGTCCTCGCCGGCTTCACGTACATGTCTGCTCCCTCCTACCAATAATAATCGGCGTCGGTCAGCCGATCGAGCTGCTGCTCCTCCGCGTCCGCGCCGCCGCTATCGCCCACAGGTATACCTTGCCGTTGTCGGCGATCTGCGGCACCGGCGCGCTCAGCCCCTGGAGGTTATTCTCCGTCGCCATCATCTCAGCCGCTGTCTGTACTGCTTTCGTGGCCGGTGACGCGTTTTTCAAAAATAGACCTGCCAGGCCAACCCCATTCCCGATCAAATCTGTTGTTTGCTTGGATCGCTCGTCGGCGGGGGGCTGGTTCGCCGCACCATAGTACTGCCCGAAATCGTCCATCTGGACCGGCGGCGTGCCGATTCCGTTCATCGTGTACAGCGCAGAGGCCACCGTCCCCGCCCCCGGGTACAATCCGAGCACCGCCGCAATCCGGTCGGCCCGCTCTTTGTCTGTCGCCATCTTTCGTTTCCTCCCCTGCTGTTTTTTTATCCTCATCCTGAAAAGAGGAAAATATCCATTTTTGGTGAATTTTACCTACAAAGAGGCAAACCAGCCCCATAAGAAAGGAGACTTGCCATGCGCATAGGTATTCTCGTCCTTCTCCTGGCCCTGCTTGTCCCCCTCGCTGCCTGCGGCGCCGGGCCAAGCGTTCCCGTGCCCGACCCGGCGAAGCTCACTCTGCTCGCCCATACCCCCGGCTTTGATGCCTACTACGTCGACCCGGCCACCGTCAGGGTGACCGGCGACCAGGTCGCCGCCACCCTTGTCATCCTGCGGGACCCCAATCCCGCCGGCATCCGCTTCACCCTTTGGCGCCAGATCATGATCCCCTCAGAGGGGCTGTACAAGACCCTGTCCGCGATCCACTACAACGCCGCCGGCCGGGAGCTCTCCGCCGAGCCGGACGACGACGGGTGGTACTTCCCGTTAGCCTCCGAGCGCCCCGCGCTCGAGGCGGTCTCCCGGGCGATGCTCCAGTACTGCCAGGACCGCGGCTTGCCCCTTGACGCCGCTCCGCCCGCGTATATCGCCAAAGGCTTTGCCTATGCCGGCGTCACCGCCGTCGAGAAGATCCACCTTTTTTACGATCCGGCCAGCACCAAAGTCGCCGGGGAAGTCCTGAGCTGCGACGCCCTCTTTGTCTCCTCCGAGCCCCAAAAATACGGCTTCAAATACTTCCAGACATCCCTTTATTTT
>JARLHY010000129.1 GCA_031292015.1 Negativicutes bacterium | reverse complement strand
GACGATCGAATTCACAAATATTTCATCGCCATGATAAGTGGCGAAGTGTAATAAAAATTTTGATCCCGCCGCCCTTTTTTCGAGGAGCGGCGGGATTTCTTGTTTTGGGCGGTTGAAGCTGTTCTAACCGTCCGGATAGGCTGGGATTGCCCGGCAACCCCAGCCTATCCGGACGGTCTCCCATATCTGGCAAAAACATCAGGTTTATTTCAGGCGGAAAATGACTTAATATTTATGTAAACCTAATTGTAACGGGAGGGTGAATATTGAAAAAGGCCATAGCGCTGACCTGCCTGCTTTGGGCGGTCTGTACCGTCACTTTCGCGGCTGAACCGGGTTTCACCCAATCCGTGGAAGGCTGGACGATGCAGGGTAACTTTATCTACGATCTTTACGATTCAGCTCAGCATAGCCAAAAATTGTCTCAAGTCAACGCGCCCCAAAACCAGAATATGAGTATCGCCACAGTCATATATACCGTTCCCGACGGGAGTAAATTCCTGCGCCTGAATGTGGGCCTGACTCCCAGTCAGGTCAAGGGAACAGGCTATGATGCCGACTGGGCGGCACTGGGAAGTTCCGCGCTCACCGATTATGGCAACGTCGATTTCTACGGCCGGCAGCGGTTATTTAACCTGGATTACGGCTGGAACACCGGCAGTACCGCCTGGTTTGTCGGTTGGGAAAGGCGGGACTCCGCCAATTGTCTCCAAAACGTAGTCTACCATCTGGTGAGCGGCAGCGATGTCGGCAATCAGACCCAAGCGGATACCGGCAGTATTTTAAACGGCAGCGAACAGGGCTTTCACCTCGGACTGGAAAACACCATCCCCATCGGGCGCAGACTGGATCTACATACCTCGCTCGCGCTGGGCCTGATCAGCGAAACAGCCCACGGAGAATGGTACAATCACTCCCCCGGCTGGATCTGGAATGATTCCGGCACCCCGACCCTCAGTCAGACCCTGACAATGACCCTCGACTATCATTTCAGCAAACAAAGCTCGGCTTTTCTTGGCTACAGCTATTTCCAGGCCAAGGCCACCGGCCTTGACGAAACCATCAATCAGGGGAGTCGCAATCAGGCGCTTGCAGGAGCGGTCGATCTGACCTACAGGCAGCAGGGCCTGATCATGGGGATCAACGCGGTCTTCTGATCCGGCCACCGGGAACCGTGTATTCAGGGTTTGGACGTAGTGGTGCCTGAAGCTCCGCCCGGTCGGCACCCTTGCGTCCACACCGCGGCGATACTTTATTGAAAAATAAAGAGGTTGAGAGATAAACTCTCAACCTCTTATTCAAACCAGCCTGGAGCAGGCCGTTATTTTAGAATAGCCGGAGACCCGGCCGGAATTACGGCAGAAGCGCGTATTCACCGAAAACGAGTGAAATGACAGCGACAACACCGGCAAAAAGACCGAGCATCGTAGCTATATCATATAATTCCATTTTGGAAATTCTGACCCCGGTCTTATCGGCAGCGGCTTCTGATCCGTTCATCTTCATGACTTCTTCCAACAGGTGCACCCCCCTTCACTTGTGAAACTTAGCACTTGCTTTCCTTGGCTTTAGTATAACGGATTGAAGTATAGATGAAAAATATTTAATTACTATGTTATAATAGTTTAAGACTATGCTGTGGAGGAAAGTATGGAGCTGCGTCAGTTGGAGTATTTCCAGATGGTCAGCCGGCTAAGCAGCGTGACCCGGGCGGCCGACCGCCTGCATGTCGCCCAGCCGTCGGTTACGGTGGCGATCCGCAAACTGGAAGAAGAGCTTGGCGTTAAGCTGTTTGACCGCAGCCAGAAGCAGTTAAGCCTGACCGCGGAAGGGCAGGTTTATTTGCAGCGGGTTGATGATATCCTCGGCCGGGTGCAGGATTCCATCGCCGAGATGAACGATTACAAAACACTGCAGAAGGGGTCTATAAAGATCGGCCTTACCCCCACCATCGGCGCGGCGCTGTTCCCGTACATATTCACAAGGTTTCAGCAAATCTACCCGCATCTTGATGTGACCATCGTCGAAGAAGGATCCCTGGCTGTCCGCAGCTTATTGGAGCAGGGGGAACTCGACATCGGCGTTCTGATTATTTCCAATATGTCTCCCGTCCTGGCGACAATACCGGTTACCGCCGGTCAGATTTTTGTCTGTTTGCCGCCCAAGCATCCTTTTGGCAAGCTTCATGCCAGCATACCCTTTTCCGAACTGAAGGATCAGCCCTTCATCTTATTTAAGGAAGATACCTACAGCCGGCAGCTCATTTTGGCGGAGTGCGCCAGGCACGAGTTCGAGCCCCGGATCGTTTTTTCCTCAAGCCAGATCGAAACCATCATGGGTCTGGTGGAGCAGGGCGCCGGGATATCTTTTTTGCTGGACGCCATTGCCAGAAAACGGTCGACAATCATCAGCCGCCCGTTGTCCGATCCGCTGTTCGTGCGGGCCGGGCTGGCCTGGCACAAGGAGCGGTATCTTTCCAACGCCGCCAAAACCTTTATCGATTTTATCAAAGACTTTCCGACAATATAATGACATGAACACAAAAAAGACGCCTCCGATGATCGAAGGCGCCGGCTGTCATCATAATTCGGTTTTTTTCGTATAGTCGACGAAATCATCAACTAGGCACCGGATCGAGTTCATAACCCGTCCCTTTGGTCGTTGGCCCGGTTCGGAGCACTGCTCCGCCGACTCCGTGCCGGTCGTGGCCGCATCGTCGCTGACCGTACTGTTGGCTGAGGGATTCAGATCTTCCGGACGGTTTTTCATTGCTCCACCTTCTTTAGATCGAAGTAGGATATCCGGATATTTGCCGCTTCCGGCTGGGATTCTTCCCAGGGGCCAAGGTCGGTTAAATTGATGGAAAATTTCTAAAATCAATTATATAATAGAATTATCGTATCGGGATGTCAAGGAAATGGCCGGACGCAACCCATTTTTTTTATTTCACAAAAGGGGGTGTGTAATCATCAATGAACTGGCCGGTATTCTGAATTCGATCAAAAGGCAGGTCAACGAAGGAACAGTACTTGAACTGGAAAAGGCGCAGGAGCCTTTGTCATACGCCAGGATGAAGCGGACCGAGCTGGAAAAAGAGTTTGCTGCCTTTACCCAGGCCATCATTCGCACGATCAACGATGATTCCTTTATGCCGCTCAAGATTTATCTGAGCCGTCTGTGCAAGACCCGCCTGGAGCAAAGCATCAAATTATCCGATATCATGGCGGTGTTCGACCTGTATGAAAAATCCCTCAAAGACGCCATGTCGCTTCATCTGCAGGAAGACTTGCCCAGCCTCAATCGTTTCCGCCGCGAAATCGACGCCCTGCTGGACCGGGCCAGAGTCTATGTGTCGGAATGCTTTTTTTTGCTGTACGAAAATACCGTTTTCCGGCAGTTTGAACAGCTGAGAATCATCAACGAGGTATCGGCCCGCTTGACGTCTTCGCTGAATATAACCGAGGTGCTCAATTTTATTGCAACCAACGCCGCCCGCCTGTTCAAAGCCAACTGCGGCAGCATTTCCCTGGTTGGTATCGACGGCAAATTCTCCACCGGGGTCTCCCATGGCTGGCGGGAGGACGAGTCGCCCCGCCTGATCGCCGTCAACAGCTCCCTGGATATGCCGGAGATTACCATCGTATCCGCCAGCGATGTCCAGGGCGGATACTGGGAAGGCGTGTTTCTCAAGGAAGGCCTGTCGAAACTTGTGGCGATAAAACTCCACTACAAGGACCGCGTTTTCGGACTGCTGATTCTTGGTATCCGCGGCGAGCGGAAGTTCGCCGAATCGGACAAACAGGTCCTGATTACCTTCGCCAATCATGCCGCCATCGCGGTGAACAACGCCCAGCTCTATGGCGATACCGACCAACAGCTACAGGCCCGGGTCCGGGAAGTGACCATTTTATTGGAGCAGAACCGGGCGATTCTCCAATCCATGCGCGAAGGCGTAGTCGCCATCGACCAGGACGGCTGTATTACTACAGCCAACAGCGAGGCCATCCGGCTGCTGGGGCTGACCATCAACCCCATCGGACACAACATCAATAAAATCATTCCCAATTCGCGGCTGCCGTCGGTAGTTGACAGCCGCAAGGCCGAATATGACCAGGAACAGCTGATCGGGGGGGGCAAGGCGGTCATCACCAACCGGGTTCCGGTCATCGTCAACGACAAAGTGATCGGGGCTATCGCCACCTTCCGTGATAAACAGGATGTTCAGCAGCTTGCTGAAGAACTCACCGGCGTCAAGCTGCTATTGGACTCCACCCGGGCCCAGTCCCACGAGTTTATCAACAAACTGCACGCCATTTCCGGACTCATTCAGATGGGTCAGTACGACAAGGTCGTGGAACTGATAACCCAGATTTATAAATCCAAACAGGATCTTGTCAGTTTTATTGTGAGCCGGATCAAGGATAAGGCCACAGCTGGGCTGCTGCTGGGCAAAGTCAGCCAGGCCCAGGAGAAAGGAGTCACGCTCAGGATCGCTCCCCGCAGCAGGCTATTTTCTCTTCCTTCCAGGTTTGGCAGCGCAGCCATGGTTACCGTGCTGGGCAACCTTGTTACCAACGCCATCGAAGCCGCCGCTACCATGACCATGGAGCGGAAATTCGTCGAAGTCCGCATTTTTCAGGGGAAGAAGTTTCTGACGATTACGGTTGATGACCTGGGTCCCGGAATCCCGACGGACCGCCGCAAGAAGATATTTCAGCGCGGTTTCACCACCAAGCAGGGCGGGCGGGGAATCGGTCTGGCCCTGGTGCGGCAGGAAGTGGAGTTCAACGGCGGCAGAATTCACATCAGTTCAAAGGAAGATGCCGGAACCAGCTTCACTGTCAAAATTCCAATGATGGCAAGCGTATAACGGAGGTAATATGGAGAAGGTCTTGAATGTCGTTATTATCGAGGACGACCCGATGGTACTTGAACTTCACCGGCAGTATGTCGGAAAGATGCCGGAATACAGGCTTGCAGGCTGTGCCGCCAGCGGTGAAGAGGGCTTGCAGCTGGTGCATGACCTGAAGCCGCAGTTGGCCATTGTCGACATCTATATGCCGGGAATCAACGGCCTGCAGCTGCTGAAGAATATCCGAAGCTCCGGTCTGAACACTGATGTCATACTGGTAACCGCAGCCCACGACACCGACTCGATACAACAGGGAATTCAGTACGGCGCGACCGACTACATCATCAAGCCGTTTACCTATCAGCGTCTCAGAAAATCACTGCTGAATTATCTGCGCTATTATGATAAATTACACTCCAACCATCGATTTTCCCAAAAAGAAGTGGATATGCTGAAGGCCGGCAGCAACAAAGAGGAAGAGGCTTATAACAACGACCTGCCCAAAGGGCTGCAGCAGTCTACCCTTGATCTGATTCTCAAAGCCCTCAAGGAAAAGGACGGCTATTTTTCCATCCTGGAAGTTTCCGACGGACTGGGGATTTCCCGGGTAACGGTCCGCCGCTACGTAAATTATCTGAAAGAAATCGGCTGGCTGAAGGAAATGCTGTCCTACGGGCCGGTAGGCCGGCCCAGCCAGAAATTCATGTTCTCCCAGGACCTGCGGGAACGAAAAAGCATCTGAAACCGCGAGGCGACAGTCGAAAGACTGTCGCTTTTTTGCGTCAGCGAATACCCCCCGCTATGCGGGGGAGTTCAAAAAAGGCGGAGCCGTTGTGGTAGAAAAGTACACTATGCATTCAGGAAAAAATGAAATTCTATATGTCTCGGCTGAGCGTGGTTCCCAGCCGAAAG
>JARLHY010000128.1 GCA_031292015.1 Negativicutes bacterium | reverse complement strand
GCGCGGACGTCACCCACGTCGCGTCCATGCGCCGGGGGTGACTGCCTCGGCGTCGTGCCTCGGCTCGCCTTACCCGCTTACAGGCTTCACTAACGGCCTGTACCATCCTCCGCAACGTCGCGGCGTGCCTGAATTTCCATATAAGAGTATCCATACCGCCTAATTCCGCAGAATGCTGACTATTTTAAGGAGAGAGGCCGCAAAGGTGTCCGGCGGTGTTGCGGAAGATCTTAGGCGCCGTTAGGCTTAAGTGGCAAGACCGCCGCACGCGCGGCCAAGGATGGCTCGCACAAAAAAGGCGGCCAGCCGGAATATATACATGACAATGCTGTCGGATAAAACCAGAGATTCAGAACGTGGCGCGAGGAGCCCCTGCGCATGGATGCGTCATGGCGCGGTTCGTACATAAAAAGCGGTTTCCGGTTGGTGGAGGGAGAGATAGTAGGGTCTAATCGTCAGAGAAAACACAGAAAAGGACCCGCGCAACATGCGGGTCCTTTTAAAATCGGAATCAAAAACGGCCGTAATAAGACAGTCCCGGGTTTAGAATTTATATGTAATACCGTAACCAAACCCTGTTGCTTTAACGTTATCTACGTATTGATAAAGTTTCAACTTGTTGGTTTTTAATTCACGGTAGTTGACGTTTAATTCCCAACCAGGAGCGAATTCGTAAGATACGCCGGCTTCCCAGTTCGTCAGATCATTTCCGGCTGCGGCGCTGGCCCATAACGTCGTCCTGGGAGCGATTTCGGTTCGGCCGATTAAACCGACTTGCCAATAATTTTTCGTATCAGTCGTATAGGAACTGATGGGAGTCCAGCGATACCCACTCGCACTTACATCTCCGGCAAAGACGGAAACATTCTTGGCAAGTTTATAGAGAACATTGAATTCATTGGAGGTCAGCTTAAATTGGCCGGTGGTTATCGTACCGCCATAATTCCAACGAACCACAGGAGATTTCGGTTCAAAGTTCCGGTATTGAAAAGCAAAATTATTTCCCAAGCCCAAGGTTAATGTCGCATCAAGGTTATTTCTTTCCGGCAAAATTGCGTGTGTATAGCCAGAAACGTCGTCTTCCGTGTTTCGCCAGGTGAGATCGATTGACCCTTTGCCAGCCTCATAATTCATGAGAGGCGAGGCCCAAACGGTGCCACCAAACATCATGGCAAGCATTAAAATGGCTAGACAGAGATTCTTCACGATACTTCCCCCTTTTTGTAAATTTATTGAAAAATAATACTATGTTTACCATTATATCCACTATTTTATATAAAGCACTGAAATTTATCTGAAATTCCCACTTTGTTGGAAAAATATTTATTTTTCACACCAAGCTGACAGAGTTCTCGTTCCGGTATGACTCGTAATTGACTTTTCGATGGTTTAAGAAAATCACGGTAATGATTCACGGCGGTTTATTCATGCGAAAAAAGACGGGTGGCGCTATTCTCGGCATATTAAAACCTAACGGATATGATATCCGTTTGCGGTTTGTGGATCTACCGCAGGAAAACTACCCCGCAAATAGATCAAGCCAACATAACTCCTGCGCGATCAGCGCAAGGGCGTTTTCTTTTGGACAAGAAGCACAATCCGGCCACCCGATCCGAAGAGGCCATAATACTTTGCAAACTACTATCTGGATCTTTTGGCAAAAAAACCTCGCTGATCGGCCCGTTGCCTTTTCAGCGAGGTTTTTCTGTGTCTCAGTGTTGTTCTTACACCAGTTTCGTGACGCCCTCGGCCACGGCGGGGTAGTTGTCGGTCATCTGGATGTCGTGGCCTGGGAAGATCAGGTCGATGCTGGCTTTGGGTTTGATCTTGTCGAAGCTGCCGATCCATGCCGGCATGTCCATGATGAAGGCGCTGCCGGTATCCTCCCGGTAGCCCCGGAAGAGGTGGGCAAGGTCTGAGCCCACGATCGCCGCGCCCTTGGCGGTATTCACCCGGACCACCTGCAGACCCAGCGTGTGACCGGGCGCCAGGAAAAGGTCAATCCCGGGAACGAGGTTGACGTCGCCGTCCACGATCACCAGCTTGTCGGAACCGGCCAGCGAACCCACCGTCTTGATGGCGTCATGGTCGAACAGGACGGAGACAGGCTTGCGCTGGGCAATGCCGCTCTTCACGCAGAAGTCGAATTCCCGCTTTTGCACATAGATCTTCGCTTTTGGGAAAGCTTTGAGGTAATTGTCGATGTTGCCCACATGATCCCAGTGCATGTGGGTGACCACCACTTTGGTCACGCTGTCCGCCGTGGCGTCAATCCGGGCCAGCACCTCCACCGGGTCCGTGTAGTCGGCGACTTTGCGCGCCGCGCCCAGAGCCGGGCTGGCGCCGGTATCCACCACGATGACTTCGCCGTTGGCGGCTTTGATGGCCCAGACGTAGTAGCTGATCTGGCCGTCCTGGTCCCAGCCGTTGTTCCACAGAGCGATTGCCACCTTGCGGGTGATCGGACCGCCGTACCTGCAGGCGTAGATGTCGTATTCCGGCTGCACCCCGGCGGCCTCGGCGATACCCGGCCCTTTGAGCAGGGAGTTTGACGCCAGATCCCCGATCATCGACATCCCCAGCACCGCCGTGCCAGCCACCAATCCGCCTTTCAAAAAGTCCCGTCGATTCAAAACGTCCATCTTCATCCTCCGTTCCAAGTTTTGATTGGCATGTACCCCAGCAATCCGCGAACAGAGCCTTTGACACTCCAAACCTGTTATGTATCTGGCTGAATAGTTCGCCATCAAACCGTCCCGTTTCCTTCCGGCAAATCAGCTATATTTAGATTATGGAAAGATTTTTCTCGCAAAAAAAAGTCACCTTTAAAAAACAGGAAATTCTGTCTAGACCACTCATAAAAAATAGTGGCTTTTTGCCGCTGTTTTTTTTATTTTCCGGCAGGGGAAAATAAAGACGCGGTGAATGGTTGTCTAGTAATGTATTTCCATGTCGTCAAGACAACAACAGGGGAGGTAATGTCCAGAATGAAAAACAGATACCTGATCATGGCGGTGGCCGTGTTGCTGGTTGCTGCGTTTGCCCTCGGCGGCTGCGGCGGCGGTGAAAAGAAAGCGGCAGAGCCGGAGAAAATGAAAGTGGCTTTCGTCTATGTAGGCCCTGTCGGCGACGCCGGCTGGAGCTATGCCCACGACCAAGGCCGCAAATACTTGATGGACAAGATGCCTGACGTGCAGACCACCATCGTCGAGTCTGTGCCCGAAGGCGCTGACGCCGAGCGGGTCATCACCCAACTGGCCGAGCAGGGCAACAAGGTGATCTTCACCACCAGCTTCGGTTACATGGACCCCACCATCAACGTTGCCAAGAAATATCCCAATGTCGTCTTTATGCATTGCAGCGGCTTTAAGGCCGCCCAGAATGTCGGCACCTACTTCGGCCGCATTGAACAGGCCCGCTACCTGACAGGTATCGCCGCCGCCAAAGCGACCCAGTCCAACGTCATCGGCTATGTCGCCGCATTCCCCATTCCCGAAGTTGTCCGCGGCATCAACGGTTTCACCCAGGGCGTGCGCTCGGTGAACCCCAACGCCAAGGTCAAAGTTGTCTGGACCAATACCTGGTATGACCCGGCCAAGGAAAAGCAGGCGGCAATGTCGCTGCTTGACGCCGGCGCCGATGTCATCGCCCAGCATCAGGATACCCCCGGCCCGATGCAAGCCGCTGAGGAAAAAGGCAAATTCGGCGTCGGCTACAACACCGATATGAGCAAAATGGCTCCCAAGGCCGTGCTGACCTCCGCTATCTGGAACTGGGGCCCCTATTATGTGAAAGTCATTGACGCCGTCAAGAAGGGCACCTGGAAGAGCGAGCAGTACTGGGGCTCTATGGGCGACGGTATTGTCGACATCGCTCCCCTTGGCCCGATGGTCAAGGATGACACCAAAAAACTCATCGAAGACGCCAAAGCCAAGATCGTGAAAGGCGAACTGGATATCTTCGCCGGCCCGATCAACGATCAGAGCGGCCAGGTCAAAGTACCGGCCGGCCAGAAAGTCTCCGACGCCGACCAGCTTGGTTTCAACTGGTTCGTCGAAGGGGTGGAAGGCACCATGCCCAAATAATTCAACCCTTGCGAGCTGCAATCTGTGGAGAGCTGGCGGACCCCGCGTCCGCCGGCGCTCTGCATTTTAATTGGCGGCATCGGTCGCCACAGGATCATTTTGTACAAGTCGTGCTTCGTTTTCCGTGTTGAGGCCAAGATTTTTTGTGGGGGATAATATGCCGAAACCACTGATCGAAATGCGGGGAATCACCAAAAAGTTCCCCGGCGTACTGGCCAATGATCATATTGACTTAGACATTTACCCGGGCGAGATTCACGCCCTGCTGGGCGAGAACGGCTCAGGCAAGAGCACCCTCATGTGCATCTTGTCCGGATTGTATAAGCCTGACGCAGGAACCATCCTGGTGAAAAGTGATGCGAAAAAGTTCAGTTCGCCGCGGGAATCCATCGCCTGCGGCATCGGCATGGTTCACCAGCATTTCCGGCTGGTGGAGCCTTTCACCGTGGCCGAAAATATCGCCATGAGCGCACGCGACGGATCGTTTTTGCTGTCCACAGCCAAGATGACCGCCGACATCGCCGCCCTCGGGGACAAATACGGTCTGGCGATCCAGCCCGAGGCCCAGGTCTGGCAGTTGTCGGTAGGGGAGAAGCAGCGGGTGGAGATCGTCCGCATGCTGTATCACGGTTCCCGGGTCCTGATCCTGGACGAGCCCACCGCGGTGCTCACGCCCCAGGAAGCAACAGAGCTTTTCGTCACCCTGCGCAAGATGGCCGAAGACGGCTGCGCGGTGGTGTTCATTACTCACAAGCTGAATGAAGTCTACGAACTGGCCGACCGGGTCACTGTGCTCAGAAACGGCAGGGTGACCGGTGCTTTGGGCCATGGTCAGCTCGATACCAAGAAACTGGTGGCGATGATGGTCGGCCGGGAAGTGGTGTCCTCCTACGAGCGGGACGCCGTGCCCACAGGCGCGCTGGTGCTTGACATGAAAAAAGTCACTGCCTTTAACGATATGGGAATGTTCGGCCTGAAGGACTTGTCCCTCCGGATCGGCGAAGGGGAAATCCTCGGCATCGCCGGCGTGGCCGGCAACGGCCAGCGGGAACTGGCCGAAGTCATCACCGGCCTGCGCCGCTGCGCCGCCGGCAAGGTGCGCCTTCACGGCGAGGATGTGACCAACAAGCCGCCAGGCGAGATGATCGCCCGGGGCGTCAGCTATGTGCCCGAGGATCGGCTGGGCGTGGGCCTGGTGCCGGATCTCAACGTCGTAGAGAATCTGCTGCTGAAAAGCTACCAGCAGCCCGAGTTCTCCGGCCGCTGGCTGCTGAACGGCAAAGCCATTCATGAACGGGCCGAGCGCCTGGTCCAGCAGTACAAGGTCAAGGTTTCCAGCCTCTACGCCCCAGTGAAAATGCTGTCCGGCGGTCACCTGCAGCGCCTGCTGCTGGCCCGGGAGATCGCCGAAGCGCCGCGGCTGATGGTGGTGGTGTATCCGGCCCGGGGCCTGGACGTGGGCGCCACCGAGGCGGTACACCGGCTGCTCCTTGATCTCAAAGCCGACAAGACCGGCATCCTGATGATCTCCGAGGACCTGGAAGAAATCATGAAACTCGCCGACCGGGTGGGAGTGCTCTACAGCGGCCGGCTGGTGGGCGATTTCCCGGTGGAAGAAGCCGATATCGAAGCCATTGGCCTTTTGATGGCCGGCGTCGGTGTGGACCAAGGAGGCGATGAAGATGCCGGTTAAACTGGAAAAACGACTGAACCCGTCCGCCGCGATGACCCTCGCCGTGCCTACCGTTGCCGTGGTGCTGGCTCTCCTGTTCTGCGCCGCCTTTCTGTCCCTCACCGGGCGGCACCCTTTCGAACTCTACGCCGCCATGCTGACCGGCGCTCTGGGGTCGTCCTACGGCTTGTCCGAAACCGCGGTCAAGGCCATCCCGCTGATGCTCTGCGGCCTCGGCATTTCCCTAGCTTTCCGGATGCAGCTCTGGAACATCGGTGCTGAGGGGCAGCTCTACCTGGGGGCGCTTGCCGCCACCTGGGTGCCGTTGACGTTTCCCGGACTGCCGGCGGTGGTCATGCTGCCGGCCATGGTTGTCTGCGGCATGCTGGCCGGCGGCCTGTGGGCGCTCGGACCGGCTTACCTGCGGGTAAAATGGCAGGTCAACGAAATTATTACCACGTTAATGCTCAACTATGTGGGAATACTATGGGTGAACTACTTCGTGTACGGCCCCTGGCGGGACCCCAAAGGGTTCAACTTTCCCCTGACCGCCCAATTCCCGGCGGCGGCCCTGCTGCCGACCTTCGGTTCGTCCCGCATTCATATCGGCCTCCTGTTCGCCCTTGTTCTTGTGGTGCTGTTCATTATCATCTTCCGCAACTCCCGCTGGGGCTACGAAATCAAAGTCATCGGCGCCAGCGAGCGGGCGGCGCGTTATGCCGGCATGGACATCAAACGCAACATGTACCTTGTCATGCTGCTGTCCGGGGCCATCTGCGGCCTGGCCGGCATGGCCGAAGTCAGCGGTATCGCCGGACGGCTGCAGCCTGGTCTCAGCCCCGGTTACGGCTATACCGCCATTATCGTCGCCTGGCTGGCCAAGCTCAACCCACTGGCCATCGTCTTTGTGTCGGTGCTGTTCGGGGTGCTGCAGGTAGGGGGCTATATTGTCCAGACCTACGGCGTGCCGGCCTCGGTGGCGGCTATGATCCAGGGCGCCATCCTGTTTTTTGTTCTGGGCGGCGAAATTTTGACCCAGTACCGGATCGTTTTTTCCGGAATGAAAGGGGCGGCGGCGGATGACTGAACAAACCGTATTTATTTCCATCCTGGCGGCCGCCGTGACTTCCGGCACCCCCATCCTATATGCCGCGCTGGGTGAACTTCTTACCGAGCGGGCCGGCATACTCAACCTGGGAGTCGAAGGCATCATGCTGGCCGGCGCGGTAAGCGGATTCATCGCCGCCGTAGCGACCGGCAGCAGCTGGTGGGGCTTGGCGGCAGCCATGGCCGCCGGCGGCGCTGTCGCCCTGATCCACGGCGTGCTCTGCATCAGTTTGCGGGCCAACCAGGTGGTCAGCGGCCTGGCCCTGACCCTCTTCGGCACCGGGCTCTCCGGTTATCTCGGCAAATCCTACATCGGTATGCCAATACCCCAGCCCTTCAAAGTCGAACCGCTGGGGCCGCTGGCCAACATACCCGTTCTCGGCCCGGTCTTTTTTCAGCATGACATTTTGGTCTATGCCAGCTACCTGCTGGTGCCGGCTATGGATTTTTTCATCTACCGTACCCGGCCCGGCCTCGTGCTGCGGGCCCTGGGCGAGAACCCGGCGGCGGTGGACGCCCTGGGGTTCAAGGTATTTAACCTCCGCTACCTCTATGTGATTCTGGGCGGGATGCTCGGCGGCCTCGGCGGTGCTTACCTGTCGCTGGCCTACGCCCCCAGCTGGCTGGAGAACATGACCGCCGGCCGCGGCTGGATCGCGGTGGCGCTGGTCATTTTCGCCCTCTGGGATCCCTGGCGGGCGCTGATCGGATCCTACCTCTTCGGCGGTGTCGACGCCCTGGGGTTCAACCTCCAGGTCCTTGGAGTCACCGTGCCGGTCTTCTTCCTTAATATGATGCCTTACCTGTTTACCATCCTGGTCCTGACGGCCGTCATGGCCCGCCGCGGCGGGCGCCTGACCGCGCCGGGAGCGCTGGGGCTTCCGTACAACCGGGAGGATAGATGACGACAAAGGAGAATAATATGCAGGAACTGCGTGAAAGAATAATCGCCGATGGCGTGATCATCGGCAACGATGTACTCAGAGTTGACTCCTTCCTCAACCACCAGATCGATCCGGCCTTTACCATGCGGATGGGCCAGGAGCTGGCCCGGCGGTTTGCCGGCGACGGGATCACCAAAGTCCTCACCGTGGAAGCCTCGGGCATCGCCGTGGCGATGGCGGTCGGACTGGCGCTTTCGGTCCCGGTGGTGTTCGCCAAGAAAAAACAGGCTGTCACCCAGAAGGGTGCCACCTATAGCGCCAAAATATTTTCCTACACCCGGCGGGAACTGACCCATATCACCGTGACAGCCCGCTATATCGGAGCCGAGGACACCGTGCTCATCATCGACGACTTTCTCGCCCACGGCGAGGCCCTCCGTGGGCTTGTCAGCATTGTTCAACAGGCTGGAGCAAAACTGGCCGGGGCTGGCATCGTGATCGAGAAGCGTTTCCAGCGGGGCGGCGACGCTTTGCGGGCCGAAGGGGTGCGGATCGAGTCACTGGCGGGCATTGACAGCATGGAAGCGGGGGTAATTCGTTTTGCCTGATCCACGGACAGGGCGGCTTACCGCCTTGGCTTACCATATCATGCTGTCCATCGGCGTGACCTTCAGCCTGGCCGGCGTGGTAACCAAAGACATCGCCGGAGCCTTCGGTGTGGATACTGCCGTCATCGGCCTGCGCTTCACCCTGTTTTCGGTGGGCTACAGTCTGGCCGTTCTCGGCAATGGCTTTATCCTCGACCGGATCAATGTCCGAAAAGAGACGCTGGCGGCCTCCTGCCTGGCGATTGCCGCGGTGGCTGGAGCCGCCTGCTGGCCGGGCCTCGCGGCTTTTTCTTTTTTTATCTTTGTCTACGGTGTAGGAATGGGCACGTTGTTGTCTGTTTCCTATTATTTCATCATGAACCTGTACGACGATGAAGCGCGGGCTTCCCGGGTCAGTCTTCTGAACTTCTACTTTTCCCTGGGATCAATCATTGCCCCCATCCTGGCCGGTCTGGCTCTGGGGCGGGGCATCGGCTGGCAGTCGATCTACCTGGGTTCGCTGGTTCTGCCGCTGGGAGTGGTAGCCCTCGCCCTGGTTAAGTTCGATCTGCGGCCGCGCAAGGCTGCCAGTACCGCCGACGCCGATGATGCCTGGAACGCCAAAGTATATCTCATGGGCCTGACCCTGCTCAGCTACGTCATGTCGGAGATGATCCTGACCTATTGGATGGTTCTGTACATGTTGGATGTCCTGGAACTGTCGGTGGAACTCGCCAGCGCCAGCCTGTCCATTTTCTGGGTCTTCATGGCCACCGGGCGGTTCCTGTCCGGACTCTTCATCAACAAATTCAGCCTCAGACTTTTCATCATCGCCTGCTCGGTAGTGGCCTTCACCACCTTGGTAGCCCTGCTGCTGACCAGGAGCGCCTATATCGCCATGGCCCTCATCGCCTTGATCGGCCTTGGCTACTCCGGCCTGTACGCCACCATTTTGTCCTACGGCACGCTGCAGGTGCCGCGGCCTTCGTCGCGACTGACCACCTTCTTTCTGACCATCAGCGGGGCGAGCGGCATGATGTCTTTTGTTGTTTCCAGCTACATCAAGGCCAGCTTCGGCGTCACCGTCGTCCTGGCCGTGTCCGCCGGCCTGATGGCTGCCGTGACCCTGCTGACCGCTTTTGCCGGCGTGGCAGGGAAGAGGGAATAGTTTTTTTCTGTTTCGGATGTTTTATTAAGATGAAAATAAACCTCGCTGACTGGGCAATTGCCTTTTCAACGAGGTTTTTCTTGTTTTCGTTTACCCCATCTCATCGCGAAATTAGGCCGGCGTGAGCGGAGCTGCGGCAGAATAGACCATAAGCTTGCCTGCGGGGGTGCGTGAATTTCTGATGCCTAGTTCGGAATAGACCCAGGCGCGTAGCTTTAATCCTTTTTGTTCAGGTAAAATATGCAGGATAATTCGATTATTGTCGGAAGTAATAATTGTAAAATGATACATAGCAGGAGGTTTAGATGGAATCACTAGCTGTATCGAGGCAGGAAGCAGAAAGATTATTGAGCGAGCGAGTTGAAATAGGAACGAAATTATTAAACGAATATAAAGTTCCTTTATCGGCCACTGATATGCTGCTAAAATATAGAAAGTTTAATAGTTTTAATGTGACCCTTTTACAAAAAATATTTGGTTCAAAGATAATAGCCAATAGCTATTCCTTAACAGTTCCTGATGCCCGAAAAGGGTCTACTTTTGACAGTTACATAGAGAGCATTCGAGCTAGGATTAGTAAGATAGAATCTATAAAAGAGCAGCTTGTCCTTTACAATGATTCCATTGAGCAAACAATAGAACCAACACGAAATTACATAAAAAATCGATCAATCCAGAACGATAAAGTATTTATTGTTCATGGTCATGATAAATTAGCCTTGCGTGAAATAGAACGATTTGTTAGAATAATTGGCCTTAATCCAATTATTCTAAATGAACAAGTTAATGCCGGTAAAACCTTAATTGAAAAATTGGAAGCCTATTCAGATGTTGGTTTTGCCATAATCATATTAAGTCCTGATGATGAGGGAAAAGCAAAAGTTGACAAGAATCTTCGTCCACGAGCACGTCAAAATGTAATTGCCGAATTAGGTTATTTTGTTGCTAAGATTGGGAGAGAAAGAGTCTGTCCATTATACATTGAGGGTGTAGAGATACCCTCTGATTTTAGTGGTGTGGTCTACGTTCCAATGGATAAAGGAGGCAGTTGGAAACAAAAACTTTTTAAAGAACTACATGAAGCGGGTTTTAATATTGATACTAACACAGTGTTAAATTGGTAATAGTTTCGACAAAATAAATCGCGCATTTTCAAGGGGCTAAAATAAACTTCGTTGACGGCACCCTGCCTATTCAACGAGGTTTTTGTCTTTCTCAGGGATTTCATTTTATCTCGAAATTTAGGCCGACGCGAGCGGAGTTCCGGTTGCACAGGCCGTAACGCCCGGTGCCGACAACGCCGTACCGTCGCCCACAGGCGTCCATGCCTGGGGGCTCCTCGCGCGAGCGTCCTGCTCGCGCGAACGGTGTTGTTACCGGCCCTCGTGCTAACGGGTCTGTAACAACCTCCACAACGTCGCGGCGTGCCTAAATTTCCACATTAAGAGTACCCATATCGCTCAATGTCGCTAAATACCAGCGTAGTTTCCAGGCAAGCAGTCCCCGGGCATGGATGCCTGCAGAGTTTGGCCACAAGCCATACAGCGCCTTGATCGGGAGCCCTATCGTCCTCACATTTGCTGCCGGATATATTATAAAGGATGATAACCTGATCGGCTGCTATAATCGGCAAACCTGGCAGGAAGCGGCCGCAGTTCAGCGAAGTCACTAAAAAAGGTATTGTACAGGGGGGATTCGCATGGCGGCAATGAAACAGCAGGTCTTCCGGTTTATTGACGACCACCGGGACGAGATGATTGCGCTCTGGCGCGACCTGGTTAATCAGGAAAGCTGCTCCGACCACAAGGCGGGGGTCGACAAGCTGCAGAACATGCTGAAGGACATTTTGTCCGAAGCCGGAGCGGCGGTCAGGATTTTCGAATTCGAAACCGCCGGGAACATGCTGGTGGCTGAAATGGGCGGCGGCAGCAAACCGGCCGCTATTTTCGGCGGCCATGTCGACACCGTTTTCAAGACAGGCACCATCAAAGACCGTCCTTTTACCATCCGTGACGGCAAGGCCTACGGTCCGGGGGTGCTGGACATGAAGGGCGGCGTCGTGGCTCTTGTCTACGCCGCAAAGGCTCTGCACGCCGCAGGTTTTGCCGACCGGCCCCTCAAGATCATGCTGGCCGGGGACGAAGAAGTCGGTCACCCGTTTTCCGACGCTGCCGCGATTTTTATGAAGGAAGCCGCCGGCTGCGCGGCCGCTTTCAATTGCGAGACCGGTTTTTCCGACAATGGCATCGTTGTCGGCCGCAAGGGAGTGGCCCATTTCTGGCTGGAAACCCGGGGCGTCGCCGCCCATGCCGGCAACGACCCGGAAAATGGCCGCAGCGCCATCCTGGAACTGGCCCACAAGGTCATCGAAATTGAAAGTCTCACCGACTGGAAGGCCGGCACCACCTTTAATGTCGGCACCATCGAGGGCGGCACCGTTCCAAACGCCACCCCCGACTACGCCAAAATCGGCATCGACGTCCGCTTCGTCGACGACGGCGCCTTGCCTGTGTTCACAAAACAACTCCAGGATATTGCCGCCGGAACAACTGTTCCCGGCACGGTCACCACCCTGTCCGGCGGTGTCATTTTCAAGCCGATGCTCACCACGGACGGCGTCAGGCGCCTGTTCGGCCTGGTCAGGGAAACCAGCGCCGAAGACGGCTTCGGACCGCCTTACGAAAAACGCTCCGGCGGTGGGGCCGACTCGGCCTATCTCGTGATGGCCGGTGTGCCGACCGTGTGCGCTATGGGCGTCAAAGGCGGCCGCAACCACAGTCCGGAAGAATTCGCCGAGGTCGAGACGCTGTTTGAGCGGGCCAAACTGCTCGCCGCCTGTGCTTTGAACCTCGACCGGCTGTAAATTTCCCGAATTTGCAACCTGTCCTAAAAAATATTAAGCATTACCGGCGTAGTTTGGCAGATACTATCAATGACACCCTCGCAAAGGAGGACTTGTTGTGGCCAACACGCGTCATCGCACCGCCAAGAAGGCCCGGAAAAAATTTCGGCGGCTTGCCGCCGCGGTTGCCGGCGCTGCCATCATGTCCGGGGCGCTGCTGGGGGCAGGCCCCGCCGCCACCGTCCACGCCGCCGCTGCCGCCAATCCCGTAAATCCGCCGATCACCGCGTCCCAGCAGATATCCGACCAGCATCAGGCCGGCAATGCGGGGCCGGTGAACCTTCAGGCCCATCCCAACGCCTCGGCTACTGCCCAGTCCAAGGAAAAGGCTCCAGACAACTATAAAAAAGTGCTCGATATCCGGGCCACCGCTTACGCCCCGGGACCCCACGACAACGATCAGTGGGGCAGCAAAACCTTTATGGGCACTCAGGTCCGTCCTGGCATCATCGCCGTTGATCCGAGCATCATTCCGCTTGGTTCGCAGGTGTATATCCAGTATCCCGACGGCCATGGCGAGTACGCCAGGGCTGAGGACACCGGCGGAGCGATCAAAGGCAACCGGATCGACGTCGCCAGGGCGACGGTGGAAAAAGCGCAGGACTTCGGTCTCCAGCAGGTGAAAGTATATGTCCTGTAACCGGCCAGAAGGCAGATAACCGCTATCGATGTTGAAAAGTGGCGTGGCTCGCTTCTCAGCTTGTTGAGAAACCGTATTTTTCAGGCCGTTCAGAAACCCCCAGATGCACGACGGCTCCACGAACCCAGCAGCGACGCGTACTGGGAAGTACGCTAGCAATGGGTTTGTGGGGCCAACAAAGCAGATGGGGGTTTCTGAACGGCCTGAGAGGCGTGGCTAGCCTCTTTTTATTTGCGGCTGCAGGACTTTGCGGCAATTGCCGTGAAATATAGGGCAAAACACTGCGGACAGGAGCTGATACGCGTGAGTTCATGGCTCAAATTTCTCGACGAAGTTCAGCAGGTGACGAAAGGGGTCTCCTACCCGTTCTACCGGGGCTGCGCCAGCTCCGCCCATGCCCTGCTGCCCAGCCTGTTCAGAGTCAGGCGGAAACAATACGTTGAATGCAACGTTTACTATGACTTTGTTTCCTATTGTGCGCCCCTGACTAACAACCGGAAAATGGAGCCGGTCGAGACTCTCTTTGAAATGCGCCACGCCCACATCCCCACAAGGCTGCTGGACTGGACCGAAACCTTCGCCGTCGCTCTTTACTTCGCCTTGGGCGACAAAGCCCCGAAACCCTGTATCTGGGTCTTGGAGCCGGAATTATTGAACGCAAGGGCCTGCGGCCATGAACTGATCGTTCAGTCCGATGTCGTCGAATACGACCCGGACCGCGGCGTTGTCCGCTATCAGGAGAAGGAACTGCAACTGCCTCTGGCGATTTTTCCGGCGATGCAAAGCTCACGGATTTTTGCCCAGAAAGGACACTTCACCATCCATGGTGCCTGCGAAACCCCGCTGGAAGAGCTCTGCCCGGAATGCGTCACCCGCATCGACCTACCGTCTGACGCCGTCCCCGAAGCCAGGAGATTTCTGCAGTTGGCCGGGCTGAACGAATACAGCATATTCCCGGATGTCGACGGACTCGCCAGGTTCCTGATACGGAAGCACGGGCTCGACAGGCGGCTGAAGGTCGCCGCCGCGAAAACAAAAAGAAAACAGGACAGATAAATCCCTTGACAACAATTGGAATACCCCCTACAATTAAGTTAACGATCGTTAACTTAATTGTAGGGGGTATTCCAATGTCTTCTGATGTGTACCTGTTGGCGCAAAACCTGCGGCCAAGGACCAAGCTTCGCGTTCTTGCCGGCATCGGCCTGATCGCCGCCCTTGCCCTGGCGTGTGTTCCGCCGATCCCCCAAAATCAGCAATATCATCTCTTCGCCGATTCTCTTTGCCGTTTTGGCATTGTCAACGGCGCTAACGTATTCTCAAACATTTTCTTCACGTTTGCCGGGCTGGCGGGCTTACTGCGTATTGGCAGATCAGCGGGCTTCGCAGGTAAGTTTATGTGGGTCAGTTTCTATTGTGCGGTGACCCTGGTAGGGTTCGGCTCGGCCTATTATCACTGGCAACCGTCCAATGACACCCTGGTGTGGGACCGGCTGCCGATGACGCTGGCGTTTTCCTCGTTGACTGCAGCCTTGATCGCTGAAAGGATCAGCATAAAGGCGGGAAAATTACTGTTTACACCCTTGATGCTAATAAGCGCATTAAGTGTGGTTTACTGGTGGGCCACCGAGAAAGCGGGGGCAGGGGACCTTCGTCCTTATATCCTGGTGCAGTATCTGCCGATGGTATTGCTGCCTGCCGTGATTATTCTGTACCGGAAAGGACCGTCCTGGGACGGACCTTATTGGGCCTTGTGCGGAGGGTATGCTGTTGCCAAGGTTTTGGAATGGCAGGACGCGTCAATATTTTTTTGGACCGGTCAGTTGGTCAGCGGACACACCCTTAAACACATTGTTGCCGCAAGCGCGATTTTGCTGTTTCAGCTCAGCTTTCGGGACAATCGCTTGGAACCGGACCACACTGGAGACTCGGGAAAAGAGTAAGAGCAGCCGAAGCTAATCGAGAAATATTCTCAATATTACATCTTTTCGTCAGGCTATTGAAAAAGGTGGAAAAGTATTCTATAATGAAAACGTGATTGAGAATGAATATCAGTAAATCCTGTCCATTGCTGAGCGGTGGTTTATTTTTCGTCAATTTATTGATAATCATTCCCAATTAATTGAACTGTTTTTGTAAAAGGTAAGGAGATGTTTTTAATGAAAGCGATCAAACCCCTGGTCACCGTCCTTGTTGTAGCGTGTTATGTAGCCCTTGTGGCCTCTGCTGTTACTCCCCAGTCCATCCAGCATCTGCGGGAGGTTGACAGTATCGAAACCGGCAAGACGGCCATAATGGATGCCGATCTGGAACAGATCATCAAAGAAGTGAAAAACAAGCAGGAGACAAGAAAGGCGAAGCTGGAAAAAGAGTTCGGCGTGATCTTGTGAGCAAACGGCGGGTGTGAATGTGCACCCGCCGTTTTTGCCTGTTGGGAAATTGATATTTTAAGACGCCTTCGAACCTTCTGCTGAGGTTCGGTAATGTCTGGGCCCGGAATAGGACCGGTGGCCCGTAAAGTTGAGGCGGAAGTCCAATTACCGTATGCCGGAAGAACTGGTACAATAAGGATAGATATCATTGGTAACCTCTTTAACTTATGGAGGTGATTGGGATGATCTGCACGGTTTTGGTAATCTGGTTCGCCGCTGTGGCTGTCGCCGGCATTGTAATCGGTTCTTATGACTACGAATCAGCCAGGGCCATTATCATCGGGATCGTGGCCGGGACAGGGATTTTTCTGTTGGCCAAAGGCAGGCCTTTCAACCTCGAACTGGAAATAGACGACTCCAGCCTGATGGACTGGCCGGAAAAGAAAGATCAATATAGAAAACAATTCGCCAAAAAGGCCTGAACTTCGTGTTCAGGCCTTTACTATCTGTCTGAATTTATTGGGTCGTCAGGGCCTTCAGCCAGGTTATCATTTCCCCTGTCGCCGCCGCCGGGGTTCCCATATGGTCGGCGTCCACAATGACATATCTGGTCAGCGGATTTTCCGGCAATTTGTTGAAGATAAACTCCCGGCCCAGCGATCTTGTGAGGGGATCTGTCGAACCCGCAACATACAGAACCGGGACAGCGGGGCTGAGGCTGGCGGCGTTTTTCGCCGCCGCCCCGATGCCGTCGGGGCGGAAGAAGCTATAGTACACAGAGGCTTTCATCGTCCGGGTGAATTCTTTGCCGCCGTTGGCATCCCCGAAGGTTGACGTCTGCTCGCCCTGGCCGGCGTCGATCATTGTTTTCGCCTTCTGGATGTCAGGCGCAAATCGCTGGAAGGCGGGGAAATCGGGAATATGGCCGGGCGCCAGCAGAATGATGGCGGCGATGTTGCCGCGTCGGGCCGCATAGGCCAGCGTCGCGTCGGCCCCCATGCTGTGTCCGGCGAGCACGATCCTGGTCGCTCCCTGCGCTGTCAGCCGGGCTATCGCCTGGTCAATCTCGTTCAGCGCGTCGTCATAGGTCTTGTCGATATAGCGGTCGCGCGACCAGGGCATTTCCGGCGTTTCCACCAGGAAGCCGGCCTGTCTGAGCGGCTCGGCCACCCCGTTCCCGACCACACGGGGCTGACCGGTTTTGCCATGCAGCAGCACAACCCCGATCAGGGTTTCCTGATCGGCAGCGAGGACTATTGGTGATAAGAGGCAGATAAACACGGACAAAATCAATAGCAGGACGATCCGGCGCGGGTCAGGCCAAGTCATTGATAAAACCTCCGCCAACACAGGGATTACGTTCCCTGCTTATTTCTTGCGCTTTCCGGCGCTACGCAAGACTATTGTAACTCGGCCCCGCGGGGTCTGGCAATATCCCGGGGCTTGCCGAGCGCAGCGTCGATCCCCCGGCCGAACTCCCCGAAAGACGCCGCCCTGTTGATCAATGTTACGTTGATGATGAACGCAGATACTCCGTCAATACCGAAACCGTCGGCTCCGGCGATATCGGCCTGTGAGGATGCCTTCGACCGGCACCGTTGCTTCAGGTATTGTATGCGCGAGCATGATTGCGGCTAATATTACTCACCCGCCGCGCGCTTAGTTATCGGAAAAATGGTATAATGAATTATCAACAATGAAGGACTACAGCCAACGATGGATATCGAAAAGGAAATCCTGGTCAAAGTCGGCAAAATACTCCTTTCCGGTGCGCTGATCGTTACAGTGGTGGTAACGGTCGCGTTTTTCGGCGCCAGGCAGTGGTTTTGGCATCAGGTGGACCAGGAAGTTGCCTATCAAAAGGAACGGTTGACCCAGACCGCCTTCGGCGACATCGTTTCAAGGTCGGAGGTCCGCTATATCCAGGTGTGGCAATGGAACGCCAAAATAGACATCTATGTCTTTCATCCCACCGACAAGGTGAAAACCGTATCCATCAACGTGTCGTCCCGCGGCGCCAATCTTCCTGATCGCTCCTTCCGCGCCCAGGTGACCGGAGAAGGCTACAATACGTCTTGGAGCGGCTGGATTCAAAGTAGCGCGGCCGAACCCGCCCCGCAATGATAAGCAAATTCTGTTCCACCAAAAAGAGACACCTGAGAATTCAGGTGTCTCTTTTCAATGTATTGCTACTGGTACAGTCTGAAGTTGTGGCGCTCCGGATGCCAGCCGCTGTCGCCAATATATATTTCGCGGGGATGAATGGGGTGCCCGTCGATTAATAAGTCGAAATCAATGTAACTGGCCCTCTCCAGCCGGAAATTCAGCCCGTCCGAGCCGCCGGCGGTGTCAAAGCGAAAGCGCAGCTTGTCGTTGGCGTAGTCCACTTCCCGCCCGGCCACGGCGAAATGTTTGCCGCCGGCGTTAAATCCTGTCTCAAACCATGATTTTTCCTTGATGTCCGAATACACCTTGAACGAATCGCCTTCCTCGAGACGGTGGCCGCGCACGCGGCTCAGCTCCCCGTCGGTCCGGATGACGCCGCTGAAAACATGGCCTTCGCCGCGGGTCGCCGTCCAGATATGGAAACCGTGTTCGTCCTGCCAGATATAGTAACCCTTGGCACCGCCTGAATACAATTGGTCAGGCCTGCCGCCGATATCGGCCTTGCCTGACCAGGCAAAAGCGCTGCCGGCCAGGGTCAGGAGAAAGAGACCTGTCAGAGCGATCACCAACCACTTTTTGTTCATCAGATACACCATCCCTTGTCAAGTTGTTTTGCGGCCCTGGTCGTCATATTGTCCCTAGCGGCGCTGCCACCAGGAGATGAAGAAGGAATCATGGTTTTCATAGGATTCATGGTCTTCGCGGAAGAAGATGAAGGCGCCGTCATGCATGTAGCCGACGCTTACCAGTTCGTTGTCCCGGTCGAAGAAGAGAACAGCGTCAGATACATAGTGGCCGTGATGCCAGAAACCTTCGCCGCTCCAGCGGTAGGCCCTGAGCCCCGGGAATCTGCGATCCCATTCGCGGTGTTCGATCCGTTCCAGGTGATGGCGGTCGCGCATCGAATAGTAGCGCTCGTGCCAGCCGAAAGGCATTCCCCGCTCGGCTGCATAGTCATTATGGTGGGTATGCTGCCAGTAACCGTCATTGTCGTAGTGTCGGTCGTTATGCCAGTCGTGGGCGCTGGCGGTCACCGAAATCAACAGGAGAACCGCCAGGGCCAGGATCATGATCATCGTTCTTTTCATTTCAGATGCCTCCTCGTTATGATTTGCGGGGGGACAAGTCGAACCTCAACCCTCCTTTCTGAATGACCAGTCAGTCACATTTTGCTGAAAAAAAACGGAAAAAGTTGATTGTTGATTTATTGTCCGAAAGCAGCACGAGTGAGCGGCACAAGATTTTTCATGCAACCTCGGGTCTTGGATTTGATTCCAGTATAAGGGGGAAGTGTGACAAAAATATGATGAACCGGAAATAATTACTGCGGAAAATTCCGCTAAAAATTGCGCTTGTTTTCCACCCGATCCGCGAATGAATTCCTGCCCTGTAAAATAAGGTAGAAGAAAAAGCAAGAGGGGTGTTAGCCGTGCCTCAGCCCATCACCCACTATCTTGTTGTCGAGGAAGCAATGCTGAAAGCCAGTCCGCCCTTGTGGAAAAGATACGGCAATTACGCCGGTTTCGGTTCGTTCGGGCCTGACTTGTTTTACGTCAAGGACATCTTCCGGCGTTATCTGAATCCGGGCCTGAACTGGGATGAAGTATCAGACATCCAGCACCGGGACCGTTCGCTGGACTTTTTCTTTGCCATGCTGGATGCTATCAAAGACGGGTGCGAGGACGCCAGTGCCGAAGGCGACAAACTCCTCACCTTTGCTGTCGGCTACTACAGCCATGTCATAACCGACTGCATCATCCATCCTTTCGTTTACCGCCGCTCCCGGGATCACTGGCGCTATCATCAGCCGGCGGCAGGTTATCGCGCTCACAAAAGGCTGGAAGCGATGATTGATGTTGATATACTGGCCTACAAAGGAAGGGAAATCCCTGCCCCTGAACTGTTCCGCGTCCAATGCGACGACAGCCTGTCGAAAGGCTTGCTTGACGCCGACCTTGTCTGGCTGCTTGACTGCTGTTTGCCGCTTGTCTATGGGGCCAGCGCCGGTTTTCGCAGACACTGGACCCAAAGCTATCCTATCGATGACCCGGCTCACCCGGTCAACGCCGCTTACGCCGACTTCAAGAAGCTTGTCGGGGTGACCTATCAGGCCCAAAATATCCTCTACGGTCTGGATGCGCACTGGGGGAACGCAGGGCCCCTGCACCGGCTCAGCCAGGCAGACCTGGAGGAGGCCAACGAACTGCGCGGACCTTGGCTGCCGCAGGGCCCGAGCGCCACCCTCACTTACTCCGCCCGAGACTTGTTCTCCCTGGCGGTCAACGCCGTGCAGAAAATGGTGGCCGCCGTCTCCGACTACTGGCAGAGCGATACCGCCGCAGCCAGGGACTTTTTCGACGGCGACGGACTGTTGTTTCTGGAACAAAACTGGAATTTTGACACCGGGTTGCCGGCTGCTGTCAACGATGATCCTGCCAACCTGGCCATTGATGATTCGCGATTTGATTTCGGGGTGGATATTCTTGCAGGAAACTATAACCGCTGTACGGCCGGCTGAAGCAGGCCGTACTCGCTTGTTGAGAAACCTTCTCTTCAGGCCGTTCAGAAACCCCCAGATGCACGACGGCCCCGCGAACCGCAGCACCGTTTCCTCCGAGAACTCTTTAAGCATAAGGGTTTGCACTGGCTGATTTAACAGCATCGCGCGTACTGGGAAGTACGCTAGCAATGGGTTTGTGGGACCAAGTGCGCAGTTCTTGCGCGTTAGCGCTTAGAAATGCGGCCTGCCCTTTACGGGTGCAAAGCAGATGGGGGTTTATCAACGGCCGTACTTATTTTAATCTATCGGGCAAACTAATCGCAGGAGGTGTTAGCCTTGACAATTGGTAAGAAAGCTGCAGCAAAAACCCGTGCCCCCTGGATTCATCTGCAAACCATCGAAGCTCATGAAACCGCACTGCAGAAAGTGACAGGCAAAGCAAAGTTCGTCGGGCGGGTCTACCTTGACTCTCTTCCGCCAGGCAGCCAGGGATAGCCGTCCGCCGCCTTCCCGGACTGGACCTTGGGAAGTTATGGTTAGCTGAGCCGTCAACAGGGAATAATAATAAGAGGAAAGGGTGGGGGGATTGACGGCGGCAGGAAGGAGGCCTTGATTGTGGTAACCGAGACGACACGCACCGGGAATCTGAAATTTGAGTTTATTGATCGCATCGGCAGTGCCGATCTGACGGTGACTGACATCGAAACCGGGCAGTCGGTGACCTTGAAGACCGAGACCATCAGTAAGGTGCCGGGGCTGGAAAGCATGAACACCAAATCGATACTCAAGGAGTTTACCCGCAAAATATAAGCTTTCGGCAGGTTGCCTTTGTAACGGCACAGGACTGAGAGGTAAATCGACGCAGTCAGGAGGCAAAATGGCGGATAAAGATCAGTGGGGTTTCTATGAGGATTCCCATGGCAAGTGGCGCTGGCGGCGGATCGTCCTGCGCAGCAGGGCGGTAAGCTATTCCCGGGGTTATCCGAATAAACTGGAGTGCATCGCCAACGCCAGGCGCTTCGGTTTTACGGACTAAAAGAGGCGGACTGGTTACAGGCATCGGGATAACATCGGTCAACAGCCGCAACAAACCGGAAGTTGTTACCAAGACCGGCCGCAGTTCCTGTGATCGGCTTTTGCTTTGCCGTTGTCCTAAGTTATGTTATAATGAATAAAAGCTTACTTAGCTGGGAGGTATCTTATGCAACGCTATGCAAAAGTCGCCCTGTTTTTCTGCCTGTTCGCCCTGGTTTCGCTGGCTTCATTTTCGCTGGCTCAGGCTTCGCCAACCAAAATGACGATAAGCGTTCAAGTGGAGGATCAAACCAAGAAATTCTGGGACTACGCCTATCTGACCAAGGACGGGTATCTTTCGAAGGCTGCCAGCATCCAGGTCGGCTGGGACGTGGGTACAATATCCAAGGATCTGAAATATGAGACCGCCGTTGTCCAGGGGAAAAATTCGGGTGACGTAACCATTACAACCGAGAAAGGCGAGCTGGTGAACTACCGGATATCGGTGCGGGACGCCAAAAACGTCGAGTTGGGTTCCATCAGCATGCAGGTCAAAAACAAAGGGCAAACCGAGTTTTATTATGTTGCTCTGCCTGAGTTTACCGAGCCGAGAATCAACTACAGCACCGAAGCCCCTTATGACAACGCCCGCCGTTAATATGAAGACCAAAAGAGCCGCTGACTAACGTTGTTAGTCAGCGGCTTTTTCTTGAACGTTTTCCCGATCATCATTTGTCCGGCCGTCCCGCAGTTTTTCGGCGCTACTTCAGCGCAGCCAGCACCTCGGCAATGTCCGGCAATTCAGGAATATCATAGATTTTGACCCAGCGGACTTTGCCAGTTTCGTCAATGATGACATTGGCCCGTTCCGAGAATCCTTCGGTCGTCCGAAACAAGCCATAGTCGGCGGCTACCCCGCCATGGGGCCAGAAATCGGCCAGCAGCTTGACGCTGGCGATGCCCAGGTCCTTGGCCCAGGCGTTCTTGGACGGATAGGCGTCGATACTTAGTCCCAGGGGTACAGTGTTGAGTTTTTCGAATTCTGCCAGGTTGGCTTCCAGGGCTTTCATCTGCTCGGCGCATACCCTGGTCCAGGCCAGGGGATGCCAGGACAGAAGGACCTTTTTGCCTTTGAACGAGCTGAGTTCGACAAGCTCGCCCCGGTTATCCTTGAGGGCGAAAGCTGGAGCGGTGTCACCGACGGCAATGCGGTTCATGAAATCTCCTCCTGCTGTTTATTTTGGTCAAAACCGGCCAACCCGCCGCTTTTATCCACCGGCGGGCGCCGGAGAACCGTCAGAGTCTATATAGCTAGATTTCTCCAGGCTGAAGGTGGTTCCCTCCTTGGGCTGGGAATAGTTGGTTCTGTTGAGGCAGGATTTTGCAAGGCTTTAGGGGAAATTATTTCCGTATAAAGAAGAAACAATATAGTAATCACCGGTTAGCTGCGGCCAAGAAGACAGTCGGGAATAAAAAGGAGGACCAGCATGACCGAAAGGAAACTGTCCCGGGGACCGGTAACCCGCTTCACTCATAAAGGACACGTAATTCACAACGTAAACGAGGAATTTCAGAGAAAACTGAGCAGAGGCCAGCGCGTCGCCGACAAGGTGGCCGAAGTGGTGGGTAGCTGGCCGTTCATCATCTTTCAGAGCATTATTATCGTTATCTGGATGGGTGTCAATACCTATCTTTTGTACAAAGGAGCCACAACACCAGACTATTTTACAGCCTGGGATCCCTATCCGTTCATTCTGCTCAATCTGGTTTTAAGTTTTCAGGCCGCCTATACCGGTCCGGTAGTGATGATGAGTCAGAACCGTCAGAACGAGAAAGAACGGCTGGCAGCCGAGCACGACTATAACATCAACGTCAAGGCCGAGGAAGAAATCGCCGTGGTGATGGAACATCTGGCCTACCAGGACCAATTGCTCCAGGAAATGAAAGACCAGTTGGAAACGTTGACCGCTGCCCTGAGTAAATGCGAGACCGGATACGGGCCATGGAACAAGGCGTAGCGGTTCTTATGGAGGATGGATATGGACGATAAGATTTGCACATTCCTGCAACAGCGGGTGTGGGCCGTTGTCGGCGCCTCATCCAACCCGGAAAAATTCGGCCACCAGATTTTTGCCCTGCTGCGGCGCTACGGCTACACCGTCTATCCGGTGAATCCCAAGGAGACTGTCATCGACGGTGAGAAGTGCTACGCCGCTCTGGCCGATCTGCCGGTGCTGCCGGATGCTGTCGACGTAGTCGTTCCGCCGGCGGTGGCGCTGGAGGTAACCCAACAGTGCCGTCAACTGGGGATAGAACGGGTCTGGTACCAGCCCGGTGTGGCCAACAGTGCGGTGATAACCGCCGCCGGATCGCTCGGGTTGGATTTTGTTCATGGCCGCTGTGTCATGGTGGAAAGCAGCAAACTCTACCTGCTCGGCCGCAAAACCTGGGCGGTGGTCGGAACCGGCGTCAAGGCCGAGCGCCTGACCCAATTTCTTGCCGTCAAGGGCTACGAGGCTTATCAGGTTGCCCCGGGAGCTGTGCCCGGCGCCGGCGTTACCTCCCTGGCAGGGCTGCCGCTGCCCCCGGAAGCGGTGCTCATCGTCGCCGGAGGAACTCCGGCTGAGACCGCCGTCCGGGACAGCGCCGGCTTCGGTCTTCGTTGCATCTGGCTCGAGGCTGGCGCCGCCGAGGGCGGGCTGTTGGAACTGGCCGTGTCTATGGGCCTGACCGTGGTTCACGGCGCCTCGCTGGAAGAAGAATATCCGGGAGCGCTGGCCTGCCGGCCGCATACCCCCATTCCCTGACAGCAGGAAAACTTGACTGCTGACAACAATCATTTGGAGGTAGTGCCATGAACAGTGAGATTGCCGCACGTTTAAAACTCAGATATTCTCCGGTGGCCATCCTGTTCGGCGGGGAAAAGCCCGCCGGGGCCATGGAATTCGTCGCCGGACGCCGGGGCTGTGTGGCGGCGATGCTGTCCGCCGCCGCCAAAGGCCGGCAGGCTGTCTTCAGCCGCGGCAACTGCGGCTGCGCGGGCGGCATGGTGGGGCTCGGCTTTGGCGACAGCCACGGCAAGTTTCCCGGCGGGTTCGATTACTTTCTGTCCACCGGCAGGGGTGAAGGCTATCCGGAAGGTGAAGGCTACAAAAAAACTCCGGAACTGGTGAAGACCTTTACCGACGTTTTGCCGTACACCGACATACCTTTTGAATACGTCATTTTCAAACCGCTGACCGAATTGGATCAGGCCGAAGAACCTAAACTCATCGTCTTCTACGCCAATCCCGACCAGCTGTCGGCCTTGGTGGTGCTGGCCAACTACGGCCGGGAGGGTAATGATAATGTCATTATCCCCTTCGGAGCAGGCTGTCATTCCTTCTGTCTTATTCCCTGGCACGAGGCCGGGCAGCAGCGGCCCCGGGCAGTGGTGGGCATGACCGACATCACGGCCCGGCCCTTTATCGACGCCGACCTCCTGGCCTTCAGCGTGCCGTATGCCATGTTCCGGGAGATGGAAGACAACGTGTCGGGAAGTTTTCTTGATAAACCTGACTGGCAAAAAGTTGCCGGGCGGATTCCGGCTCGCTAAGCCCGTCACGGTGCGGGCAGGACAGGGAGGGATATCATGATATCAATAACGGACGACTTCCCCAGCGCATATCCCGGGGCCAGTCTCGGACTGCTGGCGCTGGGCGACGTGGCCAATCCCCCGTCGCACCCGCTGCTCGAGCAGCGCAAAAGCGACCTGGAAGGTGAGCTCCGGCAAGAATTCGGCGGGCTGGACAAGGCCGGCCTGAAAGAACTGACGGCCATCAAGACTTATAACACCTATTACAGGCGTTTCGATAAAAGCTACCATGTATTGCTGCAGCTGGAATCGGTGGCTGTGAAGGGCAAGCGCATTCCCAGCGTGGCGGCGCTGGTGGAGGCGATGTTCATGGCCGAACTCAAGAACCAGCTGCTCACCGCCGGCCATGACCTGGGCAGAGTGGTGAAACCGCTCACCCTGGGAATAGCCCGCGGCGGCGAGGTCTATCCTGGCATCCGCGGCAAGGATGAGATTCTCAAAGCCGGCGACATGATGATCAGCGACGGTGTCGGCGTCATCTCCAGTGTTCTCTATGGGCCTGACGCCCGAACCCGGATCGGACCCGACACTTCCAGCGTGCTGTTCAACGTCTACGCCCCGGCCGGTATTGGCGAGAAGGCCGTGGCAGCCCACCTGAACGACATCGAAGACTACGTCCGCCTCATCTCACCCGCGGCCAGAACCTTAATTTCAGCTGTGTACTGATGTAAATGAGACTCAATAAAAAACAGGCCAAACCGATGGGTTGGCCTGTTTTTATTATTCAAAGTCAACGGCCGACATTTAGAACAGCAGCCGGCGCACCATATCAAAACCGATCAAAATCACCGCCACGGCCATCAGGGCCGCGAAGTACTTGCGGGTATTGCAGGGGTTGACCAGCTTGGACAGCCAGACTCCGGCATAGACCCCTGCCACCGAACCGGCCATCATGAACAATACAAGCACAAAGTCAACATGGCCCTCCTGCATATGGCGCAACGTTCCGTAAGCGCTGGCCAGCAGGACCTGGGCCGTGCTGGTGCCGATGGCGACCCGGGTTGGCAGACCCAGAACATAAATCAAGAGCGGCAGATTGATGAAGCCGCCGCCGACCCCCAGCAATCCGGTCAGACAACCGACGGCGAAACTGAGGGCGATAGGCACCCAGATGCTAAGCCGGTCGATATTGGACTCTTCAAAGCAGACGAAGGGCGGCAGAGGGCAACTTCGTACCACTTCAGCCAACTCGGTCTGAGGTTCCTCGATGCCGCACTGTTCGCTTTTGCACGCCTCGCGGTACATCGATACCCCGACTGAGGTCAAGAGGACGAGGAAACAGGTGTTGATCACCAGATCGGTAAACAGGATGGCGTTTCCGCCCACCGATACCGTGCCCTGGTTGCCGATGGCCCGCAGCAGACGGACGCCGCACTCGGCCCCGATGAGGCTGCCGGCCGCCGACACGAGTCCCATTTTTACATCAAGATTTTTCTGGCGCCAATGTTTGTAAGCCGAAACCAGCGATGTGGCCAGGATTTGCAGCAAGCTGCTGCCGATGGCCACCGGATAGGAAATACCGAAAAATATCCGTAGCGAGGGAGTGAGGAGAAAACCGCCTCCCAGGCCGAACAATCCTGTCACCACACCGATGAAGAATCCTAGCAATATCAGTCCCGGCCACCAGACGTCAGCCTGGGACACAGGCAAATACACTGAGAACATCGTCAACCTCCGTCCTGATTATGGTAATATATTTCTCTGTCCGGGTCGATTCCCTGCCAGGCAAGTAGCGGCGCCGCCGCCGTGTCCGTAAAACATTGCAAGACTGAAAGGCGTAGCCGCATCATATGTTGAATTAGTATTACAAAACACTCTTTCAAATCTGAGGCGATGAAATGTTAAGTGCCCGGTTGGCCAGTCTTGCGTTCCTGGAACCGCTGATTCACTATCGGCGGGAGTATTTCAAATTCGACCTGGCGGCAGCGCTGACCGTCACCCTGCTGGCTGTGCCCCAGGGAATGGCCTATGCCCTCATCGCCGGAATCGATCCGGTGATCGGCCTTTATACTTCTATTGTATCCCGTATTCTCGGGTCGCTGTTCGGCAGTTCCAATCACATGGTGACAGGTCCGACCAACGCCATCGCCCTGCTGGTGGCGGCCTACATGACTCCCTTTCTCGGACGGCCGGACTTTTACCAGCTGCTGTTTTTGCTCACCCTGTTGATCGGCCTTATCCAGCTGAGCCTGGGGGCGCTGAAGCTCGGCAACCTGGTCAACTATGTGGCTCATTCGGTCGTAGTGGGCTTTACCGCCGGCGCCGGGGTCATCATCGCCCTGGGACAGGTCAACGAACTGCTGGGCATCCGGCTGCCGGCCGGTCAGTGGGCCCCCCTCCAGAAAGCAATGCTGACCTGGCAATTTCTCGGCCAGGTCAACTACTATGCTCTGATTTTGGGCTTTCTGACCATCGCTGTCGTTGTGACCTGCGGAAAAGTGGATAAAAAAATACCCGGCGCTATGCTGGGGCTGGTGTTTGGCGGGCTGGCGGCAGCCGTCTTCGGGCTTGACCGCTATGGCGTGAAACTGATGGGACAGATACCGTCCGCACTGCCGCCCTTTATCCTGCCGCATCCATCTATGGCCGCGGCGGAAAGTCTCTTCAGCGGAGCCCTGATTATCGCAGTCATCGGCCTTGTGGAAGCGATGTCCATCGGCAAGGCCATTTCCTGTCAGACCCTGCAAAAAGTTAGCGCCAACCAGGAATTCATCGGCCAGGGAATAGCCAACATCGGCGGGGCATTATTCAGCTGTATGCCGGCATCAGGCTCCTTTACGAGATCGTCGCTGAATTTCCACAGCGGCGCCCGCACCAAGCTTTCCGGCATCTTGTCCGGCTTCATCATGCTGATTGGCCTGATGTTTTTCTCGCCCTATATCGTCTATATTCCCGGCGCCAGCCTGGCCGGACTGATCATGGTGGTCGCTTATTCGATGATTAATTTCCGGGCTCTGGTCCGGGTCGTCAAGTGTAACCGCAATGACGCCATCATCCTCTGGGTGACCTTTGTGACCACCGTTTTGGCCGAACACCTGGAATACGCCATTTACACCGGTTTGGCCGCCTCGATCATCCTGTATCTCAGGGCAACCAGTTCGGTTCACCTCAAACTGTTTATCCCCGGCGAGAACGGCGAAGAGCCGTATAGCGAGTACGAGATCGACTGGGATTATCTGCGGGCCCGAAAGCCGCCGACCCTGATTGTGGCCTTTGTCGGCAGCTTGTACTTCGGTTCGGCAGCCGACCTGGAGGCCAAGCTCAAGGTCATCTACGAGCACGGGTCCAGTTTCGTCCTGCGGTTCAACAGCCTCTCGGCCGTGGATATTACTTCGCTGGAGGTTCTGGAGAATTTCATCACCCGGGCCGCGCGGGAAGATAAAAAGGTGGCCTTGTACGGCGTTCATCCCGACCTGATGATCATGCTGATCCGCAGCAACATCCTCGGCCACGTCGGCGAGGCCAATGTATTCACTCCCGAAGATGAGGTCCTGGCTGCCAGCTGTCGCCTCGATGTCTGTTATCAGATGCAGGAGCGGGCGTCTTTGCGCAAGGAGGCCAACACCCAGCAGGTGGAAAAAGCCACCCGCCGTCTGTCGCCGTCGACCTTAGTCGATTTTATCAGAGAAAATGGCCGAACCCGTTAATTCATGGCGCGCCGCAGGCGCTTCAGCTTCCGGCAGAAGTACAAGCCGGTCCGGGGTTTCTGACAGGAGTTTTTCCTGGCGGTGCTGAAAGATAAATATAGAGGAGGGATTTTATTGAAAAACTGTAACCGTATTGCTGGCTTGACGCTGGTCCTGGTTCTCAGTCTCATTGTCCTCGGCTGCGCGGGCAGCGCTGCCACCCCCCCGCCCGCAGCTCCCCCCGCGCCCCAGGCGTCCGCCAAGGAACCGGGGGTATCCTCTTCACCTGCCCAGTGGCAGTCCGATGGTATAATCGCCGACAAGGAATACACCTCTCACCAGAAAATCGGTGATATCGACGTCTATAGCCGGGTTAGCGGCGACACGGTTTTGTTTGGCCTTCGGGCTGAGACCCAAGGCTATCTGGCTATCGGCATCGGCGCTGAAGACAAAATGAAAGGAGCCGACATCCTGATGGGCTTCATCAAAGATGGCCAGGCGACGGTCAGCGAAGTCCACAGCACCGGGCCCTACGGTCCGCATCCCGCAGTGCAGGCCAGTACTGTCGGCCAGGTGAGCGGCAGCCTGAAAGACGGCGTCATGACCATCGAATTCAGCCGCAAACTTGATCCCGGCGGCGCCGACACCAAGCCGCTGAAAATAGGAGAAAATCAGCTTATCTGGGCCCTGGGGCCGGGAATGGACATCGAGAAAAAACATGGCCGGCGTGGTTCCGGAACGATAACGCTCGTACAGTAGGAGGGCTCTGGAGTGAACAATTTTGCCATAGCCCTGAACCTGGGAAAGGCCGCCTACATCGGTATCTGGCTGGCTGCCAGCTATTATTTCAGCCGGTCGGCCTTGACCTACGCTGTCAAGCAGCCGAGCCTGGCCGGCATGAAAGGTTTCCTGCAGCCTCTCGTCCAGCACGGGCGCGTCATCCATCCCTACATCGGGCTGGCGGTGATGCTGCTGTTTCCCTATCATGGCCTGGCCATGTTCACTTTCTATGGCTTCAGCCTCAAAACTGTAGCCGGCATCTGTACCTCCGTTGCCGGCCTCATCACCATGGCCCTCGGCCTCACCCTCTGGCGCAACCGGGCCAACATGCCGGTGCGCCTCCTGCACCGGCGGCTGATGTTCCTGTTGCTGGCGGCAGCTATCTGGCATTTTCTGATCAAGGCATAGAACGTATTGGTTTTCTCAAGTCGAAACAGCCTCCAGCTTATCGCCGGGAGGCTGTTTTTTGTATCAACGGCGGAAACAGCCGCACAGCGGCTCCAACGGCTTGATGACGCCGCAGGCCAGTCGCTTGCCCGAGTTGCCGGCCGGCTGACTGTGGAAGTCGTCCGGACTCTGATGGATGATCACCGCAAGACCGATGACCTGCTCGACCGAGAACTTGTCGGTGAAAAAAGTCATGCAGGCCCGGCCGTGGTTGGAGAAGAGGACCGGGAAATCGCCTGGATGATGGGGGTGGGGCTGTTTATTGGGATTCCAGTGCCCGCCTGCGGCTTTGAAAGGATCGGCCGGGTCGCCGACCTGGCAATTGCCGTGCTCATGGATATGAAAGCCGTGGGGGCCGATCTGCGGCCGCCCGTCCTGACCCGGGCAGAAAGGCGGCAGTCCGCAGACCTCGGCGTACACTTCGGTTCCGCCCGGCACGTCTTTGAACACAACCCGGCCTTTGAGGTGCGGCGCCAGGGGACCGCCCTTTATCATAGCCACCGCCATGATGCCTTCTTCGACTTCCGGATAGCATTCCTCGACAAGGTCGCATTGGGGACAAAGACATTCTTTACAAGCATCCCAGAGGGGCATACGCTCATCTCCTAACAGTAAAAATAGTCACATTTGTTTATTTTATGTAATCTTTACGGCAGGGGTTACAGGGAACGGGCCCCCGGACGCCGAATATCTGGAAACAAACTCTTTTTTTCGAGGCAGGCAGCAAAATGACCAACCTGGCGGAAATGCTCCTTACCTGGTACGACGGCGCCAAGCGGGATTTGCCCTGGCGCCGGGATAGCGACCCCTACAAAATATGGGTTTCCGAAATCATGCTGCAGCAGACCAGGGTCGAAGCCGTCCGGCCTTACTACGAGCGCTGGCTGGAAAGATTCCCCCGGCTGGGCGACCTGGCGGCGGCCAGCGACGATGAAGTGATTGGCTATTGGCAGGGCTTGGGCTACTATTCCCGGGCCCGCCGGCTGCTGCAGGGCGTGAGGGAAGTGCAGGCGACCTACGGCGGCCGGGTGCCGGATAACAGGCCGGCCATCATGGCCGTGCCCGGCATCGGCGATTACACCGCCGGCGCCATTCTCAGCATCGCCTATGACCGTCCGGAGCCGGCGGTGGACGGCAACGTCCTGCGAATATTCAGCCGCCTGCATTGCCTGGAAGACGATATCGCCACCAGCGCCGCAAGGCGCAAGGTGGAAGCGCTGGTTGTCCAGTCCATGCCCGACCGCCGCTGCGGCGACTTCAACCAGGCCCTGATGGACCTTGGCGCCACCATCTGTCTGCCCAAAACCCCCCGCTGCGGTGATTGTCCGCTGCACAGCCGCTGCTGCGCTCACAGCCGGGGCGTCCAGCAGGAGTTTCCCGTCAAACGGAAAGCTTCCGCACCCCGCCAGATTCAGCTGGCGGCGGCCGTCGTCGAAGATGGCGGGCGCTACCTGCTGCGGCGGAGACCGGATCAGGGACTGTTGGCCAGGATGTGGGAATTTCCGGCGGTGGAAGTCGGGGTTGCCGAAGACCCCCGCCCTTTGCTGGAGGCTGCGGTCCTGACCGGAACCGGCCAGACGGTCAGGACCGGCGAACAACTTCTCGAACTGGATCATGTCTTTAGCCACCGCCGCTGGCATATTCTGTTCTATCAGTGCTCTCTCCTGGACAATGCGCCTCTGACCGGCAGCGACACCTGTTGGCTGAGTCCCGCAGACTGGGCCGGCATTTCCTTCGCCGGACCACACCGCCGGATGGCCGGTCAACTCGCTGGAGACGGCCGACAAATAACGCCTTGAAAAACTTGCCGTCAGCCACTTTACAGGGACTATCCGCTCCGACGACGAATATTAAATTACAATTAAATATACGCAATGACTAAAATGGATGAATTTCGAGGCAGGGACTTTAGCGTCCGGCGTAGAATTTTGTCAGAATTGCATCTTGATTGGGAGATAAAATGAACCGAAAATATTTTATCACTGCTTTTATCCTTGCTATCCTCGCCGCCGCAGCTGCAGGCTGCATGTCAGCCCCGCCCGCCGTCAAAGCGCCGGCCGCTCCTCCTGCCGCCGCGCAGGAAAGCAAGCCTGCGGTCAAACACGCGCCGCCCGCGGGAATACCGGTGCTGATGTACCACAGTATCGGCGAGGAAAAAAATAACGACGCCGTCATTTCCAAAGACAGATTCGCTGAACAGATGGGCTATCTTGCCAAACACAATTACACCCCCATCTCGCTGGATGACCTTTACGCCTACCTCGGCGGCAGTGGCGATTTGCCGGCCAAACCGGTGCTGCTCACCTTTGACGACGGCTACCGCGACACCTATGAAGTTGTTTTTCCTATTCTCAAACAGTACGGTTTCAAGAGCGTGCTGTTCATTCCCGCTACTTTCGCCGGTACTCGACTCAGTTGGCAGGAACTGCGGGAGATGAAGGCCGCCTGGATGGAAATCGGCTCTCACAGTCTTACCCATCGCGATCTGGGCGACATGACCCCGGCCCAGCAGGCCGAGGAGATCGCTAAATCCAAGGAAATACTGGACAGTTTTCTGTCCCAGAATACCCGCTATTTCTGTTACCCTAACAGCAGCTTCAACCAGGAAACTCTCAAACTGCTCAAGTCTCACGGCTTTCGCCTGGCGTTCACCATCAACCCCGGCTGGGTAAAGCCGGGTGACGATCCTCTCACCCTGCAGCGGGTATGGATGGGAAACAACGTAGATTTGGCGCATTTTGAGGAACGTCTCAGCCGCAGCGATTATTCCATGCTGTAACTATCGCGCAATAAACCGACAAAGAGGGTATATATGACCATACAGCCGGCCGAATCTCCGAAAAAAACCGTACTTGCAAAAATCAAAAGCGCCTGGGAGGCTTTTGTCAACATACCTGCTGTCGCCAAAACTCTGGCTATGGTTGTCCTGGCCTGGCGTGCCTTTTGGGGTGTGCCGTCAAAGCTATGGCAGGCTTTCGTCAGCTTGCCGCCTGTCAGCAAAACTTTCGAATGGACGAAACGGCAGCTGAAACGGCTGCCGCTTTCCGACAAAATAGCAGCTTGTGCCGCCGCCATATTCAGCCGGCGAAAACTCTACCTGAAGTTTCTGGCTGTCAATCTGGCGGTCCTGATTGTGACTTCGCCCCTGATCGTCATCTACGGGCCCTTCACCAATATCAAGCGTACCGTGGTCGGAGCCATCGTCACTTCCCGCCACCCCCAGTACATCACCTGGCTGCTGTCCGACGCCCAGATCAAGAAAATCGTCGGTGACGAGGTGGACGCAGCCAAGCTTCGCCAGCAGGTGCTGCAGTTTACCAAGCGCGATGACGACACCCTGCGCCTTGTGAACATCTCCAGCAGCCGCTTCCAGGGCTACATTCTGGAAGTCCCAGACCCCACCAGGGTCAAGGCGGCCACCGCCCGCGACATTCAGGACAAAGGCGACACTGTCAGCACCATCGCCCTGACCAACAACGCTGTCGCCGCCATCAACGCCGGCGGTTTTCACGATCCTCAGGGCACAGGTACAGGACGTCTCCCCTACGGGGTCATCATCCATGAAGGCAACTTCCTGGTAGGCGGCGACATCACCGATTCGGTGCAGGTCATCGGCCTCACCAAAAGCGGCGTGCTCATGGCCGGGACCTACACTCTAAAAGAGATGAAGGCCATGAACCTGGCCGAAGGTGTCACCTTCGGACCACCGCTGATTATCAACGGCAAAAAACTGATCACCGACGGCGACGGCGGCTGGGGCATAGCGCCGCGTACCGCCATCGGCCAGCGCAAAGACGGGACCATCCTGCTGCTGGTGATCGACGGCCGCCAGCCGGGTTACTCCCTTGGCGCCTCTTTACTGGACGTCCAGAATATCCTCTACGAACAGGGAGCCTACAATGCCGCTAACCTGGATGGCGGTTCCAGCACCACCCTGTTTTACAACGGCAAAGTAGTGAACAGACCGGCGGACATGTTGGGAGAACGGATGATTCCCACCGCGTTCATCGTGAAATAACAAGGAGGAGCAGCTTTTGAACAAGTCCGTCAAACTACTCATCTGGCTTGCAGCGATACTGCTTTTCCAGGGGACGATCTATCTGTATCTCGATCAGGTGCTGTTGGCGCCTGCTTCTTCCTTTCAGGTCACCACCGCCGAGACCGTGACCAGCGGTAAGGCTTATTATTCGAGAAACCGCCAGTATGTGGCCGTAGTCAAGACCGGCGTTGTGGAAATCTACGCTCCTGACAACAAACTGCTGAGGTCGCTGGACCTCGGCACCCAGCGGGTATCCTACTTTAAATGGCTGGAAGACAGAAACCTGGCCCTGATGGCCCTTCAACAGGACGTCACCGGCGGCAGTAAAGCCACCCTCACCCGGATCAATCCGGCTGTCGAGGGGCAGGAGGTTTCCGCCACCATCGAAGGACTGCCGCCGGCGAGCGTCATCACCGACGTGGCTTATTCTACAGCCACCAACGCCATCTACATGCAGGTGATTGTGGGCAAAAGCCCCGACGTCTACCGCGTCTACCGCACCGACGCCAATCATAACCTGCAGCGTACTTTTCTCACCACCACCCGGATCGGCCGCATCGCCACCCTGTTTGACCTTGATTACCTGGTCTACGACAACCTGCCTGACGGCACCGTCATCGCCCGTCATACCGACGGCAGCTGGGCTGTGATTTCGCCTATCGGCAAATACCGGCTGGTCGGCACCGTCGGCAACGACATCTATATCGCCAGGGTCAACAACGACGGCCTGGCCATCGCCATCCTCAAAGGCCAGGCGAAAGTGAAATTCAGCGAATACAAAACTCTGCCCGCTCCCACCGACATCCATCAGCTCGTGGCCGCAGACCTCGCCAAACCGCCGGCTGAAGCCAACAAGAAATAAAGATCGCACCGCCCAAGAGCCGCTACGCTTACATAAGCATAGCGGCTCTTTTTCCATTATTTACATATGGGGATGGAGGAGGGCCTATAGCAAATATTGTCGAATTAATGGTAAAGTTATCTATCGGAGACAATCTTATCAAGTAAGGAGCAGGGTAATGTCTAGGAAACATGTCGCCGTACTGCTTGTTTTCTTCTCCATTGCTGCTTTCCAGCCTCCTACAGCCCACGCCGGGTTCTTCCTCTTCAACATTATCAACGGAATTTTTGGCGGCCATCACAAGGATCCGCCCGCCTCAGTCCCTGCCGAGCCTCAGGCCGGCGTCGTCAAATTCGGCATGCAAAACAGCGACGTCGCCGCCGTGCAGCAGATCCTTATCAGGTCCAGCTACCTCAGCGGCAAGGCCGACGGGGTCTTTGGCTATCAGACCCTGTCGGCAGTAAAAGCCTTTCAGCGTGATGCCGGCCTCCTTGACGACGGTGTAGTCGGCTCAAGAACCATGGGAGCCCTGAAGAGCTTCAAAGGCACAAAGCCCAAGAACGCTCCGCCTCCGAAAAAGCCGACCAACCGGCCGCCGCCGAAAGACAGCGGCGTTCCGCACTATCTTTACGCATTGCCGATGCTGGTGACAGCCTATACCCGCTACGATGAAGGATGCACTGATTATACATACCGGGGAACCTACCTGTGCCGGGGCTTGTGCGCTGTCGATCCCAACGTCATCCCCTTCGGCACCAGACTCTACGTTCCCGGCTACGGTGAAGCCGTTGCCGACGATATCGGCGGAGCCATCCAGGGCAATCACATCGACCTGGCCATGGATTCCCTGGACGAAGCCTACGACTGGGGTTCGAGGTCGGTCACGGTCTATGTCCTGTCCGACGCCTAGCAAAAGCGAAAAGAGCCTGATTCAGGCTCTTTTCTTGCATCACCGGCCGCGCTATACCTTATAGGCTCCGGTCAGGCAGATATAACCGTTCATGATATGCTGTTCCACTGCTTTGACCAGCCCGGGCTGATCTTTCTCCTCCAGACACCGCACGATCTCATGATGCTCCCGGATGGCGCTGCGGAAGCGGGCCTCGCTGGATGAACTTTTGATGCCGAACATGAAGATCCGGTTGATCAGCCGTTCATACATCTCTGTCAGGATCTGGTTGTCGTACCTTTCCATGAAAAAGCGGTGGAAAAAAGTATCTTCCTCCATATACCGGTAATGATCCTTTTTTTCGCCGAAGTCAGCCTGCTGTTCGATCGATGCTTTCAGGGCGGATACATCTTCGTCGGTCAGGCTTTCAAAGGCCTTTCTGGCGAAAAAGGTTTCGATTGCCGCCCGGGCTTCATAAATTTCCCGCGCATCGTCGATGGACAGCGTGTTTACCCAGACGCCCTGCTTGGGAATAACCCGGACAAGGCCCTCAAATTCCAGCCGTTTGCAGGCATTGGTGAGGGGGGTGCGCCCGATCTGAAGCTGCTCTGAAAGCAAAAGAATACTGAGCGCTTCTCCCTGCGGAATTTCTCCGCTCAAAATCATTTCCTTCAGGACGCGGAAGGCCTTCTCCGACTGATCGATAGGTCGTTCAACCGAAATGAATGTAGCCATAGTATTCACCGCCTGTCAGCAGACAGCAAATGTCTCAGGACATTTATCCGCCGCTTGAACAATCCTTCATTTTAAGTGGGGTGCTCACAATATCTATAAATATAATATAGATATTGCAACAAAATCAATAGCTTGACAGCAACTCAATAGTTCCATACAATTTCATTGTAACATGCCTTGCATGCAAGTTGAATGCAAGAGCGGCAATTGCCTGATGCAAAGAAACGAAAGGGGCTGATTGTTTATGAAAATTACCAATGTCGATGTCAGAAATGTGCGGATTCCTCTGAATGATCCCAAAACCTTCTCCACGAAGTATATTACCCATCGCGATTACACTCTGATCAACATTCGCACCGAGGACGGCGTAGAAGGCTGGGCCTTCATTTGGGGCATACCCCTCATCAAGGATTTTCTCGAAATGGTGAAAGCTTCCATCATCGGTGAACCAGCATACGGCACAGCCCGTATTTTTAATAAGATCTTCAAAGCCATGGACCGTTGGGACCGCAGCGGGATATTCTTTCGGGCCATGTCGGGGATAGACATCGCCCTGTGGGACATCATCGGCAAATACGCGAAGATGCCTGTCCACAAACTGATGGGCGGTTTTCGGGAGGAGTGCCCGGTCTACTGGAGCGGCGGCTACTATCCCGACTCCTGCAAAACAAAAGAGGATCTGTTCACCTACCTTGAAAAGGAAATGGGACAGGCATATGATCGGGGCTTCCGGGCCTTCAAAATGAAGATCGGCGGCGCAAGCGTCGCCCTCGACCTTGAGCGGATCGCCGCCGTGCGCAAGACCATCGGTTATGATTGCCAACTGATGGTGGATGCCAACACCTTCTATGATCCGGAAACCATCATTGCCATGGCCCGGAAGTTTGAGCAGTATGATCTCACCTGGGTGGAGGAGCCGGTGGGGCTATTGGACGATCTGCCCAACCTGGCCTATGTGGCCGAGCGGATAACCACCCCTGTAGCGACAGGAGAAAATCACTTCGGCCGCTGGCAGTTCCGGGAACTTATCGCGCACAAAGCCTGCCGGATTATTCAGGCCGACGCCACCGTTATGGGCGGCTTCACGGAATTCCTGAACGTAGCCGGAATGTGCGCAACCTATGGCCTGAAGATGGCGCCGCACTGCTTTCATGATATCCAGATTCAGCTTGCCTGCGCCAGGCCCGAGATCATGATCCTGGAATACATGGACGCCCAATCCGATGTCATCAATGTGCAGAAAATCCTCGAAAACCCCGTCCCGGCGGTCAACGGCATGGTTCGTCCGCCGGAAGGACCGGGTCACGGCCTGATCCTGGACGAAAAAGCCGTACAAAACTACCTCTATGCGAAATAGACCTGTCTGATAGCCATCGTTATCAGGCAAACTGTTAGCGGGCCGGCATACCATGCCGGCCCGAACTGTATTTATGTGCCTTTTTCGACGAACCTGGCATGGCTGTTGTTATAGGTACAACCGCAATATCATACTATATGTATTTTCTTATTAGATGTTATACTTTAAAAAACTTTATGGGAGAGTATCTGATGAATCTCACTGCTTTGAACCTTACCTCGCTGATCGGATATTGCGTCATCGTCACCTTCACCCCTGGGCCTACCAATATCGTTATCTTGTCGGGGGTCTATCATTTCGGCGCAAAAAAGGCGATGGAATATGTCTATGGAGCAACAATCGCATTTATTATATTGCTTTCTGCTTCGGTCATTCTCAGCACGATGCTTATGGCCGTCATACCGAAAATTTTGCTGCTGATGCAGGCGATTGGCACTATTTACATGCTGTATCTTGCTTATCAGATCTATAACGCCGGGACGGCAAGCTCAGGCGCGGAACGGACAGTCACCTTCGCCGGCGGCTTTCTGATGCAGCTGGTAAATCCCAAGGTCATTGTATTTACCATGACGGTCATTCCCAGCTTTGTCATGCCCTATGACACCTCGGTGTTCGGGCTGTCCATAGCTGTGGCTGGCGTAACAGCCATCGCTTTTTCAGCGATGACCACCTGGGTGTTGTTCGGCGCTATTTTCAAAGAATTTTTGCAAAAATATCAAAAGACGGTTAATCTGATTATGGGGATATTCTTGCTTTATTCCGCGATCATGATATCCGGGTTCGTCGACATCGTTAAGGGGGGATGATTACGGAAAAGTTTATCTATAAAAAATGGGCGGGGATTACGGCCTTATCGGCAAGCTTCACCGATTTTGCCTACAAAAAACACTGCCATGAAGAATACGCTTTCGGTGTGACCTTGGCCGGCATTCAGCAATATCACCTCGATGGCAGCCGGGAAATATCCTATCCCCATGGCGTCATGCTTTTTAATCCTGAACAGGTCCATGACGGCATGGCCCGGGATAAGACCGGACTCAGGTATGTGATGCTGTACGTCGAGCCTGCCGCATTCCTGGAACTTCTCGAAAGACGCGATTCTGTCCGCTTTTCCACCCCGATTGTTTATGACCACAGACTTGAGCAAAGTATAGTAAGCTTGGCGAAGGCAGTCCTGAGCGCTTCGGACGAATCGCTGTGCAGTGAGCTGCTGTTGGCTTTCGCCGATCATTTTCGCAAGGTCGATTTCAATCCGGCTGCCAGAAACGATGATGTGCTGACAAAAAAGGCCAAGGAAATGATTCACTGCAGCCGGGAAGATGTCTTGAAACTGGATGATATCTGCCAGGAACTTTGTATATCGAAATTCAAGCTTATCAGGCGGTTTAAAGCCAGCACGGGACTTTCACCCTATCAATATTTCCTGAACCGCAAGATAGCACTCGCCAGGCGGTCGCTAGAAGAAAACCGCGATATCTATTCCACGGTGGCTGATTGCGGTTTTGTCGACCTGGCCCATCTGAACAGGCATTTTAAGAGCATCTACGGAACAACAGCCTTTGAATACATGAATCTGACCTGAGAAAGAAATTAGTGTGTTTTCATGGAGAAACGACCAACAGACCGGCGTTATGCCGGCCTGTTGGTCGTTTCAAGTCTCGCCGGCCAGGTATAAAGGTCTGCAGTGTATTGCATGGGGCCGGTTTAGCAGGTGAAAAAAATACTCACTGCAAGCAGAGAAAAAAGAAGAAATTGGCAGGTACCATGGCTGTCGCGGCAGAAAATGAATACAGGAAAGCGGGCGGTTTTTCGGCGCCAAGCCAGTCGCCGGCGATGCTTCAGTGTTTGTCGATATGGCTGGGATTCGGACTGCCACCAGTGACATGGGCCGCAGATTGTCGGCGCGCGGGTCGCTGAGCCGCTTCAGCCAAAGAGAATGAGGAGGTAGCCCTATGTCGGAAAAATATGATTTGCTGCTGAAAAACGTTACTGTTGTGGACCCCCTTAACCGCCGGGAGGAAATAGCGGACCTGGCGGTTGCCGACGGACGGGTGGCCCGGCTGGCTGCCGATATCAGCCCCGCCCAGGCCAGTCAGCATTTTTATCTGCCGGGCCTGTGTGCCGTGCCCGGGCTCGTTGATTTGCACACCCACGCTTCGGCCTGGTTAGGAGGGCGCTTCGGCCACAAAATGCTGGCTCGGGCAGGCGTCACCACCGCTCTCGATATGTCAGGTCCCATCGACAGCGTGCTGGACATCGCCCGCGACTACGGCACAGGTCTCAACATCGCCTGCATCAACTATGTGCGGCCCGGCCACACCGTAAAAAACGACGACCCGTCGGCAGCCGAGCTCGCCGATCTTTTGTCCGTCAGCCTGAGCAAGGGGGCTATCGGCCTGAAGCTGCTGGGGGGCCATTACCCGCTGACCCCTGGGGC
>JARLHY010000127.1 GCA_031292015.1 Negativicutes bacterium | reverse complement strand
TCCCGCAAGTGGTGATGGGCCGCTGGAAAGACTGGCTAACCAATGGTTCGACAGAAAAGCCTGTTCCGTGGTCCACGAGGTCAACAGCACAAGAGGCGAACTGATTGTTGACCTGGCCAAAAAGAACAAGGCGGACGGTGTGGTGGTCTGTCTGATGAAGTTCTGCGATGTCGAGGAATATGACTATCCGATGATCGCCAAGACAACCGAGGCTGCCGAAATCCCCACCTTATGCATCGATATTGACCAAAGCGTCCAGATCGACGAACAGGCGCGAACCAAAATTCAAAGTTTTGCGGAGATGATTTAAACAGTTGTCGTTTCCCGCCCGGACTGGAGAGGGGCGCTCGCTTTAAGCGCCATGGCTGAGCGCCTCTCACTGCTTGTGGAAATCAATAATGAAATTTCGGAAGATAAGGGCCGCTTTGGAAAGATAGCGCCGCTTGTTCCAGATGATGGCCTGGGTCCGCCGCAGCGCCGGATCGATAATGTCGACAAAAACGGCGTTGCTCAAGGCACTGGTCCGGGAACCGGATTCGGTGGTGAAGACGATTCCGTATTCAGCGGCAAGCATTCTGGAACGAAGTATATAATCGCATTCCAGAATGATCTTAGGCGAGAACCCGGCTATGGCGCAACTGTCGTCAAAGAATTTCCGCATCGAAAAACCTTTGGAAACGGCTATGAAGGGTTCATCCTTTGCATCGATGAAGCGAACTGCCTTGTGCTGGGCGAAGGGGTGACTGGGGTATACGGCAAAAACCGGCTTGTCGTCAAGGATGAGGATTTCATATTCCCAATCGCTCCCGGACGCATCGCTGGTCGCGGTCATGAGGAAGTCAAACTGTGCGCAATAGGATGGGCTTTCTAATTGGTCGCGTTTGAGCAGGGTGTGTGAAAGGGCGATGTCGGGGTGAGTTTTTATAAAGGTTTGCAGCACATCATGCCAGATAATCGGACTCGAGATGGCAATAGACAGATGCTGGTTGTGCTTGTTGGCCGCATCGCCCATTTCCAGTTTGGCGTTTTCCAGGGCGGAAAATATGGTGTTGACGTGCTTTAAGTAGATCCGGCCGCATTCATTCAGCTGAATATTGCGCCCCTCGCGGTCAAACAACTGGAAGCCTACCTCGCGCTCCAGCCGCGCGATCGTGGCGCTCAAGGACGGCGCAGAGATCATCAGCTCCTTCGCGGTTTGGGTCAGATGCTCCCGTTCGGCAAGAGCCTTAAAGTATTCCAACTGCAGCAAGCCCATACTTTTCCTCTCCGTTTCATCATCAATTCACTTTCATAGTAGCACGAACATTGTTAATTGAAAAGCTAATAGGAAACCTTGTTTATAAAAGGAGTGTGACTAATGAAGTTAAAAGGAAAGATCGCGATTGTTACAGGTGGCGCCGCCGGCATCGGTTTTGCAACAGCCAAAGTTTTTCTGCAGCAAGGCGCAACCGTCGCCATCTGTGATGTTAATGCCGAGCGTACTGAAAAGGCTGTAGCCGAGCTTTCTGCGCTGGGCACGGTCAGAGGTTATTCTGTGGACATTTCCCAAAAGGCGCAGATTCAAACAATGGTCGATGCGGTACTGGGCGAGTTCGGCCGCATCGATATCCTGGTCAACAATGCCGGCATCACCCAGGATGCCCAGTTCTACAAGATGACCGAGGAACAGTTCGACCGCGTCCTTGATGTGAATCTCAAGGGTACATACCTGTTCAGCAAGGCTGTCATTCCGGCGATGATGGAGCAAAAGTACGGCAAAATCGTTCACCTTTCGTCAGTCTCGGCTTTCAATGGGAATTTCGGCCAGACAAATTATGCCGCCACCAAAGCGGCCATCATGGGCATGACAAGGGTTATGGGCAAGGAACTCGGCAAATACGGCATCAATGTCAACGCAATTGCTCCCGGCTCGATCATGACTGACATGTACAGTGCCGTCCCGGAAGAAGCCAAACAGAAGAAGCTTATGGCGATTCCGCTGCGCCGTTACGGCACACCGGAAGAGGCCGCCAATCTGCTGGCGTTCCTTGCCTCGGATGAGGCGAGCTATATTACGGCGCAAACCATCGTGATCGACGGAGGCTTCAATTGATTGCCAGCCCCCTGGTGAATAAATGAGTAAGGAGATTCAGTGATGAGAGAAGTTGTAGTGGTTTCAGCCGTTCGCACCCCGATTGGCTCGATCGGCGGAACGCTCAAAGGCATTCTGCCCGAAGAACTGCTGAGGGTTGCGATGCAGGGAGCTATCGATAAGGCCGGCATCAGTAGCGAGATCATTGATGAGGTGATTGCCGGACAGGCCAAGCAGTCGACCGAGGCGCCCAACATCGCGCGGGTTTCGGCCCTTATGGCCAGAATCCCTGAAGCGGTTCCTAGTTACACGGTACATCGCCAGTGTGCTTCCGGTCTGCAGGCGCTGCTCAGTGGCATGCAGCAGATTCAGTGCGGCTATTCCGACGTCGTTCTGGCCGGCGGCGTTGAGAGCATGAGCACGGCGCCGTTTTATATTCGCAACGCGAGATTCGGCGTCGGTCATGGCAACAGCCAGTTCATTGACCCCAATACCGAAAGCCAGCCCAAGTCTCAACCCCAGGACATTTATGGAATCTTTAACATGATTCAGACTGCAGATAGCGTTGCGCGCCAGTTCAACATCACCCGGGAAGAGCAGGACGAGTTCGCCCTGTCGAGTCAGCGCAAAGCGGTTGCCGCCATCGACGCAGGCCGATTCAAGGCTGAGATAGTGCCTGTTGTGATCCCGCAGCGCAAAAAAGACCCGGTTGTATTTGACACAGACGAATATCCCAAGCGCGACACTAATATCCAGCAGCTTGCCAAACTGAAGCCGATTTTTCCCGAAGGCTTTGTCACTGCCGGGAATGCCTCAGGCCGAAACGACGGTGCTTCCGCCCTCATCCTCATGGCGGGGGAGAAGGCGCAGCAGCTTGGTCTCAGACCGCTCGCCAGGATCATCGCCGGGGCGGCGGCCGGTGTTGATCCCCGCATCATGGGCATAGGCCCTGTCGCGGCAACCCGCAAGCTGCTGACGGCATTGGCGCCGCAGCGATTAACCCTTGACTCTTTTGACGTATTTGAGACGAATGAGGCTTTTGCAGCTCAGGCGGTCGCCTGTATCAAGGAACTTGGCCTCGATCCGGAACGCGTCAATGTCAACGGAGGCGCGATCGCCCTGGGGCATCCCCTGGGCTGTTCGGGGGCGAGAATAGCTTCGACCCTGATTCATGAGATGCACAGGCGGGACGCCCAATACGGCATGACCTCGATCTGCGTCGCCGGTGGTCTTGGCATGGCGATGGCTTTCGAAAAACTGTAAGAGTACCGGGGAAAAAATACCCGCAGCCCATCCACCGCGATACCAAGAGAGATCACTTAAAGGGGGTGCTTGGGAATGAGTGTTATTGAAGAGTTGCTGGAAGGTGTCGCCCTGCCGCCAATGGCTCAGATCAGTCAGCGATTTTCGACGCGCGAGGTTCAGGACGTTGCCGAGGCGCTACGGTCAGAGCTCAACAAGCCCGATATTATCGGCCAGGTAAAAGAAGGGATGAGGGTCGCTATAGCGGTCGGCAGTCGTGGCATGGCCCAGCTTCCCCTGATCGTAAAGATCGTGGCCGAGCAAATCAAGGCGCTGGGAGCCAAGCCATTTATCGTGCCGGCCATGGGCAGCCACGGCGGTGCAAGTGCCGCCGGGCAGAAGAAAGTACTGGCCAGCCTGGGGATTACCGAAGAGAGCACCGGCTGTCCAATTGTATCCTCAATGGAAGTAGTGGAGCTGGGTACCACCAAGCAGGGGCAACCTGTCTTCATCGACAAAAATGCTTACAGCGCGGACGGCATTGTGATCATCAACCGGGTGAAAGTCCATACCGCTTTCAGCGGAGCCAATGAAAGCGGTCTAGTCAAAATGATAACAATCGGGTTGGGTAAACAAAGGGGGGCGGACTCCTGCCATGCCCTCGGGTTTAAGGAAATGGCCGATTTTATCGTCGAAATGGCCCGGATATCGATCAACAAGGCGCCGTTCTTATTCGGAATCGCAACAGTGGAAAATGCCTACGAGAAAATCGCTCAAATAGCCGCTGTACCGGTGACTGCGATCATCGAGACCGACCAAAAACTATTGGCTGAAATGAAAGCCGGGATGCCGAAGCTCCTGTTGCAGCCCATTGATGTCCTTATTGTCGATAAATTGGGCAAGGAATTCTCCGGCGGCGGGATGGACCCTTACATCACGGGACGACCGCCCACGCCCTATGTTTCTGTCCCGGGGGTCTCGGTCGCCAGACTGGTTGTACTTGATGTCAGCGATAGCAGTCATGGCAATGTGAACGGTCTGGGAATGGCGGATATCACCACAAGGCGGCTTTTCGAGAAAATCGATTTCACCGCCACCTACGCCAATGTACTGACGTCAACCGTCACTCCTTCCGGCAGGATACCGCTGATTATGGCCTCTGATCGCCAGGCTGTCCAGGCCGCCATCAAGACGTGCAACGCCCCTGATCCGGGAAAAATTCGCGTAGTTCGCATTCCTAATACACTCTATATCGACAAAATTTTGGTATCGGCGGCCATGTTGCCTGAGGCTAAGCGGCAGCCTGACATCTGTGTTCTCAGTCCGCTACAGGATTGGATGTTCGACTCAGCGGGAAATTTGGAATTTCGATAGAGGGACGTGGTGAGTATGCAAAATTTGACCTTTGAGCACGGTATCACAATCATTGCGACAATCATCCTTGTTGCACTTGTGGGGGTCTACTCGGCACGCCAGGTAAAGTCATCCTCGGACTTTGCCACGGCAGGGCGAAGAGCAGGCTGGCAGATCGTTGCCGGCACCATTTTAGGGACCTTTGTCGGGGGGGCCTGCACCGTCGGTTCCGCCCAAATGGCCTACCAATATGGGCTTTCTGCATGGTGGTATACCATCGGTGCCGGTTTTGGCTGTCTGGGTCTGGGGGTGATTTTCGGCAAACGGTTATGGGAGTCGAATGCCAAAACCGTACCGGAAATTCTGTCCTTCGAGTTCGGCGGAACCGCCCGGCTTTGTTCCAGCATTATCGTGACTCTGGCGTTATTTGTGAACATCATTCCCCAGGTGCTGTCAGCTATTGCCTTGCTTTTATCGATGTTTAAAATTACCGCCGCATTCGCTACCATCATCGGGGTAGGCCTAATGATCGTATATGTAGTTTTCGGCGGAATTTGGGGCGCCGGCCTGGCCGGATTGACAAAGGTACTGCTGATTCTCGGGTCGGTATCGGTTGTGGGCGGGGTGGTTTTCACCCAGGCCGGCGGTGTCAGCGGGTTTCAGAACATGCATCCGGCGTTCCCCTGGTACAGCCTTGCAGGGACGAAGGGGTTGGCAAGTGGTGTCGCGGGCGCCATGTCGGCCATTATCGGCATCATGTCAACCCAGACCTACATTCAGGCGATTATGTCCGCCAAGGGAGTCAGGACCGGACGCCTGGGAGCGATCGCCAGCTTTATCGTCATACCCTGCGTCGGCTTCATCTCCACCATGATCGGACTGTATATGCGCCACCAGTTTCCCGATATCGAGCCGGCTACCGCGTTTCCGATGTTCGTGCTGACCTTCATCAATCCCTGGTTCGGCGGCGTGATCCTGGCGACTTTGCTTATTTCCGTCGTCGGGACAGGCGCAGGGGTGACCCTTGGCATCAGTACAATCCTCAGCAACGACATATTCAAAAAGTACCTGAAACCCGACGCCACAGACAAACAGGTGCTGGCGATGTCCAGGATACTGATTGTTGTCGTCCTGATGGCCACCGTGGCTTTTATCTCCGACAATCTCAAATCCTCCATCCTCGGCTGGAGCATCCTGTCGATGGGGCTGAGGGGGACCGCAGCCTTCCTGCCGCTGATCGCCGCTCTTTTCCTGAAAGGGAGGATATACAGGCCTGCAGGCATAGCCGCCATGATACTGGGACCGGCGGCGGTGCTCGGCTGGAACATCATCCTGCCCAAGAGCACCTTCGATCCCTTATATGTCGGACTGGCGGTCGGCGTTGTCTGTATTTTGGCCGGCTTGCTGAAAGGCAAGGAAAAAGAGGCTTTGACTATAGGCAGGCAAATGAGCTGAGTTTCACCTGCAGGAACCAAATAGTGATATCTCTCATTTCTGTTCCAGACACTGAAGCAAGTAATAAGAAAAAATCACTAGCCCTCTGACCAAGAGGCAGTGATTTTTTCTGCTGAAATGAAAGGGCTAAAACCGGGACTGATTTTAAAGTTGTTCGCCGCTTCAGGCGATAGTTAAGATGCTATAAAGGGGGAGTTTACCTTGCCAACGATCGTCAGTTTATTGTCAGAGGAAAAATTTCGTTCTGCCGAACCCAGAGTTCCGGACGGCTGGAAGATCCTTTTTTTGAATCAGATCACCGATCAGGAGATCATCGAGGCCTGCCGGGAGGCGGACTGCCTTTTTGCACCGCCTTCGGCGGGACCGATCAGTTCTTTTGTCCTGGAGAATATACCTGCCATCAGCATTGTCCAGACGATGGGCGTAGGTTTTGACCATGTGGATATTCCCGCATCGATAAGACTCGGAATTCCTGTGGCCAATGTTCCGGGGGCTAACGCGACAGCTGTTGCCGAGCATGCGATTGGGGCCCTGATTGCCCTTCAGCGGCGGATGGTGGAAGCAGACGCCGCGATTAAGGCTGGGAGCTATTTGCCCAGTAGGAACCTTATGCTGCGGGAGGGACTGAAAGAAGTCCGGGAGAGCAGGATTGGACTGGTTGGGTTCGGTAACATTGGGCGGCAGGTTGCCAGGCTGGCTCTGGTGATGGGCGCGTCGATCGCCTACTTTGATCCGTACAGGCAGCCGCCTGAAGTGGAGCGGCAATTCTCCGCGCAGTACAAAACCCTTGATTCGCTATTGGCTACGAGTGACGTCATCAGTCTGCATATGCCGCTGAACGAGCAGACCGGCGGGTTGATCGGCAAAAGAGAACTGGCGCTGATGCCGCCGGGAAGCATTCTGATCAATACCGCGCGGGGCGAGATCGTCGATCAGTCGGCACTGGTCGACGCCCTGGAGTCCGGTCATCTTGCCGGGGCAGCCATCGATACCGTTACGCCTGAACCTCCCGGTCCGGAGCATCCGCTGTTTCGTCTTTCGGCCGCGGCGGCGAAACGGTTATTGGTGACCCCGCATACCGCCGGCGTGACCCTCGGTGCCTACCGGCGAATGATTGAAGGGGCCATTGAAAATATGGGCCGGGCATTAAGTGGTGAATTGCCGAAAGATATTGTGAACGGAGTAGAAAAAAGACAGATAGAGTAGGTTAAGGCCGGTTTATATTAGAAAATAAAGGAAATTGGACCACTACGGGGAATTAAAAGGAAAAAGGGAAAATTACGCTAGAAGGAGCTGAGGCAGATGAAAAAGAGACTGATTGCGATTTTTATGATCATCGGATGTATTCCTCTACTTGTTGCTTCCCTTTACTTTTACAATCAGATTTACGCCATAACGATGGCGGAAAATACGCTGGAGAGCGAAAAAAAGCTGGCTGCCAGTAAAGCGGTGATCCAGAATGTGGTGCAGGACCGGCTGCTTATGCTGCAAGTGATCACGAAAAATCCTGCTCTCGGGGCTATGGATGTGGTTGGCGCAAAACCTGTGCTAGTGGGCATCCAGGCCGCATATCCTGAACTGAGTTTTGTTCTGAACGGCCCGGTGGGAAATCCCCTGGTGCGGGGCGATGATGTTTCGCTGAATTACAGCGTGGCGGACAGGCAATATTTCAGGCAAGCCATGTCCACCGGCAAAGAGGCAATTTCCGAAGTCGTCATGAGCCGGACCACCGGGCGGCCGATCCTGATTATCGGGGTTCCTGTGCTGGATGGGCAAAAAGCTGTCGGCGTTGCCCAAGTGAGCTTTGAGCTGGTGAATCTGGGAACTTACGTAAAGAGTGTCTCGAATGATAATACCATTGTTTATATTGTGGACAAGGAAGGAAAAATGCTGGCTCATCCCGATGCCAACATCGCCAAGGAAAGAATGGATATGGGCCAGTTGGACTTTGTTCAGCGCGGCCTCAAGGGGGAAGCCGGGCAAGTCTCAGGCGTGAACAAGCAGGGGCAGGAAACCATCGTGAATTATACCCCGGACGAAATCACCGGCTGGGTCATTTGCAGCGAGACCCCTAAAAGCGTGGTCATGGCTGGCTTGCACAAAATGACGATTTTCATTGCAGTGGGGATCGTTTTGTTGGTCGCGGTGATTTTTGCCGTTGGCTTGTTACTTTCATCAAAAGTTGCCAAACCGATTATTCTGCTCAGCGAGTCTGTCGGCAAAGTCGCCGGCGGGGATCTGTCGCTCCAGGAGCTGAATTTTACGACAAAGGATGAAATCGGTGAATTGGGGCGGGCGTTTGATCTGATGACAGGAAATCTGCGGACCCTTGTCCGCCAGGTCGCTTCTTCGGCCCAACAGATCGCCGCTTCCTCGGAGGAATTGACCGCTCACGCCGAACAGTCGGCTCAGGCCGCGACTCAGGTGGCGACTTCGGTTGGCGATACCGCCCAAGGGGTTGAGCATCAGGCCGGGTTTGTGGACAGGTCGCTGGCAGGGGTGGAGAATATCGCGGCAGGAACCGGGAATGAGGCCGGAAAAACGCGCCATGTGGTAGACATCGCCAACCGGGCGGTGGAGGCGGCAGCGGCGGGAAACAAGGCTGTGGATACTGCCGTCAGTCAGATGAACAGCATCCGGCAAACCGTCGATAATTCCGCGCACGTGGTGGCCGAACTGGGAGAGCACTCCAAAGCGATCGGACAAATCGTTGAGACCATCGCCGGTATCGCCGGCCAGACCAATCTGCTGGCATTAAACGCCGCCATTGAGGCCGCCCGGGCGGGCGAGCAGGGGCGGGGCTTCGCCGTGGTGGCGGAAGAGGTGCGCAAACTGGCCGAACAGTCTCAGGAATCCGCACAGCAGATTGCGGCCTTGATCAATGATATTCAGAGCAAGACGGAAAACGCGGTACAGGCAATGGCCGACGGCACACAGGAAGTGAGGCGCGGCTCCGAGGTTGTCAACCAGGCCGGGAAATCTTTCCAGGATATCGATGCGTTGATCAAGGAAGTCGCCTCTATCGCCCAGGAGGCGGCCGACGGAATAAACCGTCTGACCTCCAGCAGCCAGGATGTGCTTGCAGCAATGCGGGAAACCGGGCAAATCAGCCGCAACATCTCCAACCAGACCCAGACGATTTCCGCCGCTACCCAGGAGCAGTCGGCAGCAATGGAAGAAGTTGCCTCCTCAAGCCAATATCTTGCTCAGCTTGCGGAGCAGCTGCAACAGGCTGTGGGACGGTTTAAGATCTGACAGTGATATAGTTGCCATGTGCCATCAATTTTTGGCCTATAGATCAGGCTGAAGATTGATGGCTTTTCCTTCTGCCTGCATAGCGGCAGAAGTAGTCGTTTTAACAGGCTGTGATCCAGGTCGGAATTTGCCCTTTTCCAAACCGATTCTTGACTTTTTTTCCAACTGGGAATATAGTTATTTTTATTAACGGTTACCAAAAGTAACTAATTGCAAACGGGCGATGATGGAAATTCTCCCGGCGCTAGGGGCAATCTGTTGAAAATGGCGGTAGCAAGAATGCATGAACCTAAATTGTGGACCAGGGATTTCCTGATTGATTCGATAACCAACCTGTTTGTGTATCTGGCGTATTATTTTCTGATCGTGACGATAACCTTATACGCCATGGATAATCTGCAAGCCTCACCAAGTGAGGCCGGGCTTGCCTGCGGCATTTTTATCCTGGGGGCGCTTTTGGCCCGGGTCTTTGCCGGCAAAGTAATCGACCGGATCGGCAGGAAAAAGACGCTGTATGGCGGATTGATCTTTTACCTGGTTACAACCCTGCTCTACTTTGGCGTGACAAGCCTGCCGCTTCTTGTCGTCATCCGGTTCTTACACGGCGCGGGTTTTGGGATTTCGGCGACAGCGACAGGAACGATCGTTGCCAGCATTATTCCGGATGAGCGACGCGGGGAAGGCACCAGCTACTATGCATTGAGTGTCACGCTGGCTTCGGCGATAGGACCCTTTCTCGGCATGTTTCTTATTCAGCAGGGGAGCTTTAACCTGATTCTGATCCTGACGGTTGCGCTGTTGGCCGCTTGTCTGGTCGGAGTGTCCTTTCTCAGGGTACCGGAAGCAGAGTTGACTGTCGAACAGGTCAACAAGATGAAAGGCTTTGCCCTGGATAATTTTTTTGAAACAAAGGCAATTCCCATTTCGCTGATCGGCCTGTTTGTGGGTTTGGGCTTCTCTAGTATTCTGGGCTTTATCACTTCTTTTGCCAGGGAAAGTAATCTGGTCGGGGCAGGCAGCTTTTTCTTCATTGTTTATGCTGTGGCCATTTTGATCTCCCGGCCTCTGACTGGGCGGTGGTTTGATCAAAGAGGCGAAAATGTTGTAATGTACCCATCGTTCCTGGTGTTTGCGCTGGGATTGTTTGTTCTCAGTCAGGCCCGGCTGGGGATTTTCCTCTTGTTGGCTGCAGCCCTGATCGGCTTTGGCTACGGAACATTCATGTCCTCTGCCCAGGCCATTTCGGTCAAGGTTTCACCGCGCCATCGCATGGGCTTGGCCACATCCACCTTTTTCAGTCTTATTGACGGAGGGGTGGGCGTCGGACCTTTCCTGCTGGGTTTTTTGATTCCGCTGGTCGGTTTTCGCGGGGTGTACATATGCATGGCTGTTGTCGTCTTTGCCTGCAGCTTTTTATATTATTTCTTGCATGGGAGAACAGTAAAGCAAAATGAACAAAGGACGTGACAGTTTGCCGGAACAAATTCTGCCTGGCCTTTACCGGCTGGAAATACCCATTCCTCACAGCCCGCTCAAAGCGACCAACGCTTATGTCGTCAAAGGGAAGGACCGGAACCTTCTGATCGACACCGGACAAAATCACAAGGCAAGCCTGGCGGCGATGCGGTCCAGCCTGGCCGGGATTTCCGTTGATTTGAGCAAAACCGACATCGTTCTTACCCACATGCATGCCGATCATGTCGGCCTGTTGCCTTTTGTCAGGACCGATACCTCCACCGTGTACGCCACTGCCTGCGACGCCGAGTTCATCAATAACTTCCTCACCGTCGGTTATTCGCGGGACTTTTTTTACCAGGTCGCCTGTCGCAGCGGTTTTTCTCCTGAAGAAGCGCGGCAGCTCACCAGCCGCGATCAGGGTATCACCGCCGCAGTGAAAGCGCCGCTGGATTTCAGCTTCGTCAGCGAAGGAACCATTCTCGCTGTCGGCGATTACCGCTTCACCTGTATCGAAACTCCCGGACATACTGGCGGCCATATCTGTCTTTACGAGCCGGACCGGAAGCTTCTTCTTTCCGGCGACCATATTATCGGTGACATCAGCCCCAACATTACCTTTTACCGGGAAGGGGGCGACCCGCTGGGGGACTTTATCGCCTCACTGGAAAAAACGGCAACCCTTGCTGTCGATCTCGTCCTGCCGGGCCACCGGCGGGTCTTCACCGATTGCCGGAGCAGAATCAGCGAACTGTTGGAACACCACCGGCAGCGGGCCAGGGAAGTTCTCGCCATATTGGCCGACGGTCCGGCGACCGGCTACCAGGTTGCCGCCCGCATGACCTGGGATATGGTCTTTAGGGTCTGGAGCGATGTTCCGGTCCGCCAAAAGTTCTTTGCCACCGGCGAAGCCCTCTCTCACTTGCGTTACCTGGAATGCCAGGGGCTTGTCTGCCGCTGCGCGGCTGATGACCAAACCGTATACTGGCACCAGCAAAACAGCAAACCCTGCCTCCTGTCGGAACCGACCGGATCGTAAAAAGAACAGCTGCCGTCTTTCAGGGCGGGCAGCTTTCTTTTTGATTCAACCGGAACATTGTCCGCCAAACGGCGATAAATCGCGGCAAAGGAAGCGAAACAGCCGCGCTGTCGTTTAGGCAGCTTGCACCGATTTTACCAATCCAGGACAAATTTCGCTTGATCTGGGTGGCTGTTTCCCTTTATAGTTGAACCAATGGCTGTTGGATGATATTGGGCATGCTGGATCAACGGAATTTTGAGGTGAAGCTGATGGATAGCAGATTGCGATATACCCCGGTAGCACTGTTTGCCAGTGTGATGGGGCTGACCGGGCTTTCTATTGCCTATCAACGCTTTGAACAGGTATTTAAGCTGGAGTGGGATGCAGCTGCCTTGCTGCTGATGATAAGCTGGGCGACCTTTTTGGTTCTGATCGCCATATTGGCGTACCGGCTCGTGGCTTTTTTCCCCGAGGTTTCCGCCGAGTTTCGGCATCCGGTCCAGGGCAGTTTTTTTCCGGCGATATCCATCGGCCTGCTGCTGCTTGGCGCTGCCACCATCCGCTACTGGGAAGGTCTGGCCTACGTCACCTGGCTAGCGGGCACCGGCCTGCATTTTGTCCTGACGCTGGCTATCGTCAACCGCTGGATGGAGCACGACTTTGAGATTGCCTACGCCAACCCGGTGTGGTTTCTGCCGGTGGTGGGGAACATCCTTGTTCCCATCGCCGGCGTGACCTTCGCTGACAGTGAATTGTTGTGGTTCTTTTTTACCATTGGTTTTTTCTTTTGGCTGGTACTGTTTGTCATCATTTTTTATCGCCTCATTTTTCATCCCCAGCTGCCGGAAAAACTGCTGTCAACCCAGTTTATCCTGGTAGCCCCGCCAGCCGTAGGATTTGTTTCTTATATTGCCCTGACCGGCACCTATGATCATCTGGCCCGCATGCTTTTATACATATCAGTATTTCTATTGATCCTGCTTGTCTCGTCTCTCCGGCGATTTTTGCGGCTGGATTACTATGTGTCCTGGTGGGCGTATACCTTCCCGTTGTGTGCGGTGACCATAGCCGTTACCACTGCCTATAGCCTGACGGGCAATGCCGCTTTCGGCCGGGGAGCGCAGCTGGCGCTGGCTTTGACCACTGTCATTGTCCTGCTGGTTGCGGCAAGGACGATCCAGGCGATCATCAGGAAGAAGATTTGTGTGCAGGAGTAAACTGCGGACCGGTGGCTTTTGAGGAGAGATTATGACAATCAATAAACGGAGCATGGCCTATGGCTATATAGTTTTAGCGGCGGTGATCTTCAGCACGATGGAGATCGCCGGCAAGATGGTGGCAACCCAGATCAATCCTATGCAGATAACCTTCTACCGGTTCTTTATCGGAGGGATCGTACTGCTGCCCTGGGCTGTCAAGGAACTGCGCGAACGGAAGCTGGAACTGACTAAGGATGACGCCGTGTTCTTTTTTCTGGTCGGGCTGCTCGGCATTGCCGTCAGCATGACCCTCTATCAGCTGGCGGTGGTTTTTGCGATGGCGTCAACGGTGGCAATTATTGTCTGCGCCAATCCGATTTTTATCATTCCCTTCGCCCACTTCCTGCTGAAGGAAAAGTTGACCAGGGCCACCATTGTCTCACTGGTTTTAAGTGTACTCGGGATTCTCTGCATATTGAACCCGTTCCATCTGAACCCTGATGTCAAGGGGATTGTGCTGGCGATCGTGTCGACTGTTTCTTTTTCGTTGTACACCGTAATGGGCAAAAAGAGGTCGGCCCGCTACGGCAGCCTTGGCATGACCTGCTTCAGCTTTTTGTCAGGCTCGCTGATCATGCTGGTTTATATCCTGATTTCCCAGACACCGCTTTTCGCGGCAGGCGATAGCGAAACCCTCCGGCTGCTCTGGGACATTCCGCTGGTGGACGGAATCAATCAGGGTAATATTGTCCCCCTTGTTTACATGGGGGTTGTCGTCAGCGGGCTGGGCTTCCTGCTGTACTTCCGGGCGATGGAACTGACCTCGGCCGCCACCGGCGCCATTGCCTTTTTTATCAAACCGGCGCTGGCCCCGATTTTGTCTTTTCTGATCCTGGGAGAAACCATTTCAGCCAACACGATAGCCGGAATCGTGCTGATGACGATCAGCACCTATATCGCGTTTGCCGGGAAGACCTCCACGGAAGGCTGACCTTTGGCGGCAATCTTTTGCAGTTGGTTTCTCAAATAATTTTTTGCTAACAAGGAATATTGATAGCTGTTGTAAAAGAATACTATATAGAACTGCAAATATAAGGAGGGTAATGGAATGAAGGGAAGTCCTCAGCTTATTGAAATGTTAAACGCTCTGTTGGCCCATGAATTGAGCGTGGTCAATCAGTACATGGTGCACTCCGAAATGTCGGCCAACTGGGGCTATGACAAACTCCATAAACGGTTTGAAAAACGGGCTATCGAAGAGATGAAGCACGCCGAAACCCTGATCGCCCGGATTCTTTTTCTTGAGGGATTGCCGGTGGTGTCAAAACTCAATCCGGTTCATATCGGCAGTGATGTACCGAAACAACTTGAATACGACCGGGACAAAGAGATTTTTGCCATTGAATCTTATAACACAGCCATAAAATTGGCGGGAGACGTGAACGATTTTGCCACCAGGGAAATCCTGGAGGGGATTCTGCAGGACGAAGACGATCATCTGGATAAGATCGAAGAACTGCAGGACCAGATATCTCACATGACGCTGCCTATCTTCCTTTCCGTCCAGGTGGACTAGCCTCCTTTCAATCTCGCCAGGAAATGAAAACCCCCAAAGCGTTGCTTTGGGGGTTTCTTCATCCTAGTTGCAGGGGCTCAACCGAAATATCAGCCCTGCTGGTTAATCGATTCGCGAAGAGCTCTGGTGTCAGCTTCTTTAGCCGGTACCGCCAGCACCGAAATGACTCCGAGCAGCGCGAAGGTCGCCAGGAAATACATGCCTCCGTTGGTGGAGCCGGTGGCGTCTTTGATGAAACCGACGGCATACGGTCCGAGGAAGCCGCCCAGGTTGCCGACCGAGTTGATGATGGCGATGCCTACGGCGGCCGTCGCTTCGCTCAAAAAGAGGTTCGGCAGCGTCCAGAAGGTGCCCACGAAAGCGTAGATGCCTGCAGTGCTGACGCAGATCCAGAACAGGGACAGCCAAAGATCAGTGGTCATGGTGAGGGCGATCAGCCCGAAGAAAGAAACCAATAGCGGCATTGATATGTGGTAACGGCGCTCCAGGGTCCGGTCCGAACGCCGGGCAACATAAATCATGCAGACAACGCCGATGATATAGGGAATCATCGAGATTAGGCCGATCTGGGTATTGGTGAGAACCTTGGACAGTTCCCTGAGCAGCTGGGGTACCCACATCCCAAGGCCATAAAGGGCGCAGACGTAGCAGACATAGCAGAAAGCCAGGTGCCAGACCCGGCGGTTGCCGAACACTGCCCACTTCGAGATATTATTCAGTTTGGCCGACTTGGCTTCGTGTTCCTGTTTCAGTTCATTGCAAAGCCAGTCTTTTTCTTCCTGGGTTAAAAATTTGGCCTGCTCCGGCCGGTCGGTCATGATAAAGTAGTTAACGATTCCCAAAGCGATCGCCGGCAGGCCTTCGATGATGAACAGCCAACGCCAGCCCGCCATGCCGTACCAGGTGACATTGTCCATAATCCAGGTCGAAACCGGTCCGGCGATGATGTTAGCCAGCGCCATGCCGGTCATCAGGCCGGCCACCGTTTTGGCCATATGCTTGGTCGGGAACCAGAAGGTGAAATAAAGAATAATACAGGGGTAGAAACCGGCCTCTGCCGCGCCGAGCAGGGCCCTTAAAATAGCCAGATGGGTTACCGATTCCGCGTAACCGGTCAGGACGGTGACAAGGCCCCAACTGACCAGGATTCGGGCAATCCATTTCCTGGCGCCAATTTTATGCATGATAACGTTGCTGGGAACTTCAAAGAAGAAGTAGGCGATGAAAAAAATGCCGGCGATGAGTCCGAACGCGCTGGCGCTGATTCCGAGCGCTTTATTCATCTGCAGCGCGGCAAATCCGACGTTGACCCGGTCCAGCATGGCAACGATATAAAGGAGCATAACATAAGGCACGATCCTCCACCGTAGCTTGCTGATCAGTTTTTCTTCGTTAAACGATTCGCTAACCATGAACACCATCCTCTCTTTTTTCGACCTGACTAGAAATAGAACCTTTGTCGCCAGGGGTTTCGCGGATAGGGCCTAGTAGCTGGATTACTGAATTTTCCAACGCCTTTGGACACTGCTGTGCCGATTCACTCCTTTTGCTGGATTTTAAAAACTTACTTTAATATTACCATCATATCCCGCATAATGACAACAAATTACTGTTTTAACAATGTGCTTCGGTATAGCCGGACCGGGCCGGGGCTTTGCCGCTGCAGCCGGCGGGACCGCCCGCACTTGCGAAAGAGCGCGGGGGGCACTTGATTATAAGTTAAAAACCGGGCAAATTAGCCCGGTTATTTCAGTAAAAGCAAAAAGTTGTTTTGCAAAATTCGCTGCGAAAGGCTGATCCCCTTATTTTGAAATGTATCCCAGTTTGCCGGAGATTTGCCGGGTAATCTGCACCAGGGCTTTGCCGATTTCTGTCCGGATTTCCTTCTCCATTCTTGAGGTCGGCCCGGAAACACTGATGGCAGAAAAGGCCTTTCCTGTATGGTTGAATATCGGGGCGGCTACACAGGTCAGACCCATTTCAAGTTCTTCGAAATCCTCCGCGTAGCCGGTATCTCTTACTTCTTTAATCGAATCCATCAATATGCTTTTATCGCAGATCGTATTATCGGTAAATCTGGCAATAGTGAGGCTGCCGATGATGTCGGTCATTTCGTCGTCAGGCACACCGGAAAGAATGGCCTTGCCAACCGCGGTCGCGTTGACCGGAAGCCGGCTGCCCACCGCCGTGCTTATGCGCATCGAATGCGGGCTTTCTATCTTCTCCAGATAGATAACACATTCGCTGTCTCTGACCACCAGGTTCACTGTTTCCTTGAATTCGGCCACCAGGGTTTCCAGATAAGGCCGGGCGATTTTCCGCAAATCCGAGTCGACCTTCGTCCCCAGCCGAAACAACTCGATACCCAGCCGGTATTTGCCGGATTTATCGTTTTTCTCAAGATAGCGGCAGCGCTCAAGCGTGGTTATAATATTGAAAGCAGTACTTTTGTGCAGACCGATTCTGCTGCTTATTTCGGTCACCCCCAGTTCGTCCGCGCCTTCAAAGCATCTCAGAATTTCCGTGGCTCTGACGATGGACTGAATGACAGTGTTGTTCATAGCTCGACCTCGTGTTGAAATGTATTGGCTGTACTCATTGTACAGAAGAAAAAAGAATAAAACTATTCAAAATATTTGATTGAAATAGCGATTCGTAAATGGTAAAATATATGTATCACGATATAATACAATGTATCATATTGTGATACATAAGTCAACGACCGCGACATCGGCGGCGAAGAAATTATCGAGGAGGAACAGCAATGGCTAAAAAGAGTATTCTCGATTTTCAGAGCATGGTTGAAAAAGGGGAAAAAATCGTTTATCTCACCGCTTATGACTATCTGACAGCCAAGATGCAGGAGAAGGCCGGGGTGGATATGATCCTGGTCGGCGATTCCCTTGGCATGGTTTCTCTTGGCTATGACAAGACCTTTCCGGTTACCATGGAAGATATGATCAGGCACTGCCAGGCTGTGCGCCGTGGCGCTCCGGAGACCTTCATCATCGGTGATATGCCGTACATGTCTTATCAGGTGTCGGACGAAGTGGCCATCGCCAACGCCGGCCGGTTTATCAAAGAAGCCGATTCGGACATGGTAAAGCTGGAAGGGGCTGGCCCCGCGATTCTCAAAAGGGTCAGAGCCATCAATGAAGCCGGTGTCCTGGTTATGGGCCATATTGGTCTTACTCCTCAGTTCATGGGCCAGCTAGGCGGTTATAAGGCCCAGGGACGCTCGGCCCAGGCAGCGCTCGCGCTGGTTAAGCAGGCCAAACTCCTGGAGGAAGCCGGTGCGGCCAGTATTTTGGTGGAAGGTGTTCCGGCGGCGGTGGGTAAAGCCATTACCGAGAGAGCCGGTATCCCCATCCTGGGAATCGGCGCAGGTTCTTACACCCATGGTCAGCTTCTGATTTACGCCGATATGGTCGGTTATTACGACAACTTTACCCCGAAATTTGTCAAGAAGTACGCCAATGTCGGCGGTGTATTGACCGATGCTTTCCGCAGCTACGCCCAAGAGGTGCGGGAAGGTAAATTCCCTGTCGACGCGGAGCATGCTTACAAAATGAAAGAAGAGGAAATTGCCGAGTTTGCCAAAATACTCGGCACTGAGAAATAGACAACCATCCTTTGGCGCCTTTGTCGGCGCTAAACGGCGACTCGCGTTATGAAACATCGGGTAAGCAAACCGGGAGATATCTGTGAAGGCGGATATCTCCCGGTTGCTTACCCGATGAACAATAAGTAAGCCAGGTAAGGACTTTTTTTCTTTTTTTCGAAACAAAGATGAAGAGCGGGGAATTATGATGGCGCAACTCTTGGACGGAAAACTTATTGCCGCGAAGATTCAGCAGGAAATAATCCGTGAAGTCGGTTTGCTGCGGGACAAGCACCGGGTGACACCCGGTCTTGCGGTGATTATCGTGGGAGAAAATCCAGCCTCGAAGGTGTACGTCGAGCGTAAGCACAAAGCCTGTGCCGAAACCGGAATCTATTCGGAAGTGATACGCTTGCCGGAAACTGCTACCGAGGCAGAATTACAGAGCACTCTGGATGGTTTAAACAACAATCCGGCCATAAACGGGATTCTTGTCCAGCTTCCGCTGCCCAGGCACATCGATACAGAGCGGATTCTGGATCAGATCAGGCCCGAAAAAGACGTGGACGGGTTTCATCCGTTAAATGTAGGCAACCTGGCAATCGGCAGGGAAGGGTTAATCCCCTGTACCCCCCACGGCGTGATCAAGATGCTGGAGATCAGCGGCATTCCAATTGAGGGTAAACGGGCGGTAATCATCGGCCGAAGCAACATTGTGGGAAAACCGATGGCCAACTTGCTCCTTGCCCGCAACGCCACCGTAACGGTCTGTCATTCCCGCACCGAAGACCTGCTGCAGGTCGCCTGCGAAGCCGATATCCTCATCGCGGCTATCGGCAAACCGAATTTTGTCGGTAAAGCTATGGTAAAACCGGGGGCGACCGTCATTGATGTCGGGATCAACCGCCTGGGCGACAAGCTGGTAGGCGATGTGGACTTCGCAGCAGTCAGGGAAACTGCCGGGGCGATCACTCCGGTTCCGGGCGGGGTAGGGCCGTTAACCATCGTGATGTTGCTCTACAACACGATAAAAGCGACAAAAATACAAATAGGTCTGAAATAGAGGGAGGACAACATCAGTGAAAAGTGACGTTGAAATTGCCCAGGCCGCTGAGATGAAGCCGATCATCCAGGTTGCGTCCGAGCTGGGTCTTTCGGAAGATGAACTGGAGCTGTACGGCAAATACAAAGCAAAGGTTTCCCTGTCGGTGTGGGACCGGCTCAAGGAGCGTCCCAATGGGAAAGTAGTTCTGGTCAGCGCGATCAATCCCACCCCTGCCGGTGAGGGTAAAACCACCAATACCGTGGGCATCGGTGATGCTCTGCGCCGCCTCGGCAAAAAGGTCGTCATCGCTCTGCGCGAACCGTCCCTCGGCCCCTGCTTCGGCGTGAAGGGCGGCGCAGCCGGCGGCGGCTATGCCCAGGTCGTGCCGATGGAAGACATCAACCTGCATTTCACCGGGGACATTCACGCCGTTACCACCGCCAACAATCTTCTGGCAGCCGTCATCGACAACCACATTCATCACGGCAATGAACTTGGCATCGATCCCCGCCGCGTCACCTGGCGCCGGGTCATGGATCTCAACGAGCGGGCGCTGCGCCAAATCGTGCTCGGCCTCGGCGGCAAAGCCAACGGCATTCCCCGGGAGGGCGGCTTCGATATTTCGGTCGCCTCGGAAATGATGGCCATCCTCTGTCTGGCCTCTGATCTGGAGGACATGAAACAGCGCATTAGCCGTATCATCGTCGGCTATACCTATGACGGCAGACCGGTTACTGTGGTTGACCTGAAAGTCGCCGGCGCACTGACGCTGCTCTTCAAAGATGCCATCAAGCCCAATCTGGTCCAAACGCTGGAGAATACGCCTGCTTTCATCCATGGCGGGCCTTTTGCCAACATCGCGCATGGCTGCAACAGCGTCATGGCCTCGAAATTCGCGCTCAAGCTGGCTGATGTTTTGGTGACCGAGGCCGGCTTCGGCGCAGACCTCGGCATGGAGAAATTCATCGACATCAAATGCCGGTTTGCCGGACTGCAGCCTGATGTTGTCGTACTGGTCGCCACCGTTCGCGCCCTGAAGTCGCACGGGGGAGTTCCCAAAGCCGAACTGGGCAAGGAGAACATGGCTGCCCTGGAAAAAGGGATGGCCAATCTGGCCAAGCATATCGAGAATATCGGCAAATTTGGACTGCCGGCGGTGGTCGCCATCAACGCCTTCCCGACAGATACCAGGGAAGAGCTGTCCTGGGTCGAAACCAGGTGCCGGGAGATGGGCGCCACCGTGGCTCTGTCCGAGGTATGGGCCAAAGGCGGCGAAGGCGGGCTGGCCGTTGCCCGGGAGGTCATGGCCGCAATGGAAAAGACCAGCGACTTCCGCTTCCTGTATGATGAAAAACTCCCGATCAAAGACAAGATTGCCATCATTGCCAGGGAAGTTTACGGCGCAGACGGTGTAAATTACACTGCTGCCGCCGACAAAACCATTCAGGAGCTGACGGCACTTGGATTCGACCAAACGCCGATCTGCATCGCAAAGACCCAATACTCGCTGAGTGATGACGCAGCAAAACTGGGCCGTCCTTCCGGTTTCTCCATAACGGTGCGAGAAGTCCGGGTTTCGGCCGGGGCGGGTTTTTTGGTGGCGGTTACCGGAGAAATTATGACAATGCCCGGCTTGCCCAAACGGCCGGCGGCGGAAATCATGGATATCGACAAAGAAGGAAAGATCGTCGGTCTGTTTTAAAATCGGCCGGCGATCTTGCCGAAAGCTGCGCTGCGACTGAGAGCTTCTTTTCCCCCGGAAGCGGCAGCATCCAACATGATAGTTGATAGTTATAAAATTGTTTATAAGGGTTCCTCTTTGTGTATATTGGATTGGATTTAGGCATTTCCTATCCTGGCCCTCAGAGGTTCCCTTTTTAATTGGGAAAACCTTATTTTGCGTTATCTTTGGCACGGCTGTAAAAGTATTGATTAACTTTATAAAATATGTTACTATTAACGCGAAATCCATAAATAAAACGAACGTTCTATATATGGAACGAAAAAGAAAGGGTGAGCGATATATGAAACAGGATGATTTGCAAAATACAATGATCAATTTTAGCTCTTTAAAGTCGCTGCAAATTATTATGGCTCTTTCGACCAATTTATATACAAGTATTGCTGAGTTAGCAAAAATTACGGGCCTTAATAAAAGCACCGTTCATCGAATATTAAATGAATTGGCGGAATGTGACTTTGTTGTTAAGGATGAAATACAAAAGAAATTTAGACTTGGTTATCAAATAATTTCTTTGGCGACGAAAATACAGTTAACTGATTATTTATTTGAATTGTCAAAAGATAAAATGAAATATTTAAATGATCTTTCAGGCGAAACAATTAGCTTGGTTGCTCTCAACCATCACGAAGGTGTTTATGTAGGCAAAGTGGAGGCCAAAAACCAAATTGCTCTGCGCTTCAAAGTCGGCTGGAAACTGCCCTTATATTGCACAAGTAGTGGTAAGGCCATTCTTGCTAATCAAAACACAGAATTTCTTGACAGTTATTTTAGCAACATAGAATTAAAAAAATATACTGAGAATACCATTGTTGATCAAAGTCGCTTGGAGGCCGAATTCGAAACTATCAGAAAGCAGGGATTCGCCATGGATATTATGGAGCATAATCCCGATATAATCTGTATTTCAGCTCCAATTTTTCTGGGTAATAAACAGTGTATCGGAACAATTGGTATTGTGGCGCCAAGCTACCGTTTCAGTAAAGAAAAAGCACTGTCCTTTAAGAATGACCTTACTGATGTTGCTCAAAAAATTACGGAGCAATTGTCGTCGATGTAACCCGTGGTAATAGCATTATTGAACGCGTATACTACTCAAAATTTGGCTATACGTAGCAAGATAGTTTCGAATGTAAATGGCGATGGGAGGAATAAGCAATGGATGAGCTTGATTTTCAGTATAAGGATAAGCGTTATCGCAGTTCTAAGGTTGTCAATGGCTTGAGTATGGCGGGGCCAAGAGCTCATTTCCACGGGATGGGCCTGACAAATGATGAAATGAAACGGCCCTTTATTGGCGTAATCAACACGTTTAATGAAATGCACCCGGGTCATATCCATTTGAACCGGATTGGGCAAATAGTAAAAGACGGAGTAAGGCTTGCCGGCGGTGTCCCCTTTGAAGTAAACACCATATCAATCTGTGACGGCTTTACCCAGGGCCATAGCGGCATGTGTAATGTTCTTCCCAGCCGAGAAATCATTGCAGATTCAATAGAGGTATTTGTCAATGCCCAGCAGCTTGACGGCATCGTTTTAATCGGCGGCTGCGACAAAATAGTTCCGGCCATGCTGATGGCGATGCTGAGAATCAACATTCCGGCAATTTTAGTAACCGGCGGGCCTATGCTGCCGGCTGAATACAAGGGCAAATCGTATGCTACCTATGAACTGAAAGAAATGGCCGGGAGACTGAAACAAGGGAAAATAGCCAGGAATGAATATGAATATATGGAAAAAATATTGTCGCCTGGTCCCGGATCTTGCGCCATGATGGGAACGGCTAATAGCATGTCTGTTGCGGCAGAAGCTATGGGGCTTACTATGCCGGGCTGTGCCTGCGCCCATGCGGTAACCGGCAAGAAGAACTGGATTGCAAAAGAAAGCGGCATGGAGATTGTCCGATTGGTGGAAGAGAATATTTGTCCCCGGGATATTGTAACCCAAGAGATGTTGGATTTTTCCACAAAGGTTTGTTTAAGTGCCGGCGGCTCAACGAATATTACGCTTCATCTCCCTGCGATTGCTCATGAAGCGAAGCTGCATATGAGCCTGGCTGATATTGAAAAAATATCGCGACAAACTCCCTATCTGGCAAAAATAAAACCCTCAGGCGACTATACCATGCTTGATTTGGATAAAGCCGGCGGAGTGTATGGGATAATCAGGGAGTTCTCCCATGTAGAGAATTTGGATATGATGACTGTTAACGGGAAAACACTGCGCGAGAATATGGAAGATGTTGTTGAACAGGATCACAATGTCATTCGTCCTATCACGGAGGCCAACGCTAAAGAAGGTTCGATTGCTATTTTGCATGGTAACCTGGCTCCCGATGGCTGTGTGATAAAACAAAGTGGCGTCGTTCCCGGAATGCGGGTTCATACCGGGCCGGCAAGATGCTTTGAAAGTGAAGAGGAAGCAACTGCGGCAATATATGACCAGAAGGTTCAGGCCGGTGATGTGATTGTAATCCGTAATGAAGGACCAAAAGGCGGACCTGGCATGCGCGAAATGCTAACCGCAACCGCCGCATTGGTTGGTATGGGATATTCCGAATCCGTCGCGTTAATCACCGATGGCAGATTTTCCGGAGCGACACGCGGCCCCTGTATTGGCCATATATCGCCGGAAGCTGCACAACGGGGCGCCATTGCGGCCTTAAAAGACGGGGACGTCATTGCGATAAACATAAACGAAAGACAGATCAATGTTCATTTATCTGATGAAGAAATCAAAAAACGCATTTCAGAACTGCCTCCGTTTCAAGTGAAAACCACCCAAAGTTATTTGGCGAGATATGCAAAAAGTGTATCCTCAGCCAATGAAGGGGCAATCCTGAAATAAGAACAAATTGAAAATTGATCAAGGATTTGCCGCCGCTCATTCATGTCGTGGAGGGGGTTAGTTTGCGTCTGCCCTTTTAGCAATAACAATTAAGATAAGAACAGGGGATGAATTATAGTGGGATATGAAAAGGTAAGGAAAGGGACTCTGGCACCGGTTGTAACACCATACTGTGACGATGGCAGTGTAAATTGCGGTGAATACAAAAAACTGATCAATTATATTACTGCAAATGGCGTCAGTGGTATCTTGGTTTCCGGCACCTCCGGAGAGTTTGCAAATCTGACGGTGGAGGAACGGGAAGAACTGCTGCTTGCTGCGCAAGAGGGAGCCGCAAGCGGAACAGATATAATTTTTAACATAACGGCATTAAATTTGCGGGATCTAGACCGGCTGATCCAATTCGCAGGTTGTCATGGCATCAATAAAGTTTCGGTTACCGCCCCTTATTATCATAAATATGATGAACAGACCCTTATTCGCTATTTCCAGATCATTTCCGAACATGTGGGCGACATGTCATTATATCTTTACAATATGAGCGGTTTGACACAAAATCCGATTTCGGCCGGCGTTCTAAAAAATGTAGTGGAACGGTGTGGGAATGTTCGCGGGATAAAAGACAGCAGTATGAATTTCGAAACCATTCTTCAATACCAGCTTGTTGTTGATGACCCCGATTTCCAGATTATTACCGGCAATGATGCGCAGCTCCTTCCGGTTTTGCAGGCTGGCGGGGATGGGGGCATCATCGTTACGGCCGGAGTATTTCCCGAACTGGCAAGCAGCATTTATCGGCATTTTATAGCCGGCGATCTGGATGCAGCGAGAAAAGCGCAGCAGCAAGTGATGCGGATCCGCGATACACTCCGATCCGTCATGCCGGTTATGGCTTATAAAGGTGTGCTGGAACTGCAGGGATTTCACATGGGGCCGGCAAGATTCCCCTTCCGCGATCTCACAAAGCATGAGTTGAATTTTATTGAAGAAAGTATAAAAAAATTGGTATAGGTTAATTTGACAAAATATAAAATTTAAATTGACGGAGATGATTTAGTTGTCAATATTTTTAGTTTTTGTCGGAGTGGCTTTGATATTAGTGCTTATGGTGGTTTTGGGTCTCGACGGTTTTATCTCATTGATGCTGGCATCCATAGCCGTTGGCCTGATGGAAGGCATGCATCTGAATGAAATTACTAAATCAATATATAACGGGATTGGCGATCAGTTAAAAAGCCTAATCCTAATCCTGGCCTTTGGCGCTATGCTGGGTAAATTATTGGCTGAATCCGGCGCGGCCCAAAGAATCGCCGACACCCTTATCAAAAAGTTCGGCCTGAAAAATGTTCAGTGGTCGATGTTGGCAACAGCCATTATTATTGGAATTACGATGTTTTTTGAAGCAGGTTTCGTTGTATTGATACCAATTATATACACCGTTGCTGCTGAAACTAAATTACCCTTATTATACATAGGTCTGCCCGGTATTGTAGGCTTGGCCGCAACACATGCTTTTCTGCCGCCGCATCCGGGGCCTGCGGCAGTGGCCGTTGTCTTCAATGCCAATATGGGAAAGACTCTGCTTTTGGGCCTGCCGATTGCCATAATTGCTGCTACATTATTTGGCGTATTCTATTCAAGAACGAAATGGGTCAAGAAGATCAAATCAGTCATGCCAGAGGGATTAATCAGCACAAAACAATTAAAAGAAGACGAAATGCCTGGCTTTGGAATCAGCATATTTTCTGCCTTGCTGCCGGTATTTCTCATAGCGGTTAGCACCGTCGGCGAACTTTTCCTGGCGAAGAACGATCCGCTGCAAATATATTTAGGTTTTTTTGGAAGCGCGCCGATTGCTTTATTTATTGCTGTGCTTTTCGCTATGTATTTTCTGGGAATTGCCCGTGGGATGAAGATGGCTGAAGTTGCAAAAATCAATGCCTCGGCTGTAAAAGCGATTGCCATGATCATATTGGTCATAGCCGCCGGCGGCGCATTCAAGCAAGTCATTGTCGACTCGGGAGTTGCAAAGTCTATCAAGGCAATGACCATGGGACTGCAGATGAATCCTTATCTGCTGGCGTGGTTCGTGGGGGCTGTTATCAGAATTTCCGTCGGTTCATCGACTGTTGCGGTGACAATGGCATCAGGAATCGTATTGCCGTTATTGAGTACTGTTGGTATTAACCCCGAGTTAATGGTGCTCGCCACAGCTTGCGGTACTGTATTTTGTTCTCATGTCAATGACCCTGGATTTTGGATGTTTAAGGAATATTTCGGCCTGTCGCTTATCGATACGATGAAAGTCAGAACGGTGTATTCATCGCTTATTTCCCTCACTGGTCTTATCGGAGTCCTGGTCTTAAGCGCCATTTTGTAATAATGATCAGCTGGTCAATTTTCCCTTTGGACTCACTTTGCGAAAAGTGAGTCCTTCGTCTTACCACGACAAAAAAATGATATCGCTGGTCAAGAAAATCCGTAGGTCACCCTTTAAAGACAGCGAACATTTTATCAAAGGAACAAAGAAGCGGAGGGGAGCAGTTTGCTGGACGAGTATCTGGATATGGCTTTTCCCAGGATGGTCAAAATTCGGCAGAAATTTGCCGAAGCATGCCTGGCGGATGTCGACGCCGCGGTGACCGGACAATTTTCCCGGCCGGAGATCCATCAGCTTATTAAGCCGGGAGATCGGGTCGCGGTATTGGTTGGAAGCCGGGGAATAGCAAAAATAGACGAGATCGTCACAGCTGCCGTGCGGGAATTGAAGCGGCGGCAGGCTGTCCCGTTCGTCGTGCCGGCCATGGGCAGTCACGGCGGCGCGACTGCGGAAGGGCAAATCGAAGTACTGCGCGGCTTCGGCATTACCGAAGAACGGATTGGCGCGCCGATTCTTTCTTCGCTGGAGACGGTGGAGCTTGGGAGCCTGGATTCGGGTTCGCCGGTTTATTTCGACCGGAACGCCGCACATGCCGACGGAATTATCGCCATCGGACGCGTCAAGCCGCACACCGCCTTTCGCTACCGCTTCGAGAGCGGTTTGGTCAAAATGATTTCCATCGGCGGCGGCAAACAGCGGGGAGCCGATGCGCTGCACGCCCGGTTCAGCGTAGACGGTTTTGGGCCGCTGCTCCTGGAAAACTTTCGTATCATATGCAACAAGTTGCCTGTCCTTATGGGGCTGGCGATCGTCGAAAACGCCTATGACCAGCCGGCGATCATTGAGGCCGTGCCGACGGATCAGATTGAAGGGCGGGAGCCGGAGCTGCTGCAAAAGGCCTGGGGACTCATGCCCCGCATCTTATTCGACCGCTTTGACGTCCTGATTGTCGAACAACTGGGAAAAAATATCAGCGGCGACGGTATGGACCCGAACATCACGGGCCGTTATGCCGTTGACCTCACAGGAGGACCGGTTTACCAGCGGCTGGCCGTGCTCGATCTTACCCCCGAGACGCACGGCAATGCGCTGGGCGTCGGCATGGCCGACGTGACAACCCGGCGCCTGGTTTCCAAGATCGATCCGGTGAAAGGGTATATGAACGCCTTTACGTCTAAGATCGTGCTCGGAACGGTGAAAGTACCGATGACGATGGACAATGACCGGGAAGCCATTGCCGTCGCGCTGAAAACCTGCGTTTTGGTCGAACCCGGACGGCATAAGGTGGTCCGGATCAAGAATACGCTGGCTCTTGGCGAGATTGAAATTTCCGATACTCTGTTAGCCGAAGCGGGCGACAACCGTGATGTCGAAATCCTCGGCAAGCCTTTGACGATGCGCTTCGCAGCGGACGGTACCCTGCTGTAGCCTCTTGGGGCGAAAGCTGTACGCAGGAATCGACAGCTGCAAATCTGACAAGAAATCTACATCGGGAAGACAAATATGTGCGAAGGTGAGAACCTTGTTTTGTCAAAATACTGTCTCAAGCGAAAGATGTCGGGACAGTATTTTATTTTGCCGGAGGAACCGCAGGCCGGATATCCGCAGGCGCAAAAAGCGGGGCAGAGGCTCACAGCAGATGACTTAAAGGCACTGGTGAAAAATTGATAAAGGGAGATGGCGGGATGAAAAAGATGCGCAGTCACATAACGACGAAAGGGCTGGAAAGGGCGACCCACCGGGCGCTGTACTACTCGATGGGATTTTTGCCGCAAGACCTGGAAAAGCCGCTGGTGGCGATTGTCAACACCCAGAATGAGACCATGCCGGGACACGTTCATCTTGACAGCATCGCCAAAGCGGTCAGAGAAGGCGTTATCGCCGCAGGAGGCACGCCGGTCGAGTTTCCGACAATAGCGATCTGCGACGGGATCGCCCAGGGAAACTATGGCATGCATTATCCGCTGGCCAGCCGCGAACTGATCTGCGATTCGGTGGAATGTATGGTCAACGCTCACCAGTATGACGCCATGGTCCTTGTCACCAACTGCGACAAAATAACTCCCGGCCTGCTCATGGCCGCAGTCCGGCTGAATATCCCCGCCATTATGATCAGCGGCGGACCGATGGCCACAGGCTGTGTGGACGGGGCAGAAATCGGCTACACCGATCTGATGGCCGCCCAGGGCGATGTCGCGCGGGGCATTATCACTCTCGAAGAGCTGGGCCGCAGAGAGCGCGACGCTTTGCCGGGCTGTGGCGCCTGCAATCTGCTCGGGACGGCGAACTCGATGAATTTTCTGGCCGAGGCCCTGGGGATGGTGCTGCCAGGCAGCGCCGTTCCGGCTGCGACCGGCAGAAGGCTCGCCCTGGCGAAAGAAACGGGCATGAAAATCATGGAGCTGTACGAGAAGGACATCCTCCCCTCAAGCATCATTACCCTGGACGCCATCGAAAACGCCATCGCCGTCGATCTGGCTATCGGCGGTTCCACCAACACGGTGCTGCATCTGACCGCTCTTGCCCAGGAAGCGGGAATCGACTTCGATATCAATACCTTTGCCCGGAAGGCCCAGGAAATCCCTCACCTCGTCAAAATGAGACCGGCAGCCGGCGGGCACTATCCGGCCGACGTCCACTGCGCCGGCGGCATCGCGGCCCTCATGAATCAGCTGGCTGCAAGCGGGCTTTTGCACGAAAACGCGCTGACTGTGACAGGAAAAACCATCAGGGAAAACGTGAAAGACGCCCGGGTGATCAACAGTAACGTGATCAGGCCGATGGCCGAGCCTTATTCGGCAAAAGGCGGCCTGCAAATCCTCTACGGTAACCTTGCTCCGGAAGGGGCTATCTGCAAGAGCGCGGCCGTGGCCCCGGAGATGCTTCGGCACACGGGTCCGGCCCGGGTTTTCGATCAGGAGGAACCGGCAGTGGCGGCGATTTATGGCGGCAAAATCAATCCCGGCGACGTTGTCGTCGTCCGCTACGAAGGCCCCAAGGGCGGGCCGGGAATGCGCGAGATGCTGACACCCACCGCCGCCATCGTTGGGATGGGACTCGGCAAGGAAGTCGCCCTTATCACCGACGGCCGATTTTCCGGCGCGACGGCCGGGGCGGCGATAGGCCATATTTCACCCGAGGCGGCTGATGGCGGGCCGATCGCTCTCATCGCCGAAGGCGACATCGTCGAAATTGACATTCCCGCCGGGACGGTCCAACTGCGGGTCAGCGCCGAGGAAATGGCGAGAAGAAAGGCGGCCTGGGTCCAGCCGAAACAGGAACACGTCAAGCCGGGAAGCTACCTTGACAGATACGCCCGCCTTGTAACCTCCGCGATGGCCGGAGCGGTTTTCAAAAGGTAGGATCTGAAACACAGCGGATTGACAAAGCATCCAGCCCGGTAGGTAACGCCCGGGGAAAAGGCGCGGTGAGCATAAGGCGCCTTTTCCCCAGGGCTGTAATAATAGCAAAAGGACCCCGGGGGGGCAGCAAAAATTTTCAGAGTTATCAACGTTAAAAGCAAAAGTCCGGGCAGTAGCAGAAGAAGCATGTATTTTGCCATGATAATTTGTTCGGTATGAAGCAGTAGTAATTGAACTGTATGGCTCTGGCACATAGGGGGGAGAGAAAGACCAAAAATTGTCTGAAAGTTATCTATCGTCAAATAGTTCAATAAAAGGGGGATCAAGTTATGGTCAATTCTGCGTTCAGCGAAGAGAAACTGATGAGTAAGCTGCGGTGGCGACTTGTGCCTTATATCATGCTTCTTTACATCGTAGCCATGTTGGACCGGGTAAACATCGGTTTCGCCGCTCTTGAAATGAACAAAGCCCTGGGGATTAGCGCCAGTGCCTTTGGTATGCTTGCCGGGATCTTTTTTATCGCCTATTTCTTTTTCGAGGTTCCCAGCAATGTTCTCATGCATAGAATCGGCGCCCGCATCTGGATTGCCCGCATCCTCATCAGCTGGGGTATCGTCACTATCCTTACCGGCTATGCCCAGACTGCCACTCATGTGGGGATTTTGCGGTTTTTGCTCGGCATCGCTGAAGCCGGTTTCTACCCCTGTATGATTTTGTACCTTACCTTCTGGTTCCCGGCCAGGCATCTGGGCAAGACGGTGGCGGTGTTTATGTGCGGCATGGCGCTGGCCAACATCGTCGCCGGACCTGTTTCCACCTGGATCATGGACAATGTTCAGTGGTTCGGCATGCCTGGCTGGCGGTGGCTCTTCGTTATCGAGGGTATCCCTGCGGTCGTGCTGGGAATTGTAACTCTGGGGGTCATGACCGACCGGCCGGAACAGGCTAAATTTCTCACCCAGGAAGAAAAAGACTGGCTTTGTAATGAGCTGAAATCAGAACACGACGCAAAGTCGGCCAAGATGCCTGTCAACAAGTGGGCGGTGTTCGGTCAGTTCCGGGTATGGCATCTTGCCTTCAGTTATCTTTGCTATGTCATCGCCCTGTATGGCCTGGGCATGTGGATGCCGCAGCTTCTGCGGGCGCTGTCCAAAGTCATCACCAACACCCAGATCGGCCTTATCTCGATGATTCCCTATGTCTGCGGCGTTATTGCCATGGTATTGGTGGCGAGACATTCGGACAAAACCCAGGAGCGCCGCTATCATGTGGCGTTGCCGATTTCAGTCGCGTTCTTCGGTCTGATTGCCTTGACAATGACCACTGATTTGTGGCTGTCGCTGCTGTGGATCTGCGTCAGCACCGCAGGTATCTATTGCTTTGTCGGCACCTTCTGGACCCTGCCGAATATCTTCCTGAGCGAGGGAACGGCGGCTGTCGGCATCGCCATCATCAACTCAACAGGCAATTTGGGCGGTTTCTTTGGGCCGTATGCTGTTGGGTTTATCAAAGACGCAACAGGTTCCACCACGGGTGGAATGTATTTCCTGGCGGCCTTTGCGCTGCTGGCGACACTGTCTGTGCTGGCTATTCCGGCGAAAGATGCAGTCATCGGCAAGGCTGACCTGAAAGGTTAGAAAAAGGCTGCGCCAAGCAAAAACATGCCCGTGAGCGGGTATGTTTTTGCTTTTTCCCCTCTGCCGCGAAATACCCCGATGGGACTGCGGCGCAGTGGGTTTGGCGGCCGGCGGCCTGGCAGGGATTATCGCTGCCCGCCGCGAATCATGGCATATAAAATAGCTGCACGCCACTCCAATAAAAGCGGACAGGTGACATTATGACAGAGGTTTTGCGCCGGGAGATCGAGTCCAGTTTCGATTTAAAAATCGTTGACGAACAATACTATTCATGGGGTGAGTCTTACTGGCTTCAGTTGGATCCAAACGCGCGCAAATTGCAGCGGACGGTGTCCATTGTCAATATTTATCCGAATACCGAGCAGAAAACCCACGCTCATCCCGGCTACGAAGAGATTATTTTCGGGCTGGATGGTGAGTCTGTCCACTGGTGCAACGGCCGTAAAATCGTCTTGCGCAAAGGCAAGGTAGGTTATATTCCCGCCGGCGGCGAGCACTGTATTTTGAATGTTTCCGGTGAAATCGCCAGGATGATGAGTATCGTCTACCCCACCTTGCCGATCGACCTGGGCGAACCATCGGGAATTGACGACATTGACCTGAAGGAAGTTTCCCAGCTGATCAATCTGGAAGCCATCAGCGACAAATTTGCCAAAAGTGTGCGCCTTGCGGTCACCCTGATTGATCCGAACGGCAAGCTGCTCACTTCGCCCAAACATTTTCCGGACTTTTGCACCCTCTGTCTAAAGCGGAAAAAGGGCGACTGCATCTTGAACACCTCTTGCTGCACTCTCGACGGCGGCAAAGCGCTGTCGGTTTCCCACTGTGTGTTCGGGGTATATACCATTCAGTCGCCGATCATCATCAATGATCGCATCCTGGGTTACCTGGGGTGCGGCTACGGTCGGGCGATTCCCCCCTCAGCCGACGAGCAGCAGGACCTTGAGACGGTCTTTGCAGCCAATGACCTTGATTTTTCCCGAAAGGCCTATCGTGAGCTGGAGATCATCAACCGCAACCATCTCCAGTCGGTGGCGGAGACCTTGTCGCTGGTGGGGGCCTCCCTGGTGCAAATGATTATCCATTCGGCCCGCGAACAGCAGATCAGCTCCTACAAACTCAGCCTGATGGAGGAAAAGCGCCGTCAGGCGGAACTGGAAACTGCCCTTAGCGAAGCTCGCCTGAAGCTGTTGGAATCTCAGGTCAATCCCCACTTTTTATTCAATACCCTGAACACCATCGCTCAGATGTCGATGATGGAGGGAGCTGAAACGGCGGCGTCACTGACGTATGCCTTGGCGAACATGTTGCGCCGCAGTCTGGGGGACAATCAGAATCTGGTCACTGTCAGCGACGAAATGACCTATATAAAAGACTACTTGCATATCCAACAAACCCGGTTTCCTGACCGCTTTGAAGTGGAAGTCGATCTGAGTCCGGATGTCATGAATGTGCGGGTTCCGTTCATGATGCTGATGATTTTGGTCGAAAACGCCATCCAGCATGGTTTCAAGAATATCCGCCAGCCGGGGCGCCTTGTCATCAGCGGACGTCTTGCCGGTGACCGGGCGATCATTGAAGTGGCCGACAACGGCGCCGGGGTGCCGGAAAATGTCGTCAACAGCATGAAAACCCTCAGGAATTCCGGCGCAGGCATGACAATGCATGAGGGTATAGGCTTGAAGAATATCCATCGTAGGCTCAAGCACTACTACGGCGACCGTTCGACCTTTACCATCGAGACCGGCCGCGGGCAGGGAACAAAGGTAATCATTGAAATCCCATATAGCAGCGACAAGGGCGGGGAGCTCGAATGTATAAGCTGATGATTGTGGATGACGAACCGGCCGAAATCAGATTTTTGCGCTGGCTGATTACAAACTATAAACTGCCTTTTACCGTCTGCGGCGAGGCAGGAAGCGGCGAGGAAGCGGTAGCCCTGACCGAAAATTGTCAGCCGGATTTTGTCATCATGGACATCAACATGCCGATCATGGACGGTTTGGAAGCCGCCAGACGGATCAAAACAAAATATCCCGGCACGAAGATCTATATTTTGACTGCTCATGGCGAATTCGCCTATGCTCATCAGTCGATAAAAATCGGTGTTGAAGACTATTTGTTAAAGCCAATGAATCCTGAAGCCATGGCGGAAGTATTAATGAAAGGCGTCAAGCGCGCGGCGCGGGAGCGGCTGAATCAGCGGCGCCAGGCCAGGATGAATGTATTGGCGAAAAAAGCCGGCGAGGACGGCCTGGACCGGCTTGTCCTGGAATTGGCGGGACTTCGGCCCGGTAAGACGAACCAAATGCTTCGCGGCAGGTTGAGTCCGCTTGCCGGTGTGCAATGGGTTTTCGCCGGTTACATACTGCGCGGGGACGTCGTGATAGCGGAAGAATACCAGCTAAACTCGCTGACCAGAAAGATCAGGCAGTTAAGCGCCGTGAAACACGTGTCAATGCTGCCCGGGGGGCAGGTAATCGTCTGGGGGCGTGAACCGCTGACCGAAGCGATGGTCGCTCTAAATGGCTTGATCGCCGATTGGTCCCGGCAGGCTCCGGCCGGAGTTGCCGGCTGCGTGCTGCCGATCGACGGCGTCGCCGGCATCGAGACGGTTCTGCGCCTGGTTTTGCGGGAGGCCGAGGCTGCGAGATTTTGGGAGGAAGCCCAGATCCGTTGTGCCGATACTGTCAAAGCGAGATATCAGATATATAACAACATTGTACTGGATATCAAGGGTCTCAGTGAACGCATGGTGAGTCTGCTGTTTTCACCGGGGGAGACCACGGCCGCGACTGTAGCAGGGGAGCTGCTGGATCAGCTGAAATCGTTTGGAGCTTCCCGGGAACTGGTTTTGCAGACCCTGACCGATTTATTCGCAGCGATAGCCCATGAGCTCGCCGGTCTTACCGAGGAAGCTCAGCCGGCTACAATGCGCACCAAGCTCCAGGAAGAAACCGGGCAGGCCGAGACTGTCAGCCAAATCCGGCTGGTTGTGGCGAACCTGGTGGACAGTTTGGCGGCAAGTGTTCGCGGGTCCAGCGACAATGACGCCGAACGGGCGGTCAAGTGGGCCGTTCAGTTCATCCGGCACAATTATCAGCAGGACCTGAATCTGGAGGTGGTGGCAAGCAAGCTATATCTCAGCCCCTGTTACTTCAGCCGGATTTTCAAAAAATATACGGGACAGGGATTTTCCAGTTTTCTGAACAGTTATCGCCTGCAAAAAGCAAAAAGCCTGCTGACCATGGGCAAATATACGGTAGCAGAGGTTGCCCACCGGATAGGAATCCATGACGCCAGCTATTTCTGCAGCGTGTTTAAAAAGTATCACAAAGCGACCCCGAGCCAGTTTATCAGTGGTAATACTCGACAAAAAATCTAATGCGGAAAGCAAAATTACCCAAAGGTATAATCAGGTTCGACCAATAAAAGCTACGATGAGGACAGTTATTCTGACAACAAACAGGAGGGCGTGACATTATGAGCAAAACCAAGATGACAATTCCCCAGGCTCAGCAGTACAAGGAGCAGGGCAAGAAAATCAAGATGATCGTTGCCTACGACTATCCCATGGCCACGATGATCGACCGCTCGGACGCGGAAATGATCCTGGTGGGCGATTCGCTGGCGATGGTAGTGCTTGGCCTGGACACAACGGTGCCTGTCAACATGGAAGAGATCGTCTATCACCTCCGGCCTGTGAAACGGGCGGCGAAGAACACCATGATCGTAGCCGACATGCCGTTCATGTCCTATATCAACATCGACGAAGCCGTCCGCAATGCCGGCAAGCTTTTGAAAGAGGGCGCTGACTGCGTGAAGCTGGAAGGCGGACTGGCGGTATGCGACAAAGTCAAGGCCATCGTTGACGCCGGTATCCCGGTCATGGCCCATATCGGGCTTACGCCGCAAACCGTCTCCATGCTCGGCGGGTTCAAGGTCCAGGGCAAAGACTCGGCAGCGGCCGAGCGGCTGATGAACGAAGCCCTGAAACTGCAGGAAGCCGGGGCTTTTTCGGTATTGATGGAATGCGTGCCGGCCCCTCTGGCCAAGCTGATTACCGAGAAATTGACCGTTCCGACCATCGGGACCGGCGCCGGACCTCATGTCGACGGGCATTGTCTCAACGCTTACGATCTTTGCGGGATATTCGACAAGTTTGTTCCCAAGTTCGTCAAGCAGTACGCCAAACTTGGCCCGGCGATGGTCGACGCCTTCAACTCCTACTGCCGGGAGATCGACAGCGGCGAATTCCCGGTCAAGGAACACTGTTTCACCATGAACGAGGAAGACCTGAAACGGCTTTATGGAGAAGGATAAGGGAAAAAGTATCACGCCAATCTGCCTGGAGGTGAAGTTTCTATGAGTGACCGACAGTTCAGCCTGAAATACGGGAAAACGGAATTTCCGCTGAGCATCCCTGCCCAGCAGCTGGTCTGCGAGATTGTCGGCAAAGAGTTTCCGCCGCTGCCGGATCTCGAAAAAGCCGTCCGTGAGGCTTTGGCCCGTCCCATCGACGCGCCGCCTCTGCGGGAAATCGTACGCCCCGGGGAGAAGGTCGTGGTAACGGTCAGTGACATCACCCGGATCTGGCAGCGGATGGACAAGGTGCTGCCCATCATCCTGGACGAACTGAACGCGGCCGGGGTGCCTGATGACAATATCACCATCCTGATCGTCGTCGGGGCCCATCGACAGAATACCGACAGCGAGTTTCGTGACCTGTGCGGCGAAAATATCTGCCACCGGGTGCGGGTGCTGAACCATGACGCCTGGGACGAGCCCAATATGGTCTATCTGGGAAAAACCAGCCGCGGCACCGAGGTGCGGGTCAACAGGCTGGTGGCTGAAGCCGACAGGGTGATTCTGACCGGAGGAATCATCTATCACTACAACGCCGGGTACGGCGGAGGCCGGAAAAGCGTTCTGCCGGGCTGCAGCTCGGTGAAGACCATTCAGCAGAATCATCTGCTGCTGCTGGGGCCTAATCTGGGTGACGGCTCGGACCCGAGCTGCATGTCGGGCAAGCTTAAGGGAAACGCAGCCCATGAAGACATGATGGAGATCGCCGCGTTCGTCAAACCGGATTTTATTCTCAACCTTGTTCCCACCTCCGACGGCGGAGTCGCCGGCATATTTGCCGGCAACTGGGTATCGGCCTGGCTGGAGGGGACAAAGCTGGTGGATGAGCTTTATGGCGTGGAAATCCCGGCCAAAGCGGATATTGTAATCACTACGGCGGGTGGATACCCGAAAGACATCAACCTGTATCAGACCGGAAAAACGATGGATAACGCCTGCTACGCCGTGAAAAAAGGCGGCGTGGTCATCCTGCTGAGTGAGTGCCCGGATATTTCCGAGCCGCCGGGATTCATGGACTGGTTTAAGCTGGGTGACAAGCTGGCGGCAGAGAAGGCCCTCCGGGCTAACTTTGCCCTGCCTGGCATGGTGGCGCTCAAGGAAATAGAATGCAGCGATGTCGCCACCTTTATCATGGTGACCAAACCGGACAACTTCGAACTGGTGCAAAAGACCGGAATGATTCCGGCAAGCACACTGGATGAAGCGATGAAGATCGCTCAGGACAAGTGCCGGACAGGCACGCCGCAGTTCATTGTCATGCCCCAGGGGGCGAACACGCTGCCGCTGCTGGCAGGAAAAGCCCAAATCGGCTAAGGCGGGTAGTGGTAAGAATGGCTCTGAAACGGCAAATTTTCGCCGTTTCAGGGCCGTTCTTTGGCTTCATGCCTCCAGGCGACAGCGAGAAATATGGCTATACCTGATTGTTAAATCCTGGTTAAGCTTTGGTTAATGTTTGTTAAATACGGTGTTGAATACATTGATTTTCATATAGTCATATTGTAAGCTAAACACGAACCATAACTACACCGCAACTTATCGCGAAATATTACACATGTGAAATATTTCGTAGATGAATATTGGCGGTACCGTAAAACAACAGGAAGGGGGCTCTCAGGTAATGAATGTTGCCGCTTGATTATGCCGGGCAGCCTATATAAAAGGGTCAGTGACGGAACTCCTTTATATTTTGTGTGCTGTAAGCAGCAGACGGGCTTACAACACGGTTTTTACTAATATAATATTACATATATGTAATATTATATTAGTAAAATGATTATGGGGGGATGCTATGAAACTCACGAATGCGGAATTTATGATTCTGCAGCTCATCTGTGAACGAAAAGAGGTTTCAGGTTATGAAATCGTTCATCTGGTTAAGGAACGAGGCTACAAAGAGTGGGCCGATATCGGGACGGCTTCCATTTACGTCAGCCTGAACAAGCTGAATACGAAGCGGCTCGTCAAGGCTCACCTGGATACGGCAAAGCAAGGAAAAGGCCCCATGCCGAAAAAATTCGCGATAACGGATGAGGGCCAGAAAATCTTGAGGCAGGAAATCATATCGGCCTTATCATCTTCCCGGGAAAGGGATTACAGGTTCGATCTGGCCCTTGCGGCGATTTCGCTGGTGACGGCAAAAGAAGTTGTGGACGCGCTGGAGCAAAGAAAAAACTTTCTGGCGGAAATCGGGGAGCGTATCAAGACCATCTTCGATTACCAGGGCGGGGGAGACCTTCCCCTTAATTTGCAGGCGTTGTTCCGCCATCCGGCTTCGTATATAAAACGCGAGATCGATTTTCTGGATGTCTTGATAAAGGAGTTGTGCTTACCGCGACCATGAATGATCAGATACTTTGCCCCATATTGGGCCAGTTTTTCCAGATGTTCCAGGCGGCTTCACAGCTGCCGCCGTCCGGCAGTGACGGTTATGTAAAGAAGCCAGAGGGAGGTGAACAACAATGAGTTTATTGACAAACAGCACCTATGGAAAATCGACACTGACTTCCGTACTTGTCCATTGTGCTCTGATTGTCGCCTTCATCCTGATGCCTCCGTCTTCGCCGGTCAATTCGGCCAAAAATGTCACCACCATTGAAGTCGTCCCGTTGCCGGAGCAAAAGATCACTCCTCCCAAGGAGGAAATCAAGCCGGATATCAATCAGCCGCGGACCGAACAGGCTGCAGGCGAGCCGGAGCCGGCTCACTTTGCGGACGCCCTGCCGGGCGAGACCAGCGCCAATTCAGTGGCACTGCGGTCAGGCACAGGAACGGCGATACCGTCAGCCACCGGTCTGCCGCCGATGAGGCCCGGAAACGGCGGCACAAGCGCTGTATCAGCCAGTCGCGCGTACGCCCCCAAGCCGGCCTACCCCCGGGCAGCCCGGGAAGCAGGCTGGGAGGGATCGGTGGTGCTAAGGATCCGCATCAACACCGACGGGTCGGTAACGGTGCTCTCGGTGCGTGAGGGCGGCCGCTCTGACGCCAGTGAGGCCGCTGTCGAGGCGGTGTCGTCCTGGCGGTATTCGCCGGCCCGGGACTCCAGCGGCGTGCCGGTGTCGACCGTCCGGGACGTGAGGGTTACCTTCGATCTCAGGGAAGCAATGTAAGAAGACTATTCTTATCAAATTACCGCGAAAGGATGATTCATCATGACAGAACTGTTAAAAGGCGGCTGGATGATGCTGCCTCTGGCAATATGCTCCTTAATTTCGGTAACCGTTATCATCGAAAGATGGCTTTTCTTCCGGCGCATCGGCAAGAACGCCGCCGCCGAAACGGTGCTGGAATTGGTCCAGCTCGGGCGGGTCAAAGACGGTCTGAATCTGGCCAAAAGCTCAACCCTGCCGCTGCTCAAGGTGCTGGCCGCCGGCATGGCCAACCCGGCCGAACCGACCAAGGCCATGGAATCGGTGGGGATCACCCAGTATTCGATCATGAAAAAAGGCCTTTCGACGCTGGACACCATCGTAACCCTGGCCCCGCTGCTGGGCCTTTTGGGGACCATCCTCGGCATGATGGACTCGTTTCATATCATGGCCACGGTCGGAGGCGGGGGCGGATCACCCCACGCCGTAACCGGCGGTGTGGCCGAGGCGCTCATCGCCACCGCCACCGGCATCGGCGTGGCGGTAACGACGCTGATCCCCTACAACTATTTTACCGCCCGGGTCGAGCGGGAAAGCGAAATGATCGAACACTACGCCACCCAGCTGGAAATGGCGCTGACCGAACAGGAGTGATGAAATGAAACTGGCGCGAAGCACGATGAAGAGAGCCCGTATCGAGATCATCCCGATGATCGACACCATGTTTTTCCTGCTGGTGTTTTTCATGCTGGCCAGCCTGGCCATGATCGAGCAGCATGTTCTGCCGGTCAATCTGCCTCACGCCGCCACCGGTCAGGAGGAAATAAAGCAGGTGGTGATGCTCACCTTGACCCAGGACGGCAACCTGTTCTGTGACAAGGATCAGATCGGCGGGCCAGCCGAGGTCACGTCTCGGCTCAGCCAGCTCCGGAACGACGGCAGGCAGCTGTCGGTGGTCATCAACGCCGACCGTGGCGTGGAGCACGGCCGGGTGATCGAGGTGCTGGACGCCGTCCGGCAAAGCGGGGTAGCGGCGGTGGCCATAGCGGTGCGGCCATCCCCCAACAGTTAGAGAGCGCGGCTGTTGAACAGCCTGGGGTTTTACAGTGGGCCGGTAAAACCGGTCCGCGCAATGATTTGCCCAAAGGGCGGGAAGAAGGAAAATACCATGAAATATGTTGTTCGGAAAACCATAACCGCTATGCTGCTGGCGGCTCTGATCCTGTTCGGGGCGATGGGGGCCGGCACGGCGCAGGCCGCTGTGCCGACGGCACCGCCGACAGTCGGCCTTGTGGACTTTCCCCTGCTGATTAATCAACATCCGGACACCCAGAAAGCGAATGAAACCCTCAAGGCCGAAACGGAAGCAGCCAAAAAGGAATTCGAGGCCAAATCGGCCGGCCTGGGCGACAAGGAAAAACAGGATCTCAACCTGCAGCTCATGCGGCAAGTGGAACAAAAGCGGCAAGAACTATTGCGACCCATCGCCGACAAAATCAACGCCGCGGTCAGGGAAGTGGCGGAAGCCAAAGGGATGGCCATCGTTGTACAGAAAGGCGTGGCCGTATACGGCGGGCTGGACATCACCGACGATGTGCTGAAAAAAATCAGCGGGAAATAGGCCAGGGCGGCAGATGTAACTGCTGCCACCGCGAAGTCTGCCGGCCGGGCATGAGTCAATTCAGATAAGGAGGAGACCGTATGTTGCTGGAGATACTCAAGGACTACTTTCTGCTGGCGACCGGAGTGGCGCTCGGGGCGGTCATGACCGGATTGTGTGGCGCCGCGGCCACAGCCAGACGGGAAATTGAAGAACAGGGGGAACAATAGGGCTTGAGGTGACCGTTTCGGCCGACAGACGCGGGATGAGGTGGAAACAGCAGGAAACACCGTTCATCCGCAGCGGACTGCCGGCCGCTTGGCGCCGCAGCATTTTAAGGAGGAAAATCATGAACCAGGAAATTTACGCCGACGCCATCAGCGCCGTTCATGTCACAGGCAATCTTATCCGCATCGACCTGATGACACTGCAGCCCCACCTCAAGAGCGACAACGGTCAGCCAGTGGATCGTTATGCCGTTGGAAGGGTTCGTCCAGTCGCTGGCCGTCCAGGACAACATCCTGAAGCAGCTCGTGGAGGCCGGAGTATTGAAAAAAGCCGACAAGCCGCCAGAAGGACTAAGCGTGGTCGGCGCCCCGGAACTGGAGAAAGCTGAAACCGAGAGAGCCGAAACTGAGAGAGCCGAAACCGAGGAGGCCTGATACGGGCGCCGTATCGTCTCATGACGGCAGCGGAAAACGCAGGGGCCCGTCCTGGACAGGCCCCTGCCGCATCAACCAAGGAAGGATGAGATTATGCCTAAAACACATGCTCCGGCCAGGGGTCGGGGCAAGGGGTGCCTGAGCTTGCTTCTGGCCTTCATGGTCTGTTCCACTTCGCCGGCTTTGGCTGTAGAACCACCCAACGCCGGCACCATCAAGAGCAGCCTGGAGGAACAGAAGCTGCCCGAGCCCGCCAAAAATAGCGTCACCATCGAAATAAACCAGGAAGAAAAGCCGGGGCCGGTCCAGGATGCGGGCCCCAAAATCAGGGTGAACGGTTTTCGCGTCACCGGCGCGGGCCCTGTCAGCCAGGCCGAACTGCAGGAACTGGTCAAGGACGCGGCCGGCAAGGAGCTTTCCCTTACCGAAATGCAGGCGCTCGCCCAGCGGATCGCCGGGTACCTCAACCAGCGGGGCTACATGGTGGCCAACGCCTATGTCCCGGCCCAGGATATCAAGGACGGGACAGTGGAAATCACCGTTGTGCCAGGCCAGTACGGACAAATCGACATCCGCAACCGGTCCCACCTGAAAACCACTGTCGCCGAAGGGCTGCTGGGCCCTGTCAAGATTGGCGACTATGTAAAAAAAGACGTGCTGGAACGGGCCCTGCTGCTCCTCAGCGACACCAGCGGCGTCAGCATCAAGGCCACTCTGGCTCCCGGCAAGACCGCCGGCAGCACCGACCTTATCCTTGAAATCACCGACACCGAGGACGTCGTCGGCACTTTCTCATTGGACAACTACGGCAACCGTTACACCGGCCAGGGCGTCAGCAACATGACCCTGACCATCAACAACGTCAGCGGCAGCGGCGACGTCATCAGCCTCGGCAACAACTATTCCGGGGATGGCATGAACAACGCCAGCGTCAGCTACCTGACCCCTGTCGGCAATCAGGGGGCCAAGCTGGGAGTGAGTTTTTCCAACATGCACTACTTATTGGGAAAAGAATTCGCCAGCCTCGATTACACCGGCAAGTCCAACACAACCAGCATTTTCGAAACCTATCCCCTTCGCCGTTCGCGCGACAACAACGTGAACATCCAGATCGGGTTTGATTACCGCAAACTGGCCGACAAGGGCCTGGATATCACCCTGGCTGACAAGCGCGACTACGTATGGAACTTCGGCATAAATGGTGACAGCCGGGACAAATTGGGCGTCAACAGTTACTCTCTGACCCTTTCCAGCGGCAATCTGTCCATCGTCGGCGGCACAGATCTCTACGGCTACTCGGCGCAGAGCGACGACAGTCAGACGGCGCAGACCGCCGGCCGCTACACGAAAGCCAGCTTCAATTACAGCCGCCAGCAGGTCATCAACAACCGCCTGAGCTTCCTGTTCGACTTCAGCGGCCAACTGGCCAACAAAAACCTCGACTCGTCGGAAAAACTGTTTATCGGCGGCTACCGGGGCGTCAGGGCCTATCCCGAGGGCGAGGCCTCCGGCGACGCGGGCTATCTGGCCCGGGGCGAACTGCGCCTGAATATGCCGACCCCGGAGTTGCAACTGGCGGCCTATATTGATACCGGCCATATTGTGGTCAACAAAAATCCCTGGCCGGGCGCGGGCGACAATGGCCGGACCCTTCACGGCGTGGGACTGGGACTGATCACCAGCGCCAGCAAGGACTACACCGTCCGGGTAGACTACGCCTGGAAACTCGGCCCGGCTCCGGTGACTTCGGAAGCCGACCGCAAGGGACGCTGGTGGCTGTCGGGCGTCCAGTACTTCTAATTTTTCGCAAGGAGGACAAAAACATGCAGAGAAAGTGGCGACGCGACTGGGAGCGCAGCAAACCATGCCGGCCACAAACCGGGCAAGGGATGACTACTCTGAAAAGAGCGGCCAAAGCCATATTGCCGCCGCTCATGGCGGCGGGAATCATGCTCAGCTCGATGGGCATCGGCTGCGCCAACCCGACCGGCGGCCAGGTGACCACCGGCAGCGGCACCATCAGCCAGAGCGGCAATACTATGACTATTAACCAGTATACCAACAAACTGGGCATCAACTGGCAAAGCTTCTCTATCGCCAGCGGCGAAACGGTCAATTTCATCCAGCCCGGCTCAAGCTCCATCGCCCTCAACCGGGTGCTGGGAAGCGACGCGTCAGGCATTTACGGTCACCTGAACGCCAACGGCCAGGTATTTCTCATCAACCCCAATGGCATCTTGTTCGCCAAGGGAGCCTCGGTCAACGTCGGCGGGCTGGTGGCCTCGACCCTAGGTTTATCCGACAGCGATTTTCTGAGCGGCAACTATACCTTCAGCGGCAGCGGCGGCAGTGTGACCAACCAAGGGACCATCACCGCCGCAAGCGGCGGCTACGTCGCCCTGCTGGGATCCCAGGTGGCCAACGACGGCGTCATCGTCGCCCAGAAGGGCACAGTGGCCCTGGCGGCCGGCAGCGCCGTCACCCTGGACTTCTCCGGCGACGGCCTCTTAAGTCTGGCCGTGAACCAGTCGGCGGTGGACGCCAGCGTCGCCAACCATAACCTTATCCAGGCCGACGGCGGCCAGGTCGTCATGACTGCCAGCGCGGCCAACGCCCTGGCCCGTACGGTGGTCAACAACAGCGGCGTCATCCAAGCTCGCAGCATCGACAATACGGGCGGCGTCATCCGCCTCGACGGGGGAACCAGCGGCGTTGTAACAAACAGCGGCACTCTCGACGCTTCGAGCAAAGACTTCGGGCAGACCGGCGGCACCGTCAAGGTGCTGGGCGAGACGGTAGCCCTGACCGACGGGGCCAAAGTCGACGTGTCAGGCTACGCCGGCGGCGGCACGGCTCTGATCGGCGGCAACTTCCAGGGACAGGGATCGGAGCAGAACGCCACCATGACGACGGTAGCGGCCGGAGCGACGATCAACGCCGACGCCACTGTTCAAGGCAACGGCGGCAAGGTGGCGGTGTGGGCCGATGACAAAACGGTGTTTAACGGACAGATTAGCGCCCGCGGCGGCGCGGTGGGCGGCAACGGCGGCCAGGTCGAGACCTCGGGCCACAATAGCCTTAAAGTCGGCGACAGCGCCAGTGTAACCACTCTGGCGGCCAAGGGCGCGGCCGGCAACTGGCTGCTGGACCCGGCCGACTTCACCATTGCGGCCTCGGGCGGCGACATGACAGCGGCTACGCTTGACACAAACCTCGCCGGGGGCAATGTCACCATCCTATCGAGCATGGGCGCGACAGGCACCAACGGCGATATTTTCGTTAATGACGCAATAACCTGGGCGAGTCCAACCACCCTGACGCTGAGCGCCTACCGCAATATCGCCACCAATGCCACCATCACCGGCACCGGTGGCGGCAATCTCGTGCTGCGGGCCGACAACACCGGCTCCGACACCGGGACGGTAACTCTGGGGGCCGCCGTCAGTCTGACCGGCGGCAGCGGCACAGGCAACAAGGTGTCCATCTACTACAACCCGGCCAGCTACACCGATGCGGCGACCATAACCACCTGGACCGGCACAGCCACCACGGCGGCCACCGCCGGGACGGGAACCATAACCAGCCCGTACAGTTCCAAGGTCACCAACGGCAGCCTGACCTCCTACATGCTGGTCAACAACGACGCCGACTTGCAGAAGCTATCAACGGCATCGACAATCGGCGTGTATGCCCTTGGCAACGATATTAACGGCAGTAGCTATTCAAATCCATATGAGAACTTTCAAGGCATACTGGATGGCAACGGTCATACCATCAGCAACCTGAAGACAGGTCTTTTCAGCAGCATCACTAAAGCGATTGTCCGCAACCTCGGCCTAGTCGATGTCAATGCGTCCGATGGCGGCATCGCCGGTACGGCCACCAACAGCCTCATCGACAACAGCTATGTCACCGGCACCGTGAACGGTGGTGGCAATACCGGTGGCCTGGTGGGTACCCTGACCACTTCCAAAATCAGTGACAGCTACAGCACCGCCGCTGTTGTGGGCGGTCAAAACACATATGCCGGCGGTCTGGTGGGCCAGACTACCGACTCGATCCTGGATCAGGATTACAGCGCCGGGACGGTGAGCGGCCTACTCTGGAGGGGCGGCGGCCTGGTGGGCTATGACTCCTCCAGCGGCGTCGGCACCAAAATCACCAACAGCTACAGCACCAGCGCCGTCAGCTCCAGCGACGGCTCAACTACTTCAATAGTGGTTTACCTCGGCGGTCTGGTGGGCTACGGCACGAACATAAGTATCCCCAACAGCTACAGCGCCGGCAGCATCGGCTACCCCGGCGGCGCAACCCACACCGGCGGTTTGGCCGGGTACCTGACGGCCACCTCCGCCATTACCGGCTCCTACTGGAACACCGATAAATCCGGGCAAGCCTACGCCGTCGGCACCAACGCCGGCAGCGGCAATGTCGCGGCCACCGGCCTGACGTCGGCCCAGATGGTGAAGGCGGCGAATTACGCCGACTGGGACATCAGCGGCACCGGCGCCGGCGGCGGCAGCATGTGGTACATGATCGACGGCTACACCACCCCCTTCCTGCGGTGGGAGTACAGCACCACCATCCGGAACTCCCACCAGTTGCAGCTTATGGCGATGGACCCGACGGCCAGCTACACCCTAGCCGGCAATCTCGACATGGCGAGCTACAGGATGGCGCCGACAGTTGGCTTCGTGCCTGTCGGCAGCAGCGTCAGCGCCTTTACCGGCAGCTTCAACGGCAACGACTATACCATTCGTAATCTGACGATCAGCAATTACATCGGCTCGGCCGATGTCGGCCTGTTCGGCTACATCGGCGCGGGCTCGTCCATCCACGATGTCGGCCTGACCAACGTCAGCGTCAGCGGGGGCACAGGCAACAGCTATGTCGGCGCCCTGGTGGGCTACAACGCCGGCACCGTCGCTAACACCTATGTCCTTGGCGGCAGTGTGAGCGATAGCGCGGCCGGGGCCGACACCGGCGGCATCGCCGGTTACAACGCCGGCGGCATCACGACCTCCTTCGCCCTGGCCGCTGTCAGCGGCAGCGGTAATGTCGGCGGACTGGCCGGCTACAACGCCGCCACCGGCAGCATCACAACCAGCTATTTCTCGCTGCTCGGCACGGCGCGCGGCACCGGAACGGCCGATAACGTCGGCGGTCTGGCAGGCAAAAACAGCGGCGCCATCACCACTTCCTACAGCTCCGGCACGGTGAGCGGCAGCGGCAATGTGGCAGCCCTGGTGGGGACCGGCGGCGGCACGGTTACTAACTCGCTGTCAGGCGCCAATATTGCCACTCAGGCGACAACCGCCGGTTGGGATTTGACCAATACCTGGCGGGTCAGCGACGGCGGCCAACTGCTGCTGCGCTGGGGCAACAACACCGGCCTGGTCATCACCACCGTCAACGATTTGCTGAGCATCGGCACCAACCTGGCCGGGACCTACTTCCTCGGCAACGACCTCGCTCTGACCGGCACCTGGGCGCCGCTGGGCACGTCATCCACCAGCGTCTTTTCCGGCATTCTTTACGGCGACAGCCACACCATCAGCGGCCTGACGATCTCCGGCTCGAGCCTGCCGGCCATCGGTCTGTTCGGCTATACCAACGGCGCAGCGATCAGCGGCCTTAGCCTGAGCGGGGTCAATATCACCGGCACGGCCGGCACCAACCAGTATGTCGGCGGCCTGGCGGGCTACGCCAACAACACCGTTTTCAGCAATGATTCGGTTGCCGGCAGCGTCAGCGGCGGCGGCTCCGCCAGCATCACCGCTTCGGTGGGCGGGCTGGTGGGCTACAACACCGGCAGCGCCGGCCTCATCACAGGCAGCAGCTCCGCCGCCGACGTGACGGCCACCGCCACCGGCACCCAGGCCGGCGGACTGGTGGGGACCGACAGCAGCGCCCAATTCATCGCCATCAGCAATTCCTCTTCTACCGGCACGGTGACCGACACTGCGTTCGGCAGCAATACCGTCGCACTCGGCGGCCTGGTGGGGAAAAACACCTACGGCGGCATCGACAACTCCTATTCCACCGCCACGGTGACAGGCAACAACGGCGTATTCATCGGCAGCATGGCCATCGCGAACAGCGGTGGCATCGGCGGCCTGGTGGGTGTCAACCTCGACACCGTCAGCAACAGCTATTTTGGCGGGGCGGTGACGGACAACGTCGGCGGCAGCGCTGCCGGTGGCCTGGTGGGCGGTGACTCCTTCGGCTACGGCATCGTTAACTCCTACACCACCGCCGCCGCGACGGTAGTCGGCACCAACACCAACGCCAGCACCAGCGCCAGCTATATCGGCGGCCTGGTCGGATATGTAGGGGACGCTTCGGTCTCCGTCACCGGCTCCCGCAACGCCGCGACGGTAACGGCCGGCAACACCACCGCCAGTACCTCGACCAGCAATGTCGGCGGCGTGGCAGGCTATGTCGTTACTAACGGAAATATCATCAATTCCAGCAACAGCGGCGCGATCAGCTATAGCGGCATCGGGACCAACTACGTCGGCGGCGTGGGCGGTCAGATCCTCGGCATCATTACCGGCTCCTCCAACAGCGGGGTGGTGACGGATACCAGTTCCAACAGCAGTTATGTCGGCGGTCTGGCGGGAAAATCCGCTGCCGTCAGCCAGTCCCACAATACCGGGGCGGTTACAGGAATTTTCACAGGTTGCGGCGCGTACCAAATCGGGGGCCTGGGGGGCTATATCGCCACCTCTATTGCCAATTCCTACAACACGGGAGCAGTAACGGTAACCGCGAATATACCGGCGACCACCAGCGGCTTCAGCGTGTATGAAGGCGGCTTGGCCGGCCAGGGATACAGAGCCGTCACTTCCAATTCTTACAATACAGGCGCTGTAACCGCAACCATCACCAGCGGCAGCACCAGCACCGCTAACGCTCTCTATGTGGGCGGGTTTGAAGGGTACAGTGCCGGAACCACCGGCTCCACTACCGGCAACTACAGCAGCGGGGCGGTGAAGGTCACGCTGAACAGCAGCGCCGGTACCTTTAACAATTATGTGGGCGGCTTGATGGGCTACAATACCGGCACCACTGGCTCCACTACCGGCAACTACAGCACCGGGACGGCGACGCTGAACGTGACCGGCAGCGCCGGCATCTATAACAACTATGTGGGCGGCTTGATGGGCTACGACTCCATCACCAGCACCGGCTCCACCGCCAACTCCTACAGTACGGGGGCGGCGACGCTGGACTTGTCCGGCAGCACCGGCGGCACGTTCACCAACTATGTGGGCGGCTTGATTGGCAATGTCTCCGCCAATGTTTCCGGCGCCTACAGCGCCGGCGCGATAAAGGTGACGACCGGCGCGGGCAGCAACACCAACCATGTGGGCGGCCTGGCGGGTAACGTTGCAGCCAGCAGAACGGTCGCCAACGCCTATTGGAACACCGATGCAGCCGGAGCCACCGGCGTCGGCTCCAGCCTCGGCACCCTCGCCAATGTCACCGGCCTGACAACAGCGCAGATGGTGACGCAGTCCAGTTACACCGGCTTGGATTTCACCAACACCTGGTATATGATCGACGGCTATACCTATCCTTTCCTGCGGTCGGAATACAGCAACACCGTCACCAACGCCCATCAGCTCCAACTGATGGCCATGAACCTGGGGGCGACCTACTCTTTAGCCGGCAACATCGATATGACCGGCTACAATATGGCGCCACTGGTCGGCTTCGCGGCTGTCGGCAGCTCGACGACTCCCTTTACAGGCACGTTTAACGGCAACGACTATCAAATCAACGGGCTGACGATCACCGGCGCGACGGGGGATGTCGCCGGCCTATTCGGCTATACCGGCTCGGGCGCGACCATCCACGACATCGGCTTGACCACCGCCAGCGTCAGCGGCGGTGCGGCCAGCAATGTCGGTGGCCTGGTAGGCTATAATGCCGCCGGCAGCACCGTCTACAACACCTACGCCATCGACACGGTGAGCGGCGCCGGGTCGGTGGGCGGCCTGGTGGGCACCAACGCCGGCACGGTGCAGACTTCCTTCACCGACAGCACAGTGACCGGCAGCGGCGCGGTGGGCGGCCTGGCGGGGACCAACACCGGGACCGTTACCGACAGCTCTTATTTAGGTGGCACGGTGAGCGGCACCGGCTCAGCCGATACGGTGGGGGGCCTGGTGGGTCTCAACACCGGCACCATCAAAACTTCCTACAGCGGCGCCGGCAGCGTGACCGGGGCCGCGGCGGGGGCCCTGGTGGGGGCCAATAACGGCACGGTGACTGATTCGGTCTGGAACATCACTGTTGCCGCGAGTCTGCCGGGGATCGGCAGCGGCACCACGACCGGAGCGACCGGACTGGACAGCACCCAACTGGGCGACAAGACCAATACGGCCTACGCCAATTGGGACTTTACCAATACCTGGATGATGTCCGGCGGTCAGCCTATTCTGGTCTGGTCCACCACGAGCGGCTACCTGATCCTGAATGCCGCCCAACTGGAGAACATCAGCAGCAACCTTGGCGCCACCTATCTTCTCCTGGCTAATATCGATCTGACCGGCGACAACTGGACGCCGATCGGCACCAGCAGCAGCGCCTTTACCGGCACCCTGATCGGCAACGGTTATACCATCAGCGGACTGGATATTGAAAACTCCACGCAGGCCAGTATCGGCCTGTTCGGCTACACCGGCGCCGGCGCGAAGATCAGCAATGTCAACCTGACCGGGGTGACGGTGGTCGGCGGGGCCAGCAATCAGTATGTCGGCGGCCTGGTGGGCTACAACGGCGGCGGCACGATTGCCAATGTCTCGCTGTCCGGCAATGTGAGCGGCAGCTATGCCGGAGGCTATGTCGGCGGTCTGGCCGGATATAGCAGCGGCACCATCGCCAACAGCTACACCACAGGCACGGTGATGGCCAGCGGCAACGCCGGCCACGCGGGCGGCCTGGCGGGGCAAAACGCTGGCGTCATCAGCGCTTCCTACTCCGCCGCCACGGTGACGGCCAGCGGGACGGGCGCCATCGCCGGCGGCCTGGCGGGGCTGAACAGCAGCAGCGCCACCACCGCCATCAGCGGTTCCTACTTCACCGGGGCGGTGGTCGGCAACGGCGACAACGCGGTGCTGGGCGGCCTGGTGGGGGAAAGCGACAGCGGCGGCATCGACGGATCCTACTCCAAAGCCACTGTCACCGTCACCGCCAATAACGCCGGCAGCATCGCCGGCGGCCTGGTGGGGCTGAACAAGGCCGCCATCACCAACAGCTACGCCGACAGCGGCAGCGCGGTGACAGCCAGTGGCGCTAGCAGCTATGCAGGCGGTCTGGCGGGACAAACGAGCGGCAGCATCGCCAGCTCCTACTCCAAAGCCGTGGTGACGGCCAGCGGCAGCGGCAGCTATGCCGGGGGCCTGGCGGGACAAAACAGCGGCAGCATCGCCAGCTCCTACAATAGCGGCGCGGTGACGGCCAGCGGCGACGGCAGCTACGCCGGGGGCCTGGCGGGACAAAACAGCGGCAGCATCGCCAGCTCCTACAATACCGGCGTGGTCAAGGTCGCGAACGTCGGCGCCGTCTATAGCTACGCCGGCGGCCTGACAGGGAAAAACGCCAGCGGCGGCAGCATAGCGACCTCCTACAATACCGGAGCGGTGACGGCTGACGGCGCCGGAAGCAGCGATGTCGGCGGCCTGGCCGGCTATAATGCCGGCACGGTCGCGACCTCCTACAATACCGGAGCGGTGACGGCCGGCGGCAGCGGCAGCAACGTTGGCGGCCTGGCGGGGGAAAACGCCGGAACAATCAAAACCTCCTACAGCGTCAGCGCGGTGAGCAGCAGCGGTGCGAACAGTAATGCTGGGGGCCTGGCGGGACAAAACGACGCCGGCGGCAGCATCATCGATTCCTTCGCATTCGCCGGGGTGAACAGCAGCGGCGCCACCAGCAATGTCGGCGGTCTTGTGGGCAACAATCTGGGCAGCCTCGGCACCTCCTACAGCGTCAGCGCGGTGAGCAGCAGCGGTACGAACAGCAATGCCGGCGGCCTGATCGGGACCAACGCGACCAGCGGTACCGTAACGAACGCCATTTGGAATACCGACGCTGCAGGGCAGACAAGCGGAATCGGCTCCGACCTGGGAACAAGCACCAATGTCCAGGGACTGACTTCGGCGGGGATGAAGTCAGCCGCCAACTACGCTGGCTGGGATCTGACCGGAACCTGGGGAGCGCTCGACGGTAAGGCTTTCCCCTACCTCCGCTGGCAGTACAGCTTTACACCCACGGACGCAATAGACGGAACCGTGGTGAACGGCGGCTACGGCCTGACGGTGGAAGCGTTCGGCACCAGTAAGACATTCACCGGGGTCACTTACGACGCGGCCGGCGACTATTACATCCTCGTTCCCGATCTTTTGTCGGCAACATCCCAGGGCACTGTCGGCGGACCCAGTCTGATCCTGGCTGTGGCGGGCAATCCTGACTTCAGGGCCAACTCCATCTATTGCTCGGTCAGTTCCTCCTATGATCTGTACAAGGATACGTTGTATTTCTGGAGCGGCGGCACCGGGTTTAATACGGTGACTGCTCCGACTATTAGTGATACTTCCATTGCGAATGTTGCCACGCCTGCAAGAGCCATCGCGTCCGGCGACCTGATTTACACTGTCGCCGTTCCCGCCGGCTATCCCGCGGGATACAGCGGAGTAAATTCACCAGACCGGGATCTCACCGTACAAGGCAATCTGGTGGCGACAGGGCTTGCTTGGGGGGGCAGCTCCGGCGCCATAGCGGCGACCGGTTCGATCACGCTGGACAACACGCTGAATGGTACTTCCAGCGCCGAAATGGCTGTCAACAATTATGGCAATGGCACGGCCCGGACCATTTTCGCCGGCGGCGACATCACCATCAAAGTTTCCGGCAACCTGACTATCGACGACGCTCAGGCCTACAGCGGTGCCAACTCTAGCAGCGGTACCACCGTCGGCTACTACGACTACACTCCGCGAATCGTCGCCGGCGGAAATGTCACCGTCGTCTGCGGCGGCGAGTTCATCAACTTTTTCGGACCCCGGGCCATTGAGGCCGGCGGGCGCTACCTGGTGTACGCGACCCAGCAGAAGATTTATTCGGCTGACGCCTACACGTTCTATACCAGACACTCGGCGAACGATACTCCGGACCGGATCAGAGTGCTCAACGCGGTCAATGAAAGCGGCGAACTGAGCTATGACACCAGAGGCGGTCTGGCGAGCGATTTCGTGCTGTGGGGCACAAGCTACGGCGACGCGGTGCCGGACAGCGGCAGCGGCTTTATCTACACTGCCGCCAATCCGCTTGCCCAGCCGCTGACCTCGGCGCAGACGATGCGTCAGCAGGCCGGGGGATCGGCTCAGGCCGGCGGCGCCCGCTGGCCGTCGGCGGTTTTCACCGCCGGGGCGACAGACTTTAGCGAGCAAGGATCGCCGCTTCTGACCGTGGTCGGCAAGGGCGTGAACCTGCCGGCTGACGCGATAAGCTCCAACTAAGACGGGCGGATGCTCGCCCGGCCGGAATACGGCTCCTACGAAGGCTGCGACAGCGGTCCGGCTTTTCGCGGGTGCCGGCGGCCGGGCCGGCTGGAGGGACGATTTTAGTTATCAATCTATTTTGAGTAGCAAGGCAAGGAGGAAGCGATGCCGTGAAAGTGTCGAAAAAAAAGCGGCTGGCGATCATCGCCGGCTGCATGATGCTCTATTCGAACTGGTGGGCGTCCGTGGCCATGGCCGAGGAGCCGGACAATGTCGCCGTGGAAGAAGTGGAAGTTACCGATACCAAGCTGAAGGAACGCCAGTCGGTACAGACCACCACCGTCACCGCCGATGACATCAAGGCCCAGGGGGCGCAAAACGCGTCCGATGTGCTGAAAAACGTAACCGGTTTAACGGTCAGCGGCAACAATACATCAGGCAAAGCCACGGTGGCTATTCGCGGCAGCGACGCCAACAACACCAAGGTCTTCGTCGACGGGGTGCCGCTCAGCCCGGTGGGTAACGGGGTAGTGGATTTGAGCAGTATTCCGGCGGACAGCATCGAAAAAATTGAGGTCATCAAAGGCGCCGTTCCCGTCCAGTACGGCTCGGACGCCGCCGGCGGTGTGATCTACATTACCACCAAAAAGGGCAGTCAAAACAGCGGAACGATATCCGCTTCGATCGGCAGCTGGAATACGCAGACTCAGTCCGCTTCCTTCGGCGGCAGCACCAAGAACGCCAATTTTTTCTTTAGCGCCAAACAATCAATGACAGATGGATATACCGACAATGCCAAAAAGAAGGAATTATCCTACAGTGGCAAAATTGGCTACGATCTGGACGCCAATACGTCTGTAAGCATATTTGGTTCCTACTCCGAGAAAAGGGAAGAGGTCCCCAACCGCTATGACGCCAACGGCCTGCTGATCGTCAATCCCGGCGGCGCCGGCGGCTCTTCCAGCTCGGCCAGTTTGTATCGGTCATTTGATGTTTGGTCAGGTGCTTTCGATGTGCGCTATGACCCGGTTGTCAACAGCCAGACCGGTTTTGTGTTCAACCACAAATTCAACGCCAACAATAACCTGAGCCTAACCATGTATCAATCGCAGGAACAAAGTACGATGTTCGCCAAGTATGCGAACTCGACCAATCCGACGGAGGATAAAAGCGGCCAAAGTACGGATGGCAAGGTGCGCGGCATCCAGCTTCAGAATGTCATCAAGCTGAGTCCGGTGAATACCTTCACCTGGGGTTACAACCGCGAGCTGAGAACTTATACCGAGATTATCTCCGACTGGGATAGCTCACTGCCGATCGCCCTCTGGTCAAAGGCTGCGTATAGTTACACCAGTAACGGCTATTATGCGCAGGATGAGATCAAAGTCGGCCACCTGACCACCAGGTTGGGTTACCGGTACAACGAAATCAAGGATGTTATGCAAAATGCCAATAATGCTATGCAGGCAGATCCCAGTATAGGAGCCGCGTCGACCGGGTATACGATGACTGGTTCCTATAAGGCCAGCGATCCGGTGGCCAGCCTGAACTATGCGCTGAGCGACACCACCGCGCTGCACGCCGCCGTCGGCAAAAGTTTCCGCTATCCCCAGCCCCAGGAAATGACGGGAATCGCCAATTACAATTATTTTAAGACGGTCGCGGGCACCTATCCGGACCTGGCTATACCGATGCTCAAACCGGAAGAAACGATCAACCGGGAGGTGGGGGTGGCCTATACGAACGCAGCGGGGCTGAGCGTTGACGTCACCTTGTTCAGGAAGCATATCGCCAACATGATCCAAAGCGGGTTTATCAATGGTGAAATTCTGTATTATAGCCTGCCAGCGGTGCAAATGACGGGCTATGAGACCGACATCAGCCAAAAGCTCGGTCCTGGCACGAAGGCCTTTTTTCAGTACACCCGTACCCACGCGACCGATCCTGCAACAGGACAACAGGTGAATGACGTCCCGCAGCAAAAGTTTACTTATGGACTGAATTACGCGGGAAAAAGCGGCACCAGCGCGTATCTGTCAATCAGCTATGTGGGAGCGACTAGCAGCGCCTTCTCCAACAGCGCCGAAACCGGTAATGGGGGCGGAGCCGGACAGCCAAACACGGCTGGACTGTATCAGAGCATCCTGCTGCCGGCACACCATACTGTCGACTTCAAGCTGAGCAAGGAAAAAACGAAAGGCCGGGAAGTATACGTAAAGCTCAGCAACCTGACGGACGAGAAGTATTATGCGGGGGCCTACCTTATCGCCCCCGGCCGTTATACCGAATTTGGCGAGGTTTGGAAATTCAAATAATACGAAACGATACCATGAGTGAATGCCGCCGGGGAGGACCATTGCCCCGGGCGGCGACCCCTTTTTTCGCGGCAAAAAAACAACCATTTCGACATAAATTTCAAATTTATGTAAAATTTGCATTAAAATAACTATCCCTGGGTCAGCGAGGATTGACATCGGCACGTCCATAAACTAGCATAGGAGACACGAGGGGGGATCATTCAGCATGTGCGGTTGAATGATTTCCGGACAGGAAAGTGAGCAGGGTTCGATGATTCCGTATCCTTCACCGGAAGCAGAATCATGAAAGAAGGATAGACATGAAGCTGACTACGATAGATTTTACCCTCTTGCAGATTATCGGGGACCGGGGCGGCGCTTCCGGCAGGGAAATTGCCCGGATGGTGAAGGAATTTCCCTACAGCGAGTGGATCAAGGCTAAAACTGCCGCAATCGGCGCCGCGCTGGGCAGATTGAGTGAACATGGACTGATCGCTCCCGGCGGCGACGAAAAACAGGAAACCGATTTTATGCTTCGGAAATTTATCCTTACCGCTGCCGGAAAAGAACTGTTGAAGCAGGAGATCATAGCGGCTTTGTCGTCCTGCCGGGAGAGGGACCACAGGTTCGATGCGGCTCTTGCCGCCTCTTCGCTGGTGGCGGCGGAAGAAGTCGCGACGGCGCTCAGGCAGAGAAAGATCGTTCTGGCGGAAACGGCGAAAAGGATTTTGCTGGCATTCGATAACGAAAGCAGAGAAAATTCGCCTGTTCCTGTGCATCTGCAGGCGTTTTACAGGCACCCTTTCGGGTGGGTCAAAAGCGAAATTGAGTTCATGGATCGCTTGCTGCAATCAATATGATTGTGGTTACAAGGCGATACGCCGGGCGGCAGGCGGGCGAAAATGAATGGGAGAAACAAAAAAAATTGCCAGGCGGGCTGCGCCAGCAATTTTTTCTTGCATATAATATAACTTGGGTGTAATATTATATAGTGTGATTAGAATGTTAACTATTTATTAATTGTTTAAAGAGGGGACATATATGGAACTTTCTAATGTTGAATTTATCCTCCTACAATTTATATGCGACCGGCCGATGGTTTCCGGTTATGAAATTAACCAGATGATAAAGGCGAGAGGGTATAAGGAGTGGGCCGATATCGGGACCACGTCCATTTATGTCGGCCTGAACAAATTGAGCGGAAAGAAACTGGTAACGTCTCACATCGATTTGGAAAAGCAGGGACGGGGCCCTGTGCCGCGGAAATTCGAAATAACGAGTACCGGCAAAGACGTTTTGCAGCAAGAGACGATAGCTGCGCTGTCGGCAACAAGGGAACGGGATTTTCGCTTCGACCTGGCGCTGGCCGCGATTCCCTTCGTGACCAGGGAGGAAGTCGTGACGGCTCTTACCAGGCGAAAGAGCTTTCTGGCCGAGGTGGCCGACGGGATCAACCGCAAACTGGAGTCGCTGGGCGAAAACAAATTGCCGGTCAATCTGCAGGCCCTATACTGGCACCCGCTGATACTGATCAAAAACGAAATCGAATTCATGGATCATTTCATAGAGGACTTAATGAAATAAACATTTTCGGCGAGCCGGTAACCGGAGCAATGATTGCCTGAGAAAATACGTCGGCGTGAACGACCGACTGCGAAAAATGGCCTCAATCCCTTTAAGACCGGGATTGAGGCCATAAGTTTTTTCCGGAGCTAGTCGTTAGGAAGGCACTGAAGAGCAGTCCCCCCTCTGTTCAGAGGCTTGCACGCCCCCCATATTGGCATTTCTCACAAAAACAGGAGGTCTTTACCTGTAAAGTTTGTATAAAAAATGCAAGGGTAAATCCGCTGAATCGAAGAATATAGCTGAAGCAAGAAAATATTCGAAAAAGTCTACCAATTATGACAATATACAATGTCTCGCAAGGCACCTATCTGGTGTCAATTTTGGAAAGGACGTGGTCTTATGGATTCCTACCGCGAAATTTTGGCTGCGATTGAGGGTCGGCGTATCGACGCAAGGGTTCCGGTTTGCCTCTGGACAATCGGGCAAACCTATGCTCCGTTTGCCAAGATACCTGATGACAAGTACTATGCCAGCCCGGAAACAATGCTCTCCGCCCAACTGCTGTTTCATGAGAACTTTCCCGATACCTTCACCGTGCCGGGGATATGGCCGGATATGGGCCTTGTGCCGGAACTGGGAGCGATGGGCTGCCAGCTGGAGTTTCTGGACTATACCCCGCCCCATGTGCGAAAAACGGCTTTCGACGATATCACGGAGGCCCAGGCCTTCGTACCGCCCGACCCGCGGCGGGCGGATTACACCGCGACGGTGCTCGACTATCTGAAGTATTTTAAGAAGAATCTGCCGTCTTACTGGCAGGAAAAGATGGGTTATCTCGATGGACACGTCTTTTGCGGCGGCCCGGGAGAAATATCGGCTCTGATGGTCGGCTACGACAAGTACAGCTACGCGATGGTGGACACCCCGGAATTGGTTCATGTGCTGGCCCGCAAGGTGACAGATTTCCTGAAAGCTTACATCGACGCCCAGTTGGAGATCGTCGGCCCGCTGAAACGGGCCATTGTCTGGGATCACTTCCCTGGAATGCTGTCCGCGTCCATGTACCAGGAATTCGTCCACCCTTATTTGAAGGAGCTCTTCGAGCATGTCAACAGCGCTGAAATAAGGGTTTACCACAACGAGAACAACTACCCCCATCTCACGTCGGTCATTCGCGATATCGGCGCCAACGTTGTCCATATCGGGCCGAAACACGATCTGGTTCAGACCAGGGACGGCCTGGATAAGTGTGTGATGGGGAATGTTCACCCGGTGCAGGATATGCTGGAAGCATCCGAACCGGAATTCATCGAAAAATGCCGGCAGATGATCAAAAGCGCAGGGCCGGGCGGCAGGTTCCTGCTCTCGACGGCCGGCGGCATGGCTCCCGAGACAACCCTGGAAAGAATGAAGCTGTTACTTAAGGTTGCCGCTGAAACCGAATTCTAGAGGTTGAAAACAGCGGTGGCAGATGGGAGGTAGGTCACGGAATCGACTTAATGCGCGTGCCTGGTGAGCAAAATGGTAAAGAAAGAGGGGTCGAGCATGGAAAACGGCAGAAGCCAAGGTTGGTGGCGATATCGTTATCTGGTAGCAGCCGTTCTGTTTTTTGCTTATACCATCCAGTATCTGGATCGAATCAAGACAACTGCTCTCATACCCGCAATCATGCCGGATATTCACCTTAACTACGCCGATGTTGGCAATGGTATTTTTCTGATGATGGTTTTTTATGGACCTGCGCAATTTGTCTCAGGACTTTTGTGCGACAAGTATGGCTCAAAAAAGGTGCTGGTGTTTTCCATTATCAGCTGGAGCATACTGACCTTTTGGATGGCCTACATGCAGACAGTTACCGAATGGTACATCCGAAGCGCCCTGTTCGGCATCTTGGTCGGAACCGAGTTTGTACCAAGCGCCAGGCTGCTGTCGCGGTGGTTTCCGCCCAGCGAGAGGGCCCAGGCGCAAAGCAGTCTGTCCTGGGCCTGGATCCTCACTCCCGCCTGGGCCGCGATCGTCGCCACCCAGCTGGCGACGTCGCTGGGGAGCTGGCGTCCCGTCTTCCTGGTGGTTGGAGCCATCGGGCTGATTCCGCTGATATTGGTCATCTGGCTGATCAAAGACCGGCCCGAGCAAAAGGCGGGACTTTCCTCCGCCGAAATCAGCGAAAGCTATCAGGATGAGCTGGCCACCGGCGCTATGACCGCGGACGAGATCGACAACCGCAAGGTTTCCGAGCAGACCATCAAGAAGGCCCAGATTCCCATGCGGCAGATCTTGACCCACCCCGGTTTCGTGGCCGTCACTTGCGTGGATATCGCCTGCCAGATGACATTCTGGGGCGTTCTCGCCTGGTCGCCGACGTATCTGCTGCAAAACTTCAAGTTTAGTCTTGTCGGCATGGGCTTTTGGTCTTCGGTGTATTTTGCCGCCGGTGTGCTGGGGGCTTTTCTGAGTTCCCGGATCAGCGACCGGTATCTGCAGTCCAGGAGAAGGCCGATGATTATGCTTTCCTTTTTTGGAACCATCCCGTTCATTGTTATTCTGTCTCAGCTCCAGCCGGGGGTCAGCCATCTCTCACTGCTGATGGTGCTTGCCGGCGCCGGCTTTTTTGCCAACATGGCCTGGGGTCCGTTCCTGGCCTGGCCGGCTGACGTTTTTTCACCCGAAGTCTACGGAAAAGCGATGGGATTCATGCAGATGTTCGCCTACATCGGCGGAGCTTTCGCGCCGCTCATTATGAGCCGCCTGATCCGCGTCACCCCCGGCGGAGCCGATTACACCTATGCCTGGGTCTTCATCGCCGGCTGCGCGTGCGCCGGGTTGCTAGCATCAAGTCTCGTAAAAGACCGTCAGGTCGACAGTTCCAAAAGTGATGTAAGGGCCTGAAAGGAGCAGCGGAAACATGACATTGGTGGAAGGGATCAAGGAAGCCACAATCGCCGGTAAGGGCGACAAGGTCCAGGAATTGGCCAGGCAAGCCCTGGATGACGGTATCAGCCTGGATGAATTGATCAACAACGGATTCATTGCCGCGATGGCGGTGGTGGGTGAGCGTTTTTCCCAGGGGGAAATATTTGTGCCGGAGATGCTGGTGGCCGCCCGGGCGATGAAGCTCGGCCTGGCGGTGTTGGAGCCGGTGGTCAAGACCACTCAGCGCAAATATCTGGGCAGGGTTGTTATCGGCACGGTCCAGGGCGATCTGCATGACATCGGGAAAAACCTGGTGATCATGATGCTCCAGGGCTCTGGCTACGAGGTGATCGATCTCGGCATTGACGTTAAACCGGAGCAGTTTGTCGCTGCAGTCCGCGAGCATCAACCCGATGTTCTGGGAATGGCGGCGCTGCTCACGACAACCATGAAGTTTATGACCGACTCGGTGGCGGCGCTGGAAGCGGCGGGGCTGCGTCAGCAGGTGAAGGTAATCGTCGGGGGAGCCCCTGTCACGCCCCAGTTTGCCAAACAAATCGGGGCTGACCGCTATGTTCCCGACGCCGGCGAGGCGATCGACATCATGCGGCAACTGTTAGCGTGAGAGACAACAGGTTGGAGTGACGAGATGATGAAACAGCCAACAGAATGGATGACCCCGAAAAGACGATTTTTGTCCGGCTTGTTCGGCGGGCGGGTGGACCGGCCTTCGGTCGCCTGCCCGACCTCGGTTGTGACCAAAGACCTGATGGCCCGGTCGGGCTGCTTTTTCCCGGACGTGCATCTCGACTTCGAACAGATGGCCCGTTTGGCGGCCACAAGCTTCGAGGTGCTGGGCTATGATACCATCATGCCGGTGTTCTCGGCGGTGACCGAATCGGCGGCGCTGGACATACCGGTTACCTGGGGTGGGCCGGACAGTTGGCCTGCCCATACTTCGCACCCGATCACCGACCCCGGTCAGATCACCTTTAGCCGCGATTTTTTGGACCATCCGGCCATGAGCACGGTTATCGAAGCGATCCGCCTCTTGCGCCGGGAGTACGGCGACAGGGTTGCGATCATCGGCAAGGTTTACGGCCCATGGTCGCTGGCCTATCACCTTGTGGGAACCGAACCCTTTCTGATGGACACCATTTTGAGCCCTGACAAGGTGAGCGAGTATCTGAAGCGGCTGCTGCCGGTCTCAATGGCCTCAGGCAAAGCCCAGATCATCGCCGGCGCAGATGCCATCCTGTGGGGCGATCATGCCACCGGGGATCTTGTCAGCCCGGATTGCTACCGCGACTTTTTGCTGCCGATCCATCGGCAGGTGACAAGGGAGCTCGGCGCACCCACCATCCTGCACATCTGCGGCAATACTGCCAAAATGCTGCCCCACATTGCCCAGGCCGGGTTCGACGCCTTTCATTTCGATTCGAAAGTCGACGCCCGGGTCGCAAAAGAGTTGGCAGGCGCTAAAATGTCCCTTGTCGGCAATGTCAATAATCCTGTCACCCTGCTCTCCGGCAGCGTCGATGACGTCGCCCGGGAGACACGCTATGCGCTGGCGGCGGGAGTTGAGATCGCGGCGCCGGAATGTGCCATTCCGCTGACCACTTCGGTGGAGAATCTCCAGACCATCGTTCAGGTGGCCAGGGAATTCGCCCGCTAAACCCGGCATTTCACACGGCAATTCTCACTTCCTGATGCAGTCTGCCGGCAAGGCCATGGGTCGTTCCGGCAGGCTGTTTTGGTTCTTTTTCGGCTGTGGTATTTTGCTGCGGCATCGGTTATAGTTAAGATGGATGAATGCCAGAGCGCGAGGTATGAACGATGCTGTTAGACCATGAATTGGCCCAGCCGCTTGTTGATAAGGCGATCGGAATCATCAAAAAGAACGTCAATATCATGAATTCTGACGCCATCATTATTGCCAGCGGCGACCCCGGGCTGATCGGCGTTTTTCATGAGGGAGCCGATTCTGTCATTAAATACGGAACCCCGATAGAAGTTTTGCCTGAACAGGTGGGAGTTCTCAAAGGTGTTGTCCGTCCCGGCGTCAATCTGCCGATCGCTTTCGGCGGCAAGACAATAGGGGTTGTAGGCGTCAGCGGCCATCCGGAAGAGATCAGGTCCAGTGTCGGGCTGGTAAAAGTGATGGTTGAGCTGATGCTGGAACAGCTTGTCCTAAAAAGACAGCTGGACCTGGAAAAAAGAGCGAATGAGAGCTTTCTGAATGATCTGCTGACAGGCAACATCGGTGATCATGAGGATTTGTTTTTAAATAGAGCCGGTATCCTGGGTTATGATTTGGGAGTTTCCCGTTACGCCATCGTCATTAATATCGACAGATTCAGCGAGGTGGTGGAAAAGAAGTTCGCGTCCCAATCCGGTATCCGGGCTGAGCTTGCCCTGCAGGAGGTAAAGGATAAGGTGTTCTCCTGCATAAAAAAAATAGTGATGCCCGACGAGGGCGGAATCGCAATTTTCGTCGGCGGTGATGAATTTGCGGTTTTGCAGTCCGGTGATGGCGCGGTCGATGAGACCCGCTGGCGGCGCAAAGCCGATCAGGCCATTGAATTGCTGAAAAATGAGATCATGAAGCAGACCGACCTGACCATCACGGTGGGGATCGGTTCGCGCTACAAGGATTTCAAGGAATATTGCCGTTCGTTCCAGGAGGGCAGAAACGCGATCAAGATCGGGCAATGTCTGGACGGACCGGGAAAAGCGTACTGGTTTGAGGAATTGAAACTGGAGAACCTGCTTTCCCTGATACCCCCGGCGATGCTGCGTCAATACGCCGATAATGTCTTTCCGCTGCTCAAACTTGGCCGGTCGGAAGCGGAGCTTATTTATACGCTGGAAGTGCTGTTCGATAATTCGCTGAATCCCACCCAGGCGGCCAAGAAGCTGTTTGTTCACCGTAACACGGTGTTGTTTCGCCTTCATAAGCTTTATAAGGACACCGGGTACCGGCCGGTGGAGTGCTTTAAGGATGCCGTGGAACTGAAAATAGCGCTTTTGATCCATCGGTTCTTGAATTCAGGAAGATTTGACGGGTGAGGCCTGATTTCGCGGCCGGTAATTGTCCTGCGCCGGCAAAGTGACTGCTGCTGCAGGACTGTTGTTTTTTTGCTGTCGCCCGACAACATCCGCGCTCTGGGAGGCTTTTCCTTGCCCCGGCTGTAATACCTGCGGCCAACTGGTGAGACAATATTGCTGGGAAGGTGATGTAAATTGACGGTGCTCAGCAGTCAGGTTTCCGGATAAGAGACGTGTTAGGTAATATTTTGGCCTTGGAGCCGTGAGGAAGACGGATGTTAAACTATCTCGCAAAATCGTTCGCTGAACTTGCAACACCGCTGTCGCGGAACAAGCTTTTCCTGCTGGTAGAAATATTCGAGCCCGACCAGGCGAACCAGATCGATTTTTACCCCCTTTTTTTGCGTGGCCTCAGGATGGATGGCGCTTCCAGCGACGTGATGGATTCTCTGAACAGGGGGTTCCTTGTGGCGGAAGCGGAAATATCGGACCAGAACAGGGAGATTGGACTGTCGGTGGTCGATTTCTTCCGGCAGGCTAAAATACGGGACATAGCCAAGGTGTATCTCTTTGCCAACGAACAGCTTGTAGAGCATTCCCATGACGGGCTGCCCTCGATTTACGATCTGGTTGCAGAGCTGCCCCCGCCGTGTTATTCAATCAAGCCCATCTTTTAAGGTACATGTGCCGGTGAATCTACAAGCCGCACGTAACGAAAAGACCTCTTTCTTTTTGCTGAAGAAAGAGGTCTTTGTTTATGCGATGATGGCGGCACCGAGTTTTCTTCAGAAGTACCCCCCGCGAAGGCCGATGAGGCCAGATCAGGTTACGCCGGCATCGATGACTCTGGCCCAGCCTTCGGCCGTGACGGTTCCGTCCGGCAGCGAAACTGTGCCGGCCAGGTCGACTAATTTTCCTCTGACCTTCACGATCCAGCCGGTCAGGGTTAAAGGGATGCCGAGGGGTGTCGGACGGCGAAACCTGATCTCCAGGCGGGCGGTGATGGTATTCAGGCCGTACTTGTAAAAGGGATATCTGGTCATGACCTCATCAAGCAGCGCACTGATGATTCCGCCGTGCAGTATTCCGTCATAGCTTTGATATTCCGCCTTCGGGGTAAACGTCGCCAGGTACTTGTCGTTTTCTTCATGGAACGATAATTGTAACCCAATCGGATTTTGCTTGCCGCAAGCAAAACACTGCTGGGTTTCATCATGCTTTTTCATCGCGGTGTTTTTCCTTTCCGAAAATATTCCCTGCAGACAATGCTTTCATACTAAAACTTCTTCGGAAGTAAATTGTAATATCCTGCCTTTATATGTAAAATGATTACTTCGTTGGGAAATATAATAATCTGCGGTTCTTATTTTCTTCATCTCGATATGCCGATAACACGAAGGACATGAACCGGAACAATACACAGTGATCCTTTTGGTATAACAAAAAGGATCAGCACCGGGAAAAAGGACAGGCGGCAGTTCACGGCTTGTTTCAGCAGAATGAAGGGGTTTCGGCTGTCAGTACAAGATTGGCCCGGTTATTGCGTAAGTAATTACTGCTGACCGCTGGCCCGCCCAGGGATGACGGCGGAAACAAACGGCGGCCGCGCGCTGCCGGAATTGCGAAAATCAGACTACGGTCGGTGTTCGATTGTAGGCATCAATCCTAATTAACAAGGAGGCTAAAGACAATGGGAAGAGCAGTGGGGATTGACCTGGGGACAACAAACTCGGTGATCGCCGTTCTGGAAGGAGAACGGCCGGTGGTAATTGCCAACGCGGAAGGAGCCCGCACGACGCCTTCCGTCGTCGCTTTCCGCGATAATAACGAACGCTTGGTGGGGCAGTTGGCCAAACGCCAGGCGGTACTTAATCCCACCAAGACCTTTTATTCCGTCAAACGGTTTATCGGCCGCAGGTACAACGAAGTGGCTGAAGAGATGCTGCTGGTTCCTTACAAGGTTATTGCCGGACCGGATGACGCGGTGCGGTTCCAGGGCGACGGACAGGTCTACTCGGCTGAGGAGATATCGGCCCAGGTGCTGCGGAAGCTGGCCGAGGACGCCTCCAAATATCTGGGGGAAAAGGTGACCGACGCAGTCGTTACCGTGCCGGCCTATTTCAACGACGCCCAGCGTCAGGCCACAAAGGATGCCGGCAGGATCGCCGGGCTGAATATCCTGCGGATCATCAACGAGCCGACGGCCGCCGCTTTGGCTTACGGGCTGGACAAGAAGAAAAGCGAGACCATCCTGGTATTTGACCTGGGGGGCGGGACCTTCGACGTGTCCATCCTGGAAGTCGGCGAAGGCGTGTTTGAGGTCAAAGCCACCAGCGGCGACACCCATCTGGGTGGCGATAATTTCGACAAGGTGGTTGTCGACTGGCTGGCCGCCGAGTTCAAACGGGAAAATGGCATCGATCTGCTGCAAGACAAGCAGGCGCTGCAACGGCTCACCGAAGCGGCCGAAAAAGCCAAGATCGAGCTTTCGTCCGTGCTGGAGACGACCATCAGCATGCCGTTCATCACCGCCGACGCTACCGGCCCCCGCCATTTGGAGGCCAAGCTGTCCCGGGCCAAATTCGACGATCTGACCCATGGGCTGCTGGAGCGGTGCAAAGGGCCGCTGGAGCAGGCCCTGGCCGACGCCAAGTTCTCAGCCAAGGATCTTGACGAGGTGATTCTGGTCGGCGGTTCGACCCGCATCCCCGCCGTGCAGAAGCTGATAGCGTCTCTCACCGGCAAACAGCCGAATCAGGGCGTCAATCCCGATGAAGTGGTGGCTGTGGGCGCGGCCATTCAGGCCGGCGTCCTGACCGGCGAGCTCAAGAATGTAGTGCTCCTTGACGTCAATCCGCTGTCCCTGGGGGTTGAGACGATGGGCGGTGTAATGACCAAGATCGTCGAACGGAACACGACCATCCCGGCCCGGCGCAACCAGGTATTCAGCACCGCCGACGACAATCAGCCCGAGGTCGAAATCCATGTTCTGCAGGGCGAGCGGGAGATGGCGGCCGATAACCGGACGCTGGGACGGTTCAAGCTGATGGGCATCCAGCCCGCGCCGCGGGGCATTCCTCAGATTGATGTGACCTTCGATATCGACGCCAACGGCATTTTGACCGTCAGCGCCAAGGACAATTCCACCAACCGGGAGCAGTCCATCACCATCAGCGGGTCGAGCAACCTCGACAAGCAGGAAGTCGACAGGATGGTCACCGACGCCCAGGCCCATGTGGCCGAGGACATGCTGCGCCGCCAGCATGTGGAGCTCAAAAACGAAGTCGATGCCTTGCTATATAAATCGAAGCGCCTGCTGGCGGAAAAAGCTGCCCAGCTGCCGGCCCACGTCACCGGCCGTCTGGAAACAGCAGTTGCGGCCGTGCAGAAAGCCCTCGACGAAAACGCCGACAGTACGAGACTGCGCCAAGTCAAGGATGAGATCCAGCAAAGCTTCGAGCAGGCCGATCAGCACCAGCCGGAAGGACCGGCCTCCGCCGCCGGCGGCGGGCAAGCTCCGAAAGAAGACGTAATTGACGCCGAATTCGAAGAAAAGTAACGATTGGCGGGAAAACTACTTCGGAAGTTGATGGCTAGAGGCAGGGGTGCGGCATGAAGTTTATCGATTATTACGAGGTGCTTGGTGTGCCGAAAACGGCCACCGAGAAGGAAATCAAGACGGTGTATCGCCGGTTGGCCAAGGAGCATCACCCTGATCTGCATCAGGGTGATGCCAAAAAGGGCGCCGAGGAAAAGTTCAAACTGATCAGTGAAGCCTATGAAGTGCTGGGTGATCCGGAAAAAAGGGCCAAGTACGACCAGCTCGGCAGCAACTGGCAGGGCGGGCAGGACTTCCAGCCGCCGCCCGATATGTCGGGCTTCCGCTACCAGCAGGTCAACCTGGACGACCTGTCCGACTTCAGCGACTTTTTTTCGACGCTGTTCGGCCAGAATGTTTCCGGACCCCGCGGACGGACCCGGCAGGCTTATCAGCAGGACCCGTTCGGGCAGCGGGAATTCAGGGGAGCCACCGTTGAGGCGGAAATTAGCCTGACGGTGGAAGACCTGATGAACGGCGCTGAAAAAGAAATTCAGATCGACACCGGCCATAGCCTGCGGACAGTGAAGGTCAAAATTCCCCCGAAATCCTTTCCTGGAACCATCCTCAGGCTCAAGGGCCTCGGCGGCAGGGGGATGGGCGGGCAGGCCCAGGCCGGCGACCTGCTGCTGCATGTCCAGGTCTTGCCGCACTCCATTTGGCGCATTGTCGATCAGTTCGACCTGGAAGGCGATCTGACCATTTATCCCGAGCAGGCCGTGCTGGGGGATAAAGTGTCGGTACCCACTCCGGACGGAATGATCCAGGTAAAAATCAAGCCGGGAATTCGCTCCGGGCAAAAACTCAGACTCAAAGACCGGGGCTTCAAACGGAAAAACGGAACGGTCGGTGATCTGTTCATCAAAATTCGCATCGACCTTCCGGCGCATCAGACTGATGCTGAAGTTGAACTTTATAAAAAAATCTTCGAACTCAGGAATCCTTGATCGGAGGTATGATGATGGCCCAAGAAAAATATACCCAGCGGGCGATGGCGGTTCTTCAGGAAGCTCAGCAACTGGCCGCCCTAAACTATCACCAGGAAGTGACCACAAGGCATCTGCTGCTGGCGCTGGTTGAGGAGAAGGATGGAATGATCAGCCAGGTGCTGGCCAAAGCCAACCTCGACGCCGGCCTGCTGCGGGCCAGGCTGAGCCAGCTGCTGAAAAACCAGCCCGCGGTGCGCGGGCAGGACAGCGGCCTCAGGATGAACACCGCTATGGTCCGGGTCATGGCCCTGGCCGAGAAAATCGCCGAAAGCATGAAAGATCAGTATATCAGCACCGAACACCTGCTGCTCGCGGTCATTGAGGATGGCGACAGCGATGTTGTCCAGCTCTGCCGCGACTTTGGTTTTGCCAAAAGCAGGATTCAGGACATTGTCAAAGAATGCCGCGGCGGGCAGTGCGTCACCAGTGACAACCCGGAGGAAGGCTATCAGGCGCTGGCCAAGTATTGCCTTGATCTTACCGAACAGGCCAAGACCGGCAAGCTCGATCCTGTTATCGGACGGGATGAGGAAATCCGGCGGGTCATGGAAATTCTGTCCCGCCGTACCAAGAACAACCCTGTGCTGATCGGAGAACCGGGCGTCGGCAAGACGTCCATTGTCGAAGGGCTGGCCCGCCGTATCATCGCCGGCGACGTTCCTGAGTCGCTGAAGAACAAGCGGCTGTATTCCCTCGATCTCGGGGCGATGGTGGCCGGCTCGAAGTATCGCGGCGAATTTGAAGAGCGGTTAAAGAATGTGCTCAACGAAATCGTTAAAGCCGAGGGGAAAATCCTTCTGTTCATTGACGAACTTCATACCGTTGTCGGCGCGGGAGCGGCGGAAGGGGCCATGGATGCCGGTAATATCTTAAAACCCCTGCTGGCCAGGGGGGAACTGCACTGCATCGGCGCGACGACCCTCAATGAATACCGCAAACATATCGAAAAAGATGCCGCTCTGGAACGGCGTTTCCAGCCGGTACTTGTCGGCGAACCCACGGTGGAGGACACCATTTCCATTCTGCGGGGCCTTAAGGAACGCTACGAAATTCATCACGGCGTTCGTATCACCGATGTGGCGCTGGTGGCGGCCGCCGTTCTGTCCGACCGGTATATTTCCGACCGTTTTTTACCGGACAAGGCCATTGACCTTGTGGATGAGGCCGCAGCCAAGCTGCGGACCGAGATCGATTCGATGCCCGCCGAGCTTGACGAGGTTTCCCGCCGCGTCATGCAGCTGGAAATTGAAGAGCAGGCCCTCAAGAAAGAAACCGACGCCCTGTCCGAGGGCAGGCTTGTCAGCATCCAGGCCGAACTGAAGGATCTGCACCAGCGGTCTGACGCCCTCAAAGCCCAGTGGCAGGTTGAAAAACAGGCTATCATGCGGCTGCGCGGCCTCAAAAAGGAAATAGAGGCCGTGAAAAATGACATGGAAGTCGCCGAACGGGCTTACGATCTTGACCGTATGGCCGAGCTGAAATATGGGCGGCTGCCGGAACTGGAAAAACGCCTGCGCGACGAAGAGGAAGTGCTGGCGAAAAAGCAGTCCGACAAAGTACTGCTCAAAGAAGAGGTCAGTGACGACGACATCGCCAAAGTGGTCAGCCGCTGGACAGGAATACCGGTGAGCAAGATGCTGGCCGGTGAACGCGAGAAACTGGTCAACCTGGAAAATGTTTTGCACCAGCGGGTGATTGGTCAGGAGTACGCCGTGACCGCCGTCTCTGAGGCGATCATCCGGGCCCGCGCCGGGATCAAGGACCCCAATCACCCCATCGGTTCCTTTATCTTTCTCGGGCCCACCGGCGTGGGCAAGACCGAGCTGGCTAAAGCGCTGGCCGAGGCGCTGTTTGACGATGAGCGCAGCATGATCCGCCTGGATATGAGCGAATACATGGAAAAGCACACCGTCTCAAGGCTGATCGGCGCACCGCCCGGCTACGTCGGCTACGACGAGGGGGGCCAGCTGACCGAAGCAGTGCGCCGTCGCCCCTACAGCGTCATCTTGCTGGACGAGATTGAAAAGGCTCATAACGATGTTTTCAACGTTTTGCTCCAGATCCTTGACGACGGCCGGTTGACCGACGGCAAAGGGCGGACCGTCAATTTTAAAAACACCATCATCATCATGACCTCGAATCTGGGGTCGGCGGAAATTCTCCAGCACGAATTCAGTGTTGCCAAAGAACGCGTTCTGGAAATGGTGAGAACCTATTTCCGGCCCGAGTTTTTGAACCGGATCGACGACATTATCGTGTTCAACGCCCTGTCTGCCGACCAGGTCCGCAGCATTGCCGACATCCTGCTGAATAACCTGAACCGCCGCCTGCAAAAACAAATGAATGTCACCCTCACCTGGGATGATGCAGTGCTGTCTGAACTGGCCCGGCAGGGGTACGACCCGGCCTTCGGGGCCCGTCCGCTCAGGCGGCAGATTAGCCGGGCGGTGGAGACCGAACTGAGCAAGAAAATCGTCTTGGGGCAGGTGGCTGAGGGCGGGGCGGTAAAACTTAGCGTGGAAGGTGACGTCATTACCCTGAAGTGACCATCAGGCCGGCCCCGTCCTCCTTTTGCCGGCGCTGTTGACAAATACCGGTCAAATTGCTAAGATTGTTCAAAAGGATATGTAGCGACGATGACGGGGCAGCGTCAGTCCAATCTCGTCCCTGTGAGGGGGCGGGATTTTTGTTGATAAGCTGATGAACCGGTTGAGGGAGCGGCACATGGAGAACATCGTATTGGTTGGTTTTATGGGTACCGGAAAAACGACCGTCGGCCGGATTCTGGCAACAAGGCTGTGCTTTGAGTTTGTCGACGTCGACAGCGCGATTGAAGCAAGCTGCGGCATGCCGGTCAGTGAGATATTCAAGGTCCGGGGCGAGGCTTTTTTTCGTCAGCAGGAACAGCGGGTAATAAGAGAATTGCTGCCTGCCGGGAATGCTGTGGTGGCCACCGGCGGCGGCGCGGTTATGTCCCCGGCAAACGTGGCCAATCTGAAGAAGCACGGACTGATGATCTGCCTTACGGCAACTCCGGCCAGCATCGTCGGGCGTGTCGGGGCTGACGGCACCCGTCCGTTGCTCAGTGCGCCGAACAAGGAAGAAATTATTGACAGGCTGCTGCAGGAACGGGCCAGCTACTACCAAACAGCGGATTTTACTGTCGACACAACCGGTCTCAGTCCTGAAGAAGCGGCGGAGAAGATTATCGGGTTCTTTCACCGTGCGGGCGGATGAAGAAACCGCCGCTGCCCCCGGATCTCTGCCGAATGTTCGAAGGAGGGCGGATCAACATGAACAGCACGCTCATCGGCGAAGGAACGAAACCGCTGATATGCACTCCCCTGGTGGAAACGACCCGGGAGGCGATTGCCCAGGAACTGGCGGCCGTATTGGCGAAACAGCCGGATATCATCGAGTGGCGGGCCGACTTTTTCGAACAAGTGGCCGACACCGGCGAGGTCGTCGCGGTCGCCGCCCAGATCAAGGAAGCTGCAGGCAACATACCGGTCATCTTTACCATCCGCTCACAGCGGGAAGGCGGCCAGCCGATACCCCTGACCGACCGGCAGGCCATCGAATTGAACGCCGCCGTCTCTTCGAATACCGGCGTTGAATACGTGGACTGCGAACTGAGAAACAGGCCGGAGGATATCGAGTATCTGCGTCAGGTCGCCCACGCCGGCAACACGAAAGTCATCGGGTCTTTCCACGACTTCGACCATACCCCCGCGCGTACCGTGCTGGGGCAAAAGTTCAGCGAAGCTGAGCATTACGGTCTGGATGTCGCCAAAGTTGCGGTGATGCCGAAAACGCCGGACGATGTTCTGATCCTGCTCGGTGCAACCCTGGCAGCGAAAGCGAGCCTGAAAATACCGCTGATCGCCGTGTCGATGGGCACCTACGGCGCCGTCACCAGGATGATCGGCGGCCTGTTCGGTTCATCCCTCACCTTTGCCGCCGGGCGGAGCCGGTCGGCGCCGGGGCAGGTGCCGATCGAAGAACTGCGGACGGTTCTCGGAATCATCGAAAAAGCCCTTGACGGCGATTAGCCTGGTCCGCTGCCGGAAAAGGACCAGATGATCCAGGTTTCCCGGAACCTTGTAAAGGGGGATTGGCAGATGATTTCTGCCAATCCCCCTTTTTG
>JARLHY010000126.1 GCA_031292015.1 Negativicutes bacterium | reverse complement strand
TTCGGCCGCCATTTCCTTTAACGAATCCTTGGTGCGGCTTGTGATTACAAGATCCGCCCCAGCACCGGCCAACGCCCGCGCGTAATACTGCCCCAGCCCACGGCTGGCCCCGGTTATGATGGCCACTTGACCGGTAAGATCAAACAAATTGGAATACATAGCGACTACTTCCTTTCTCTCCACGACTGCTGAACAGCCGTTACCGGCTTCACCGGCAACAGGCGCTTTTCGGGTCACTTAACCTTTTTATAAAAGTAGCTTCCTAAATCAAAAATATCAAGAGTGATTCCGTCAGCTTGAACTGAAACCTGAGACGAATAGCGGGTGCTATAAAGGTATGTATCCGCCAGCCAGCTGTTGTCGCCGACTTTTCGGAAATTTTTCCAGGTTATGTCTGTTCTGTCCTTTCCGGCACCGTAATATCTTCCGGCAAAGGGCGATTCATAAAGGTAAGCGCCATAGAGTGTTCCGTCACCCGCCTGGTAGATCTCAACAGGGCATTCGGCATTGTGCTGGTAAACACCGATCAGGTCCCGGGCAGCTCCGGCGGTCCCGCCTGTTTGGAGCGGCGGTTCGGCGCGGGTGACAGCAGGTGTTTCAACCGGCGCGCCCTGCTGTGCCATTGGCGGTGCGACGGAAGGTTTCCCACCTAACCCAAGTGTTTTCACAGCATACTCATAGATGTTGTCAATGACGCTCCCTGGCGGGTATTGTTCCCATTCGGAATCCCGGCCCAGTTTAAAAAACTGGCCATTATTATTATAAAATTGAAGATTGGACAGCCTTGCGGTATGGGCTGAAGAGTGAAATTGATAGGTGGCTTCCGAATAAGCCTCGCGATCGGACCAAGAAGCCTGAATGGACGCCGGAATAACCCGCCGGGTTCTGACTTCCAGGCCCCCATCGATGGTTCGGCATGTGGCGGGGTCAGCATATACCTGAATTCCATTTTGATGTTCATAAACAAAATCCCAGGCAGCCTCCGCGATACAGGGCGTGACCAAAGCGACAAATATCAGCACGATTACAGCCAGGGATTTTTTCATCCTATACCCTCCTGCGGACATCAGGCAGATCTTCGTTTGAAACACAATTTTATATCATTTCGCCATTTTGGGCTATTCACCTGCATCAAGAGCCCCCCTCTTCAAGTCACTAGCGCAGACCTGCCGGGCCCTGAGAAATCGGCTTTACCTTTGCAGCATTGTACTTATCGAACAAGCATCAGGGATAAATCATAGTATAATATAAATATAGGCTCAGTCTTAACCATATGGAGGTCCAAGTGGCTCAACTTCCTATTTTGTCGGTGTTACATTCAATCAAAGATTGCCTCAGCTCCCATCAGAACCTGGTGTTGACCGCTCCACCCGGAGCAGGAAAAACCACTGTCGTACCTTTGGCCCTTCTGGCGGAGCCATGGCTCAAGGGGCGCCGGATCTTGATGCTCCAGCCCCGGAGACTCGCCGCCCGCATGGTGACAAGATACATGGCCGCGTCCCGCGGGGAGCAGGTCGGCGAAACGGTAGGCTACAGGGTCAGGCTGGAATCCCGGGTGGGCCCTAAGACCAGGATCGAGGTTTTGACTGAAGGGATACTGCTCCGCATGCTTCAGAAGGATCCCTCCCTGGCTGGGGTGGGCTTGATCATTTTCGATGAATTTCATGAGCGGAACCTCAATGCCGATCTGGGACTTACCCTTGCTCTTGAGACCCAATCCATCTTCCGGGAAGATCTGAAAATAATGGTGATGTCGGCGACGCTGGATTCCGCCCCTGTGGCGGCCCTCCTCGGCGGAGCCCCGGTGGTTGCCGCCCACGGCCGTTCCTATCCGGTGGAAACCCGCTATCTGAATAAGCGGATCGAAGGTCCGTTGGAGCCGGTGCTCGCGGCTACGATCCAGCAGTCCCTTGCTGAAGATCAGGGCGACATTCTGGTCTTTTTACCAGGGGCGGGTGAGATTCGCAGAATAAAAAACCGTCTCGAAAGAAGCGGCGACCTTTCAGGGATTCGGATTGCCCCGCTATACGGGGGGCTGCCCCTGGCGGAGCAGGACCGCGCGATTCAACCCAGCCAAACAGGAGAACGCAAAGTCGTACTTTCCACCTCCATCGCCGAAACAAGTCTCACTGTCGAGGGAGTAAAGGTAGTTATCGACAGCGGGTTGATGCGCGTCCCGCGGTTTTCGCCCCGCTCCGGCATGACCAGGCTGGAAACCGTGCAGGTCACCAGGGCTTCGGCCGGGCAGCGCCGCGGGCGGGCCGGCCGGCTGGGCCCCGGAGTGTGCTATCGTCTGTGGACCGAGCAGAACGAACAATACTTCGAGCCTAATAACAGACCTGAGATTCTTGAGGCTGACCTTGCCGCCCTTGCCCTTGAATTGGCGGTATGGGGAGTGAAGGATCCGGCCGATCTGCAGTGGCTGGATCGACCGCCCACGACAGCTTTCCGGCAGGCCTGCGAGCTGCTGCTGCGGCTTGGGGCGTTGGCTGAGGACGGATCACCGACCAGCCACGGGCGAGCACTGGCCGAAGCGGGTATTCACCCCCGTCTGGCGCACATGATCGTGACCGGCAAAACAACCGGGCGGGGAGGATTGGCCTGCGAAATAGCGGCAATCCTTAACGGAAGAGATATCTTCCTGCGGGACAGGGGTATTTTGAACGCGGACCTGCGGTTTCGTATCGACGTACTTCGCAGCAGCCGTTATAAAAACAGTTGCCTCCCGCCGGAGGGGATGCGGGTCGATACAGCCGCCGTCCGGGAAGTTGTCCGGGAGGCCATCCAGCTTGAGCGCAGCTTCCAGGTTACAGGCGATAAACACGATGACATTGATTCCAGCGGCAGGCTGTTGGCCTTAGCCTATCCTGACCGTGTAGCCCAGCAAAGGCCGGACGGGCGTTTCCTGCTGTATAACGGCCGCGGTGCCGTACTGCCGGGCGGTTCGCAAGGACTGGCGGCACATTCCTATCTGGCTGTGGCCGAGCTTGACGAGCAGGGAACGGACAGCCTTATCTTGTTGGCCTCGCCATTGGCGGAAAGCGATATCTATGACTGTATGGCTGATCAGATCAATGTCGGGAGTACGATCTTCTGGGACAAAGAGGCCCAGGCGGTACGGGCCCGGAAGATAGACAAGCTTGGTGCTATTATATTGAAGGACGTTCCCCTGTCCGAGCCTGATCCGGTAAAAGTAGCGGATACACTTATCGCCGGAATCGCGCAGGAGGGACCGGAGATCTTGCCATGGACGCCGAAAGCCCGGCAGCTTTGCCTCCGGGTTCAGATGATGCGTCAACTGGATGCTGCGTGGCCGGACCTGTCTGACGAGAGCCTGATGACATCGCTCGAAGAATGGCTGAGACCACATGTCAGCGGCATCGCCTCCCGGGAAAATTTACAGCGGCTTAACCTCACCCAGGCACTGGAGGCTATGTTGACATGGAAGCAGCGCCGGGAACTGGATGAAGTCGCCCCGACCCACATCACCGTTCCCAGCGGCCAGCGCATCGCTGTGGATTACAACACTCCGTCCTCGCCGACACTGGCGGTCAGGCTGCAGGAAGTATTCGGGCTGCAGGATACGCCGTACATTGCCGGCGGAAGGGTTCCGATTACTTTTCACCTGTTGTCACCGGCGCATCGCACGGTGCAGGTAACCAAAGACCTGGCCAGTTTCTGGCACAAAGGTTACTTCGAGGTCAAAAAAGACCTGGCCAGTCGCTATCCCAAACACTATTGGCCGGAAGATCCGTCCACAGCGGTGCCGACTCACCGGGTCCGGCCCCGGATCTAGACCGGCTGAGAAAACTTTGCGGCTGTCGACACAAAAGGCCCATCTCTCATTGATGAGAAATGGGCCTTTTGTGCGATCGCGGTTTATGAAAGGGTCGTCATGCACGCCATTAAACAACCAAAAGCAGAGCAGTCCCTGTTTGAATCGGGTCACCGGCCTTGATGTAAATTTCCCTGACCACGCCGTCGCCAGTTGCCAGAACCGGATTGTGCATCTTCATCGCCTCGACGATGATCAGTTCCTGGCCCTTTGTCACGCTGTCGCCGACACTGACTTTGACCGAAATAATCTTACCAGGCATCGGAGCGCTGATGGTGTAATTCACCATGTTACATCCTCCTTATGGTTTCTGTTGTATTTTTTGAATCACCGTCGCCCGCGAATTCGGCGACAGCCGCCGCAATCACTGCGAACAGTCGTCTTCCGCCGCCTGTGCCGGGCTCTGAGCCTGCTTATTCCTCAACAGGATAAACAACAGGAAGGTGAACAGGATGATGACCAACAGCCATATCACTGATTATCTCCCCCTTTAGACGCTGTCTGCCTTAGCACAATTCATCACTGAGAAAGGTTCCACAGACTTTTAAAACCAATTGTTCCTTTTCATCTGAAATGTGACTTTCAACCAGAACCGTGTGGCTATCTCGGTGCGATACGGCGGCAACGGTCTTTAGGCGTGATGCGGCGTCAACCGGTCTGAGAAAGTTGACGTCGATATGACTTAAAGACAGTTTGTCATTTGCTTTGGAAGCGATCATCTCCATGGCGGTTACGGCGAAAGAAATCAGTGCTCCGCCATGGGTAATGCCCAGCGAATTCATGTGTTTTTCGGTTATTACCGTTTCCAGTACGATGTTTTGCTCCGAACTATGTTTAACGTCAATATCCAACAATTTTGAAAAGGGAATGCCCTCCACCGGATGAACGGCACAGTTCGCCTTTTTGTCAATGCACATAGATCAGCTCATCCTCCTTCGACGATTTATATGTGTTCATGAATACACGCGGGAGCCTCCCGATAAGTTCAGCGTTTCTGCTGATGATAATGGGTATGCAGCAGATGATGCGACTTTTCGCCCAGCGGCTTGCCGAGCCAGCTGTCGTAAAGCTCCTTGACCGCGGGATTGTCGTGGGATTTGCGCAGCGTACTGCAGGTATCGCATTCATAGATGGC
>JARLHY010000125.1 GCA_031292015.1 Negativicutes bacterium | reverse complement strand
GAGTTCGAATTCCAGCCGCTGGCTGAAGGGAATGTGGAGTTGTTCAAAGAGCTGGGTGTCAAGAAAATCATCACCCTCTGCCCGCATTGCTTCAATTCACTGAAAAACGACTATCCCGATTTTGGCGGTGAATTCGAAGTTATTCACCACTCCGAGTTTCTCGCCGGGCTGATTAAAGCAGGAAAGATCAAGGTTGACGGTTCGTTCGACGCCAAGGTCGTCTATCATGACGGCTGCTACCTGGGACGTCACAACGATGTGTATCAGGCACCCCGAGCCGTCCTCGAGGCGGTACCGGGAGTAACTCTGACCGAGATGGCTCAGAACCAGAAGAATGCCTTCTGTTGCGGCGCCGGCGGCGGGCGCAACTGGATGGAGGAACAAACAGGCAACGGCCAGCAGCGCATCAATGAGGTTCGGACCCAGGAAGCCCTGGCAACAGGCTCTGAGGTCATTGCCACGGCTTGCCCGTACTGCCTGACAATGATGCTGGACGGAACCAAGGCCCATAATGCCGAAGAACGGGTCCGTACGCTGGATATCGCGGAAATTCTCGCCCAGTCGCTGGAAGTAAAAAACTAAGCAGGCAATTGCCTGAACAAAAAGGGTTCGCGGTGACGCGAACCCTTTTATTATGCGAATCATAAAGTTTATTTGACAAAAACGACAGGGTTTTTCTTGTTTCATTCGAAATTAATGAATAATAAGGCAAGATGAAACGCCAGTGTTGCGGAATGGGAGATGTCAGGCATGTCATGGCGCAGCAAAGATTTTCTCGGGGACCGGGATAAGGGAGCGTTGGCAAGAGGCCTTTACCGCTCCATGGGTTATACGGATACAGACTTTAAACAGCCGTTCATTGCAATCGTCAACACCTGGAATGATATTTGTCCGGGGCATTATCCGCTGCGACGCATCGCGGATGCGGTACGGGAGGGGATCCGGTCGGCCGGCGGCACGGCCGTGGAGTTTGGAACCATTGCGCCTTGTGACGGTATTGCCCAGGCTCACGACGGAATGCATTATATTCTGCCCAGTCGGGAAATCATCGCCAATAGCGTAGAGATGATGATCCATGCTCATATGCTGGATGGAATGGTTTTATTGGGATCCTGTGACAAGGTCGTTCCCGGGCTGTTGATGGCGGCTGCCCGTATCAATATACCGGCGATTCTGGTCAATGCGGGACCAATGTATCCCGGGACGCATAACGGAGAGCACATTGATGTAAACGCCACGCAGATCAGTCTTGGCAAGTTCAAGGCCGGCAGGATTTCGGAAGAAGAGTTCCGGGAAGTCGAGCGGGCGGCCTGTCCGACACCGGGATCATGCACAATGATCGGCACAGCCAATACGATGTCGTGCCTGACAGAGGCCATGGGAATGTCGTTGACAGGCAGCGCCACGATTCCGGCTGTTGATGCCGGCCGCATCCATGTCGCGAAAGAGTCGGGCCGCAGGGCGGTCGAACTGGTGATGGACGGGATAAAAGCCAGGGACATTATCAGCCGCGAAGCGCTGCTGAACGCGGTTCGGCTGGGCATGGCCATCGGCGGTTCCACCAATTTAATTATGCATATTCTGGCGATTGCCCACGAGGCAAAGGTCCAATTCAGCATCGATGATGTTGAAGAACTGAGCAATTCCACGCCTTATCTGGCTTCCATCATGTCTGCCAGCGAATACGACATGGTCGACTTTCACCAGGCGGGCGGGGTGCCGGCGGTGATGCATCAGATCAGTCATCTGCTCTATGATACACCCACTGTTACCGGAAAGACGATCTGTGAGAATGTGACAGGTGCTGCAATCAAAAATGGGAAAGTCATTCGCAACCTGGATCATCCTTTTCTTCCCAATGGCGGAATCGCCATTCTGAAAGGTAATCTGGCGGCAGATTCGGCGGTTTGCAAACCGGCGGCGATGAAGCCGGACCGCCTGTATCTTCGGGGAGCGGCCAAGGTGTTTGACAGCGAAAAAGAATTCGTTGACGCAATTTATTCTGAAAGGATCGTCCCCAATGACATCGTTGTTGTCCGTTATGAAGGCCCTAAAGGCGGGCCTGGCATGCGGGAAATGTACACTCCGCTGGAACTTCTTGACGGCTATGGCCTTGCAGAGTCCGTTTTCCTCATCACTGACGGCAGATTTTCGGGCTCGAACCGGGGCGGTTTCGCAGGACATGTTTCGCCTGAAGCGGCGTACGGGGGAGCCATCGCGGTGGTCCAAGACGGAGACCCTATCATTATCGATATAGCCAATCGCAAGCTGCAGCTCGACATACCGCAGGCCGAGATCGAAAAGCGGCTGAGCGCATGGACGAGACCGGAACCGAAGATCAAAGACGGTTATTTAGCTACCTATGCCAGGTTGGTAAAGTCAGCTCATTACGGCGCTGTCATCACCTAGTGGCACCGAGGGTCCCGGAAAAAGGTTCCCGGCAGCTACTTTGACACATCGTTGTATAAAAACGCCGTAGGGACGAGCATGGCCCCATTAACCAACTCGCCGGAAGTCGGTCAAGGGACCATGCCGGCCCACAATAACAGTATACCAGGAGTTCTTGATTTGGAAAACATAAATATTTTTCCGGCCAACACCGATAATTAAAAAAAAACCACCCTGTAAGGCGGTTTTTGCGAAGCGGCACTATGACTGATTCATGGTTTCCTGGCACTCTTTACAGATATGCTTCCCTTTAAACTGGTCCACGTCTTTTCCGCTGCCGCAGAATACACAGGCTGGCTGGTATTTTCTCAGAATGATACGGTCTTCTTCGACAAAGATTTCCAGACCATCCTTATATTCGATATCCAGGCTCCGGCGCAACTCGATCGGCAATACGATTCTGCCCAGTTCGTCCGTCTTTCTTACAATACCTGTCGATTTCATCTTACAACTCCTGTTCGTAAAGTAGTACCACTGTCAGATTGGCATTCATTTTCCTGCAATCAGCAGACAAGGGATAATCAAAATATTACTAGTATGATATAATATATTATACAATCACTGTGACAATTCCTTCTCAGATATGACAAATATTGTGGCTTACGCATATTAATTTCCTGTTTCACTTGCTGGCAATGTATTTTACTTTGCTTAAATTTTCCGGTATTTTACAATGTGAATAGGACTCATGTCCGATCAACGACACGAAATATCCGCACACGGAGGCTTCGGCATGGAGCGCAATGGTCTGTCCTTCGGCAAAAATCTCGCCGAAAAAAGAATCAGTCTGAAAATGTCGCGGGAGGAACTGGCGACCAAAGCCGGGATCAGTCTATCGATGTTGTCGAAGATTGAGCGGGATGAGACGAATCCGACGATTGTCGTCGCCAGCAAATTGGCCAGGAGTCTCAAGACCACGGTATCGGCCCTGCTCGGCGAGCGCGCCGATGAATTTCATGTCGGGGATGTCCAGAGCTATATCAGGGATCTGCGCGATGCCGAAGATAAACTGGAAAAAGCTATCGAGGGATACAGGAAGCTTGTCCCTGATTTTCGCGCCACATTTCACCGGGTCTATGTTTATGACGCGGAATGCCGCTTCCTGCTGGCCAGCGCCGCGGGAACCCAGCGGATAGGATTGACTGTCGCTGATTTTACTGGCAAACACTGGCGGGAGCTGGGCTTGCCGGCGGAAGTCATGGCAGACTTCGAACGGAATGTCCGGACGGTTTTTGCCACCGGCAATCCAATCCATACGGAAACAATGTTTCCTTCCATCGACGGACTTGATTTCTATGATTACTACTTAACACCGCTGTTCAGCGACAACGGTATCGTTGAAGCCGTCATGGCCATCTCCTGGAATATCACCAACACCAAGCTGACTGAACTGGAACTGATGAATAAGTCGGAAGGGATAGGCCAACTTATTGGCAATCAGGCCTTCGATATCAGCATCAACCGCCTGAATTTTCTAGCGGTTTTTGCTCACTCTGTCGACGCCATATTGCTCACCACTCCAAGCGGCAAGGTTCTTGACGCTAATCCCGCCGCTTGCCGTATGTTCGGTATGTCGCGGGAGGAATTGCTTGTTCGCGGCAGAAGGGTTGTCGATGAGACCGACCCGCATCTTTCAGCCGCGCTGGAAGAGCGCAGCAAGAATGGATTTGGCATCGCCGAATTGAGGTTTGTCCGCAGGGATGGATCAAAATTTTTTGGCGAGGTGTCCTCCAATATATTTCAGACAAGCACCGGCGAAGTTTATACCAGCATGATCATCCGGGATATCACCGGGCGGCGGGGGAGTCGCTCCGACGAACGGTAAGGGATTCCGAAAGGCAAAAGCCGGGGACAGGTTGCAGACCTGTTCCCGGCTTTTGCCTTTCATTTAGCTTCGTCTACCAGTGGACAGCAACGGCGGACTCAGGCCGCCGCGGAGCAGCAAGGCAGGTTAGAGTTACCATTGACGGGTCAGGCATTCGGAGTATACTTATTATGTAACCTAGACTAATACAAAGAAAGAAGGAACAGGCGTGCAAAACAAGATTCTTACCGGATTGATAGCGGCTATGCTGATATCGGGTGTCGCGTTTGCATCTCCTGCCGTACCTTTGCAACAAGGTGAAACGTCACTCGGCTTCGATGTAGCCAATCTCAAGCCTTCCATCAGTGTTTTGGGATTGACGGCGGACCTGAGCGGTACCAGCGCCCAGAGTTATCATCTTGAGCATGGGCTGACGAACAAGATTACCGTCGGCGGGGAAAGCACCAAGCTGAATGCCGTAAACAGCGGCGGGTTATCGGCTGATGTTAAAACCACCGACATCTATGCCCAGTACAAGATCGACAATACCTTCAGCCTGATCGCCGGCAGCCGCGACTATGACGCCACCGTCGGCTACAACGGGTTCTCGACAGGTCTGTCCAAAGGTCAGTTTCTCTGGGGGGTAAACGCCGCCACGCCGCTCGGCGACAAGCTGACCGGCCATGCCGCTTACAAACAGACTTCGTATGAGAACGAATGGCAGGTCGGGGTTACTGATGAGCTTTCAAAGAATGTCAGTCTCGATGTCAGCTATAAGCATCATGATTATAGCTTTGGCAGCGCCGTGGACCTCTCGCTCAGCGGCATCGGTTTCGGCATGAACTACAAGTTCTAAGCAAAAGCGAAAGGTCCGGCTGAAAGTGTTAAGCTTTCCGCCGGGCTTTTCGGGGTGAGGACAATCCTATTTTTGCGCTATTAGAAGGAACCGGGAGGGGAACTCCTCCGCTACGGACGATATCCTACGCCGTTACCGGCAGCAAAGCTGCCGACGGCTGGGGATAAGAGTCCCGCTGCGGAAATCCCTTCCCGCATGTCAT
>JARLHY010000124.1 GCA_031292015.1 Negativicutes bacterium | reverse complement strand
TAAACTTTCGCGAGGATCGCGGAATTTCAATCATCGCCGGCAATGACGTTATCTGCCGATGCCTGCATGAAGGCATCCAGAAAATCGACAGAGAAGCATGATAAGAAAAAGAAGCGGCGAGGCCGCTTCTTTTGGTTTGTGGACAAAATGGGGAAGAGGGCAGGAAATTTCGCCGCCAATGTATTTGCAGAAAAACTCCAGGGCATGCTTCCAACAGGCTATGACTTTGCGGCCGCGCGGTGCTGGCAGTACAACCGTTAAAGGGTATGCCTCTCACGCCCCGGACTTCCGGGCAGGCAGAGGGTCAGGTACTTGTCGAGAAGTTCGAGACTGGCCACGGTGCTGGCCTTGGGGTACTTGTGGGTGATTTTGTAACAGATCCGCTCCGGGGGAGGGTCGGACAGGTAGAAGAGGCTGAAGTTGCCGCGGCTTTTGGCCATCCGGGCCACTGACAGAGGCACGATGGCCCATTGCTGTTCGTCGCAGAGGAAGGAGAAGACCAGTTGGGCGGAATCCAGGCGGATGCTGTCGGTGAACAGGGGGTCCCGCCGCTGGTCGTGCCAGATCTGGTAACTGATGCCGGAGGACACATAAAGTTCATGGCGGGAATCCAGGTCGTGCAGGTGGACGATGCCGGAGTCGGGGCGGCTGGTCGAGCTTGTGCGCAGGACGACCATCGGCTCGCTGTAGCATTTTTCCACCGTAAGGGTCGGATGAGTCCGCTCGACCAGGGAAAAGCCGACATCGATCTGGCGGCGGTCGATGAGATCATAGATTTCCGGCGAATGGGAAGTGATGATCCGCAGGCGTATTTTCGGCTGGTGCTGGCTGAGGGCCTGGTATAGCGGCGGAAAGAGAGCGTAGTTCAGGCTGTCGAGGGTGCCGATGGTCAGGGAGAGCTTGCGGTTTTCCGCTTTGAGGCTCTGGGCCTGATTCCAGAGCGAGTTCCAGCGCAGGGCGATGTCGAGAAATTCTTCCCCCTCGGGGGTCAGGCGAAGGGATTTAGCTCCCTGGCCCCGTTCGATCAGCAAGGTTCCCAGCTCGCGCTCCAGATCGTTCAGTCTTTTGCTTACCGTCGACTGGGCCAGGTTGAGCTGCTGGGCGGCCCGGCTCACGTTGAGGGTTCTGGCGACAGCCACAAAGGCTTCGAGACCGCTGTTGTACATGGTCGACCTCCGACTTATCGAAGATAGTTATAAGTATCATCGAAATAGATCATTTTACTAATAAGTGAATTTGTATTAACATAGCATTGACAGACTATTTTGTCAACGTGTATTTGCTTTGCGGCGAATAGGAAAAAAGTTAAATTAACAGGAGGCTGAAGATTATGGAATTAAAAGGCGTTTATCCTGCCCTCGTGACGGCGTTGACTCCGGATGAGAAAGTCGACAAGGCCGGTATGCGTAAAGTTACCCGCTACTGTCTGGACGGCGGCGTGCACGGTGTGGTGGTGATGGGAAGCACCGGCGAATTTCCGGCGATGAACGAGCAGATGCGGGCCGATGCCATTGAGGCGGTTCTGGAAGAGGTGGCCGGGAAGGTCCCGGTGCTCGTTGGCTGCGGCGAACCAGGCACGGCAAGGACTCTGGCTCAGGTGAAACACGCCGCCACGACCAAGGCTGACGGCGTACTGGTGGCTCTGCCTTACTATTTCCCGCTGGACCAGGCTGCGGTGATTCGGCATTTCACCACGATAGCCGACGCATCGACCCTGCCTGTGGTGATGTATAATTTCCCCCAGATGACCAAGATCGCCATGACCCCCGACACCATGGCCAAACTGGCAGCCCATCCCAATATCATCGGCGTGAAGGACAGCGCCGGCGATTACTGGGGAACCCAGCGCTTTATCCAGGTGACGGCCGATCAGGACTTCGCCGTGATGCTCGGCAACCCGGCTCTGGGTGTCGGTACTTACCAGCTGGGCGCCAAGGGCGGCATTTTCGCCGGCTGCAGCCTGGCTCCCAAACTGTGCGCCGACGTTTACAACGCCTACATGAAGGGCGATTTGCCTGCCGCCATCAAGCTGCAGAAGCAGGCGTCGCTGATTCCGCTGATCGGCACCTTCGGCGCCAACGCCGCGGTAATCAAATTCGGCCTGAACAAGATGGGTATCTGCGGCCCCACCGTGACGGCACCGCTGGCCCTGAACCCCGGTCAGGAAGAGAAGATGCTGACCTGGATGCGCAGCCTGGGACTTCCGCTATAAGCAAGAAAGACTGTTGCAAAAGGCCAAGCTGCGTCGCACCAGCGGAACCTGCAGCCCCAAACAGGTGACCGTGAGGTATGACTGGCGGATTCCGCCAGGGAATGGAGTGAGTGTATGAGTGCGATAGACAGACTGCTTGATCCCATCGCTATCCCCGAGGTAATCCGGATCCGGCAAAAGTTTGAACGGCCGGTGATCGCCGATGTCGTGGCCGAACTGAAAGCCAAACTGCAGGCCAAAACGGCGCTGGAGAACATCAGGCCGGGCCAGACAGTGGCGATCACGATAGGCAGCCGCGGGATCACCAATATGCCGCTGCTGATCAAGACGTTGGTGGAGGAAGTGAAAAGGCGCGGCGGCGTGCCGTTCATGGTGCCGGCGATGGGCAGCCACGGCGGGGCCACCGCCGAGGGGCAGCGGGATATGATCATCGGTATGGGCTACACCGAGGCTTATATCGGCGCGCCGATCAAGTCGGACATGGACCCGGTTCAGGTCGGGACATCAAGCAACGGCCTTCCGGTGTATTTCGACCGGAATGCCCATGCGGCCGACTGGACGATTGTCGCCAACCGGATCAAGCCCCATACCAGTTTTCGCGGCCCGATCGAAAGCGGCCTGCAGAAAATGATCACCATCGGCCTTGGCAAACAAAAAGGCGCCGATTTTTGCCATGAGCTCGGTTTTGACAGTATGGCGGCCAATGTCCCGCTGATGGCCGAGGTTTCGCTGGCCAAGGCGAACATCCTGCTGGGGGTCGGCGTGCTGGAAAACCCTTTTCATGAAAGCTGCCGGATCGAGCTGCTGGACAATCAGGAAATTGCCAGCCTGGAGCCGGCTTTACAGGAAGAAGCCAAGCGGCTTTCGCCCCGGATCCATTTTGTCAAGCTGGATGCCATCATCATCGACGAGATCGGCAAGAACATCAGCGGCACCGGCTTCGACACCAACGTCATCGGCCGCTACAACTCCACCGCTGCCAGCGGCGGGCCTGATGTCAAGCGGGTGGCGGTGCTGGACATCACCGACGTGTCCCACGGCAACGGCAACGGCCTCGGCATGGCCGACTTCACCACCAAGCGGGCTTTCGACAAGTTCTCGTTCGAGCAGACCTACCCCAATTCGCTGACTTCGACGGTGCCGCTGACCGTAAAAATTCCGATGGTGCTGAAAAGCGACAAACAGGCCGTTCAGGCCTGCATCAAGTCCAGCAATCGCCTGGACAAAGAGAATGTCACACTGCTCAGAATGAAGAATACCAACGATTTGGCTGAGCTTGAAGTTTCAACAGTCCTGCGGGCTTATGTGGAAGACCATCCTCAGCTGGAAGTCGTGAGCGAGCCGTATAAGCTGGTGTTCGACGCCAAGGGCAACTTGTTTTAAGTCTTGGTCCTCTGCGGATGAATCCTGCGCCGCCGGTGACAGAGAAGCCGGCGGCTGGGAATATTAGAAACTAGAGACTCGGGGAACCCCGAGTCTCTAGTTTTTGCTTATCCGTGATTTTCGGGCGAAGCCCGCTGGGGAAATCTCTTCCAGGGCGGATGAATAGGTTTCTCAAACAAGCCCCAGGGCTTGTCAGCTTGTTCCAGGCCTGTCCGGGCGGCGGTCAAGCAGGAGTTGGCGGGAATGATGCGAATTAACTCAGAAAAGGGCTTTGAAGGTGAATGGGATGAGTCAGGCCTCTGATCAAGAAGACTTTACATTTTTTATCTGCGACGAGGAGCTGAAGGTCGTCTGGGTCGATCCCGCGGCTCCGGCGAAGCTGCGCAACGGAAAGCTGCTGGACCGGGCTCTCGGCGGGAAAAAAATTTTGAGCAGCCATTACGCCACTTTTCATACCAAGCATGGCGTGGTGCTGATTTTCCCGTATGTCCTGCCGGCGATGAACGGTTATCTTGGCGTGCTCTGCCGTCAGGAGCCGCAAGACGAGGTAATCGGCCGGCTGGCCGAAAGCAATAAAGAACTGGAAGCGATCTTTGAATCTTCCCATGACGGGATCGTCGTTGCCGACAATCAGGGCCGGCTGATCCGAATCAATCACAGCTACGAGCGGATCACCGGCATACCGACAAGCGAAATCGTCGGCCTGACGATGAACGAGCTTATCGAGCGAAAAATTGTCTCCGATTCGGCGACCCTCAGGGTGCTCAACACCGGCAAACCGACGACTTTCAGCCAGGTGTTCAGGACCGGCAGGCACAGCATTATTACCGGCAGTCCGATCTACGGCGATCAGGGCGAGATCTTCCGGGTGGTGACCAACGTCCGGGACATGACCGAAATCAACAGTCTGAAGGAACAGTTGGCAGAGTCGCAGAAGAAGCTGGACCAGTACTCTCAGATCGTGGAAACCCTTACCGAGGAACAGCTTCGCACCGGCGCCCTGATCTACCGGAGCCCAGGTATGCAGAAGCTGCTGCTGAGCGCGCTGAAATTTGCCAAGGTGGACGCGCCGCTGCTCATCACCGGGGAATCCGGGGTGGGCAAGGAGGTGGTGGCGGATCTGATCTACAAGAACAGCACCCGCAAAGGTTCACCCTTTCTCAAGATCAACTGCGGCGCCATTCCGGAGACGCTGCTGGAGGCGGAGCTGTTCGGCTACGAAGGCGGGGCTTATACTGGCGCCAAAAAAGGTGGTCAGCTGGGGCTGTTTGAGATGGCTGACGGCGGTACTATCCTGCTGGATGAAATCGGCGAACTGTCCCTGTCGCTGCAGGTGAAACTGCTCAGGGTGGTTCAGCAGAAAGAGTTTTACCGGGTCGGCGGCAACAGTCTGATCAAGGTGGATGTGAGAATCATCGCCGCGACCAACCGCGCCCTGGAGGAAATGGTGAAAGGAAAACAGTTCCGCTCAGATCTGTTTTACCGGCTGAATGTCCTCAAACTTCACATTCCGCCGCTGCGGGAGCGGCCGGAGGATATCATTCCGCTGGCCAATCATTTTCTGAAAAAATACAGCGAAAAACACGGTATCCGCCGCAAGCTGACCGGGGAACTGTATCGCTTTTTTATCGCCTATCAGTGGCCAGGCAATGTGCGGGAACTGGAAAACCTGGTGGAACGGCTGCTGGTCATCGCCGACAGTGATGAGATTACCCTCGAGCATGTGCCTGAAGAAATGCGGCGTTTCGGGGAACAGGCCGGCGTCGAGCCGCTTACTTTCCGGGAAGCCAGGGAAGAGTTTGAGCGGGAATTTTTGCGGCGGGCCCTGGAAAAATACAAAAGCACCCGCAAGGCGGCGGAGAAACTGGCGGTGGACCACTCCACCGTGGTCAAAAAGGCAGCCCGCTACGGCATCAAGCTCTATTCCAACTGGAATGAAAAGCGGTGATTATTTTCACCGTTGGTGATTTTTTTCCCAAACCTTCTTAATTCATGTTTGTAGCTCGAAATAGCGGCGCAACTGGTGATTATTTTCACCAGTTGCGCCTTTGTTTTAGGCTTTTATATATGAATATTACGAATATTCGGCTTTGGAACGATACTTGCATCTATAAATAGGGCCAAGGAAGATTTGGCGGAAGCATAAGAAGAGAGGGGAATGTTATGAACTCGGTTCAGGGAGCGACGAAGAAGCTTTGGGGTTATCGGCACGTCATCCTGATCATGCTGTGGCTGCTCTATGTAATCAATTATTTCGACCGTATCAGTGTACTGACCTTTTTGCCCCTGATCAGGAAAGATCTGGACTTATCGCATCAAGAAATCGGTTTCGCGGCTTCGATATTTTTCTTTGCCTACGCCTGCGCCCAGGTGAGTGCCGGCTATCTTGCCGATAAATTCGGCTCGCGCAAAGTTATGGCCATCGCTATCACTGTGTTCACGGTGGTGACTTTCCTGACCGGCATCGTACGGACCTTCACCCAGTTCGTCCTGCTGCGGCTCGGGCTGGGACTGGGCGAAGGCCACCATTTCTCCCCAGCCAACCGGACCATCGCCGACTGGTTCCCGAAAAGCGAAAAAGGACGGGCGACAGCCTTCTTTTCCACGACCTGGGCCTTCGCGCCGGCGGTCATCCCGATCGTTATCACTAATGTAGCGGCGGCGATGGGCAACGACTGGCGGACGGTCTTTTACTGGCTGGCAATACCGGGACTGTTCGGGATCTTTATGCTTTACTATTTTGTCAGCGACAAACCGGAGGATATGCTAAAGCGCGGCCGGCTTTCCCAGGAGGAATACGATCATATCAAGGCCGGCTTGATATCCGAGGAGACTTCGGTCAAAAAACTTGGGATCGGAGTTATTATCAAGGATGTCAACCTATGGCTGTATACGGCCCAGTTGTTTTTCCTGCTGGCCGTATACTGGGGGAGCACGGCGTGGATTTCGTCCTTCCTCTACGAGCAGCATGGCCTGGACCTTAAAACAATGGGCCTGCTTTCTGCCCTGCCCTACGCCGTGGCCTTCTTCTCCACCATGCTGGGTGGGACGCTCATGGACAAGGTATTTCACAGAACCAAGCCGGTGGCTTTGATATCTTTTTTGGTGGCTATTCCTATCCTGATTTATCTGGGTCAGATTCCCAAAGGAAACACCGGAACGCTGATCGCGATGCTGATTCTGAACGGCTTCTTTGTAAACCTGGTCTGGGGCGTGATTTACGCTTATCCCCAGATACGGTATCCTAAAGAGGTTGTGGGGTCGGCCGTCGGTCTGACCAATGGCATCGGCCAGATGGGCGCCTTCCTGTCGCCGCTGATTGCCGGCTATCTTGTGGAGAAAACCGCAACCGGGATATCCTATGACAAAGTTTTCCTTATGTTCGCCACCTGCTCGGCTCTGGCAGCTGTCGCCACCTTTTTGCTGAAGGAAGAAACCTATGCAATCAGCGTGGCCGACGAAGCGCCGCCGGCGGTCAAGGCAGGCGGGGCGGACTAGTTTATACGGAGGTGACCAGTGTATGAATTTCCCCAGTGCAGATCTAACGGGAAAAAGCGCAGTTGTAACAGGCGGAAGCAAGGGAATCGGGTTCGGAATGGCTCAGGCTCTTGCCCACGCCGGGGCTGATGTCGTGATTGTCAGCCGTAATTTGGCCGAGGGAGAAGCAGCTGCCCAGCAACTGCGCGATATGGGCCGCAAGTCCATCGCCCTCTCCTGTGACGTCACGGCGCCGGCCCAAGTCGGTGAGATGGTCGAAAAGGCGGTAGCCGCTTTTGGCAAGATTGACATTCTCCTGAACAACGCCGGGATGAACATCCGAAAGCCGGTGACCGAAATCGCCGAAGCAGACTGGGACAAGGTAGTCGACACCAATTTGAAGGGTATTTTCCTGGTGGCCCAGGCAGTGGGGCGGCAGATGATTAAGCAAAAGAGCGGCAAAATCATCAACATCGCGTCGATCTTCGGCGTGGTTGGTACCTCCTGGGGACTGGCGGCGTACTGCTCCAGCAAGGGCGGGATTGTCCAGCTGACCAAGGTGCTGGCTCTGGAGTGGGCTCAGTACAACATCAACGTCAACTGCATCGGCCCGGCTTATATCCGTACACCGATGACCGCCGGCTGGCTCAATGACAAGGAGCGCCTGGACTCTATCCTCAGCGCCACGCCGCTGGGACGGCTCGGAGAGATGGAGGACCTGGCCGGGCCGGTAGTATTCCTGGCATCCGACTGGTCCAACTATGTTACTGGGCACACGCTGCTGGTGGACGGCGGCTGGGCCGCAAAGTGAACAAATCGGTAAGCGGTTAGCCGGGAGGGGGTGGGAAAGTCTTCGGTCTAGGTGATCTTCTCTAATACGCAGCAAGGAAGAATCGTATTGAGGAGGGCGTATGACTAGTTTTGGGGAAAGGCCAACCAGGATCCGGTGGTTTCTTTTATCCTTAGTCTATCTCACTTGCCTAGTCGCTTATCTCGACCGAGTCAACCTATCCATCTGCGGCCCGCTCATCATGAAGGACTTCGGCTTTGACAAGGTTCAGCTGGGTGTGACCATGTCGGCGTTTTTCCTGGCCTATACCTGCATGCAAATACCCGGCGGGCTGATGTCGGAGCGGTGGGGTCTGCGCTTCACCGGCTCCATAGCGATGTTTTTCTGGTCGATCTTCACCTTCCTGACGCCGATGGCCCGGGGCTTTTACAGCTTTTTGGCGGTACGGTTCCTGTTCGGGGCGGGGGAAGGACCTCTGTTTCCCAATAACGGCTCGTTTTTGGCAAAATGGTTCAGCAAGGAAGAAAAGGCGCTTTCCAGCTCGATCATGGTTTCGGGCGCTTTTATCGGCCCGGCGCTGGGACCGCCGCTGACGGTGTGGATCATGACCCAGTGGGGCTGGCCGGCGGTGTTTTATGCTTACGGGGTGGCCGGGATCGTCATGACGGCGGTTTGGTACGCCTGCTCCCGCGACCATCCGCATTCCCATCCCAAGGTCAATCAGGCCGAAGTGCTGCATATCACCCAGACCACCGCCGCTCAGGCCGAGGCTGATTCCAGGCACGAAGCCGCTCCCTGGAGACGCTTTTTGCTTTCGCCCCAGTTTTGGGCCATCGGGCTGCAGTACTGTACCGTGAATTACATTATGTACGTCTTCCTGTCCTGGCTGCCGATCTATCTCCTGGAAGCCAGGGGACTCAGCCTGGCCGCGATGGGTATCGCCGCCGCCTATCCCTGGATCGCCATCTGCGTTGCGCTGGTGTCGAGCGGGATTGTCAGCGACAGGATGCTGAAACAGGGTTATTCCAAGTTTTACGCCAGATCGGTTATCGCCGTCATCGGCCTGATTCTCTGCGGGATCGGGCTGTACAAAGGGGCAAACGCCACAACGCCGACCGAAAATATCCTGTGGCTGTCCTGCTCCTTGGGGTTTCTCGGATTGACCTACACGGCCTCTTGGGCCTCCTGCCAGGACCTGGGACAGAAGTTCGGCGGTTCGGTGGTGGCCTGGATGAACACCTGGGCCAATGTCGGCGGTTTTTTGGCGCCGACGGTGACCGCCCTGCTGGTCAAATCCTTCGGCTGGCAGACGGCCCTCAGCCTGACTTCGGTGGTCATCGCCCTGGGAGCCGTACTGTGGTTTTTCGTCAAGCCGGATCAGCCGCTTCATCAGGATGCCGCTGCCGGGCCAAGCGTTTCCCGCGCCGCGGGTTAGCGTATTTGACCTGGTTAAAAATTGCAGGAAATATACTGAAAGGGTGATACATCATGCGAACAGGAAAAGAATATATCGACAGTTTGCGTCTGCGCAACATCAAAGTTTATGTCAAAGGCCAACTGCTCAACAGCGCTGAGGTTGTGGACCATCCCTTCATTCGCGGCCATGTCAACTCTGCCGCGCTGACCTTCGATCTGGCCCACGATCCGGTCTACGAAGACCTGATGACCGTCAAATCCCACCTGACCGGGAAAAAGATCAACCGGTTCACCCATATTCATCAAAGTATTGATGATCTGCTCAAAAAGGTGAAGATGCTGCGGATGATCTCGCAGAAAACAGGCACCTGTTACCAGCGCTGCGTGGGCTTTGACGCGATGAACGCGCTGTACACCACTACCTTTGAGATGGACGCCAAGCTCGGAACGCCGTATCATGCAAGACTGAAAAAATTCATTGAGTATGTGCAGGAGAGCGACATCATGGTGGCCGGGGCGATGACCGACCCCAAGGGCGACCGGAGTCTGCGGCCGGGGCAGCAGGCCGACCCGGACATGTTCGTGCATATTGTCGAGAAAAACGACAAGGGTATCGTGATCCGGGGCGCCAAAGCCCACATGACCGGGATGGTCAATTCCCACGAGATGCTGATCATGCCGACCATGGGCATGTCGGAAGAAGACAAGGACTACGCGGTTTCCTGCGCCATTCCCGTCGATGCCCCGGGAGTGCTGCACATCTTCGGCCGCCAGACCAATGACGACCGCAAGTGCGAGGGAGAAATCGACCAGGGCAACGCCAGGTACGGCATCGTCGGCGGTGAATGCCTGACGGTCCTTGAGAATGTTTTCGTGCCGTGGGAGCGGGTCTTCATGTGCGGCGAAGTCGAGTTTTCGGGGATGCTGGTGGAACGCTTCGCCTGTTATCACCGCCAGAACTACGGCGGCTGCAAGGGCGGCGTGTCCGACGTCGTCATCGGGGCCGCCGCGGTCATGGCTGACATTAGCGGCTACGGCAAGGCCGCTCACGTAAAAGAGAAAATCAACGAAATGATCCATTTGACCGAGACGCTGTATGCCTGCTCCATCGCCTGCTCGGCCGAAGGGAAACCCACCGCTTCCGGCGCCTACTTCGTCGATCCGCTGCTGGCGAATGTCGGTAAACATAACGTAACCCGCCTGATCTACGATATCGATCGGCTGGCCCAGGATGTCGGCGGCGGTCTCACGGCGACACTGCCGTCGGAGTCCGATCTGAACAACCCTGATATTGGCAAGTATGTCGAAAAGTATTTCAAGGGAGTAGCGACGGTTTCCACCGAAGACCGGCTGAGAATCGCCCGGCTCATCGAAAACATGACCGGCGGGACGGCCCTGGTGGAAAGCATGCATGGCGCAGGCTCGCCCCAGGCCCAGAAAGTAATGTATTCCAAGCTTTCCAACCTTGAAAACAAAAAGAAACTGGCCCTGCATATCGCCGGGGTCAAGCCCTCGCCGGCCAAGGCGGCCGAGCAGGCGGCGGCGGCCAAGGGAAAATAGACGGAAGATGTATGAAAGTCGGGGTTAAGTTTTGCGGCAATTGCAATCCCTATATTGATACGCCGGCTGTGCTTCAGGAACTGGGCGCCAAGGCCCCGGACCTGGAATTCGTGCACTGGGAACAACCGGATTATGAGGTTTTGCTGATCTTGAACGCCTGTCCGGTCGGCTGTAGCAGCCGGCCTTCCTTTTTGGGGCCGCAGGTGGTTGTGGCCGGCGACTGCGTCGACTATTGGCCTGTCGCGGAAAATGAACTGCTGCCGAGAATACTGAGAGCGTTACGGGAGTGTGAGAAAAAGTGACGGCAAGAAATCTTGAGGGCATTCGGGTGCTGGACTTTACCCGGGTGCTGGCAGGGCCCTACCTGACCCAGATGATGCGGGACATGGGGGCGGAAGTGATCAAGATCGAGCAGCCGGGAAAAGGAGCCGACGAGAGGCTGCTGCCCCCGTTCTACAACGGGCAGAGCGGTTACTATCTGATGCTCAACCGGGGCAAGAAATCGATGACGCTGAATCTGAAGGATCCGGCCGCCAAAAAAATTGTCATGGAGCTTGCGGCCAAGTCGGATATCATCACCGAGAATTTCAAGCCAGGGGTCATGAAGTCGCTGGGATTCACCTACGATGAGTTTAAAAAGGTAAAACCGGATATCATCATGTGCTCGATTTCAACCTTCGGGCAGGAGGGGCCGTACTCCGGCCGGGTGGGCTACGACATTGTCGCCCAGGCGATGAGCGGCCTGATGTGGATGAGCGGCGACGCCGACAGGACGCCGACGCGCTCAGGCACATCCATCGGCGACGTAAACGCCAGCGCCCACGCTCTGGGCGCGATCATGGCGGCGCTTTATTACCGGGAAAAGACCGGAACGGGTCAGTATATCGACATTTCGCTGCGGGACTGCCTGACCGCCATCCTGGAAACGGCCATTCCCCGCTACACCATGTCGGACGGGAAGGACAAACCGCACCGCAGCGGGCGGCACCACGCGACAATGGCTCCCTACGGGGTGTTTGACGCCGGCCGGGAAAACTATGTCGTTCTCGGGGCGTTGAATCCCGGCATTTGGTCGCGGCTGTGCACCGCCATGAACCGCAAGGAGATGATCGACGATCCCCGTTACTGCGACGCCGGAACCAGGGCCAAACACCTGGATGACGTGATCGGCGCGATCGAAGGCTGGCTGAAGAGTTATCCGGAGGTGAAGACGCCGCTGGCCATCCTTGAAGAGTATGAGGTGCCGTCGGCGCCGGTGCAGAACATTGAGCAGCTGGTGCAGGATCCGCAGCTGTTGATGCGGGACATGATCGTGGAAGTAAATGATCCGCTGGTCGGCCCGGTCAAGCTGCCAGCCACGCCGATGCGTTTTTCCGGGACCTCGGTAATCAACGCCGAGCCGGCACCCCAGCTGGGGCAGAACACCGAAGAGGTGCTGAAATCGCTGCTGGGTATGGCGGATGGAGAGATTGCCGCACTGAGGAGCAATAAAACCATTTAGAGGAGAAAGAACAAAAGTAATCGAAGTGCTATACCTGTCAGACGCAGCGGGGCGCGGATATGCCTGCTGCGTCTTTCTTTTTTCGACAAGAACCGCCTGGGCGAAAATTTTTGAAGGATATTTTGACTCCCGGGACTAATATTGCAATTGATACTATTGTGGCCGCGGGAGTTTGCGGCAAGCCAAAGAGTGACTGGCGGAGGAACTGGGAATGGCAAAACCGGAAATGGGGCCGAATCGCGTTTTGGCGCGTCAACTGTATGAAATTTTAACGCATGTCGGCAGAATCTCGGGCGGTTTCGCCACCGTCACCGACCGGGAAGGCAGACGGCTGAGAACTGTGGATTCCCACGGACGGGAACTCAAAGAACTGCGTGGGGTGACCTATGCGCTGGCCCGGGAGGCCGCCGTCAAACAGGCCCCGCTCATCGGACGGTCCGGCCTTGAACCGGAGGCTGAGGCTTGGGCTCTTCCCATCGGGGATTATGTGCTCAGCGGCAGCAATGTCGAACGGGTAGAGCGGGACAAAAAGCTGTGGGACTCGCTGTCCCAGGCCCTGCCGCTTATCGCCCGGGTTGCCGGCGGGGAAGCGGTGCTGTTCGACCGGGAGGGCTGCCGGCTGGAAAGCGTTGATCCGCTGGGCCGGAAGAACGAGCATTATATCGGCAAGGTATCCAAGGCGGCCCATCAGGCGATGCTTACCCAGCAGCCGGTCATCGGCAAGTCGATGTCGGTTCCTGGGGCAACTGCGGTTCGCGTGCCGATTACCGAGAGCTACGGCCTCGGGTTTAACAACGAGCAGGTGGTGTCGCAGCGGCAGAAACTCATCGAGGAAGTCAAAAAATTTCAGTACGCCAGGTACAATTTCGACGATATTCTGGGGCAGAGCGAAAGCATTCAAAAGGTCAAGACAGTAGCCGGCTACCTTGCCCAGGGGATATCGTCGGTGCTTATTTACGGTGAAACCGGCACCGGGAAGGAACTCTTCGCCCAGGCCATCCACAATGCCAGCAGCCGTCGGGAGCGGCCCTTCATCGCCGTTAACTGCGGGGCGATTCCGGCGACCCTGATCGAAAGCAATCTGTTCGGTCATGTGGAAGGATCGTTTACCGGAGCCAAAAAGGGCGGCAGTCAGGGCATCTTCGAAGCAGCCAACGACGGCACGGTTTTTTTTGACGAGATCAGCGAAATGGAGTGGGAACTGCAGGCCAAGCTGCTGCGGGTCATCCAGGAGCAGGAGGTTACGCGGATAGGCAGTACTAAGCCGATCCGGGTCAATGTCCGGATTATTTCCGCCACCAACAAGAATTTGCGGCAAATGGTCGCCGAAAAGCGGTTCCGGGAAGATCTGTTTTACCGTCTGAACGTCGTGGAGCTAAAAGTTCCGCCCTTGCGGGAGCGACAAGAGGATATTCCTTCCCTGACCAAATTTTTTATTGAAAAGTTTAACCACACCCTTGGGAAAATGGTTGTCGACGTTTCGCTTGCTGTGATCGACATTTTTCAGAAATACGGCTGGCCTGGCAATGTGCGGGAACTGCAAAACTGCATCGAAAGTTCGCTGAATCTGGTGCAGCCTGGCGAACAGGTGCTGGAACGCTGGCATCTGCCGTCCCAGTTTGAGGCCGAATCGGCCGGCGGTATTCCTGTGGCGGCCGGCAGCGCTCCTGTGGCGATCGGCGTCAACGCGCCGGTGGACCTGGCGGGGCTGCTGCGGGAGACGGAAAAGGGCATTTTGCTGCGGGTTCTGAAGGAAGAGCAGCAGCATCGGGCCCGGGCAGCGCGACGGCTGGGGATAAGCACGACAACACTGTGGCGGAAGTTGGTCGAGCATGGCATATTGCAAAAATGAAATGGTGCCAGGCTGTTGAAAGGCGAGACTCGACCAATGTGAACAGCCAAGGTATTTGAAATGTAAGCATCAGTGACTGTTTACAACCAATGAAGTATTTTGTCTTTTTTTTGGCACAAAAATTGCAATATAGTTTTGTACAAAATACACCAGCGCCGCGCAGGGGTCGGAGTATGTGGCCGGCCGCCTTGCGGTTAATGCGACGGAGGAAGTTTGCTGATGAAAGAAAATGGGGCCCGGATAACAAATGAAGAATTGCTGGACATGCTGCAGATTACGCTGCCGATTATCCAACAGGCGCTGGACCCGGACGCGGGGGTTACCCTGACCGACCGGGAACGGTTCCTGCTTTATAAGCCTGGACGACGGCTGGACCTTAAGGTGCCCCAAAACGCTGCCCTCAAGCCGGGGACCGGTGTTTACCGGGCGGTTCACGAAGAGAAAAGGTTTGAAATGCGGTTTGATGCTTCCCACTACGGACTGCCCTACTCTTCCACGGCGGTTCCGGTGAGCAACGAGACAGGCGAAGTAATAGGGTCACTGGCGATTACCCAGTCCCTGGAGCGGCAGGACCAGGTGAAGAGAATGGCGACCAACCTGCTTGACAGCATCAGTTCCCTGGCCGCGACGACGGAGGAGGTCGCCGCTCAGACCGAGGAAATTTCGGCGATGAGCCAGACGGCGGCACAGTCAGTGGCAACCGCTCAGGCCAGAATGGGCGAGACCGATCAGGTGCTTGGGCTGATTAAAAGCATCGCCGGTCAGACTAACCTGCTGGGGCTTAACGCGGCGATAGAAGCGGCGCGGGTCGGTGAACACGGCCGGGGTTTCGCGGTGGTGGCGCAGGAAATCAGGAAGCTGGCGGCCACCAGCAGTGATTCGGTGGTGAAGATCGGGGAGATTATCAAGGTCATTCAGGTCGACGGGTCCTCCGGCCATACCCAGATGAACCAGATCCACGACTCGGTCGGCCAGATCGCGGGCGCCATGGTCCAGATGGCCGCCGCGGTGCAGCAGATCAACGCTGTGGCCAAGCAGTTGGATGATATTGCCGAAACTTTGTGAAATTAATTTCAGGTATTTACTCTGGTTTTGAAGCGTCGGTAATTGTAAAATTGAAATAGACTATTTCAAACATGAAATGGTTTGTAAGACGAAACGGAGGATGCCGGGGATGGGTATTTCATTTATGAAATGGCTGAAAAACCGGGTCGGACGGAAACGAGCGCAAAGGGGCGTCGCTAAGCCTTTTTTGCGCTGTATTTTTTCTCTTGGAAATTTGGCATGAACTTTGCAATAGATAGTCTTATCTTCAATGGAGGAGCTATTATGATGCAACAGATTGAATGTGTAGTTAACGGCAAGAAAACAAGTGCCAAGGTGAGGCCGGACAAGTTGCTGGCGGATTTCCTGCGGGAAGATCTGGGGCTGACCGGTACGAAAAAAGGCTGCGGTGTAGGTGAATGCGGGGCCTGTACGGTGATTGTGGACGGCAGGACGGTGAATTCATGCCTGCTGCTGGCCGTGGCTGTCGACGGCTGCAGCGTCATTACGGTAGAGGGGCTGGGCAGCGGCGACAACCTGGATGCCCTGCAGCAGGCGTTCATTGATCACGGGGCCGTCCAGTGCGGGTTCTGCACTCCGGGGATGCTGCTGTCGGCCAAAGCTCTGCTTGACAAAACCCCTAAACCGACCCGGGGCGAGATCAAGCGGGCGATATCAGGCAATCTCTGCCGCTGTACCGGATATACAAAGATTGTCGACGCCATAGCCTCGGTGGCTGGGGCGGGGGAGGCGAAGACGAAATGAGCCATTCGGGTGTCGGAGTTTCCATTCTGCGACGGGATGCCAAGCCGAAATCGACAGGAGAGACGCTTTTTGCCGCCGATATCGTGCGGCCGGGGATGCTCTACGGCAAGGTGCTGCGGAGCACGGTGCCGCACGCTGTCGTGGAAGAGGTGGATATCAGCCAGGCGCTGATATCCACCGGGGTGGTGGCGGTGCTGACTGCCAAGGATGTACCCGGCAGCAACGGCGTGGGTATTCTGATCAAGGACGAGCCGGTGCTGGTAACAAATAAAATCCGCCGGATCGGCGATGCCATCGCCCTGGTGGCTGCCGAAAGCGAAGAAGCCGCGACCGCGGCGCTGAAAGAAATTAAGGTGAAGTATAAAGAACTGCCGGCCTTGTTTGATGTCCGGGAAGCCATGGCCAAGGATGCGATCCAGATTCATGACAGCGCCAATGTAATGGCGGTCAGGAAAATTCGCTACGGCAATGTCGAGGAAGCCTTCGCCAACTGCGACGTTATTGTGGAAAATACCTACACCACCCAAATGGTGGAGCATGCCTATATCGAGCCCGAGGCCGGGGTCGCCGACTATGACGGCACCATGTTGACGGTCTGGGTTTCGACCCAGAATGTTCATTTCGACCGCCGGGAAGTGGCCCGCAATCTGGCACTGCCGGAAAACCGGGTACGGATTATCCAGGCGACGACAGGCGGGGGCTTCGGCGGCAAACTGGACATCTCGGTGCAGTGTTATATCGCCCTGATGGCTTATAAGACCGGCCGGCCGGTGAAAATGGTCTATAGCCGGGAAGAATCGATGGTCAGTTCGGTGAAAAGACATCCTTACATCATCGAGTACAAAAGCGGCGCCACCGCCGACGGCAAACTCCAGGCGGTGAAGGTTTCGATCATCGGCGATACGGGGGCTTATGCGTCTTACGGACCGGCGGTTCTCACCCGGGCGGCGGTGCACGCCACCGGGCCTTATGAGGTGCCGAACGCCCATATTGACTCCTACACGGTGTACACCAACAACCCGGCCGCAGGGGCGATGCGCGGTTTCGGGGTGCCGCAGATGGCTTTTGCCCATGAATCCCAGATGGACGTGTTGGCCGAGAAGCTCGGGCTGTCGCCTTTTGAAATCAGAATGAGGAATGTTCTGCGCCACGGCGGCGTCACCGTCACAGGACAGCGGCTCGACCACAGCGTCGGTATCGCGACGGCGCTGGAGAAAGCGGTGGAGAAGGCCGAGAAGCTGAAGTGGAGCGAGGTGCTATAGATGAAAAAACGCGGTACAGGCATTGGCCTGATGTGGTACGGAATCGGCAACACCGGTGTTCCCAACCCGGCGTCGGCGTTCGTGGAATGGCTGGACGACGGGTCGGCCAACCTCCTGGTCGGCTGCGCCGATATCGGGCAAGGTTCGGACACCATCCTGGCGCAGATTGTAGCCGAAGAGCTGGGGATCGGGGCCGAGCAGGTTATGGTGACTTCGGCCGATACGCTGGTAACACCGGAAGGCGGCGCGACTTCCGCCAGTCGCCAGACATATATATCAGGCAACGCCGCCATTCTGGCGGCCCGGGAGGCGAAGACGGTAGTCCAGGACGAGGCCAGGGAGCTGTTGAAAAGCCCCGGCGCGGTGATCGAGTTTAAAGCCGGAAAAGTGGTTATGGACGGCGAGCCGACAACCACGTCGATCAGGGACGTCATCGGCAGCTGCCGGCGCAAAGGGCGGCTGACCCTTGGCCACGGCTGGTTTAATCCGGACACCACCGGACTGGATATGAAAACCGGACAAGGCAATCCGTTCGCCACTTACGCCTTCGCCGCCCAGGTGGCTGAGGTGGAGGTGGACACCGCGACAGGCAAAGTCGAGGTGCTGAGGGTGGTGGCGGCCCATGATGTAGGCAAGGCCATCAATCCGCTGATGGTGGAAGGTCAGATCCAGGGCGGGTGCGTCATGGGGATCGGCTACGCCCTGCTGGAAGAGGTAAATACCGCCAAGGGCCGTATTTCCAACCAGAATTTCGCTGATTATCTGCTGCCTACGGCCATGGATGTGCCGGAGATCTACCCGATCATCGTCGAAGACAACGAACCGTCCGGACCATTTGGCGCCAAGGGGGTCGGCGAACCGGCCCTGATACCCACGGCGGCAGCCATCGCCAACGCAGTCTATGACGCGATTGGCGTCAGGATAAATTCTCTGCCGATTACGCCTGAAAAGGTAATAGCAGCACTGGCAGGAAAAAAAGCATCCGGCTGACAACATCAGCCTGACAAGGAGGTGAACACAAGGAACTGGTCCCGGAATAATCTTTATTTATCAAAAGGAGGAATGGTTTAATGGGTTCAATCAGCGAACGGTTGGGCAATCTGCCGCTCGGGAAATTCCACTGGCGGTTGTTATTGATTATGTGCCTGGGATGGGCTTTCGACTCGATGGATACGGGGGTTGTTTCCTTTGTGCTGCCGAAACTGATGGCAGCCTGGAAATTGACGCCGGCCCAGGTCGGGTTCATCGGCAGCATGGGTCTTGTCGGCATGGCCATAGGGGCGATGCTGGCCGGTACGATAGCCGACTACATCGGCCGGAAAAAAGTGTTTGCCGCAACACTGGTGCTCTACAGCCTGGGCACAGGGGCCTGCGGCCTGTCCTGGAACTATGAGTCGCTGCTCTTCTTTCGGTTTATTGTCGGCTTCGGCCTTGGCGGGCAGTTGCCGGTGGCCGTCACTCTGATGAGTGAGTATTCGCCCACGAAAGACCGGGGACGGATGATCGTCCTGCTGGAAAGCGCCTGGGCGTTCGGGTGGCTTGTCGCTGCCGTCCTTTCCTATATGGTTATTCCGAAGTATGGTTGGCAACTGGCGTTTTACGTCGGAGCCCTCCCGGCGCTTTATGTATTTTATCTGTGGAAGATGGTGCCTGAGTCGGCCATGTTTCTGATGAAAAAAGGCCGGGTGGACGAGGCCCATGCCCTGGTGAGCAACATCGAAAAAGAACTGGGAGTGGAGCCGGGCCCGCGGCCGTCGGCGGCGCAAATTGAAACAGCCGCAGGTCAATCCTTCAGCGTGGCCCAGTTGTTTGGTGCAAAATATATCAAGCGGACGGTCTGTCTGTGGATTATGTGGTTTGGCATTGTGTTCTCCTACTACGGAATTTTCCTGTGGCTGCCGACTCTTCTTGTGCAAAGCGGTCATGATATGGTCAGGTCCTTCGAATTCATGCTGTGGCTGACGTTGGCCCAGATACCCGGATACTTTGTCGCGTCCGTACTTGTTGACAGGATCGGCCGCAAACCGACGATGACGATTTTCATTCTCGGTACCGCCCTGTCGGCTTACATGTTCGGCGGTGCAACAAGCGACGCCCAGATTTACGTGTGGGGCTGCCTGATGTCCTTCTTCAACCTGGGGGCCTGGGGCGTGCTTTACACCTATTCGCCGGAACTGTACCCGACCGAAGCACGGTCGACCGGTGTGGGCTGGGCGGCGGCGTTTGGCCGGATCGGCGGCATCCTTGCCCCGCTGGTGGTTGGGGCCATGATGACCGGACCGGACAAGATGTCGCTGGTGTTCATGATGTTTACGGCGGTGTTGATTATCGTAGCCCTGGATATGCTGATTCTCGGCGACGAGACCAAACAGAAGGCACTTAACTAAGAACGTTTTTTCGCCCGAATGCAGATAACCTTCCGCAACGGGCGCCGGCAAGGGCTTTGGCCTGGGCCGAATCCTAAACAAGTCTTTTCTAAAGATATGTGCGGCTGGAGGAGAGGATTTTCCTCCAGCCGGGAAGAGGGAGGGAATATCATGTCTGTTGTAGCAATCACCAATATTGGCACCCTGATTTCCGGGGACGTCAAAAACCCGGTTCTGAAAGGCGATACCGTGATCTGCGTGGAAGGCAAGATCAATGCGGTTGGCGGCAAGGAGCTGCTGGCTCAGTATGCCGACGCTAAAGTAATCGACGCGGGTGGCATGACAGTGACGCCCGGCCTGATTGATTCGCATGTTCACCCTGTGATCGGGGACTATACGCCCCGGCAGAAAATGAGTGATTTTATTGACAGTTCCCTGCACGGCGGGGTGACGTCGATGATTTCGGCGGGAGAATGCCACACCCCGGGCCGCCCGACCGATCCAGCAGGGGTAAAAGCGCTGGCTATTTTGGCGGCGAAGTCGTTTGACAAGTTGCGTCCGGGCGGAGTGAAAGTCCACGCCGGGGCGGCCATCCTCGAGAAAGGCCTGACTGAAGCCGATTTCGCCGAAATGGCGGCGGCCGGAGTATGGCTGGTGGGAGAAGTTGGTCTTGGCTCGGTGAAAAAAGCGGAAGACGCTGCGCCAATGGTAAAATGGGCAAAAAAACATGGCATGAAAGTCATGATGCATACAGGCGGTACTTCGATTCCGGGGAGTTCCACCGTTACCGCCGCCGACGTCATTCAGGTTGCGCCTGATGTGGTGTCCCACATCAACGGCGGACCGACCGCGGTGTCGCTGGCGGAAGTGGACCGTTTGATCGCTGATACCGGCTTTTTCCTTGAGATTGTCCAGTGCGGCAACCCGAAAGTCGCCGATTATACGGTCCGCAAGCTGGCTGGCATCGGCCAGCTGAACCGGGTCATTCTCGGCAACGACGCCCCCTCGGGAACCGGGGTCATTCCTCTTGGCATCCTGCGGAATATCGCGCAACTGGCCAGTATGTCCGACGTTCCGGCCGCGGTGGCCATCGCGATGGCCACAGGCAACACGGCGGCGGCTTACGGGCTCAATACCGGGGTCATTGCCCCCGGCAAGGACGCCGATCTTGTGATTATGGACGCGCCGATGGGTTCGACCGGAAAAGACGCTTTGGCGGCGATAGCGGCCGGCGACTTGCCCGGGGTGGCCCTGGTGCTGATCGACGGGGTGGTTAAGGTGAACAAGAGCCGGAACACTCCGCCGGCGGTAGGGAAAGTAACCATCGCTTAGGGGGCGGGACAATGATTGTTATCAGCAAAGAGCTTTGCAAAGGCTGCAGTCTTTGTGTGAAAAACTGCCCGGTCGGGGCGGTGAAGCTGGTGGAAAAGAAGGCCTGCCTGGACGCCGGCTGCACAGGCTGCGGTGTCTGCCTGCGGGTATGTCCGTTCCAGGCTATTACCCGGGACGAAGCTGTGATGGAAGGGGCGGTGGCCTGCCGGTCGTGTCCGATCCAGTGCAGCATCCGTCCAGGTTTTGAAGGCGCCTGCCGCCGCTACACCAATATCGACGGGCGGCTTGTCCGCAACCGGGACCTGGCTGTCATCAACCCGCGGGCGGCGGCGGCCCACCCGGAAATTCCCGAGCAGCCGCTCACCACGGCGGTGGGAGCCGGGACCGACTATCCCTGCTGCCGGCCGGCGCCGCATATCGTCGCCGACACGGTGAACGGGGTGGAGGTCGTCACGGTGGTGACCGAGGCGCCGTTGAGCTACAGCGGCCTCAAGGTCAAGATCGACGCCAATGTCCACATCGGGGCCGAGGGCGCCAAGATCCTGCGGGACGGCGTCGTGGTAGGCATGGTGGATACCGAAGAATACGGGGCGCTGATGCTGTCCATCGGCGGAGCCAATATTCTCAGCGGCAAGAACGGTTTTGCCGCGGCCCGGACTATTGTTGAGCTGGCCAATGAGGAACGGGTCGTGCTGCAGGTGGAAAAAGGCAGCAAGCTGGAGCTGCAGGTCGGACAGCCGCCGGTCATCGACGGCGTCGAACAGACCCGGATGCGGGTGGGCTGCGGCAGCGCCACCGTCGGCATGTTCGCCAAAGCGATGAGCGAGGCGGTGGACGAATGTATCGTCCTGGACTATCATGTTGTCGGCCTGTTGTCCGAACACCGGGCCGGCGAAGAAGTGGGCCTGAGCTACAGCGGGGTGGTTCCCAACGGGCGCAAGAGCACCCGGGGCCGTTATTTCGGCGAACCCGGGCACGGCTGGGGCGGAACGGCCATCGCGAGCGCGCTGGAAGCAGTCAAGTCGGTGGATATGAATATTGCCAGGCCGGGCCTGAGAATCCTTGTCACCGAAACCACCGGACAAAAAGCGGCGCTGCTCACGGTTCGCCCCGACGGGACGGTGGAGGAAGCCGTCATGACGCCCCAGGCTCAGGCGGTGGTCGATCTGATCGGCTCCAACTGCGAGGATGCCCGGGTATCGGCGGTCTATGTCGGCGGTACCGGCGGGAGTGCCCGGGGCGGGGTGACCAAGTACCCGATCAAGCTGTCGCGGGCGGTGCACAGCGGCGAAGCCAGGCTGACGATCGGCGGCGCGCCGACATTTATCCTGCCAGGCGGCGGCATCAACTTCCTGGCTGATGTGGAGAAGATGGTGCCGAAGGCTTTCACCTGGGTTCCGACTCCGGCCACGGTGGCACCGGTGGAGTATACCATGACCCGGGAGGCTTACGAACGGATCGGCGGCCATGTCGAGAGCATCCAGCCGCTTACTACGATAAAAAAGAGGTAGTTCAATCATGATCGAAGTTCGCGGTCCCGGTACGGTCAGACTTGACTACGGCCCGACCCAGATGGTGATTCAGGCCGAGGGTCCGGGCCTGGCCGAGGGCTTGGCCGGGGACGCGGCGCGGTATGCGATGAAGCTGATCGGGGAGCTGGCTGCGGTCAAAAAAGCCGCAGCCAGCCCCCAGCACGCCATCGGCGACACCGGCGCGTTTCCGGAGGTGCTGCGCCGGATGGTGACAGCGGTCCGGGCCTCGGGCGACGCCGACCTGACCCCGATGGCGGCGGTAGCCGGCACGGTGGCCGATCTGACGGCCGAATACCTGCAGGACCACGGTGCGACCAAGGTAATCGTGAATAACGGCGGCGACATCGCCCTTCGTCTGGCTGAGGGCTATTCGGTGGAGGTCGGCATCGCTCCGGCGATTGACGCACCACCCACCCATGTCCTCACCGTCAAAGCGGGCGATGACATCGGCGGCGTGACCACCAGCGGCCTGGGTGGGCGCAGTTTCACCAAAGGTATCGCCACCGCCGCGGTGGTGGCGGCGAAAACAGCCGCTCTGGCTGACGCCTGCGCCACCAGTATCGGCAACGCAACTTTTGCCGCCCATCCGGCCATCAAGCTGGTCCGGGCCGAGGCACTGGATCCCCTGACCGACATCGCCGGCCACCTGGTGGTGCGCGAGGTCGGTCCCCTGCCGCCGGAAGTTATCCAGGCGGCGCTTTTGGGCGGCTGGCGGCGGGCTGATGAATGCCACCGGCTCGGGCTGATTTGCGGAGCGGCGCTGTTCATCGGAAATTTTGGGGTAATGATTCCGGAGGGTTTTGCTGCTCCGGTTTGCAATATTCAAATTAAGGAGGGTTTACAATGGAAATTCGTAAAGTCGTGACAGTTGTGGAAGAAACCAGGCGGGAATCAGGGCGGGAGCTGGCAAAGCCGACCCGCAAGGCGGCGGCGATAGCCATCATCACCAATCCCTACGCCGGAAAATATGTCGAGGATCTGACGCCGCTCATCGATGCCAGCCTGGAACTGGGTGCATTGCTGACGAAAAAGGCGGTAGAGGCTCTCGGCATCGCGCCGGAAAAGGTGGAGAGCTACGGCAAGGCGGCTATCGTCGGGCTGGACGGGGAACTGGAACACGCTGCGGCGCTGCTGCATCCCAAACTGGGAACGCCGATCCGCGAAAACGTAGGCGGCGGCAAGGCTATTTTGCCGTCAGCCAAGAAAATGGGCGGCCCGGGCACGGCTATCGACGTGCCGCTGGGCCACAAGAACGCCGCTTATGTGCGGACTCATTTCGATGCGATGGAAGTCCGGGTGCCTGACGGCCCGCGAACCAACGAAATTGCCCTGATTATTGTCGTTACCGATTCCGGACGTCCGCTGGCGCGGGTTGGCGGGCTGACCGTCGATCAGGTCAAAGGCGAAGACGGCCTGCGTTAGGAGGAACAATATGCGTACAGTAGGCTTTATCGGCCTGGGGGCGATGGGTCGCCCGATGGCGGCCAACTTGCTTCAGGCCGGGTATTCCCTGACGGTGTATGACGTGGTGGAGAGCGCAGTGGCAGAACTGACAGCCAAAGGAGCCAAGCGGGCCCTGACGCCGAAGGCGGTGGCCCAGGCGGCGGAGATCATCATCACCATGCTGCCGAACAACGCCATCGTCGAGGCGGTACTAAGCGGTGCCGACGGCCTCTTGGCCGGCAGCCGTCCGGGTCAGGTCATTATCGACATGAGCAGCGTCACGCCGGGTCATACCAAGAAAATGGCCGCCCTGGCCCAGGCCAGGGAAGTGGATTATATCGACGCCCCGGTCAGCGGCGGCGTAGCCGGGGCCACGGCAGGCAGCCTGACGATCATGGCCGGCGGCCGGACCGAGGTGCTGGAGGCCTGTCGCGAGGTTCTGTCGGTGCTGGGGAAAAAAATCTATCATGTGGGGCCGGTAGGCTCCGGCGACACGGTGAAGCTTGTGAACAACCTGCTGCTGGGGATCAATATGGCGGCGGTGGCTGAGGCCATGACCCTGGGGGTGAAGGCCGGCCTTGATCCGCAGGTCATGTTCGACGTGATCGCGGCGAGTTCGGGCCGCAGCTACGCTCTGGAAGCCAAGGTTCCCAACTTCGTGCTCAAAGGGAATTTCGAACCAGGCTTCGCAGTGGACCTGCAGTACAAGGATCTGGAGATGGCCAGTCAGACCGGCAAGGAACTTGGGTTGCCGCTGCTGCTGACCAATATCGCCGGGCAGATATACGAAACCGCCCGGGCCAAGGGACTGGGCCGCAAGGATATTTCGGCTGTGGTCGCCATGCAGGAGGAACTCGCGGGGGTCAAAGTCCGTACTTAGAGATATGGCTGGATACAACCGGCTGTGATAAAGGGATGTTGAAGTGAGAGAGGAAAGGGAGGAGACTCCTGTGGACAAAGTTTTGCAGCTGGTCAGTCAGAAGGGCTTGCAGCTCGGGGGTTTGACTATCGGTGACTGCATCGACCTGGCGAAAGAAGCCGGCACCACCGTCGGGGAAGTGGTCATCGCCGAGGCGATGGCGGTAAATAAGATGAGTAAAGAACAGGTGGCTTCGGCGGTGACGGACGCTTTCTGCCACAACCTGTACGCGATGGAGATCGGACTGACGGCCGGCTCCAGTTTTCTGATGGGAACACTGGGCAAAGAACTGGCGGACGGCGACATCGCTCTGAGCGGTGACCCGTTTGTCGACAAAGCCCTGCGTTATACCCTGGCCGCCCAGGTGGGCAATCACTCGGTCGGTCTGCAACCCTGCGCCGGCACCGGTGATTCCTGCACCTTCACCGGGCTGATGAAAACGCTGACCGAGACGGTCCAGGACAAAGAAAAATTAGCCCGCCTGACGGCGCTGATGCTCAAAATCGGCGGGATATTCCGGGTGGGAAAAACCACCACCGGCTGCAATATGGAAGGCTTTGGCGCCGGCGCAGCAGCGACGGCGGCGGTGGTCGCGGAAATGATCGGCGGGACGCCGGAGCAGGTGGGGAAAGCCATCGTCCTGGCGCTGTCGCCGACTATCGGCAATCCCTGCACTCCCAGGGTCATGGTGGCGGGCCTGTGCTCGACCCATCTGGGGGGCGGCGTGGCCATCGGTTGTCTGGCAGCCAATCTTGTGGTAAAAACGTCGATCCCGGTGACCGTTCCGCCGGATGTCATGATCGCCATGGCGGCGGCGGTGCACCCGGTATCGGCAAAACATATCGTTCCAGTGGTCATCCGCTATATGGAACCGTTTTTCAAGACCCATGACGGGGTGGAAGAATACATCGATCCGGCGATCAAGGCCAAAGAAGCGGCCCGGATCGAAGATACAGTGGAGGCGGCCCGGCAGGAGGCCCGCGCCCTGGCGGCCCGAGCCAACTCGATCATCAAGCCGTTCGGCGAGGCAGTGGTCGGCGGCTCAAGCCAGGCGGTCGGATCACCAACCAACGCGGGCCGGATTGCCCATGCCCTGGCTCAGGGCGAGATCACCGGCGTCAAGATCGAACTGTATCCCGAGCTTTTTGCCCGGCGCGGCATCAATGTTCCCGGGATTTTGATGGCGGCGGTTTACGGCGCCGGCACGGACAACGCCCAGCTGTACCGCGAAATCATCGACCGGGTGCGCCAGGCGCGACTGAAGGTGACCATCGAGGAGGTCGACGAACCACAGCTGCAGCGGATCACGGTATTCGCCAGCGGCCGGAATGCGATGGTCGCCAGCTTAAACCGCGGCGGCGCGCGGCTGGTGCTCAAGGATGCGACACCGTCGCTGGAAGAGGCCCGGCAGGCGGCCACCAAACTCAACATCGAAGTTGTCGACTAGGAGGATGCTCGGTGAACGAGATCGAACGATATCTGGCCGCCGCCGCCGGACGAGGCGCGGTAAAAGTGGGGGAAGACATCACCGTTAAAGTGGACCTGGCGATGGGCCACGATGTCACCGCACCCCTGGCCCTGGCTCCCTTTGAAGAAATCGGGGTGGACAAAGTGTTTGACCCCGGCAAAGTAGTTTTTATCCTTGATCATATCTATCCGGCCCCCACCGTCCAGGCCAGGCAGTGCCACAACGCGATGCGGGGATTCGCCCGGCGCTACGGCTTTCGCCTGTTCGACAAGGGCGAGGGGGTATGCCATCAACTGCTCTCCGAGGAGTTCGCCCTGCCGCGGGGCGCGGTTCTGGTAGGCGCCGATTCTCACACCTGTACGGCCGGCGCTTACGGAGTACTGGCCTTTGGCGTCGGTTCCACCGAGCTGGCGGCGGCGATGGCTACCGGGACGCTGGATATCGAAGTGCCACCGACCGAGGCTGTCATCCTGGAGGGGCTTCCGGCTCCCGGGGTGTACGCCAAGGACGTGGTGCTGCGGCTGGTCGGCGTCTTCGGCACCAACGGCTTCACCGACAAGGCGGTGATTTTCTGCGGCAGCTGGGTACGGCAGGCGTCGCTGGCGGAAAAAATGACGATCAGCAACATGGCCATCGAGATGGGGGCCATGCTCAGCTATTTTTCGGAAGATACGGATCTGGGACCGGTGGCGGCCACGCACCGGTTTGATGTGGCTGAATTCGTGCCGGTGCTGGCCTGTCCGCCGTCGCCGGCCAATGTCCGGCCGGTGGCCGAGCTGGCCGGGCTGCCGGTCACCCAGGTAGTGATCGGTTCCTGCACCAACGGCCGGCTGGCCGATATGCGGGAAGCGGCGGCGGTTTTTCGCGCAAAACCGGTTCACCCTGATGTGAACTGCGTTGTGCTGCCGGCCTCGCGCCGGGTAGCCGAGGCGATGGAAAAAGAAGGCTTGACCGATGTTTTCCTTCAGGCGGGCGCGGTGGTCACCAACCCGGCCTGCGGGCCGTGTTTCGGCGGCCACATGGGTTTGGTGGCAGCCGAGGATGTGGTGGTATCGACCACCAATCGCAATTTCCCGGGCCGGATGGGCGCGAAGGAAGCAAAAATATATCTGGCCTCACCGCGAACGGCGGCCGAAACCGCAGCCGCGGGCGTCATTGCGTCGCCCGGGACGGCAGCGGCGTTAGGAGGGAAGTAATATGGCGGAAGAACTGGTATTCAGCGGCCGGGTCTGGCTGTTCGGCGACAGTGTGGATACGGATCAGATCCTCCCGGGGTACGCCATGGCGTACCCGCGGGAACAACTGAAGGGCTGCGCCATGGCCGGCAGTCCCCGGCCGAATTTCGCCGCCGAGGTATCCCCTGGCGATATCATTGTCGCCGGCGGCAATTTCGGCTGCGGTTCAAGTCGGGAGCAGGCGCCGCTGGCGCTGAAAGACGCCGGAGTGGCGCTGGTCATTGCCGCCTCCTTTGCCCGGATTTTCCGGCGCAACGCCATCAACATCGGATTGCCGGTGCTGCAGGTGGATCTGGGCGGAAGGGTCGAGGACGGCGATATCGTCGCCGCCGACGTCAGCAGCGCTCAGGTGGTTCTGCCTGACGGCTCAAGGATCAACGGGCAGGTTCCGGGAGAAAATGTGATTGCTGTCTTGGCTGCCGGCGGCCTGATCAACAAGGTGCGCCGCCAGCTCGCGAAAGAGAGGGGATAAGTATGCAAGAGCTTACCAAAGAGATACTGCTGGCTGACCGGGAACGGCTGGAGGCCTACGAGCGGGTGTTTCAGGTACCGATGCCCAAGGTGACGGCGGACGGAGATATCGACGGGCTGCCGGGGCCTTATCCGCGCACAGTCCACGGGGTGGAGCGCAGCGGCTACCGCATCTGGCAACTGGCCGAACAGGCCAAAAAGAGCGGCATTCCGGTGCAAAACCCGATTCTTGGCCGCAACAGCGCCGAGGAGACACTACGCGAATCGACGGATATGTACAAAACCGCCGAAGATCTCGGGCTCAGCCTGTTTCACTTCGTTCACTCCGAAGCCACACGGCATATCGATCCGCTGGACGGAGCGGAGCTGATCGAGCAGTCCCGGGGCAAAGGCGGCATCACGCCGCTGGGTGAGCGGGAGTTCGTGGCCCTGGGCGGCGGAGCCAAGCACCCGATGCGAATCAACGCCACCGGCGACACGCCGCATCTTTCGATTGTCAACGCCCTGATCGCCGGGTTCGACGGCACCGATATCGGCCCGGTCATCCACGTCCATTTCGGCGGCCGCGGCATTCATGACTACAAGACCAAGGTGATGAACGGCTTCAAATCAATGCAGATTTGTGCCGAAAACAATATTTTCGCCCAGATCGAATCCCATAAGCATCTCAACAATATCGGCGGCACCGACGGCATGGCGCTGGCGATGTGCCTCCTGTCCGAAGGCCTGGCGGTGCTGGCCGGATTGCCGCGGCAGCTCAGCGCGCTGCAGATGAACGTCGCTGGCATCAACCTGTTGGCCGACCTTGCGGTGATGCGGGCTTTCAAGGAAGTAATGTGGAGCGGCTCGCTGATCGTGGTGCCGGAGACCTTCCAGAATCCGCCGCCCGACCTCATCGCCGAATCGGCCCATTTCGCCCGGATGGCCATCAGCGCTAAACTGGGCGGAGCCGACTTCTACCGGCCGAAGGCCGCCGAATCGGTGGGTATTCCCACCGGCGCGTCGATGGGCAAAGCCATCTGGGGCAGCCAGAACGTGTTTGAGAATACGGCGGCCATTGATATCGCCGATCCAGCCATCGACCGCCGTAAAGAGGAAATCTACGCCGAGGCCATGGCTGTTCTGGGCGCGGCACTGCAGCGGCCTGCCCTGGTGCCGACCGATATCGGGCCGGACTTTTGGCGGGGCTACGGAGTCGAAGACTTGATTGAACTGGTGGTTCAGGCCGGGAAAAAAGGAGTGCTGGACGCTCCCCGGGCCGGCGGCTGGGATCTGAAACGGGGGGTGCGCACCCACCGCGACAAAGACGGAGTGCGCCGCTATGTACCGGGCTGGGGCCCGGCGGAGGTGCCTGTCGACAAGCTGTCCTTCACCAGTGAGCCGGTAAAGGTGGATGGCGTCAAACCGGTGAGCAAGAAGACGAAAATGGTTCTCGGCACCATCGGGGCCGACGCCCATGTGGTGGGTATCAATACCATCCGCGAGGCTTTCGAGCAAGCCGGGTTTGAGGTAATTTTCCTGCGGGGCATGAATCTGCCGGAAACGGTAGCCGAGATCGCGGTAGAGGCCAAAGCCGACATTATCGGCGTCAGCAATCTCCTGGGTATGGGTACCGTCCTGTATCCCCGGGTGAGCGCCCGGCTGGAGCAGCTCGGCCAGCGCGATAAAATGAAAGTCATCGCCGGGGGCCGGGTAGCGGAAAAAGAAGAAGAACATGGCGCGATGGAAGAGAAGATGAAGCGCGAAGGGACAGACTTCCTGGCTGTCGACGCCTTTTTCGGACCAGGCACTCCGCCGGAGAAAGTGGTGGAGTGGGTCCAAAAACATATCGAGGAGGGCAAGCAATGAGCCAGATGAAGCGGGTAAGGGCCGCCATCATGCGCGGCGGCACCAGTAAAGCGGTATTTCTGATGGAAAACGACCTGCCGCGGGACAAAGCGGAGCGCGACAGCCTCATCTGCAAGATCTTCGGCAGCCCGGACGTCCGCCAGATCGACGGCCTGGGCGGCGCCGATCCCCTGACAAGCAAGCTGGCGATCATCGGCCCGGCGAGCCGGGCTGACGCCGATGTCGACTATACGTTCGGCCAGGTGAGTATCAACAAGGGCTATATCGATTACAGCGGCAACTGCGGCAACATTTCCTCGGCAGTGGGACCCTTCGCTATCCAGGAAGGGCTGGTGCGGGCCGGAGAAAAGCTGACCACGGTGCGGATCCATAACACCAATACCGGCAAGATGATTATCGCCGACGTGCCGATGGCCGACGGCGAGGTGGCGGTGCTGGGCGACTGTGTCTGTGACGGCGTGCCGGGTACCGGCGCGAAAATCATGCTGGACTGGTCCGATACCAGCGGCTCGGTCACCGGCAAACTGCTGCCGACAGGCAATCCGACCGACGTTGTGGACATTCCGGGCTTCGGGCCGCTGACGGTCAGCATCGTCGACGCCGCCAACCCGATGGTGTTCGTACGGGCCAAGGATCTGAAACTGACGGGTATCGAAACTCCGCAGCAGGTAAACACAAATGCCGACTTGCTGAAGCTGCTGGAAACCATCCGAGGCACGGCGGCGGTGATGATCGGCATGGCCAAGGATACCAAAGAAGCGCTGGACAAGTGCCCGGCCTTCCCGATGATCGCCTTTGTCAGCCCGCCGGCCGATTACGAGGATTTCACCACAGGCAGGCCCATCAAAGCCAGTGACGTCGATCTCATCTCCCGGCTGATGTTCATGCAGGTAATCCATAAAACCTACGCCGGTACCGGTACCATCTGCACCGGTGCGGCGGCCAGGATCCCGGGCACGGTGGTGCATGAGGCCACCAATCCGAAGGCTGAAAAAATAATCCGTATCGGCCATCCGGCCGGAGTCATCGATATTGAGGTAACCGCGGCGGTCAAGAACGGCAAGGTCGACCTGACCCGGGCCGCGATATCCCGCACCGCCCGCCGGTTGATGGACGGCTACGCCTATATCTGCAACAACTAAGGAGAGAGCCATGGAGCTAGCCACGGAAAAGACAGTCGATCTATTAATTTTTGATGTCGGCAGCACCTTTACCAAGGCCACGGTTTTCGGCTTTCAGAGCGGGGAACTGGAGTGGCTGGCCAGGGCCCAGGCGCCGACAACGGTCGAGGACATCGACATAGGGCTGGAGGAAGTTTGTCGGCTGCTGGCCGAAAGGTTGGGCTGCGAGACCCTGAATGCCCGCCGGGTTTACTCCACCAGCAGCGCCGCGGGCGGTCTCAGAATGGTGGCCATGGGCTATATGCCACGGGTGACGGCCAAAGCCGCCAAAGAGGTGGCGATGAGCGCCGGCGCGCGGGTGCTGGAAGTCATGTCTTTCGAGGATCACAGCGATTATAAGCTGGAAATGCTGCGGGAAATCCGCCCGGACATTATTCTGCTGGCCGGAGGCACGGACGGAGGCGAGACCGACTCGCTTGTCGCCGACGCCCGGATCATCGTCAAGAGCGAGGTGCGGGCAACGGTGGTTGTCGCCGGCAACCAGGAGGCTCAGCCGGCGGTGGAGGTCATCCTGAGTGAGGCGAAGATTCCCACCGTCCGGGTGCCCAACGTCATGCCGACCATCCACGAACTGCGGGTAAAACCGGCCCGGGAGGCCATTCACGAGCAGTTCATCCACCAGATTACCAAGGCCAAGGGGTTGGCCAAACTGCTGTCCCGCCTGACGGTGAAAAAGGTGGTTCCCACTCCGGGGGCGGTACTGATGGCAGCCGAGCTGCTGGCCAAAGGCACCTTTGACGAAGAGGGCTGCGGCGACCTTGCCATCATCGACCTGGGCGGCGCCACCACCGACATCCATTCGGTGCTGCCGCATCTCGACGAACTGAGTCTCGAGGAGAAGGGCCTGGTGCTGACCAACGAGAAACAGCCGACCTTCCGCACGGTGGAAGGCAATCTGGGCCTGCGGGTCAGCGCGCGGGGCATTGTCGAGGCTGTCGGCCCCAAGGGGCTGCTGGCCAAGTGCGGTCTGGCCGGGGAAGAATGGGAAGAGACGCTGTGCGGGTACGCGGCCCGGCTGGAAAAGAATCCGGAATGCATAGCCTGCAGCGACCAGGAGAAACTGTTCGACCGCACCATGGCCGAAGCGGCGGTGGAGGTGGCCCTCAAGCGGCATGCCGGCTATATTGCCCAGAACTTCGACCCGATCATGGGCATCGCCCCCGGCACCCCGATGGGCCGGGACCTGAGGCAGGTGGAGACCATTATCGCCATCGGCGGCATCTTTACCCACTCCGAGCCGGCCGAGAGCGAAGCGATTGTCGCCGGGGCTCTGAAAAACCCCGGGATATCCCTGTTGCCGACGTCCCCGAGGCTGGTTGTCGACCGCGAGTATCTGCTGTACGCCGTGGGGCTGCTGTCGCAGTACCATCCCACTGCTGCCCTGCGGTTCGCGAAAAAACATTTTGGTTTACAATAGACTGTTAGAATGAGGTGGAAGTATTGAAAATGACGACGCGGCTGCGGGAACTGCTGGCCAGAAAAGAGATTTTGGTGGCTCCCGGGGCCCATGACGCTTTGGCGGCGAAGATCGTGGCCAAGGCAGGTTTTGAAGCGGTTTATTTTACCGGGTACGGCCAGGCGGCGAGCCATCTTGGCGGTCCGGACGTCGGTCTTCTGACAATGACCGAAATGGTGATGCGGGCCAGGAATTTCGCCGCAGCGGTGGATATTCCGGTGATCGCCGACGCCGATACCGGCTTCGGCAATGCCGTCAACACCATGCGTACCGTCAGGGAATACGAGGCGGCGGGGGTGGCGGCGGTCCAGATCGAGGACCAGGTTGCTCCGAAAAAATGCGGCCACATGACCGGACGGCAGGTAGTGCCGCTGGACGAGATGGTTGGCAAGATCCGGGCGGCGGTGGCTGCCAGACAGGATCCGGACCTTGTGATTATCGCCCGGACCGACGCACGGACGACGCTGGGGATCGATGAAGCCCTGCGGCGGGGCCGGGCCTTCGCTGAAGCCGGGGCCGACGTACTGTTCATCGAGTCGCCGGAGAGCGTGGACGAGATGCGGCTGATTACCTCCAGTTTTCAGATTCCCGTCCTGGCCAACATGGTCGAAGGCGGCCGGACGCCGATGTACACAGCTGCTGAACTACAGGAGCTCGGCTATGAGCTGGTGATTTTTCCGACTTCGTCGACCTATATCACGGCGATGGCGGTTACCAAGGTGATGCAGGAGCTGAAGCGCAGCGGCACCACCCGGGGAATGATGGGTGACATGATTCCTTTCGAGCAATTTAATGAACTTGTCGGACTGCCTGGGGTCAGGGAGATTGAAGGGTCCTACCTGCCGCCCAAAGGGTAGCCTGTGAAGGAGGCCATATGAGTTTGACCTACTACGCTCCAACCCGGATGGAGGAACTGCTGGCCATCATGGCTGAAAACCGGGCGACCGCCAAGGTGTTGGCCGGCGGCACCGACCTGGTGGTGGAGATGAGGGAGCCGGACCATGAGTGCGGCTGCCTGGTAAGCATCAACAAGATCGCGGAACTGAAAGGGATAAGACGCGAAGGGGACACGATCTTTGTCGGTCCGCTGACGACTTTCACCGAGCTGGCCGAATCGCCGATCATCACCGGCGGAGCCTTTCTACTGGCCCAGGCGGCTCTCAGCGCCGGGTCGCCCCAGATCCGCAACCAGGGCACGGTGGGCGGCAACATCGTCAACGCCTCGCCGGCGGCAGACACGGTGCCGGCGCTGGTCGCCCTGGAAGCCATGCTGCGGCTGTCCAGCTTGCAGGGGGAGCGAGAAATGCCGCTGGAGGAGTTTCTTGTCGGTATCGGAAAAACCCGGCTGGAGCTGGGAGAGGTGCTGACCGGCATCAGTTTCAAAGCCCTGCCGGAACAGACCGGCAGCGCGTTTGTCAAGCTGGGGCGGCGCAATGCCCTGTCCATCTCCCGGGTCAGCGTGGCGGTGATTGTCGGCTACGAACCACAGGGTCTTACCTGCACCGACTGCCGTATTGCCGTGGGTTCGGTGGCTCCCAATCCTTTCCGGACCAGGAGCGCCGAGAAGATATGGCTGAATTGCAGCCTGACCCGCGGCAACCGCGAGATCTGTGTCGCGGCGGCTTTGAAGGAAATCACGGTCACGCTGGGACAGCGGGCTTCGGCGGTATATAAGAGAGAAGTAGCGCCGGCTCTGATCCGGCGGGCGATCGACGCCGCTCTCGGCCAGGTGTTCAATGGCTGGGAAAAAAGTTTATAGGCTGCGGTTGTTGACAAACTTCGCCTGGCTGAAATCATTTTGAACAGCATAATGTTTATCGGAATAAAAAGAAGCGGTATACCGCTTCTTTTTTTTGGAACGAGTTTTTGCGACAAGGCAACGCAAGGGGCAGGATTTTTTTTCATGAAAACGGAATATAAGGAAAGGCAGCCCCACACACTAGCTGTGTCCACGGCGGAGGTGGAGATGTTGTTTCGCAGGCCGGCGCCCGCCGGCTGAAATAAAGGAGGAGGTATCTGTTAATGGCTTTAGACACTACAGGCGTAAAACGACTACAAGAAATCGCCAAGAAGATGAGGGTCGACATTGTCACCAACCTTCATAAAGTGCAGACCGGGCACCCGGGTGGGTCGCTGTCGGCGGTGGAAATTCTCACTGTATTGTATTTCAGTCAGATGAAAATAGACTGCAATACCCCGGACTGCCCTGACCGGGACCGGTTTATCGCTTCCAAGGGCCACTGCGCGCCGGTGGTGTATACCACCCTGTGCGAAAAAGGCTACTTTCCCAAGGAGGAGCTGGGCAACCTGCGCCAACTTGGCTGTATGCTCCAGGGTCATCCGGACATGAAGCGGACTCCCGGGGTCGACATGTCGACAGGCTCGCTGGGGCTGGGCCTTTCGGTGGGTATCGGCATGGCCCTGTCCGCCAGACAGGACAAGAAGGACTATTATACTTATGTGCTGCTGGGTGACGGCGAACTGCAGGAAGGCCAGATATGGGAAGCGGCGATGGCTGCCCCGAATTTCGGACTGAACAAGCTGATCGCCATTGTTGACAACAACGGCGTCCAACTGGACGGAACAATAAACGAGATCATGCCGTTGGGGAATATAGCGGCAAAGTTCAGCGCTTTCGGCTGGAATGTTATTGAGGCCGACGGCCATGATATCAGTTCCCTGGACGCGGCCTTTGACAAGGCCAAGAAGCATCAGGCCGGGCCCAGCGTTATCATCGCCAAGACGGTAAAAGGCAAAGGCGTTTCGTTCATGGAGGGCAAGAACGAATGGCATGGCAAGGCAATTCCTGACGATCTGTTCGCCAAGGCGATGGTTGAACTTGGAGGTGGCAAATAAGATGGCGAAAGCAATGCGTGAAGCTTATGGTGAAGCCCTGGTGGAACTCGGCCAGCTGGACCCGAATGTAATGGTGCTGGACGCGGACGTGTCCGGCTCGACCCGGACGGTGCTGTTTAAGAACGCCTTTCCTGACCGGTTCTACAATATCGGCATCGCCGAAGGGAATATGGTGGGGATAGCCGCCGGAATGGCCGCCACCGGAAAGATACCCTTCGTGAATACTTTTGCCCTGTTTTTGGCGCTGCGGGCGGGAGACCCTGTGCGCAGCCTGGTGGCTTACAACGGCTTGAATGTAAAAATCGCCGGAGCCTACGGCGGCTTTTCGGATTCTTACGACGGCGCCAGTCACCAGTCGGTAGAGGATGTCTCGATCATGCGGTCGATCCCCAATATGACTGTCATCGTGCCGGCCGACGAGCATGAAACCCGCAAGGCTGTTCTGGCTGCGTCCCAGTTTAAGGGGCCGGTGTACCTGCGGCTCAGCCGGGCCGAAGTACCGCCGGTTTACAGCCCGGAAATGACTTTTGAGATCGGCAAGGCGATCATCACCCGCCCAGGGAAAGACGTGACCATCTTCGCCAACGGCTATATGCTGACAAAAGCGCTGGAAGCGGCGGAACTGCTCAGCAAAGACGGCATCGAGGCCGAGGTCATCGATATGCATACCGTCAAGCCGGTGGACGCAGACGCGATTATCCGCTCGGTCACCAAGACCGGCGCGGCGGTGACGGTGGAAGAAAACAATATTTACGGCGGACTGGGCTCGGCTGTGGCCGAGGTGCTGGCCAGCCAGCGTCCTGTGCCGCTGGAGATCGTCGGCGTCCAGGACAAGTTTGGCGAGTCGGGGGCCTATGAGGCCATCCTGACGAAATTCGGCCTGGATAAGACCAGCATCGCCACAGCGGCGAAAAAGGTCATTGGCCGCAAGTAATAGTTGATTCTGGAACCGCCGCCTGCTACAGGCGGCGGTTTTTTCCTTATGCAGTTTCCTGTTTTCTGCCAATACTGCGGGTCGAAAAAGGGCCGGTCGGGACGTGAATTTGTCGTTGCATTTTGGGATAAGCGGGAATATACTAGAAATGAAAACAGGCCTTTCGGTATAATATAACATGTATGATGTCATACAAGTGAAAAGACAGACTGTGAGAAAGGAATCCGACAGATTCTAAGGAAGATTTGGGCGATAAGGAGTGATGGGATGAGTAAAACATGCGTTTTTCCGGTGGAGGCGCTGCGGCGGTTTATGGTTCAGGCACTGGCGGCGGCCGGGGTGAGCGGGCCGGAGGGAGAGATTGTCGCCGACAATCTGCTCAAGGCCGATCTGTGGGGCCTTGACACCCACGGCGTGAGCCGGTTTCCGGTCTATTTCAAAAGAATCCTGGCCGGGGCGGTCAACCCAAAACCTGCGGTCAAGATAGCCAATCCCTGGCCGGCGGTGCTGACGGTGGACGGGGACAACGGACTGGGGGCGGTGGTCACGGTGCGGGCCATGGAGGCGGCGATGCCGCTGGCGGACCGCTTTGGCCTCTGCGCGGCGGGGATCAAGGCGACCAATCATTTCGGGGCTGCGGGTTATTATTGCGATCTGGCCGCCAGGCGAAACTACATAACGGTTCTGATGGCCGATTCACCGGCCGCCATTCCGCCCTGGGGCGGAAAAGAGGCCTATTTCGGCACCAATCCGATTGCGGTGGGCCTGCCGCGGCGGGAAGAACCGCCAGTGGTGGTCGATCTGGCGACAAGCGTCGCCGCCCGCGGCAAGATCATCGCCGCCGCCAAGCGGGGCGAGGCGATCCCGGAAGGCTGGGCGCTGGACCAGGCCGGGTTCGCGACCACCAGCGCGGCGGATGCGCTGGCCGGGTCGCTCCTGCCGATGGCGGGACCAAAAGGCTATGGCCTGGCGCTGGTGGTGGAGCATCTGGCAGGGGTGATGACCGGGGCGGCTTTCGGCCGGGATGTGCCCTGGCAGTACAGCGAAAAGCAGGAGCCGGGCAAAGTCGGCAATATTATGATTTTGATCCGGGCCGACGCTTTTCTCAGTATGGAAGAATACTACGAACGGACCGAACGGTTTTGTCAGGAAATCAAAACCTGCGAAAAAGCGGCCGGGGCCGACGAGATTTATTTGCCGGGGGACCGCAGGCGCCAGATGGAAGAAAAGCTGAGTGCCAGCGGCATCACGGTGGGTGAGAGTCTCGGAAGCGAGCTGGCTGCTATCGCCGAAACCTACGGATTATCCTTGAGCGAGAGCTAAGCGGCCCGTAGCAGGCCGTAAAGGGGAGGAATGGCGCCGTGAATGTTTTTCAGCCGGTGAGCGAAGCTACCCGCCTGTCGGAAAGAGTGTTTGTCCAGCTCAAGGAGGCCATCGCCGCAGGAAGGTATCTGCCTGGCGACAAACTTCCTTCGGAACACGAACTGGCCGAGGCTTTCCAGGTTAGCCGGACTTCGATCCGCGAAGCGATGAAGATGCTGTCAGGACAAGGTCTGGTGACAGTAAAGCGCGGGCTGGGGGCTTATGTGGCCGAGAGCAAGGAATCCGCCTATTTTGCTGAACTGCAAACCGTTCTGGCCCGGGAGAAAAGCAACATTCTGGAGCTGTTCCAGATCAGAAAGATTCTGGAGACAGAGGCAGCCGGATGGGCAGCCGAGAAGGCCGGACCCGACGACCTTGACCGGTTGGATAGCCTGCTGGCCGAGGCCGAGGCGCTGGCCGGCGATCCCCAGGGCGGCAGACAAAAGCTGAGCGAGATCAACAGCGAATTCCATGACACCCTGATCAGGGCCGCCGGCAATCACACCCTGGAAAAGGTGATGGCCGGCCTGATGGAGATGATGACCGAAGTAAGGGATATCACGCTGCAACTGCCGGGACGCCACGCCGGATCGGTCGCCGGCCACCGTGAACTGCTGGCGGCTCTGCGGGCCAGGAACAGTGCCAAGGCCCGGACCGCTATGGCCAGACACCTGAAGGCGGTAGAGGCGGTCATCGCCAGGCTGCAGTAAAAAATAGACACCAACAAGGAGGAGAATCAATGCTAGTAGATCAGGAAAAGTGCATCGGCTGCGGGATATGTATCCCCTATTGTCCGGCGCAGGCTATTTCGCTGAAGGACAAGAAGGCTGTCGTCGATCAGGACGCCTGCCTGGAGTGCGGCAACTGTTTCCGCAACGACGTGGTTCCCTGTCCCAAGAAGGCGTTTTACGAGAAACCGGGCATTTATGAGGAACCGCGCGGTATCCGCCGGTTTTTCAGTGATCCGACGACCACCCATTCGGTCACCAAAGTACCGGGCCGGGGCACCGAAGAGGTCAAGACCAACGATGTGACCGGCAGGGTCTGCCGGGGCGAAATCGGCATCGCGGTGGAATTGGGCCGGCCCTGCATGGGAACATCGATGACCGATTTTGAAAAAGTCACCACCGCTCTGGCGGCGATCGGGGTGGCGTTCGAAGAGTGCAATCCGCTGACCCAGCTGATGATCGATAAAAAGAAGGGCCTGATCGACCCCAAGTATAAAGACGAAAAGCTGATTTCGGCGATTATCGAGTTCGGGGCGCCGGCCAGCCAGCTGGCGACGATCCTGGAAACGGTCAAAGCGGTGGCCGAGAGCCTTGACACCGTTTTTTCGCTGGATTTGATGTGCTGTTTTGAGGAGGACGGTTCGCTGCCGGTGCTGCCGGTGCTGGCCGAGCTGGGGATAAGACCCCGGGTCAACTCCAAGGTAAACCTGGGGATGGGGCGGCCGTTCAAAATTAACCGCGAGGACAGGGAGGCTTAAGTCATGACTCACACTTTACATCGCCGCGGCACCGACGAATCGCTGAAAAACGACTATGTTCTGCTGGTGACGGCGGCTTCCGGAATCAATCACGAGGGATCGCGAGAGAAGCTGCTGAAGGTTTTGGAGGTGGTCTGGGAGGTGGGACCGGCCAATGTCGGCTCCCAGCATCTCGGGACTATCCTGCAGGGCTACAGCCTGGAGGAAATCAAGGCGGCGCTGAACGAGGTTCCGCGGGTCCGCTGCAGTTTTTCCAGCAAGGAGAAAATACGGGAGATTATCCGCCGGCTGAAGGAGCTGGATCTGGGGATGTCGGTGACGGTGGAAGGCCCAACCGAAGATCTGATCACCATGAGCGAAGAGCTCGGCATCAAACCCCATTCGGTGAATCTGTCCCTGGACATCTGGGGCAAAAAAGGCGAGCTGCCTGCCGAAGAGGTGCTGGAGTTCGTCACCATGTGCGGGCACGGACTGATCTCGCAGCATCTGGTGAAAAAGGTCATTGAAGAGGTCAAAGCGGGGCGCAAGTCGCCGGAAAAGGCGGCGGTCCAGATCGGCATACCCTGCGTCTGCGGCATCTATAATCCGGACCGGGCGGTGGAACTGCTCCAAAAATATGTGCCCAAGGCTTAAAGGGCGACAAAAAGCGTAATGATACCATGGAGCCGGGTAGGGCGGTAAGCACCGAGATCATGCGGAGGTGGACTGGTTGGGCGGAATCAAGGCTGAGAATTGGCTGCAGCGGATTGGCATTCCTCTGGCGATTCTTTTACCGGTGGTTATTATGGCGCTGGGAAAACCGGCGGAGTTGTCGGTTGCCGGACACAGGGCCCTGGCGTTATTCGCGGGAATTTTCGTCCTGTATCTTACGGAGGCGATTCCGCTGGCGATGGCCAGCATTCTCGTCGTTCCCGCGTCGGTTTTAAGCGGTGTGGCGAATACCCGCGACGCGCTGAGCGGTTTTGGTTCATCCACCGTGTACCTGATGTTCGGCGCTTTTATCCTGGCCGCCGCGATGGTGAAGTCCAGGCTGGCCGAACGGATTACCTACCTCATTATGAAGGTTGTCGGCGACAGCGCAAAAAGCATCATCTTCGGGGTGATGGCCGCCAATGTGGTGCTGGCATTTCTGGTGCCTTCCACGGTAGCCAGAACGGCGATTCTGCTGCCGGTGTGCCTGGGCATCATCCAGGTCTTCGGGGTTGAGGGCCGGTCAAAGTTCGCCGCCGGACTGCTCTTGATCCTGGCGTACACCAATTCGACGATCAGCGCAGGCATCCTGACGGCGACGACGCCAAACCCGGTGACCATCGAATTTGTCGCCAAGGCGGCAGGGGGACATCTCATCAGCTACAGTGAATGGTTTATCTATGGGTTTCCGCCGGCGCTGCTCATGACGCTTTTCACCTGGTGGTATGTCAGTGCGGTGGCCTACAAGCCGGAGATAGAAAGCATTCCCGGCGGCGACGCCTTCGTCAACAGCAAGCTGGCCGAGCTGGGACCCGTTTCTGGCGACGAAAAACGGGCGATGGTTATCTTTACTTTTGTTGTCACGCTGTGGGTGACCGGGGAATGGACGAAAATCGATCCGACGATTGCCTGTCTGGCCGGGGTAGTCCTGTTGTTCATACCGAAGCTCGGTTTTCTGACCTGGACCGACGCCAATAAAGGCATCTCCTGGCAGGTGCTGATGATGACCGGCGGAGGGCTCAGCCTGGGCGACGCCCTGATCAGGACCGGGGCGGCAAAATGGCTGGCTCTGACGATTTTTCACGGGCTGGGCCTTTCGGAGCTGTCGCTGGGTGTGATCCTGGTTGTGATCATGTTCATCATCCAGTACCTGCACTTTGTCTTTGTCGGGACAACGCCGATGGCGACAGGACTGATACCGATCGTCATCAGCATGGCAGGAGTGCTCAATATCAATCCGCTGATTTTTGCCCTGCCGGTAGGGATGGTGATCGGCGGCTATCCGCTGCTGATGTTTTATTGCACGTCGTCCAATATTCTGATTTACGGTACAGGCAAGATGACTGTCGGCGATTTTCCGCGAACAGGCTTCGTTTTGTGCACCGCGGCCTGTTTTGTTTACGCGCTCTGTGCACTGACCTACTGGCGCTGGTTAGGTCTTTACTAAACAATGATGCGTCAGTGAAAATAAAGGAGGCTGAAAGGTATGGAATTGAAAGGTGTATATCCTGCGCTGGCGACGCCGCTGACTCAGGATGAGAAAGTGGACAAAGCCGGAATGCGCAAAGTCACCCGCTATTGCCTGGACGGCGGAGTATCCGGGGTAGTGGTCATGGGCAGCACCGGCGAGTTTCCGGCGATGACCGAAGCAATGCGCCAGGACGCCATTGACACCGTTCTGGACGAGGTGAAGGGAAAAGTCCCGGTGCTGATCGGCTGTGGCGAACCCGGCACCCAGCGGACCATCGAGCAGGTGCGCAAGGCGACCAAGACCAAGGCTGACGGCGTGCTGGTGGCGCTGCCCTACTATTTCCCACTGGACCAGGCGGCGGTGATCCGCCACTATGAAATGGTGGCCGATGCCTCGACTCTGCCTGTGGTGATGTACAACTTCCCGCAGATGACCAAGATTACCATGACTCCGGACACCATGGCCAAGCTGGCGGCCCATCCCAATATTATCGGCGTGAAGGACAGCTCCGGCGACTTTTTCAATATGCAGCGGTTTCTCGACGTGACCGCCGGCGCCGATTTCGCCGTTATGTCCGGCAATCCGGCCCTGGGAGTGTCGGCCTATCAGCTGGGGGCCAAGGGCGGGATCTTCGCCGGCTGCAGTCTGGTGCCGAAGCTATGCGCCGATGTGTACAGCGCGTTCATTAAGGGGGATCTGGCCGGGGCCATCGAGCTGCAGAAGAAGGCTTCGCTGATTCCGATGATGGGCGGATTCGGGCCCAACGCGGCAGTGATCAAGCTGGGCCTCAGCAAGCTGGGGATCTGCGATGCCACGGTCTCTGCGCCGCTGGGCATGGCCGCCGGGCAGGAGGAAAAGATCTTCGCCTGGATGCGCCGCCTGGGACTGAAGGTATAGTATAGTTGAGTAAAAGGAAAAGCTGCTGTTTTACAGCAGCTTTTTTTGTTTGACTGTTAGGGAACGTCATGACCTTCAGATCGCCGCGGCCGCAATAATGCCGGGCGGACGAAGTTCCAGATTAAGATTAGTGGTCGAGAGACAAAAAAAGAAGCGGGGTTACCGCTTCTCTTCCGTAATTGTGTCTTTATCTGTATCTTTGTCCTTAGATTTAGCTTTGTCGTTTTCGCCAGCCTTCGCCGGCGGGACGGGCTTTTCGACCGGGCCGGCCTCGGGCACTTCGATCAGTTCGAGGACGGCAGGAAGATTTTTGTCCTTGGCTTTGTCCTTTTCTTTGCTGTCGGCTTTTGCATTTTTAGGGGCTGGGGGTTTCGGTACCTTGATCTTGGTCAGCGTTTTGCCCTTGAAGATCAGGTAGCGATGGTCGGGATACTCCCAGGTTTCGGTACCGTCTTTGGCTTGGGTGATCAGCATGGTGGCGCCCCAGCTCAGGACAACCATGTCCTGGTCCATGCCGACAGCCACTTTGCGGGCCTTGATGGCCGTCCAGCGGGCTTCAGGCCAAGCCGGGTGTGCGTCGTAGGGGCTTTTCAGATAGAAGGTCTTCTGCAGCAGATCGTAGAACTGCCTGTTGCTGTATGCCGGCGGCGTGGTGCCGACACCGGCGGTCCAGTCCAGGACCGAGCCGTCTTCTTTGGTGAATGTCAGTTGATAGGTTTCGCTGAAGGGGCCGCCGGAGTGAAATTCGCTGATGGTCAGCGGGGCGAGGTGGTCGGCGCTGGCACCTTTGGCGAAGGTGACGGCGCTGTTGCTGTTGTACCACACTGCGAGCCCCGGCAGGGCGGCCAGCTGTTCCTGCCAGCGTTTATCCTGGGAAAACTCAGCCTCCAGGGCGAAGGGCTCATCGGCGAGCGTTTTGTCGCGGCTGTCCTTCAGCCAGACGGCCGGAGCGCCGCCTTCTGCGGTCAGATACCAGTAGTATTCGGTTGCAGTGGCTTTTTTCAGGGTATACAAGCCTTTGATGGTCAGGGTTTTGCCGCTGAGGCTTCGTCCCAGGCTGAGCTGGTCAACGCCGCTGACGGAGGTCGTGGGATCCTGGTACAAAAATAAAAACCCGACGTGTTCAACCATCTTGGCCGGGACAATGACGGCTTTCTGGCCGATCCAGGTCGCCTTGGCGGACCAAACCTGGGAGGCGCCGACTTCGGCCATGCCGGCCGGAAGCTGGTCGGCCGCCGCCACCGGCGACAGGCAGGCCACAAAAAAGAGCAGACTTATCAGCAAGGTTTTTTTCAGCATAGTACACCTCTGGGCGGTTGTTGCCGCGCGTTTTTGTTCCTTGTCAGATTATTCGACAGCGGCGCCGCAATTCCCCTGCAAAGTGCGGGGCGGCATATTTTGGTGGGCCGGCAAACTGTTTCAGCTTCGCTGCTGCTGGGGCTCGGGGTTGCGGACATACAGCAGCACCCAGACCGCCATGGCGGCAAACAGGCCGGCGGTAACCCAAAAGACGGCCGGGATGCCGAAGTACAGGGCCAGAGTGCCGCCAGTCAGGGGGCCGAACACATTGCCCATCTGCATGGCCCCGGTGGTGATGCCGTAGGCGACGCCCCGTTTTTCCGCCGGGATGAGGAGAAAGATGACGGCGTTGATGGTCGGCAGCATGGCGCCGAGGAAAAAGCCGCTCAGTCCGCGCATGATTCCCAGAATCAAGACGTCGGAAGCCGCGGCCTGGGCAGCAAAGAAAACGGCGCTGCAGGCGGCTGAGACCAGCAGGATGCGGCGGTGGTCGAAACGTTTGCTCAGCTGGCCCATGCCGGCCGAGGCCAGGGCGCTGGTCAGCCCGGCTACGGCGATGATCGCGCCGCAGGTGCTGGCGATATAGACCAGATCGGGGGCCAGGTGCTGAATGTAGAGCGGCAGTACCGGAGCGATATTCATGATGGAAAACTGGATCAGAAACTGGACAATCAGGATGATGCCAAGTCCGGGAACGGTGATGATACCGCGGATTTCCTGGAGGAGCGGTTTCTTTTCGGTCCGGGCCACCGGCACAAACCGCTCGGTGACCGCAAAACGGATGATGACCAGCGACAGCAGGCAGAGCAGACCGAAAGCGATGAAAGCCTGGCGGTAGCCGAAATGGTCGGAGACCAGTCCGCCGAACATCGGTCCGAAAGCGCCGCCGGCGATCATCGCGGTCTGATAAATTCCGAGGGTAAAGCCGATTTCCCTGGGCGGGGTGATGGAGGTGACCAGAGCCAGCGCCGCGGCGGTGAAGCCGCCGAAGATACCCTGGAGGATGCGAAGAACCAGCAGTTGATAAACGTCGGTGACAAAACCCATGGCCACCATGATGACAAAGAAGACACCCATAACTCTTTCCACCATCGGCTTTCGCCCGTGCCGGTCGGCGACGGCTCCCCAGTGCGGGCCGGCCAGCGCGGCGGCCAAGGACGCGACACCCATCAGAACACCGGCCCAGACCTCGGTTTCTTCCACGGTGTTTACGCCAAGCGAGGGGATATACAGCGGCAGAAAGGCCATAACGCCGGTTATGGCGCCCATGCCGATAAGCTGGGCGAACCACATGACTGCCAGATTTTTTTTCCATTCGGGGATATTCATCGGTGGTTATGTCCTTTCAAAGTATATCTGTATTCTACCAGAAAATAGCGCCTGCAGGCAAAAGGGATCAAGGAGCGACCGACGGCGTCCGCAACACCGGGCTGCGGGTTTGTCCCGCTTTTGGCGATTCTTTTACAGGGATAGCCGACAGTTTTGGCGAATACAAAGAACATCTTCAGGAAAAGGGTTGGTTTTGATGCCGCTTAGCGCTCCGCGGGTGCGAAAACTGATAGCGATACTTTTGTTTTTTATGCTCACCGCCATTGTGGCTTTGACCGGCCGGGTGGCCTGGGTTCAGTTGGTCGACGGGGCGAAACTGGCGGCGAGGGCGCGGACCCAGCTGCAGGAAAGCAAGGTTCTTCAGTCGCCGCGCGGGACGATTTACGACCGCCAGGGGCGGGAACTGGCGATCAGCAGTTTGACAAAGTCGCTGTATGTCAACCCGGGGTTGTTCGATAAGGACCCGACGGCGGTCGCCAATCTCCTGGCGCCTATTTTGTCGATGAAACCGGAAGAGGTCAGGAGCCGCCTTACGGCTGCGGGCGGGTTCGTCTGGCTGAAGCGCACCCTGGAACCGGATGAGGCCGAACGAGTAATTGCCCTGATTAAGGATCAAAATATTAGAGGACTGGAATTTGTCGAGGAAAGCAAGCGCTATTACCCCAACAACAAGCTGGCCGCCCAGGTGCTGGGGTTTGTCGGCACCGACGATGTCGGCCTGGCCGGAGTGGAAATGGCGATGGACAAAACGATCAAAGGGGTGCTGACCAAGCAGGCGGTGGATACCGACAGCCGGGGTATCCCGATTTTTCAGTCGATTTTGGCCTTCAATCCGGCCAAACAGGAAAAAAGCGTTTATCTTACCCTGGACAGCACGATCCAGTTCATTGTCGAACAGTGTCTGGACAAAGTCATGGCTCAGACCAGGGCCAAAGGGGCCACCGTCATCATTATGAACCCCCGTACCGGCGAGATACTGGCTATGGCCAGCCGCCCGACCTACGACCCGAACCAGTTCTACCGCTACAGCGAGGACGAATGGAAAAACCGGGCGCTGTCGATCATTTATGAACCGGGATCGACTTTCAAATCGGTGGTCGCTGCCGCTGCCCTTCAGGAGAAACTGGTGTCAGCCAACGAACGGTTCGTGGACAACGGTTTTGTCGAGGTGTCCGGCCGGCGGATCCAAAACTGGAGCGGTGACAGCTACGGGCCAGTCACATTCACCGATATCGTCAAGTATTCGATCAACACAGGCTTCGTCCAGGTCGGCCTGCGGCTGGGGGCCGCCCGGCTGACCCAGTATGCCAGAACCTTCGGTTTCGGCAAATCGACCGATATCGAGCTGCCTGGCGAGGAAGAAGGCCTATTGTTCGAGCCCAAGGATATGCGTGAATCGGATATTGCCACCATGGCTATCGGCCAGAGCATCGCGGTGACGCCGCTGCAGCTGATCACTGCGGTGGCGGCGATAGCCAACGACGGGGTGCTGCTGAAACCGCATATCGTCAAGGAAGTGTATAACGCCGATGGAACGCTGGCGATGGCCACTCCCACCGACCGGATCCGCCAGGTGATCAGTCCGGAAACGGATCAGGGGCTGATCGCCCTGCTGGAAAAGGTGGTTTCGGAAGGCGGCGGGAAAAAAGCGGCAGTCAAGGGATACCGTTTCGCCGGGAAAACAGGCACGGCCGAGAAGCTCAACGCCGGCGGCGGGGGCTATCTCAGCGGCCGGTACATAGCTTCCTTCGTCGGATTCGGGCCGATACCCGATCCTCAGGTAGTGGGCCTGGTGGTTATCGACGATCCGGAAGGGGTATACTACGGCGGCGAAATCGCCGCGCCGGTATTCAGCGATATTATGACCCAGGTAATGCGGTACCTAAGCATCCGGCCGCAGAATGCCGTGCAGCCGGCGCTGGGCTCGGCCCAGCCTCCGGCGGCAGTCAGCCAGCCGGTTCTGCGGGCTACGCCGCAGGGCAAAGCCGTGGTTCCGGGCGTCATCGGCAGGACGATCCGGGAGGCCGGGGACAGTCTGGCCGGGGCGGGACTGGCGTTTGTGCCTGTCGGGACAGGGGTCGCGGTGCGGCAGAGTATTGCGCCGAACACCGTCGTCGATCCTGCCACGGAAATTACGGTATACTTTGAATCCAGGTAGGAGAAGAAGTTATGGCCGATAAGCTGGAGTTAGCCCACATCTTTACCGATATTGCCGTGCTGCTGGAAGCGAAAGGCGAGAATCCTTTCAAGATCCGGGCCTATGAGAAGGCTGCCCAGATTCTGGAGCAGCTCCAGGGCGATCTGCAAAGTTTCGTGGCCGGCGGTGGGCTGGAGGAAACCAAGGGGATCGGCAAGGCCATCAGCCAAAAGATCGGCGAATATCTGGCCACAGGCAGGCTTGCTTATTACGAGGAACTGAAAACTTCGGTTCCGCCGGTACTGTTCGAGCTGATCAAGATTCCCGGACTGGGGCCGAAAAAGGCGCTGGTGCTTTTTGAGAAGCTCGGGATTCAGTCGGTCGGCGAGCTGGAGTACGCCTGTCGTGAGAACCGGCTGGCCGGACTGACCGGGTTCGGCCCGAAAACCCAGGACAAAATTCTTGAGGGAATCGATTACGTCAAACGGTTTCAGGGCCAGCATCTGCTCTGTGATCTCTGGCCGGTGGCTGAGGCGATCGCCGAGAGTATCCGCCGTCAGCCGGGGGTTGAAGCGGCTCAGGTGGCCGGGAGCATTCGCCGCCGCAAAGAAACCGTGAAAGATATCGATATCGTCGCCGCTGCTGACGCCGGCAGCGACGTCGCGGCAGGCATTACGGCGATGCCCGGGGTGGAGCGGGTACTTGGCCAGGGACCGACCAAGATAAGTATGGTGCTGACCGCCGGCGTGAATCTGGATGTCAGGATCGTGCGGCCGGTGGAATTCGCCGCTACCCTCCACCACTTTACCGGCAGCAAGGAGCATCATATTCTGCTGCGGGGCCTGGCCAAGGACCAGGGACTGAAAATCAACGAATACGGCCTGGAAACGGCGGACGGGAAACGAATCGCGGTAGGCAGCGAAGAAGAGTTCTACCGGATGCTGGGGCTGGACTATATCGAGCCGGAACTGCGCGAAGGCGCCGATGAACTGGAAGCCGCCGCCGCCGGCCGCTTGCCGGTGCTAATACGGGAACAGGATCTTACCGGCGTTTTTCATGTCCATACCACTTATTCCGACGGCAGCGCCAGCCTGGAGGATATGGCGGCGGCGGTGCGGGAAAGGGGCTGGCGCTATCTCGGTATCACCGACCACAGCCGGACCGCGGTTTATGCCCGTGGCCTGCGGGTGGAGGCGGTCACCGAGCAGCGGCGGGAGATAGACCGGATTAACGCCCAGGGCGGCGATTTAACCGTCTTTGCCGGGATCGAAAGCGACATTTTGCCGGACGGCTCGCTGGATTATCCGGACGAGGTGCTGGCCTGCTTCGATTTTGTCATAGCATCGGTTCATTCGTCTTTCCGGCAGAGTGAAGCGGAAATGACCCGGCGGATCGTGAAGGCCATGACCAACCGCTATGTAAGCATTCTCGGCCACCCTACCGGGCGGATTCTGCTGGCCCGCGACGGGTATGAGCTGGATGTTGCAGAGGTGATCCGGGCGGCGGCGGCTACAGGAACCGCCATCGAGATCAACGCCAATCCTTACCGGCTGGATCTGGACTGGCGCTGGTGTCGCCGGGCCAAGGAAGCCGGTGTGCTCCTGGCGGTCAATCCCGATGCCCACGCGACCGGCGAACTGGATTATGTCCGTTACGGCGTGGCAGCCGCCCGCAAGGGCTGGCTGACCGCTGCCGACATCATCAATACCCGGCCGGCAGAACAGGCCTTGGCGCTCCTTCGGCGAAAACGCAGTTAAAAAAGCACTCTTTGCAGGGTGCTCTCAGGCCGGACCTGGATTGTTGACAAGCAAATATGGGCGGCAGGGCCGCCCATTTGGAAAGAATCCGCATTTACCAGCGCTAAGCTGCAGTCAGGGTGCTCAGGTGGTGCTGGAGCCAGAGATGCTGGATTCATACTGTTCGATCATCCGGCGTACCATGTGACCGCCAACCCGGCCGCAGTCGGCCGAGGTCATGGTATTCCAGCCCTGCGAACGGACCCGGTCGGCAATACCCAGCTCGGACGCCACTTCAAACTTCATACGGTCAAGGGCGTTCTCAGACTGCGGATTTACCGGTTTCCTGCTTCTTGCCATATTATCACCTCCTTCGAGTGATATTAGTATGACACGGCAAAGGGTTCTTATCCTGCAGCCATTCTGTAATATAGTGGCAAAGGCAATGGGCGCGGCGAAAACGGCCCAGGCAGGAAATGACGCCGTTGTCAGCCAATATTGATTTATAAGAAACAGATCAGACAGGGCCGGATAGTCCGACCCCCCCATTTTACGATGCTACAGAGGAAAATCATGCATGAAATGGCTATCGCCCAGGGTATCTTGGATATCGCTCTGGATAACGCCGCCCGGCACGGCGCGAAAACAATCAGCCGGATCAAGCTGCTGGTCGGGGAAATGACCGAAGTGGAGCCCGACTCCCTCCGGTTCTGTTTCGGCGCACTGGCGCAAGGGACTGCGGCGGCCGGGGCCGAGCTTGAGATCGAGGCTGTCCCGCTTGTCGGCCGCTGCCGCGACTGCGGCGCCGAATTTGTCATCAAGCGGTTTCGCTTTCTTTGTCCGGCGTGCTCGTCAGCCGGGGTGGAAATTTTGTCGGGGCGGGAGCTCAAGGTGGAGCATTTGGAGGTGGAATAATGGAAATCGAGGTCATGACCAACATTCTCGACAAGAATGATAAAATCGCCGCTAAAATTAACGCCCTGTTGACCGCGAAAGGGATTTTCACGTTGAATCTAATGGGATCACCCGGTTCGGGCAAGACTTCGCTGCTGGAGCGGACGATCACGGCCCTGCGGCAGGATGTCCGGCTGGCGGTTATCGAGGGCGATTTATTCACCTCGAAGGATGCCGAGCGCATCGCCCGCTGTCAGGTGCCTGTTGAGCAGATCAACACAGGCGGCGGCTGCCACCTGGACGCCAATATGGTGAAAGGGGCGCTGGACAAACTGGATTTGGCCGCTCTGGATATGATTATTATCGAAAATGTCGGCAACCTGGTCTGTCCCGCCGAATTCAATATCGGCGAGGATGTCAAGGCGGTGGTCCTGAGCATTACCGAAGGAGAGGACAAACCGCTGAAATATCCGCTGATGTTCAAACAGGCCGCCGTTGCCGTGCTGAATAAAATCGATCTGTTGCCTCACACCGACTTCAATCTGGCGGCGGCAACGGAGGATATCACCGGCATTAACCCCGGAATCACCCTGGTTACCGCCTCCTGCCGCAACGGCGAGGGACTGGAGGCGTGGTACGGCTGGCTGAAAGGAAAGGTCGCCGAGAAAAAACGAGGAGTAGTCGAACATGAGTAGTTTAAACCAGATCGTGCAGGATATCGAGCAGATCCGCTCCGCCCTCAACCAGATGGTGGGTGCCAGAAACGGGGATATCAACCACCCGGACGTGACTGCGCTGAGCGCGCGGCTGGATCAACTGATCGTGTCTCACGAAAAGACGATGTCCGGTCGGGACAAGAAGAGGGAAGTTTTGTGATAGCGTTGACAGGCGGAACTGTACTGACCATGGAGGGGCGGTCGCTGAAGGGCGGGACGGTGCTCGTCGAGGCGGGACGGATCATCGCCGTGGGCCAAAAGCTGGCGATACCGGCCGACTGCACCGTCTATGACGTGAGCGGCAAATATGTCACCCCCGGGCTGATCGACGCCCACACTCATCTTGGAGTCTACAGCGAGTCGCTGGCCTGGTCGGGGGAGGATGTCAATGAAACCAGCCGGCCGACGACACCGGAAATGGACGTGATTGACGCCATCAACCCCGACGACGTGGGGCTGGCGGACGCTGTCGCCGGCGGCATAACGACGGTGATGGTGGCCCCCGGCAGCGCCAACCCGGTGGGGGGGCAGTGTGCTGTGATCAAGACCCACCGCCGGTCTTCCGTGGAGGAGATGGTTCTCAAACGCAACGCCGGACTGAAGATAGCCTTCGGCGAAAACCCGCGCCGGGTCTACGGAGGCCAGAAGAAGGCGCCGGTCACCCGGATGGCCACTGCGGCCCTGGTGCGCGAGACGCTGCTGAAGGCCAAGGATTATATGGCCCGCCGGGACGAGAAAGACCATAAGTACGATCTGGGGCTGGAAGCCGTGGCACGGGTTCTCACAGGGGAGATGCCGCTGCGGGCTCACGCCCACCGGGCCGATGACATCGTCACCGCCCTGAGGATCGCCGGCGAGTTTGGCGTGGAGGTCATCGTCGAGCACGCCACCGAGGGCCATCTTATCGCCGATTGGCTCGCCGAACGGCGGGCGCGGCTGGTGCTCGGCCCGAGCCTCACCACCCGCAGCAAGCTGGAGCTCAAGGAACGGACTTTGAGTACCCCGGCGATTCTGGCGGACAAAGGAGTGGAGTTCGCCCTGATCAGTGATCATCCGGTGCTGCCGTGCGCTTTCCTGCCGCTGTACGCCGGTCTGGCGACGCGCTTCGGCCTGCCGGACGACAAAGCGCTGAAAGCTATTACCTGCGACGCGGCGGGTATATTAGGCATCGCTGACCGGGTCGGCACCATCGCTGCAGGTAAGGACGCCGATTTGGTGGTCTGGTCTGATCACCCGCTGACTCTGGCCGGCAAGCCGGAAATGGTGATCACCGGCGGAGTGCTGGGCAGGGTGGATGGCGAGCAGAGAATTGCCCAGTGGGAAAGCCTGAAGTAAATGATGCTATTTTGCGATGGGACGGCGAGCAGCCTGTTCCATCGTTGTCTTATGAAGCCGAAAATGGACGGACGGATCGATTCCGGCGGGTTGCGGGAGACATTTTCCGCCGGTTCGACGGCAAAGTGGTAGGAAATTGGCAATTAGTGTCGAAGGTATAACTGTTATAGATCATTTTTAGCAATTGGATGGGGAAAAAAGGGGGCTGAAATATGATAAGAAGGCGGAGACCCGGTGGCGGCGGTGGCGGCGGACATGATGCGGCCGGCATGATGCGCTGGCTGTTGACTTATTCCGATCTGATCACCCTGCTGATGGCGTTTTTTGTGATCCTGTACGCCATGAGCAAAGCCGACACCGCGAAATTCAACGCACTTCGCTATTCGCTTGCTGTTGCTCTGAAAGCTGACGCCGGATCGGCAAATAATATTATCTTCGATCAACAAGGAACAACCACGATCAACGAACCGATGCCCCAGGAGGGCGCGGCCAGGGAAGCGGAAGATTTCCAGGAAATAATCCACAAGATCCAGGCCAACGTACAAGATCCCAAGATGGTCGGGTTCATTGTCGATGAGCGGGGCCTTACCGTCCGGTTTCTTGACAATGTTTTGTTCGACCTTGGTCAAGCCAGCCTGCGGCAGGATGGTATGCCGCTTCTGGATACCGTCGGAGCGGCCCTGAAGGGAAATACCCGTTATGTGCGGGTTGAAGGGCATGCCGACAATCTGCCGATCAACACGCTGCAGTTTCCTTCCAACTGGGAGCTGTCGTCAGCCCGTTCCATCGCCGTGACCCGGTTTTTGATCGAGAAGCACGGCATGGATCCCCGCCGGCTGTCTTCCCTGGGCTATGGGGAGTATCGCCCCCTGTATCCCAACACGAGCGAGGAGAACCGTTCCAAGAATCGCCGGGTTGATATTGTCATCCTCCGGGCCGAGCGTTCGGGCGGGGAAATCAACGGCGACGCCCAGGCAGGCACTTTAAGACCCCCAACACAACGTTAACGGAGGTTATTCGGTGAGCGACGAAAAAGACTGGGAACAATTCAAACAAAAACTTTTTGCCAAGTCATCCATCGATCTCAATCAGTACAAGCCGGCCCAGATGCAGCGGCGGATAACCAATTTCATGCATCGTCACGGCGCCCAGACTTATACTGGCTTCTTCCAGATAGTCGATGCCAACCCCCAGTTGTATAAGGATTTTATCGACTTTCTCACCATCAACGTCACTGAGTTTTTCCGTACTCCCGAGAAGTTTGTCGAACTGGAACTCAAGGTGATACCGGAGCTTCTGGCGGCAAGTCCGCGGCTGAATATCTGGAGCGCCGGCTGTTCCACCGGGGCCGAGCCTTATTCGCTGGCGATGATCCTTCAGGATAAAACCCCGACGGTGCGCCACCGCATACTGGCCACTGATCTTGATGTGGAAATGCTGGCCAAAGCGAAAAAGGGGGTTTACACCCCCACCGACCTGAAGAATATTCCCAAACAGCGCCTGGATAAGTATTTTAGCATCGTTGACGGCAACTATGTCTTGGGCGACGATACCAAAAGCCGGGTGGAGTACCAGCGCCACAATCTGCTGCTTGATAAGTTCGAGACCGGCTTTGACCTGATTCTTTGCCGCAATGTGGTGATCTATTTTACCGAAGAAGCCAAGGATGCGTTGTACAGACGGTTTTTCGCCGCCCTCAAACCCGGCGGGGTGTTCTTCGTCGGCGGTACCGAAGCGATCCTCAACTTCCGGGACATCGGGTTTCAGCACTATCTGCCTTTCTTCTACCGCAAACCGCTATAGCACGCCCCAGCCGGACAACAGCCGAAAGGTCCGGAGAAGGTAGTGGAGAAAGGTTTTTACCGCGGTTCGTTCGTTTACGTCTTCTGCCGCGACGATGTCTACCGTCTTGACCGCCTTGTCGCCGACAAAGAAGACGATTTCACCAAGAATCTGGCCCTGGTAAACCGGGGCCTTTATTTTTTCCGGCAGGTTAACTTCCACGGCAACGCGGGAGTAGTCGGCGGAAGACACTACCAGAGCGGCCGGGTCGCAGACCATGGCGTCCACGACGTCGGTGAGGCCGTCCTCCACCGGGATGCTGGCCAGGATGTCGCCCCGGGCGGCGTAATCATAAAGATCAAAGGTGTCAAAGCCGTATTTGAGCAGTTTCATTGAATCGTACCAGCGGGCAGAGTCGTGCAGGACAACGGCGATCAGTTTCTGGTTGCCGCGGGTGGCGCTGGATACAAGGCAGGGACCGGCCTCGGAGGTGGTGCCTGTTTTGACTCCGTCGGCCTCCTCGAGCATCCAAAGCAGCTTGTTGGTGTTGCGCAGGTTGACGTCGCGTTCATGGCCCTTGCGGTCGAGCCATTCGATACTGGTTTCCTTGGTGCTGACAATGTCGGCGAAAATAGGATTGGCCAGGGCGTAGCGGGCCATGAGGGCCAGGTCGAAAGCGGTGGAGTAATGACCGGCGGCGCTCAGACCGTGGGGATTGCGAAAATGGGTGCCAGACGCACCAAGCAGCACCGCCTTGCGATTCATCTGGTCGACAAAGCTTTCCACCGATCCGGCCAGATGCTCGGCGATAGCCACCGCGGCGTCGTTGCCGCTGCGCAGCAGCAGTCCTGTGACCAGTTCCCGCAAGGTGATTTTCTGGCCGGGATAGAGGTACATCGATGATCCGCGGGTGGCGGCGGCCTGGACGCTGACCTGAACCAGGTCGTCGAGACGGCCGCTTTCAACAGCCAGAATGGCGGTCATGATCTTGGTGGTGCTGGCCGGAGCGCTGCGCTGGCGGCTGCTTTTTTCAAACAGCAGCTGTCCGGTTTTGGCGTCCAGGAGCACAGCGCCGCGGGCCTTTACGTCAGGTATCGCCGCGACAGCCGCGGCGCTGAACCATATAATTATCACCGCGCTCAATAGCGCCAGTTTGATCTGTGGTATACGCACCATTGTTGCCTCCTGCGACGAAACTATTTAATTATATTTGGTCATCTTGGGAATCATGACGGCCCAACAAATCTTGCGGAAAAATCGATCGGTGACAAATTATCCTAGAAAGAGGCAGGAAAAAGACGTTTTATAACGTATTAAATACTGTATGTTTTTCCATCGACCGGGTAGTATAGTTTTACCCCTTCGACAAGAGCAACAAGCGACTTGCATTTATCGCCTGCAGCCAGGCGCAAGTCGGGTTTTTAAGAGAGGAGCATTAAAAATGTTTAACAGCGAACCTTTGGTAATGATTCCTGGACCGACGCCGGTGGTCGAATCGATACGACAAGCTATGGCCAGACAGACTTATGGCCACACGTATAGCACGTTTGTCGAAATCTATAAAGAGTGCCTGGCCGGGTTACGGCAGATCTTCCAGGCCGACCACATGGTGGTCATCGGCGGGGCCGGCACGCTTTCGATGGAGATGGCGCTGCTCAACACCGTCAAGGCCGGTGAAGAAATTCTGGTGGTGACTCACGGGGTGTTCGGCGACCGCTACGTGCTTGTCGCCAAGGCACTGGGTATTAAAGTCGATGTTCTGAGCTCGACGCTGGGAGAACGGGTGCCGCTGGCGAAGATTGAAGAGCGCCTGGCAGCCAAGAAATATGCGGCGATGACGCTGACCCATGTCGACACTTCTTCCGGCGTAATGTCCCAGCCCAAGGAAGACGGCGAACTGGCCAAAAAATACGGTGTTCTTTATATCCTGGACGGCGTTTGCGCCAGTGCGGGGATTCCTGAACCAATGAAGGACTGGGGTATTGACATCATTGTCACCACCTGCCAGAAGGCCTTCGGCACGCCGCCCGGCCTGACGATGGTAGCTTTCAACGACAAGGCGCTGGCCCGCAGGGAAGCGCTGGGTACGGTTCCCACCTACTATAGCGACTGGAAAAACTGGCTGCCGATCATGGAGAATCCGGGGATGTATTTTGCCACACCGCCGGTTAACCTCATCCTGGCGCTGGCTGAGTCGGTCAAGATCATTCTGGCCGAGGGGCTGGAAGCCCGTTATGCCCGCCACGATCGGATCGGGCGCAGTTTCCGGGCCGGTCTGGCTGCTGTCGGCATGAAACTGGCCACAAAGGACGACGCGGTTGCGCCTACCCTGTCGGTGGCGCTTTATCCGGCCGGAGTCGACGACGCCGCTTTCCGGGCGAAGATGGAGAATTTCGGCGTATTTGTCGCAGGCTCTTTGGGCGAACTGAAGGGGAAAGCCTTCCGGGTTGGCCATATGGGCAATATCTGCATCACCGAGCTTGTCAAAACCCTCTCTTCGGTGGAGCGGGCGCTGGCGGCCGTGGGGGCGAAGGTTCAGCCCGGGGCGGCAGTAGGAGCGGCGTGCACTGAGTGGGACAAGAAGTAATTTACGGCTGCTGACGGCTGTTGAAAAAGGCCAATCTGCGTCGTTGGTGCTCCGGGAGCGCACTTGCCGTACTCCCGTGTACTGTCGGCGCGCGCTTCCTCGCAGCCGCCTAGCATCTCGACCTTTTTGAACAGCCTAATGTCTATCAAAGACCATGTAAATATTTTGAAAAAGAGTAAAACCGGGGATTATCCCCGGTTTTTATTTGGGTTTGTATGGTTTTAGCCGCTGCCAGTGGGACTGGATCATCAGATCGTAGCGCATGACGGTGGCAGTGCGTTCGTTGCGCAGGGCCTGGATGGTGCCGAGGGTACTCTGATCGAAGCTGAAGACCTTATGTTTGGGGACGGTGACAGGGTGCGAATATTCTTTGAGTTTGGTGGCGGCTTTGAAATTGGTCTTGCCTTCCTTGAGGACTACCGCCGGTTCCAGCATATCCGATCCCTCGTACCGGTGGATGAGACAGTTGGGCTCCAGGCGGTCGATGACGTTTTTGCCGTCCCCGTCCAGGATGATATCCCCGCCGCAGCCGGGACAGGTCGGGGCATCGACAAACCAGGCGTGGCAACTTGCGCAGACGAATCCTTCCATGTGTGGCACCTCCCTGGCGATAGTGTGTCCAGCGGCCGGGCCTTGTAATACCGACCGACGGAGGGTTAAATAAATATTGACAGAAAGCGCGCCGGTCTGGTATGATAATTTACAACCATATATCGGTTATCTTCGATGACCAGGAAGAGTACGCAAGGCAAAGAGGGTTGCAGCGAGCCAATGGCAGTGAGAGTTTGGCACAGCTCAGCATGCGGAATGGGCCTGGTAGATACGGTCCGAGCCACGACAGTGGGGTAGGCGCCGTCGGATTCTTCCGCCGTTAACGGGAAGCGGGTATCGGACAATTGTCCCGTACCTAGATAAGCCGGGCCGCTTCAGCGGCCAATCAGGGTGGCACCGCGGGTTAACCCCTCGTCCCTAACCAAGGACGAGGGGTTTTTTGTATTGTAAAACGGCAGGGGCGACCAGGAGGTAAGGCAGATGAAGGCAATTGTTTTCCGGGATTTTTCTTTCGCTTACCCCGGAGGAGATAAAGTACTGGACAGGGTCAATATGACGGTGAACCGGGGCTCGTTTACGGTGGTCACCGGCCCCGGCGGAGCGGGGAAAACGACGCTTTGTCTGGCGGTGTGCGGCGTGGTTCCGCACTATTTCGGCGGCAGCATCGCCGGCGAAGTGCTGGTGAACGGCAGCCGCACCGCCGACCGCAGGATGGGCGAGCTGGCGGCGGCGGTGGGAACGGTACTGGAAGACTATGAAAGCCAGCTTGTGTCCATCACGGTGGCCGAAGAAGTGGCGTTTGCTTTGGAGAGTCGAGGCCTGGACCATGGAAAAATCAGGGAGCGGATCGAGGAAGCGCTGGCCTGGGTGGGGCTGACGGGGATGGAAATGCGGGAAATCGTCTCGCTGTCCGGCGGCCAGCGCCAGCGGCTGGCCATCGCCTCGGTGCTGGCCACCAAGGCTGAGATTCTGGTGCTTGACGAGCCGGCGTCGGCCTTGGACCCGGAAGGGGCGGAAGAAATGTACGCCCTCCTGGCAGCCCTCAACCGGGAACACGGCATCACCATCGTGGTGGTGGAGCACGATCTGGCAAAGGTGCTGGCTTACGCTGATCAGATGGTTGTGCTGGCGGCGGGCCAGGTGGCCAGGGCCGGCGGCTGCGAGGATGTGTTGCCCTTCCTGTGGCGACAGGAGGAGCTGCGGGAGATGGTACCGCGGCTGTGGGGCCTGAAATTCGCCCTGGAGCAGGAACTGGGCCGGAAGTTCGGCAACTGGCGCCACGAGGACGAGGCGGTGGCCGAACTGGCCGACTGCCTGGGTGGGGAGCGCGAGGAGGAATATCGCAGTGCTTGAAGTTCAGAACGTGAATTTTTGCTATAAACCCGGCGAGTATGTCGTGAAGAGCGTTTCGTTCACGGTGAATGACGGCGAATTCGTGGCGATAGCCGGACGGAACGGCAGCGGCAAGACCACCGTCACCCGGCTGATCATGTCGCTGCTCAAACCGGCCGCCGGGCGGATCCTGCTGGACGGGGAAGATACCGCCAGAATGAAAACCGCGGCCATCGCCCGGCAGATCGGCTATGTTTTCCAGAATCCTGACCGCCAGATTTTCCGCGATACGGTGGCCCAGGAAATTGCCTACGGGCCGGAACAGCTGGGGTTTTCCCCGGCGGAGGTCACCCGGGCGGTGGAGGCGGCGATGGCGGCAGCCGGTCTTACCGAGCTGGCCGGGGCCTATCCGCGGACGCTGAGCAAGGGCCAGAAACAGCGGGTGGCTATCGCGTCGACCCTGGCCATGAAGCCGAGGATGATGATTCTCGACGAACCTACCAGCGGCCAGGACGCCAAGGAAAAACGCCGGCTGCTCCAGCTGCTGGCCAGGCTGAACGCCCAGGGGATGACGGTCATCCTGGTGACGCATGATATGGAACTGATCGGCGACTTTAGCCGGCGGGTGCTGGTGATGGCCGACGGAGCCAAGGTGTTCGACGGCGCTCCGGCGAGGCTGTTCGCCGGCAGCGATGATGTCAGGGAATGGGGGCTGCGGGAACCGGCGGCGGCTCACGTGGCCCGGGGACTGCGGGAGCTCGGACTGCCGGCGGCGGCGCTGCCCAGACAGCTGCAAGCTCTCAGCCCGTTGGAAGGAGTGGAGTAGGATGCCGAAAGTGGCGCCGCTTACGAAAATAATTTTTACGGTACTGGTCTCGCTCTGGGCAATGCTGCTGAGCACGCCGGCAGGGCTGGGGGGGCTGGTGGCCGGACAACTGCTGCTGTTTGCCGCGGCCAGGGTCCCGGCCGCGAGTTACAAGGCCTTTGGCAGCCTGGGGTTCTTCGCGGCGGCGCTGGTGGGAATGCAGTACGCCCTGGGGGCGAGCCTGGAGTTTTCCCTGCTGATCGGCCTCAGAATGCTGGCTATGACCGGCAGCTTCATCCTGCTGTTCGCCGCGACCCGGATCCAGGACCTCACCGCCGCGCTGGTGAAGCAACTGCGGGTGCCGCATGAATATGCCTTTATGTTTACCGCCACCTTGCGGTTTATTCCCGATTTTTTTGCCGAGATCAAGGCTGTCCAGGAAGCTCAGGCCTGCCGGGGCTACTCTTTCGGCGGCAGCCTGACCAAGCGGCTGAGAAACTATCTGACCATCGTTCAGCCACTGGTGCTACGGGCCATCACCCGTTCGGAGACTATGGCGATGAGCCTTGAACTGCGGGGGTTCGGCCGTGGCGTCACCGGCAGCTATGGGGCGAGGATCGGCCTCGCAGGGGCCGACTACCTGGCGCTGACCGGGATGGTCATCGGTACGGCGGCGATAAGCCTGACCCGATTTTCATTTTGAAAGGAGAGAAGCGACATGGATGATAAAAGCCAAGAGATGACCCGGGTCGAAAAGACGGGGGGCCAGACCCGCTGGCTGGCGATAACGGCGCTGTTTCTCACCATCGGCGTGATTTTGCGGCTGGTTAGCCCGAATATCGCCGGCATCACGCCGAACTGGCTGATTGCGATGTACTGCCTGGCGATCCTTATCGTGAAACCCGGCTGGAAAAAGGCGGCCGGCATCGGCCTGGTGGCCGGCGTGGTCAGTGTCGCGACCTCCAAGGCGATCTTTCCTTACGCCAATCTTGTCAGCGAACCGGTGGGAGCGGTGGTCTGCGCTCTGATAGCAAGTATGCCGGTGCGGCTGACGCTGATCAAATATGTTATCCCGGCGATCAGCACGGTGGCCAGCACTCTGGCCAGCGGCCTGGTCTTCATCACGGTGACCAAACTGGTAATGAGTATTCCCATGTCGGTTTACCTGTTTGGCATGCTGCCGGTGGTGCTGACGGTGGCATCCGTCAACTGCGTGGTCGCCCAGGCCCTTTATTACCCGGCAGCGCGGCTGTTTACCGGCAAAGAGAGCGACCCGACAAAGGAGGAACAAAAATGATCTGGAACCCCGCCATGGAAAAAGCCGACCGGTCCGAAATCGCTCCGCTGCAGCTGGACCGCCTGCGCCGGTCGGTGGCTCACACTTATGAAAACGTAGCCTATTATCACGCCAAGATGGACGCCGCGGGGGTAAAGCCGGAAGATATCAGGACGTTGGACGATGTCCGGCGGCTGCCGCTTACCACCAAGCAGGATATGAGGGACTGCTATCCTTACGGTATGCTGGCTGTGCCGCTGCAGAAGATCGTGCGGCTGCACAGCTCCAGCGGCACCACCGGCAAACCGACGGTAGTGGCCTACACCAAAGACGATCTGGGTGTCTGGGCCGAGCTCATCGCCCGCACCCTGACCGCCGGCGGCGTAACCGACAAGTCGGTATTTCAGGTATCGGTGAACTACGGCCTGTTCACCGGCGGATTGGGCTGGCACTACGGAGTGGAGAACGTCGGAGCCTCGGTGGTGCCGGTGTCCGGCGGCAACACCGCCAGGCAGATCATGCTGATGCAGGATTTCGGAACCACCGCCATGGTGGCCACGCCGTCGTACGCCCTGTACCTGGCCGAGTCGATGCGGGAGCTGGGCATCCTCCCCGGCGACACCAAGCTCCAGTCTCTGTTCTGCGGCGCCGAAGCCTGGTCGGACCGGATGCACCAACAGGTGGAGGACGCCTTCGGGGTGCCGGTCTTCGACAGCTACGGACTGAGCGAGATCATCGGCCCGGGTGTGTCCTTCGAATGCGAGGCTCACAGCGGTCTTCACGTTCAGGAAGACCATTTCTACTGCGAGATCATCGCCCCGCTGACCGAGGAAGTGCTGCCGGTGGGTGAATCTGGCGAACTGGTGATCACCACCCTCTGTAAGACCGGAATGCCGATGATCCGGTACCGGACCCGGGATCTCACGGCGCTGGAGCCTTACGCCGGCCCCTGCGGCTGCGGCCGGACCCAGGCCAAGATGAAGCGGGTCACCGGCCGGACCGACGATATGCTGGTCATCCGCGGGGTCAACGTCTTTCCCTCCCAGGTGGAGAGCGTCCTTTTGGGCCTGGGCGAGACAGCGCCGCACTACCAGCTGATCGTGGAAAGGGAGCACAACCTGGACACACTGACCATTCTGGTGGAGATGTCGGAGGATATGGCGAAAGCCGCCAGGGACGTCATCACCGTCGAACGCAAGATCAAGGAAAAGATGAAGGCCGCCACCGGGGTCGGCGCCTCAGTGCGCCTGGTGGAGCCGAAGACCATCGAGCGAAGCGAAGGCAAAGCCAAACGGGTTATCGACCGGCGCACCGCAGTCTGAAGAGGCGTTTGCCAAATTCCGTGCATTATTCCAGAAAAAAGCCGGTCAGCTTGTCTGGATAATCCGGCGGAATTATGTTATAATAGTTTCGTTCGGGGCATTAGCTCAGCGGGAGAGCGCTTGATTCACATTCAAGAGGTCGCTGGTTCGAAACCAGCATGCCCCACCAGTAAATACAAGGCTTTGTAGGATTAAACCTGCAGAGCCTTTTTGGTTTTTCTAACGGTTTTTCTAACGCGACTATCTATAAATATATGCTCTACCGGGTTTTATCGAATAGAGCATCCAAGGCTTTTGTGACCTTTTTGTGAGCGGATTTGGTTTGGTGCGCATAGGTTCCATGCGTAAATGACGAAGAATAGTGTCCCAGCATTTCGCTGATCGTTTCCATATCAACACCTTGATCGCGCAAGAGCGTTGCATAGCTATGACGAAGATCATGAACGCGAATATCAGGTAAGCCGGAGCTTTGTAATAGCTGTTTGAATCTCTTGTACAGATAATCAGGCGAGTGGGGCCGGCCATCATCCCATGCCCAGACATAACCTTGATCCTTATATAAGTCGCCAACATCCTTTATTAGTTGATCTTGACGGGCTTTTTCTGTCTGCAGTACTGTAATTGCCAACTTTAGCAACGGAACTGGGCGTTCGCTACGGTCACTTTTTGGCGGCCCAGGGGTTAATATTCCATCCTCCCAATCAAGCGAGCGATAAATTTGCAATTTTTTTTTCTTAAAGTCTAGATCAGACCACATTAAGCCGCAAATTTCACCTCGCCGGAGGCCGCAAGTAATGCCAATAATAACAGGGATAAATATATTGGTTTGTATGGCATTAGTAAGCAGGATCTTGATTTGAGAGATGTCCAGTATATCTGGTTTATATTTCTTTTTCTTGGGCGGCTCAATAGCATCGCACGGATTATAGGGGATTTTCCGCATGCGCGTGGCTTTGCGGAGAGCGGCATTTAATACCACAAATTGATAATGAATAGAGGTAGGGGAAAGAGATTTTGGAAGTTTTACCTTCTCACCTGTGATGGCCACTTCGGCCGCTATTATTTTAGCCTCTTTCTCGGCCTTTTCCATTGCTTTGCGCTGGTTCACGAAATGCTGGTCAATGTGTTCGGGCAAAATTTTGTTTAACTCTATGTGTCCCATAGAGGGCTTCAAATAGTATTCAACAGCCCATTTGTAGCTTTCTAACGTCGATCTTCTAACGTTGAGCGATTCAAGCCAAGAATCAAGGTACTCCGATAAGGTAATTTTTGTGGGCTTTATAAAAGTACCCTGGCGCATTTCTGTTTTAATGCGTTCTTCTTCACCTACGGCATCTTGGTGACGGTCAAACCCAGAGTACCATTTTTGCTTTCGCTTCTTTGTGACCGGATCGCGTCCTTCTTCAATTACAACGTAGTATTTGTCTCCTTTTTTTATTACGGCCATAGCTACCTCCGTTTAACCAGTCTTACAGTCAGTGCTTTGTGGAATGAATTTAAGGGTATATAAAAATGCACTTGGCTTTTTGTATAAAAAACCCTTCTTTTCAAGAAACGTCCAATTGAATAAGTAACGGTTTATCTAGAAGGAATCGATAGTTGGCTGGGAATATAGGATTTTACTTTTGGGATTCCACGACAGTGATAATGAATTAAATAATTTGATCAATATCGAAGTTATGTGAATCAAAAAACGCAAAAATTATTGGGAGAACAGGATCTTTAGAATTTTGAACGAATAACATTCGGTACTGGAGAACGCTTGTATTGTAGGAGACGAACTTTTTGGAGGTAGTACGTATATCATCGTTTAAGCTCTGGTCCCGAAATTTTGTTTTTCTTTGTGTGGGCAACTTTCTTTATTACGGCAGCTTTTATCTGCTTTTGCCTGTGATACCTCAGTTTGTCGCTCAGTTGGCAGGGTCACCAAGGGAGATAGGGTTGGTCGTGGGTATTTTTAATCTGGCGTCTGTAATTATTCGCCCCTACTTTGGAAAACTGGCTGGTCTGTTTGGGCGAAAGATTTTCATGTTGGCAGGGTCTAGTTTGTTTGCCACAATTTTTTTGCTATACGGGCAGGTCCAAGGGATTACTTCCTGGTTATACTTGTTGCGGGTGGTACACGGCTTGGTTTTTGCCATATTCTTGGCAGGTTCCTTTGTCTATATCGCCGACCTCGCTCCGGCGGGCCGGCGGGGAGAAGTCATGGGTATTTTCAGCACTTCTAACGTACTGGCAATGGCGGTTTTTCCGGCTTGTGGCATCGCCGTTATTGGATATACAAAGAGCTTTGCTGACCTGTTTATCCTTTCGTCGGCTACTGCCTTTGCGGCGTTTTTGGCTGTGGCTATGATCGGAGAAATCCAGCCTAATGCAATAGCGGTTGTTGGCAAGAGCCAATTCGCGAGTTGCAGAAACCGAGTGGTTGTGATTGCATCCCTGACGCTGTTTACCGGTGCGATCGCCTATGGCTCCGTCGTCGCTTTCTTACCCGTGTTCGCTCCCGAACGCGGTTTGCCCAATTTCGGGGTATTCTTTAGCGTTTACGCCGTGAGCACCCTCCTGAGTCGAGTTGTTGCTGGCAAACTGTCCGATCGCATCGGGAGGCGGCGTGTTGTGCTTCCCTTCATGACTCTGCTGGCCGTTGGGGTGGTGGCGCTAGCGTTCATTACCGATTATTTGTTCCTCAACTTGGCCGGTGTTTGTATCGGGTTGGGATTGGGAGCAGTGATCCCGGCTTTAAATGCGCTTGTGGTGGACGAGACCCCGCCGGAGCACAGAGGAAGTGTTCTTGGTTTTTTCACTTCCTTTTTCGAACTAGGTATAACTGCCGGGGCGATCCTTCTGGGACTGGCAGGAGAACAGTGGGGTTTTCCTGCGATGTTTGGCCTAAGTGGAGCCTTGGTGATTGTCGGAATAATGGTATTTGACTTGTATATTCCTAAGAATACCATGTTAAGAGAAGTGGGAGAATAGTTGGTCGGTTGAGAATAGGTAAGTAAGGATCTGTATGTAGAATATCTGGATTTAACTCTCACCCAAGGAAAGAAGGAAACACATGCCGAGCAACCCTTATTTACTGAGTGCATTGACAATGTTATTTTGGTCCGGCGTCTACGTGACCGGAAAAGTTGTAGGTCCCCAAATTCCCCCTTTCACTCTAACCTGTATTAGGTTTTGCATTGCCACTCCCCTGATATTTTGGGCACTGTGGTTGGGGCGCGAGGACTTCAGCCTGCCGCACAAGTCCGAATGGCCGGTGCTGGCGGTGCTCAGTCTCCTCGGAACCCTCGGGTTTAACGTTTTTCTTTATTCTGCTGTACGGTATACGTCTGCGATCAATACCAGCCTGATCAATGCGATGGGGCCGATAATCACTGTTGTGTTGGGCTTGCTGTTTTTTAAGGAAAAACTGCAGGCGAATAAGCTTCTCGGGATCGGAGTGTCTTTAATTGGAGTTTTTATGGTTGTTACCAACGCCGACTGGGAGGTCATAGAAACTTTGCAGCTGAACCCTGGCGACGGACTGATGGGCATTGCCGTGCTGAGTTTTTCTTCCTATGTTGTACTTAGCCGGGTAGTAATGAAGAACTACAGGCTGTCTCCCCTTAAAGTGACGGCTTACACCTTTTTGTTGTGTACCCTGTTTTCTTTTCCGGGAGCGATTTATGAAGGAATGGTCGGTTACTTGCCCCGGATAACCATATTGCAGTGGGTGTTTATCATGTATATGGCAGTCTTTGGCTCCGTTCTGGCGTATCTATTCCAACTGACGGCCGTTCAGAAAATCGGTGCAGCCAATTTTGTCATATTCAATAACCTGATTCCAGTTTTCACTATTATCCTTTCGATCCTGTTCTTGGGGGAAAAGTTTGATGTGGTTAAGTTTATTAGCACCCTGTTCATTATAGCTGGCGTTTACGTCACAGTGAGGCAACACGGTTCACCAGCGCTAATCCGTGAGGAATAGCCCGGCCTAAATCTGTTGATTTGAGGTGGAGCCCAATGTCAGACAAGAACAATCTGATGGAATTAATCGTCCAGTACTCCGCTGGAGGGTATATTGTCACAGATCCAGATGGGATAGTCGTATTTATTAATAACGCCTATGAACGATTTCTAGGCAAATCGGCTAGGGCTATTCTGGGCAAACCGATTACCGAAGTATTGCCTCATAGCAAATT
>JARLHY010000123.1 GCA_031292015.1 Negativicutes bacterium | reverse complement strand
GGGTAGAACCACGCAAGCACAAATTGCTGATTATAGGCACATATAATGTAAAACTGCAGGATTTTTGTTTTAAAGGCGGTGCTAGCAGTCGGGGGAAATATATCGGGTGCTTCATCAACACTGGCTTGTTTGACATTGAGGAGGTCAGCAGTTCGAGTCCTCCCGACCCTACCAACGGAGAAACGGCTTTCAAGAGTTGGCCGTGGAGGTCACCCTGCTCTCCAGGAGACACGAGTAAAGGGCAAGTCAGTGCGAGTCCATTGTGGAGGGCCGAAACGGCTTGAGAGCAAGCCAGCGCCGGAAACTATTCCAAGGATGATGTGAATTTGCCGGAATATGTGTTTAGGTCGGTTTCAGGGGTAGCCTATAGAGAGCTGTTACGAGCGAGGACGCTCATCCTTCATGGGATAGGCGGCGTTGTTATTTGTAAAAAAAACGTGGGAATATAGTCTGGAAAACATAATCTTTAACACACCCGCAAGCTGCAGCGTACTATATTTTAGCTAACGATTTTCATAATAAGAAGGAGGCATCAAGATGGGCTTTGGTGGATGTGGAGGCGGTGGTAGGGGAGGATTTTTCGTTGTCTTCATCATCATCATCATCCTCCTGCTGTTTATCCCATTCTGGGGAGAAGAGAACACCTGCATTTAAGGAGAAAATTTCCCGCCCTTCGCTATAGCGGTACCGCTAAGAGGAACCAGGATATCTTTCCTGGTTCCTCTCATTTATGCAATAAGTAAGGCCGGGAGATAATCTCTCCTGGCCTGTCGCAAGAAGGTGCATATAGCCTAAGGAGTGATGGGTGTTGGGATATTCTGGCTGAGCGGCTTGGTGCAAGCTCCACGCCTGTAAAGAAAACAGAAGATAAATTATGCTGATGCTGATGAAACCTCCGCAGCGCTGCTGCAGGCAAATCTCCTATCTATTTCCTCTATCTCATCTTGGTTATACTATTGCGAATTCCGGTAGGGGATCTTTTTTCGATTGGTTACCACCACCAATGATGATGGCAAGTTTGATGAGGACGAGGTACTGGGAAAGGATAAGGGATAGGGTAGGGAATCGGAAAAGGAACCGGGGAAGGGAAGGAAGTTGGGAAGGCAACCGCCGGAACACCAGCCACTGGCCAAGTTCCGAAAGTGGGGAATGTAGTAACTGGCGCTACCGCAGTTGGAAATTGCCGCCAATAATGTTCCTGCATATGGACACCCCCTTTTAGTATAGTTTATGTTAAGTAATGGAATTATGTGCCCTTTGAACAACGCTCTGGCCGGTTTTTATTTTTACAGTGACGTTGCGCTGATAATGTGTTTATCGCGATCCAGGGACAACCTGGCGGGAGCTGGTGGATTAACGGCAAGTGGAAAGATGAGAGGACAAGCTGCAAGGATACCTTGATTGGTTTTGTCTATCTGTAAGGATTAGCCATAGTACCGTATTCATTGCGATACTCATTCCTCGATAAACAGCGTCAATTCCTTGTTGAATTTATCGCGTTCGTCATAGAATAATCCGTGGCCGCTGTATTTGAACGGCACGAGCTTGGCGTTGGCGATTCCTTCCTTTTGGGCAATAGCCAATGGGAACAAGCAAACTTTGTCATGGATGCCGTGAAGGATTAAAGTGGGAACTTGTATTTTTTCAAGATCGGAAAATAGTTCTTCCTCTAACCAAGCGGCTGCAACCGCAGCAGTAGACCAACCGGCCGCCTGTAGTCCCATTTGGAAGAACCAGTCAGAAAAAGCCTGGGATACATGCTGGAAGAAAAAGATGTCGCCAAATCCCCGCAACATTTCCGGACGGTCGTTATGGGTGTCTTGAATGAATTTTAAAATAGCTTCTTTTGTTTGACCATAAGGGAAATATGGTCGTTGAATCAGACTGGGAGCTGCAGATGCAAAAAGAGCAAGTTTGGCTACCCCATATCCCTTGTGGCGGGCCATGTAGCGAACGGCGATCGCCCCCCCTGTGGAATGACCGCCAAGGGTGAAATCGCGTAAATCGAGCGCATCGACCACACAACGGATATCATCAGCCAATCGATTGTAGGTGTAGCCTTTCCAGGGCTTATCAGAATTCCCGAACCCTCTGGTATCCATGCCAATGCATCGATATCCCAGCTTGGGAAGTTGATCAAACTGATACTCGAACATTCTATGGCTTGCCGGCCAGCCGTGTATAAACAAGATCGTTTTCCTGCCCGCCGGGTTAAGGTCCTCCACATAAATCTTTACGTCCGACTCTACGTTGATATAAAAGCCCACATCGAGCCCTCCTTGCAAATCGCTAGTTTGCATAATATTTTATGCGCTTGGGGCCAATGATGTGTTTCGCCGGCAGGATGGGGGGGGAGGCCCCCTGCAATGTCGGTGGCGCCTATTATTCGGTCAGGCCGTCGTTGGTTAGCCGAAGTATTCTTTGGATCCTGAGTGTGAATTTGGGTAGCTAATCTCAATAGTAGTCATTCAGAGGTACACTTGTTATTTTCGAATGTATACTGTATACAATCGAAAATAATGTTTGTATCCACTACCGTAAACTGTAAAATAAAAGCATGAAAAACTTTGATTTAAAAACTCATATAAAAACTACATATCGTACGCTGCCAGGGATGATTACCAATGTCCTCCGGGAGGAAATCCTGTCCGGGGAGCTTAGCGGCGGTGTCCAACTGAAGCAGGAAGAGCTGGCTGCGAAATTCGGCGCAAGCCTGAGTGCCTTGCGGGAGGCGTTAAAGAGCCTGGAAGCCGAAGGACTGGTGCAGTTTTATCCGAACCATGGGGCGGTGGTTAGCGAGTTGTCCGCCGATGAAGCACAGGAGATATTTGATATACGGCTGTTTTTGGAACTCGGGGCGCTGGAACTGGCTGTTCCCAATTTGACGGATGTCGATTTGGCAGAGGCCGATGAAATTCTAAAGAAAACAGATGATGGACTCCAGAGCAGTCGCTTGGGCGAACTGAACTGGCGATTTCACGAAGTTCTGTACCGGAGTGCCAACAGACCCAAATTGCTTTCGCTGATTCAAAACATGCACAACAATATTGAACGCTATATGCGCCTGTATTTGTCAACAATGAATTATCAGACAAAGTCGCACCAAGAGCATCGGGCGCTATTAAATGCCTGCGCTAAAAGAGATATTAAAGCGGCTCAGAAGGTCCTGCGCAAGCACATGGATGACGCGAGCGCCAATTTGCGCGGCTACTTAAGTCAGAGTCAGCAAAACACGGGGAGGCCAAAACATGTCAAGCAAGCGGATTGATGGTTTTAAAAAAATGTATCTTGATTCCATGCCCTCCATCAGCATTCAACGGGCGGCAGCTTTCACCGCGTCACATAAAGATACCGAGGGCGAAGCGGTAATTATCCGGCGGGCCAAAGCATTTAAGGCTGTATGCGAGAGCATCCCGGTAACCATTTTTGAAAATGAATTGATTGTCGGGTCTATCGGTGAATTTCGCAAGTCAGGTATAGTTTGCCCTGAGTACTCGTGGAAATGGGTCGACAGCGAGATGGACACCTTTGCAAGCCGGAATCAGGACCCGTATTGTATCGACGAAAGCGCAAAAAGTACTTTGCGCGAAGCGATTTTTCCCTACTGGCAAGGCAAGTCGCTGGAAGAAACCTTTCTGCAGCGCATCAATCAGAAAACAGCTAAACTTCTTATTGATACCGGTATTATTGACAATGATTCCAAGTGGCGCAACGCTGTGGGCGAAGTCACCGCAGACTATCAGGACGTAATCTTTGCCAAGGGCTTCGGGGGGCTAAGAGAAGAGGCGCTCAGGCATCTGCAAAGCTTGGAGCCGGTTAGCGCGGAGGACCTGGAAAAAATCGATTTTTACCAAGCGGCGGTGTTGGCCTGCCAGGGAATCATCACCCTTGCTCAGCGCTATTCGGATAAAGCGGCGGAATTGGCCCGGAGTCAAACCGATCCTGTCCGAAAAGCGGAGCTATTGGAAATCGCGAGAATTTGCCGGAAGGTACCGGAACAGCCGCCGGAAACCTTCGCCGAAGCTATGCAGACCGTATGGTTTACCCAGCTTGGCTCGATATTGTCCGAGAACTCGCTGGCCCTCAATCTTGGCAGGTTTGATCAATATATGTATCCGTATTATGCCGCAGATGTAAAAACAGGCGCCGTTACTGCGGAAAAAGCCCAGGAATTGATTGAGTCGCTGTGGCTCAAGCTTTCCGAATGGGTATGGGTTATTTCCAGCAATACTGCCAAGTTTTTTGCCGGGTACAATTCCTTCCAGAACCTGACCGTGGGCGGCAGAACGCGCGACGGACGGGATGCGACCAACGAACTTTCCTATATGTGTCTGCAGGCGACGGAAAACGTCAAGACTCACCAGCCGGGTCTGAGTGTCAGGATTCATCCCGACAGCCCGGATGAGTTTCTTCTGGCGGTATGCAGGCTGATTAGCGCCGGGACTGGATTTCCCGCGGTTCATAACGACCGGGTCGGTTCGGAAATGCTGCTGGCGGCCGGCCTCTCTCCGGAAGACGCGCGGGACTGGAGCAACTGTGGATGTGTGGTTCCGCATTTTCGCAAAGTGGGCGAGTGGACCTCAGCAGTAAGCATTAACCTGGCGGCAGCTGTCGAATATGCGCTGAACAGCGGCAGGAGTCGCATTACCGGACTGGATATGGGGCTGCCGGAAAAGCCGGCGGCTGAGTTTCAAAGTTATGAGGAAGTGAAGGCGGCGTATTATAAGCAGCTTGCTTACCTGATAAAGCATTCGGTCATCGGGTCGGTCACTGCGCAGAAGATTCATGCCGAGATGGTGCCGCGGCCCTATCTGTCCCTGCTGGTGGACGGCTGCATGGACAAAGGCAAAGACCTGAGCCGGGGCGGCGCCAAATATAATGTCGGCCCGGTTCTCACCGGCATCGGCGTGGCTGATTCGGCCAATTCTCTGGCGATGATCAAAAAGCTGGTGTTTGAAGAACGCAAATATACATTGCAGGAAATCTGCCAGGCACTGGATGCCGACTGGGAAGGTTATCAGCAGCTGCGGCAGGCGGCGTTGGCCTGTCCGAAATACGGCAACGACCTTGACGATGTGGACTCAATCGCTGTGGAAATCAGTGAGTTTTACTACAAGGAGATAAAGAGCTATAAAGATTATTTCGGATCGCCGTTTAATTCGGCGTTCATGGGCATTTCCAATTACATTCCGGCCGGCAGCGCCATCGGGGCAACACCGGACGGCAGAACAGCCGGCAGTCCTTTGACCGAGGGGGTTTCGCCCCATGCCGGCACCGATTTGACCAGCCCTACCGCTGCCATGCGGTCGGTTGCGCGAATTAACCATGACGTACACTCCGGCGGGACGCTGCTGAATATTAAATTGGCGCCGGAGCTGCTGAAATCGGCGAGAAACCTCAAAAACCTGGCAGCCTTAATCAGGGCGTATTTTGCCCTGGGGGCTTTTCACGTCCAGTTTAACGTCATCGATTCCAAGACCCTGCGAAAGGCCCAGGAGCGACCGGAGGACTATAGAGATTTGCTTGTAAGGGTAGCAGGTTACAGTACTCAATTTGTCAACCTGTCCCGTGATGTGCAGGATGCAATTATTGAACGGACGACTTATGAAACGATGTAGCAGAATCGGGGTGACAGACAATGGATAGTGGTGCCGGTGTTGTTTTTCAAATTCAGCGCTGGTCGGTTCACGACGGTGAAGGGATCAGAAGCACCGTTTTTCTGAAAGGCTGTCCATTGCGCTGTAAGTGGTGTGCTAATCCCGAGTCTTGGAACAGCAGTCCCGAAGTACTGTATAATCGTGAGCGTTGCAGCGGGTGTGGGCGATGTGTCCGGGCTTGCGTCTCCGGGGCAATTATCATGACAGACGGAACCTTGCCTGATTTTGCGCGGGCAAGCTGCAGCGGCTGCGGTAAATGCTGTGAAGCATGCCTCGCCGGTGCCAGAACGAAAATTGGTTCTGTGGTAACAGTCGAAGATGTTATGCAAGTGATCAAAAGAGACGCCGTTTTTTATCGGGCGTCTGGCGGCGGTGTCACTTTCTCCGGCGGCGAGCCCTTTGCCCAGCCTGAGTTTTTGCGGCAGTTGGTGGCCGCCTGCACCCGGCTTGGTCTCGACACCGCCGTCGAAACCAGCGGTTTCTTTGATTGGGAACAGGTTCAGGATATTTTTGAAGGCCTGGACGCTGTTTTTGTGGACATTAAACATATGGATGACAAAATACATAAGAAAATGACCGGGGCCAGTAATCAACGGATTTTAGCCAACATAACGTCGATATCCCAGAGGCATCCGAAGACAATTGTCCGCGTTCCATTAATTCCCCAGGTCAACGGTGGGGAAGAGAACGTCAGGAGAATGTGCGAGTTTCTCCGCCAAAATACAAGGGTGGAAGGTATCGAGCTGCTGCCTTATCATGATTTTGGCGCCTCAAAATACAGTGCCGCCGGCATCGCATGTCCGACATTTCAGGCGCCTGAACCCTCTGAAATGGAAGATGTGAAAAGAATAATACAGGAGTATGGAATAAGCGTTTTGGATTTTAAATAGCGGAGAGTTTTAGTCACAAAACCCTGGAATTGCCTGCTTATGGATATTACTTATCTATTTTCCCCGCTTGTAAAAAGCCCTCCGATTGCTCGGAGGGCTTTGGTATACTTCATACTTAATTAAACAGGCCGGCAGAGTTGATATTTATGAACAATGACAGCAATAAAGCCCTGACGGCGAGGGGGCTTTATTTGCTGAAGCTAGGCGGCCGGTTATCCGGGGCAGCGGGGTAGGGGGGCAGGTCTTCTTCGATCACTCTAATGTAATCGATTTTCCCTAAGGGTATAAATGGGGCCGCAACCCGCAATTTTCCGATGCAGTTGTACAAATTCGGGCAGGGTTCAGCATCTGCTTCACACGATAAACTGGCACAGGTCATGATAACACCTCTAACTTGTGTAAAGAAATGAGGTCAGGGCGCCGAACGCTAGATATATGAGCCGGAATATTCGCTATATTTTAGCCATGACATTTTCTATTCTGGATAAGATCGATAAGTCCTTCCAGGAAATACATATTTTCTAAGGTTTTTACAAAATATGCAACAACGCAGAATATATGGTTAGACGTACTTTGGTCGTTGCCGGCGCTTCCTTTTTTTATCCCATAACCGTACGATGATCACGACGCGCAGATCCTATCTTCGGTCATACCGATGCCGATTTCATAAAAAAAGACCTCCGGAAGATCCGAAGGCAAAGCAATGATAGAGCACTATACTAATACTACAAATAAATAGTAATTCCTTCTAGAACCAAGAAATAATACCAAGTGCTAAAAATGATGGTAAAGCAGCAGAGCAGATTAAACCGTGCTATTCTAGTTTATTTATACTGCAAGGCCTCAATCTTTTCTTTCACTATCGCAACTCTCTGCTTGTGGGTCAACAAAATATTCTCGTATATGGAATAGAGTTTTTCAATCATTACAAAGACAAAAGTGAGACCGACGATAAGGGTCCAATGAACGTTGTTCCACAAAAGGCACAAAAAAATGAATTCCGTCACCCGTCTTGCCAGCTTCCACATATACATCGCCTCCTATTCGGAAAATAAGCTGAGGCAGCTTGAATTGCCGCATTTTGCTGTGCCCCAAAGCTGCAAATCATGGTAAATTGTTTGATTTCTATTGGAGTAAATTCGTTTTTCCGCAACAAATACCTTCCAAAATATGGAAATAATTAAATTAAATCACCTGCGCCTAAACCACCGGGTCTTGGCGAAAAATCTGATTCGGGGATCGATGGCTCATTTCTTGCTTGACAACAGTGGCTTGCGGCAAAGCTGAGGCCCCCATATCCTGATGGAGGCTTCAGCTTTGCTGCAAAAAAATTTTAGACCAAGTTAACCCTGACGAAAACCTGTATGTGTTCTTCGGTCTGGCTGACGGTGTGCCGGATGGTTGGTATATTCCGGTCAGTAGGCAGTATAGGAATCCCATTTCACAAACCACTTGGAAAAGCTGCGGTAACGGGCATTGAGCTTCATTACCACTTCCCGGTAGTAACCTGGCGCAACATTTAACTGGAAAGCAAATGTGTCGGCTGCTTCCATTTCGTCGTCAAGATATACCACTGGGATGAAATTCTGGACTCCGCTGACGTATTCTGTGCCTGTGTTGTGAAACTCCCCCACCAAAGTCAGGCGCTGATTATCATCAAAATAGACCGCGGTGGGAACGAATTTGAGAGCCTTGGACGCTTCGGCCTGAGCAATAGGCACTGCAAGGATCAAGGCGAAAAGAAGAAGCGCGGTTACAAGCCGGGTGTGCTTTCGCTGCATGTTAGTGCCTCCTGATCTGTAATCCTTGACTTAATGTGTATCCGCCGGCCGCCCGTTATACCCTGCTGGACATGGGTTTTATTGTAACACCGGCGTGCCCGCGCCCATTGCGCAGCTATCTGCAGGAAAAACTTCAGTCATCCCACAGATTTGCTGCTGTTCATCTCATTATTTAGGATTATCTGATTTAGTAATAATAACTATCTAATATATGTATTTTACTTATGATTATTTAAGAATTACAATCAAGACATAACAAAAATAAAAATATCACTGCCCACTTAAAATTCTGGGGCAGTGCAGTATTGGAGAGTGTATTCTATGTCGAAAGCAGCCTATTGTGATGAAGTATGCGAAGTAGAAAGCAAAAGCGATTTCGCCACTACGGCCCTGATCGTCCTGGCTTTGGTGGCCGTGTCGGCTATTGCGGTGGCCATGGTGGACAATTCCATCTTCATTGGCAATGAATTCTTGAGCAATCCGATGTACCTGTTGTTCTAATCGTTGAACCTTGCCAAAAGAGGCCCGTATGGGCCTCTTTTGGTTTTGTCTTGAGCGGAAGCAATTTGATTTGCGAAGTCCGCCAGCCTTTTTAGTTTTGTCAGCGCAGGGTTTCGGATCGCGATCTAGAATGCTTACTACTTAACGCCTTTCACGCCAATACGAGCTACAGGGAAACGGGGCAATGAATTGTTAGGTAAGAAAGAAAATCACGCTAAAATAATTCTGCTATTTATTATCCTGGTCTGGGGGCTTAACACTCCGGTAATGAAAATCGGTCTGCTTTCCATGTCGCCCCTGGCGTACAACGCCTGCAGGCTTGTGGTCACCGCGGTCTTGTCGGTGGCCCTTATGTTTGCGACCAGGACCTATAAGCCGATGCCGCTGCGGGACCTTTTGCAAATGGCGAAAATCGGCCTGCTCGGCTTTTTTTTCAACCAGTTTTTCATTATGTACGGCCTGGACCAGACTACAGCCGGAAATTCATCGCTGGTTTTCGCCACTCTTCCGGTGGAAGTGGCGCTGATAAACTGGATGTTCGGGATGGAAGCCGTCTCCCGGCGGATGATGGCAGGCATCGTTACCGGCCTGTCGGGAGTATTCATTGTCGTACTGGGCTCCGGCAAGGAATTCAGCCTGCTTGGTCCTCACTTGATGGGCGCTATGCTCCTTCTCGTCGGTCAGTTTTGCTTCGGTTACTACACGGTATTTGTCCGCGGACTGGCCGACAGATATTCGATTAACCAGATTTTTGCTTATATCACGGTGTTCAGTGCCGGCTTATTTTTCGTAGTTTCGCTGCCGGATTTGATGGCTACCCGGTGGAGTTCCGTATCCGATACCGCCGTGTACAGCATCCTCTTTTCCTCGATATTCGCTCAGGTCATAGCCAACACCGTATGGATCTGGGTGGTGGGGCGCCTGGGAAGTACGAAAGCGTCCCTGTCCCAGTATCTTTGCCCCGTTGTGTCGATTGCCTTCGCCTGGGTTTATCTTGATGAAACCTTAGGCCTTCTTCAGGGAATTGGGGCCGCGGTGATTCTAACCGGGCTTTATCTGGTTTTAAATCAGCCGCTGCGGTATTTTAAACAATCGGCGTAATCGTCAACTACGATCCTTTCCTTATAACCCTTCATCGTTGATTGAACGGCCGAAACCTGAGCGAGCCTGCCGGAAATTTACTGGCAGGCTCGCTTGCTGTGCCGCCGGACATCACCGGAAATCGGCCGTGCGGCCACTGCAAGCAAAAAAAGATCGGAAAACCGGGAGCGGTATTATGCCAACCGGGAAGGATTTACCGCAAATAAGGAGAAAGTTTAATTCGATAAAATGGAAACTGCTTTTCGAATCGCAAAAGCGGCAGACTTCGCTGGCTGACCATCCTGGACAGAAGTCTCTCCTGCTGGAGGGAAAAACAATTAAGATAGATTAGGAGTAGATGTACATGAAAAAACGCAACATGAAAACAATGGACGGAAATACCGCTGCGGCTTATGTCTCCTATGCCTTTACCGAAGTGGCGGCTATCTACCCCATCACGCCGTCGTCGCCCATGGCGGAACTGGCTGATGCGTGGTCGGCGGTCGGCCGGAAGAATATTTTCGGTCAGCCGGTACGGGTTATCGAGATGCAGTCCGAGGGCGGGGCCGCCGGAACTATGCACGGGTGTCTGCAGGCCGGGGCTCTGGCGACGACCTATACTGCGTCCCAGGGACTGCTGCTCATGATTCCCAACATGTACAAAATGGCCGGTGAACTCCTTCCGGCTGTATTCCACGTCAGCGCCAGGGCTCTGGCCGCCAACGCCCTGAGCATCTTCGGCGACCATCAGGACGTAATGGCCACTCGTCAGACCGGCTTTGCCCTGCTGGCGTCCGGCAGCGTGCAGGAAGCCATGGACCTGGGGGCGGTGGCCCACCTGGTTGCCGTAAAGGGCCGGATTCCCTTCATCCATTTCTTTGACGGTTTTCGCACCTCCCACGAAGTTCAAAAGATCGAAATCCTGGAATATGATGAGCTGGCCCGGCTTCTTGACAGGCCGGCGGTGGAAGAATTCCGTCATCGTGCGTTGAACCCCGATCATCCGGTGGTCCGCGGCACTACGCAGAATCCCGACATCTACTTCCAGACCCGCGAAGCGGTCAATAAATTCTACCAGGTCATCCCCGGACTGGTGGAAGAATACATGGGCAAAATCAACACACTCACCGGCCGCAACTATCAGCTCTTTAACTATTACGGCGCCGCCGACGCCGACCGGGTCATCGTCGCCATGGGCTCAGGCTGCGACGCCATCCGGGAAACCATCAACTACCTGAGTGCCCGCGGGGAAAAAGTCGGTCTGGTGGATGTCCACCTGTACCGGCCGTTTTCAGTGGAGCACCTGCTGAAGGTCATTCCCGCCAGCGCCCGCAGCATTGCTGTGCTCGACCGAACCAAAGAGTCGGGGGCGGCCGGAGAACCCCTGTACATCGATGTCCGCAACGCCTTTTTCGGCCGCCCGAATCCGCCGACCATTGTCGGCGGCCGCTATGGTCTCGGTTCCAAGGACTTTACCCCGGCCCACGTCGCCGCCGTTTATAGAAATCTCGCCCAGGAATACCCGAAGAACGGTTTCACCGTCAGTATCGTCGACGATGTTACCTTCACTTCGCTGCCCGAATATCCGGAGGATATCGACACCACGCCTCCGGGAACGACCTGCTGCAAATTCTGGGGAATGGGCTCCGACGGCACGGTGGGGGCCAACAAGAGCGCCGTGAAAATCATCGGCGACCATACCGACATGTACGCCCAGGCCTACTTCGCCTACGACGCCAAAAAGTCGGGCGGCCTTACCGTCTCCCACTTGCGGTTTGGCCATGCGCCGATCCAGTCTTCCTACCTTATCACCAAGGCCGACTTCATCGCCTGCCATAACCAGGCCTATGTGTATCAGTACGACGTACTCGCCGGTCTCAAGCCAGGCGGCAAGTTCCTGCTGAATTGCCTGTGGTCGCCGGACGAACTGGAAAAACATCTGCCTGCTGCTGTCAAACGCTATCTGGCTGAGAACAACATCGAACTCTACACCATCAACGCCGTGGATATCGCCCAAGAACTCGGGCTGGGCGGGCGAATCAACATGATCATGCAGGCCGCCTTCTTTAAACTGACCGGTATTATTCCTCTCACCGACGCTGTCCGGTATCTGCGGGACGCGGTCACCGAATCGTACGGCAAACAGGGCCAGGCCGCTCTTGATATGAACTTTGCCGCCATCGGACGGGGCAGCGACGCCCTGGTCAAAGTGGCTGTGCCTCAAGGCTGGCGTTACGCTGCCGACGAACCGGCCGTCACCGGCAAACTGCCTGAATTTGTTGAGAGAGTCATGATACCCATGAACCGCCAGGAAGGCGACAAGCTGCCGGTAAGCTTTTTGAACGGCAGGGAGGACGGTACCTTCCCGCTGGGGATGACGGCCTGGGAAAAACGGGCTGTGGCCATCCAGGTGCCGGTATGGCAGCCTGACAAATGCATCCAGTGCAATCAGTGCGCTTTTGTCTGCCCTCACGCCGTCCTGCGGCCGTTCCTCGCGACCGGCGACGAATTGAAAGGCGCACCAGACGGTTTTCCCGCAAAACCGGCCACCGGTTACCAGGACCTGGCGTTCCATCTGGCCGTTTCCTCCCTGGACTGTACCGGCTGCGGCAACTGCGTGGATGTTTGCCCGGCCAAGGACAAGGCCCTCGAAATGAAACCGCTGGCCGAGCAGCGCCCGCGCTGCGAAGAATGGTGGGAGTTCGCCCTGACTATAACCGATAAACCGATAGTCGCCAGTCAGCTGACTACCGTAAAAGGCAGCCAGTTCGCCCAGCCGCTGCAGGAATTTTCCGGCGCCTGTGCCGGTTGCGGCGAGACCCCCTATGCCAAGCTTGTCACCCAGCTGTTCGGTGACCGGATGATGATCTCCAACGCTGCCGGCTGCTCCACCGTTTGGGGCGCCACCGCCCCCGCCATCTCTTATGCCGTCAACCGGCGCGGCTTCGGACCGGCCTGGGGCTTCTCCCTGTTTGAAGACAACGCCGAATACGGGTTCGGCATGCACATGGGGGTGGGCCAGGTCAGGCAGACGTTGGCCGGACTGATCAGCGAGGCGCTGGCGAAAACCGGCAACGTCGACCTCAAGGCCGCGCTGGAGGAATGGCTGGCTCATAAAGACGAAGGGCAGGGTACCCGCCAGCGGGCCGACCGCCTCATCGCCGCCCTGGAGGCGGCCAAAGGCGGCGACGAACTGCTCGGCGCCATCTACGACCAGCGCGATTTCTTCGTCAAACGGTCCCAGTGGATATTCGGCGGCGACGGTTGGGCCTATGACATAGGATTCGGCGGTCTTGACCACGTATTGGCCGCCGGCGAAGACGTCAATGTTCTCGTCTTCGACACCGAGGTTTATTCCAACACCGGCGGGCAGTCCTCCAAAGCAACCCCGGTGGCTGCCACTGCTCAGTTTGCCGCCAGCGGCAAAAAGACCCGCAAAAAAGATCTCGGGGTCATGGCCATGTCTTACGGCTATGTATATGTCGCTCAGATCGCCATGGGGGCCGACAAAAACCAGACCATCAAAGCTATCGCCGAAGCCGAGGCCTATCCCGGCCCATCGCTCATCATCGCCTACGCCCCCTGCCTTAATCACGGAATTCAGGCCGGTATGGGCCAGAGCCATTCCCAGGCCAAGCGGGCGGTCCAGGCCGGCTATTGGGCGCTGTACCGCTATAACCCTCAACGCAAAGACGCTGGGAATAACCCCTTCGTTCTTGATTCCAAAGAGCCCACCGCCAGTTTCCAGGACTTCATCAAGAGCGAGGTCCGCTATTCAGCCCTGCTGCAGCAATTCCCCGACACGGCCGAGGCCCTTTTCGCCAGGGCGGAGCAGGACGCCAGAGAGCGGCTGGCCACCTATAAGCGGCTTGCGGCCTACTAAAGAGGCGACAGCGTGACTCTCGTCGGATAAATATAAACATGCCATATAGGGCTGTCTCTCCAAAAGGAGCGCAGCCCTTTTTGTTTTTCCCAAAAGCCCAAAGAATAATCGGGGTTGAAGCCGGATGGTGTCCGGTTTTCCAAACACTCCGCGTTTTTGCAGGAAATCGACAACGACAGGCGAATAAATATTACAGGATGGATCAATTTGGAGGGATCAGGGTATGGAAACTCCGAAAGAGCCGCCTGATGACATAGTCCCGGTCATAGACTACAACCCTAGCCGCTGGCTGCCTGCAGCTCCCGAAAAGAAGAAGGCCAATCCTTTGGTGAAACTTTTATCGCTAGTAATTGTCGCGGCCTTCTTTGGTGCGCTTTTTTATTATATGGGTTATCAAATCGCAAGAGACGAGTTGCAGCACACCGCCTATGAGATCGCCAACACCATAGCCGACCAGGCCGCTCCGGACGATACCCCGGACCGCTATCAAGCCGTGGCGGCTCAGCAAACAGCAGAGAAACAAAAAGAGCGCGGGTTTATCCTAAAGAGTGTTGAAACAGAGGTAATCCCTGCCGGGGCGACAAATATCAAAATAGTAACCGTTTCTCTCGAAGGCCGTTTTCTGTTCACAACAATCAATGTTTCCTGGTGGGTGCGACTGTAGTGTTTGCCGCTCGGCTTTCGTGCCGAAAGAAGGGGGATGCTCTTTGAAGAAATCCAGTTTACTGCTGGTTCTTTTTCTCTTTGTTGCTTTCAGCTGTTCCACCGCTTTGGCCTTTACCAATGAGAATTATTTCTGGGACCAGTGGCGGGAGTTCGATCAGCGTTATCACCATGAACAGCGGCAGGAATACCGGGAGGCCTACCCGGGAAGAACGGGATTTTTGTATCGGGATCACAAAGACTACGTTTGGTACGATCATCAGCAGTTTTCCAGGATAAAAGCCTATTATTCGGACGACAGCCGGCTTCAGGTATTCCGGGTGGATGCAAGGCCTTACAGTGCGTGGATGTTTCTTCATGTGATGGACCAGTATCATGGGAAGTATACATATTTTGCACGATACACCGGAAGCCGCGACCAGGCTTACTTCTGGATCGGCAAGGATACCATCATACGGGTACTGCTTGCTGATCGCGGGCGGGATCTTGTCACTGTCTGGAATCGGGCCGAGGCCGAAAAATATGCGCTTGAAAGCAAATATGTCACAGAGAATGCTGTAGCCGCCTATAGTTCCTATTATGATGAGTTTCCCCCGGAAGTCGCGAAAGCCTTTCTGGATGATCTTCACCTTCATGACTGAATACAGGAAAAGTAAGGCCTCCAGGGATAAACCTGGAGGCCTTTTCGTCGGCTATGAAGAAAAGTGGGCGCCCCCCGGCTCCGTAAAAGTGACATAACAAGGCCAATCGCCGTATTATGTAGTATCCTGCAAGAACTGGCAGGGCTGGAATAGGAGGCGATGATATGGCCTTGGGTGATCTTTCGGCCAAATATGAATCAAACGGAGATCCGGGGGCTGTGGCGGACAGCGCGGAGGACGCTGGCGGCGCGTCGTACGGTGCGTATCAGTTCGCCACCAACGCGGGAGTACCCCAGGATTTTGTCGACTGGCTTCTTCGTCAGGATTACAGCCTGGTAAAGACACTGACAGACGCCGGCGCGCCGGGGACTCAGGAGTTCGACGCCGCCTGGCGGCAGGTGGCGCAAGAGGATCATGACGGCTTTCTGGAGCTGCAGCGACAATACGTACAGCAGAAATACTATCAGCCGGCAGTGGATGCGCTCAGCGGCATCAACTTCAATGTCGACGGCCGGTCGGAGGCTCTTCGCCAGGTAGTTTGGTCAGCTGCAGTGCAGTATGGTCCGGGCTGGGTGGCCGAGCTTTTCAAAGAAGCGTCTGCCGGAGATCCCAACCAGTGTGACGACGCCACCCTTATCACTAAGATCTACGAGGTTCGGGCTTCGGATGACTGGACCAGCGGCAGTCCCGAACTCAGGCCCTCCCTGCGGGACCGCTTCGCATCCGAATGCGACGACGCCCTGGCGATGCTCGCCTGAGGAAGCAGGCCAGGATCGTTGATTCGGCAGAAATATACAGTAACGGAAAAAAATAGCCCGGAAAGGGAAGGGACGGGCAGCGCCGTGTCGAAAATACAAGATATTATATCGGTCTAGTTTCTCACACGTCTGTCAAGCAGGTGGCGCGCACATGGCTGGCTTTCGAAATACCTGTTCGAATATTTTCGCTAGACTGATAAACCGGGACGCCCGCTGGTTCGTCGTCTTTTTGTGTTTTGTGGTGATTGTCTGGAGCTGGTTCGCGACCTATAAATGGGAGCAGGAAGAGTACGAAAAAGAAATCCAGAGCATCCACCGCGAACACTCCAACCTTGCCAGAGCCTTCGAGGAGCACGTCCGGCGGACACTGGCCGGTGTTGACGAAGTGATGCTGCTGGTCAAGGAAGCTTACGAGCGTACCGGGCGGGTCGATGACACAATCCAGTCCTATCTGAGCTGGGCCAGAACCAATCCTGTTCTCACCCAGCAGATGAACATTATTGACAAAAACGGCTACTATGTCGCCAGCGTGATTCCGGTAGCGCCGGGAACCAGCGTGGCGGACCGGCCCTATTATCAGATCCACATCCCTAACCAGAACCCGGAATTTTTGTTCATCGACAAGCCGTTTATCGGCCGGGTTACCGGAAAAATGACCATTCAGCTCAGCCGGCGCCTCAACAGGCCTGACGGCTCCTTCGGCGGCGTTGTGTCGGTGGCGCTGGATCCACAGTATTTCCTGAATTTTTATCAGCAGATGGAGATGGGCAATTCCCAGAGCGTGATCCTCATCGGGCTGGACGGTTTTGTCCGGGCCCGTTACTACCGGGGCGAGACAACCATCGGACAGGATATCCGGCAGAGTCCGCTCTGGCGGCACGTAGCTGAGCAGCCCCAAGGCACCTATGAATCGCCAGGCCTTTTGACCAACCTGAACCGGATATCCTCTTACCGGGTCATGCCTGACTATCCCCTCGTCGTCAGCATCGGCATCGCCAAAACCGAAGCGCTTGCATCTTTTGAGGCCCGTAAGCGGCGCGAGTACGCCTCTACCGGTGTTTTCACGCTGCTGGTGCTGGTGTTCGGGCGGCTGTCGGTGGGGCAAATCACCCGGCAGCAGCAGGCCCGTCGGGAAACCGAACTGCAAAAAGCCCGGCTGGCCGCCGTTTTCGACAACATACCCCATGTGACCTGGTTCAAAGATGTCGCCGGTCGTTATGTGGCCGTAAATCAGCCTTTTATAGAGAAATCAGGCCTTCCCGGCGAAGCCATCGTCGGTAAAACCGATTTCGAGCTTTGGCCCCATGATGTGGCAGCAGCTTATCACCAGGAAGACCAGGAAACGATCAAGACCGGCCGGCAGATGAAACTGGTGGGCCGGGCGGCTTATTTGCAGGAAGAAGTCTGGGAAGAGACCTACAAGGCCCCTGTATTCGGGCCAGGCGGCGAGCTTTGGGGTACGACAGGCATTTCGCTCGATATAACAGAGCGCAGGCAGTACGAAGAAGAAATTCACCGGATGGCCTACTTTGACGGCCTCACCAACCTGCCCAACCGCACCTATATCAAACAGCAGCTCGACCGGGAACTCGGCAAGGCCCGCACCGGAAAAGCGTCAGGCGCCGTCCTGTTCATCGACATGGATGACCTGAAGAGCGTCAATGATACCTTCGGCCATTCCTACGGCGACGAAGTGATCGTGACCGCCGGTGCCCAACTGGCGGCGGAAGTTGGGAAAGCCGCCGTGGTCGCCCGGATCGGCGGCGACGAATTCATTGTCCTCATCCCCGGGGAGGGAGACCGGGACAAGATCAGCCGCATTGCCGACAGGATGATCAAAGCCCTCAGCCGCGACTATTCCCTGGGGGACTCGACAACCCATCTGTCAGCCAGCATCGGTATCGCTATTTACCCTCAAGATGGCGATCAGACGGAGGATATCCTGAAAAACGCCGACACGGCTCTGTATGCAGCCAAGGGAAGCGGCAAGAATGTCTGGCGTTTCTACGACACCAGAATGCAAGAATTCGCCTATGAAAACATGACTCTCAAACGCAGTCTCCGCGGTGCCGGCGAGCGGGGCGAACTCGCCCTCCACTTTCAGCCTCAGGTGGCTGTAGCGGACCGCCGTATCATCGGGTTTGAAGCTCTGCTGCGCTGGAACAGCCCCCAGCACGGCTCAGTACCGCCGGGACGGTTCATTCCTCTGGCTGAAGAAAGCGACACCATCCAGACCATCGGCAAATGGGTGCTGGCCGAGGCCTGCCGTTTCGCCGGCATGCTGGCAGGAATGGGAAAAGGCGGACTCACCGTCTGGGTCAACGTATCAGCGCGCCAACTGGCCGCCGGAGACTTCGCCGCGATCGTCGGCGCCGCCGTCCGGGACGCCGGAATCGAGCCAAGGCAGCTGGGGATCGAAATTACCGAGACCGTCCTCTTAAGCTCCTTGTCGGAAGGCATCCATAAGCTGCAGGAACTGAAGAATCTGGGAGTCGGCCTTTCTCTTGACGACTTCGGCACCGGCTACTCTTCTTTAACCTACCTGCGCAATCTGCCTGTTGAAACCCTGAAAATCGATAAATCGTTTATTGACAACATCGTTTCTGAGCAAGTGCAAGAACCCTTTGTCAGCGCCATTGTCGATATGGCCCACATCCTCGGCCTGAAGGTCGTTGCCGAAGGCGTGGAAACAAAAGAACAGCTGGACAAGCTGAGACGCTGCCGGTGCGACGGTATTCAGGGCTACCTCTTCAGCCGTCCCTTGCCGGAGGCAGAAGCAATCAAGCTGTTGACCGACGAGCTTTAACCATCTTTCCTGCGGGACCGGCACCAGCCGGGCAGGATATTTGACCAGGGTTATGGAATCCTTCGCCATAGACCTGGTGTCCCATTCCGTACGAAAGGAGTGACATCGATGCTCGAAACTATCGATTTGACCGGGAACCTCGCTCACCCGGAATACGAAAAACTTATGCTGCCCAAGGTAAAACAGCTCGGAGCGCTCCAGCGTCAAGCCCATGAAGCCGGTTGTGGCATTGCCGTCATCATCGAAGGCTGGCACGCTTCAGGAAAAGGCATCATCCTCAATTTCTTCAACCAGACCCTGGACCCCCGCGGATTTCGTATCTATACCGACGACGAGCTGTCCATCGCCGAAAAAGAGCGGCCATACCTCTGGCCATTCTGGACGAATACTCCTGCCAAAGGGCAAATCGTCGTTTTCGACAGCACCTGGTACCGTCGCATCGTTACCAAGACAGCCAAAGGAAAAGTATCAGCAAGCGAATTGCGCGACCTCTACCGTGATGTGCTGCGTTTTGAACAAGCCCTCACCGACGACGGTTTTGTTGTCATCAAACTTTTTCTCCATATCAGCGAAAAAGAACAGAAACAGCGCCTCAAAGCCCTCGAACATGAAGATTACGAAGCTTGGCGGGTGACAAAAAAAGCCTGGAAGCAAAACAGCCGCTATGACCACTTCCTCCGTATATACGAAACCCTGCTGACAGGAAGCCATACCGCTGCGGCCCCGTGGACCATCATTCCGGCTCACGATAAGCACCTTGCCCGCGTTGAAGTCGCCGACGCCATGATCAAGGCGATTAGCGCCATACTTGACCCGCCGGAACCGGGCGACGATGCCGCTGCGGAGTCGCCGCTCCTTACCGCTGTGAGCGGCAGGAGGGCCAGTCCGGTACCGACCGTCGCCGAGCAGGAAGAAGCCGATTATCACCGCGAACTTGCCGCCCAGCAGCAAAAACTCCGGGCTCTCCAGTTTGACACCTACCGCCTCGGTATTCCGATCATCATCGCTTTTGAAGGATGGGACGCAGCCGGCAAGGGTGGCACCATTCACCGCCTGTGCCACCAGCTTGACCCCCGCGGCTATCGGGTCGTCCCCGTATCCGCCCCCAACGACAGCGAAAAACAGCATCATTACCTGTGGCGGTTCTGGCGGGAATTCCCCGCCGACGGCGAAATGGTCATCTTCGACCGCAGCTGGTATGGCCGGGTTCTGGTCGAACGGGTGGAAGACTTCGCCACCCGGCGGGAATGGGAACGGGCCTACGGGGAAATCAGCGCCATGGAGCAGCACCTGGCCGGACACGGCGCAATTATCCTCAAATTCTGGCTGGACATCACCCCCGAAGAACAACTGAAGCGTTTTCGCGAGCGGGAGACCGATCCGGACAAACGCTGGAAAATCACCGAAGAAGACTGGCGCAACCGCGCCAAAAGAGATGCCTACGAGCCGGCCGTCGCCGACATGCTGGTTCGCACCCATCATTCCTACGCTCCCTGGCACATCATCGACGCCAACCAGAAACAATCCGCCCGCCTCACTGTCCTGAGCACTGTCATCCAGGCGCTGGAAGCGCGCTGCAGTGAAAAATAAAGCCGCCTACTCATCAATGTAAAAACGAAATAGTCCGGACAGATAAAAAGGGCAGCCGCGGCTGCCCCTTTAATTTCAGAAAATCTTTGGGCGACAGCTGCCGGCAAGGCCGGAGGAGCCAAGTGATGGATAAGAGTCGTCCCAGCCGTGTATAATCTAGGCAGAACAATAAACCTTCCAACTTCAAGGAGAACAAATATGACCTTTCTGCGGGCTCTGAATCATCGCAACTATCGGCTGTACTTTTTCGGGCAAGGTGTCAGCTTGATGGGCACCTGGATGCAGATCATGGCCATGAGCTGGCTGGTTTACCGCCTGACTGCCTCGCCATTCATGCTGGGGGCCATCAGTTTCGCCAGTCAGATTCCCTCTTTGCTGCTGGGACCTGTCGCCGGCGTCGTTTCTGATCGTTTCAGCCGTCATAAACTCATTGTGGCGACCCAGGTCCTTTCCATGTTGCAGGCCTCGCTCCTGGCCGGCCTGGTCCTGACCGGGACCATCACCCTTTGGCAGTTGTTCGCCCTCGGCCTGGTTCTCGGCATCGTCAACGCCTTTGACATGCCGGTGCGGCAAGCCTTTGTCATCGACCTGCTGGAGCATCGCCGCGACCTGAACAACGCCATCGCCCTAAACTCGATGATGGTCAACGTCGCCCGCCTGATCGGGCCGTCTGTCGCCGGGATCATGATTTCGCTGGTGGGCGAGGGGCTTTGTTTCTTGCTCAACGCTTTCAGTTTCCTGGCTGTCATCGCCGCACTGCTGGCGATGCGGGTTTCTCCGTCCCGTCCCGCCGGAAGCAGCCGGACCGGCCTGCAGCAGCTATGGGAAGGCTATCAGTATGCCTTCCGCTTTCCGCCGATCAAATACATGATTTCCCTCATGGCTGTCGTCAGTGTAGTAGGGCTTTCCTTCCCGGTCCTGATGCCGATCTTCGCCGGCGAAGTCCACGCCGGCGGACCTCACACCCTGGGCTTTTTGATGGGGGCCATCGGCGTAGGCGCCATCGGCGGCGGATACTACCTGGCGTCCAAGACCGGTGCCGAGGGACTGGAAAAGGTGCTTCCCCTGGCGGCCATCCTGCTCGGAGCCTCGCTGGCCCTATTTTCCCAGACCGGTAACCTGGGGGCGGCTCTTGTTGTACTCCTCTTCGCCGGACTCGGCATGATCATGTTCATCTCTTCAACCAACACACTGCTCCAGACCGTGGTGGATGACGACAAGCGCGGCCGGGTCATGAGCCTGTATACCATGGCCTTCATGGGTATGGCCCCCTTCGGCAGCCTCATGGCCGGCAGTCTGGCCAGCCGCATCGGCACCCCTGAAACCGTGTTGTTCGGAGGAGTGGTCTGCATGCTCGGCGGTACCGTTTTCGCACTCCGTCTTTCCTACCTGCGGCCCTATTTCCGTCAGGCTTTCCAGCGCCATGAAGCCAAAACCGGCGGCCGGTGAGTCTGGCGGCGGACCGAAAAAAAGGAATTTGATCCCAAGACCTAGAAAAGATTAGCGGAGTTACGCGCAAACGTTTTCATGATATATTTACAAGGAAACTTCGTGAGTCTCAAAGGCCGTGAGGAGGAAACGAGGGTGAAACAAGATCAGATTTCCGTTGCCGGCATGACACTGGCTGTTTGGAGCTGCAACACCGTTGTCGTCGGTTCCGGAGCGGCGGGATTCAACGCCGCTGACTGTCTGCACAATCAGGGTCAGCGCGATGTCGCCGTCCTGACTGAAGGCGTCAATATGGGGACATCCCGCAATACCGGTTCAGACAAGCAAACCTACTATAAGCTGACCATGGCCGGGGACGCCGGAGACTCGGTGCAGGAAATGGCCCAGACCCTGTTTGCCGGCGGTTCCCGCCACGGCGACCTGGCGCTGGTGGAAGCGGCCTTGTCGGCCCGCTGCTTTTTTAAGCTGGTGGATATCGGCGTTGACTTCCCCCACAACCGCTACGGCGAGTATGTGGGGTACAAAACCGACCATGATCCGAGGCAGCGGGCCACCTCCGTGGGACCCCTCACCTCGAAAATGATGACCGAGAAGCTGGAGGCCCAGGTCCGGCAAAAACAGATCAAAATATTCGACGGATTCCAGGTTATCGGCATTCTCACCGACCGATCAGGTCGGGAGCCCCAGGCCATCGGCCTTGTCGCTCTCGACCCTGCCCGGGTTCACGAGCCCTGCCGGGGTATTGTTCTCTTCAACTGTACCAACATTGTATACGCCACCGGTGGCCCGGCCGGCATATACCAGGCTTCGGTCTATCCCGAGAGTCAGACCGGCGCTACCGGGGCCGCTTTTGCCGCCGGGGCCAGGGGCGTCAATCTCACCGAGTCCCAGTTCGGCATCGCGTCAACTAAGTTTCGCTGGAACCTGTCGGGAACCTATCAGCAGGTGATCCCTCGTTATATCTCCACCGATTCGGCAGGTCGCGACGAACGGGAGTTTCTTGATGACTACTACTTTGACCCCGGCACAATGCTCACCGCGATATTTCTCAAAGGCTATCAATGGCCCTTCGATCCGCGTAAGATAGCCGATCATGGGTCATCCCTCATCGATGTCCTGGTCTATCACGAAACCGCTGTAAAAGGCCGACGGGTCTTCATGGACTTCACCCGCAACCCCGGCCGGGCCGATAAAGGCGGCTGCTTCGAAGCCGGACTGCTGTCCGGCGAGGCTTTTGACTATCTGGAAAGGTCCGGCGCCCTTTTCGGCACACCCATCGATCGTCTCAGGCACATGAATCCGCCGGCTGTGGAGCTGTATAAAAATCATGGAATTGACCTGGCGGCCGAGCCGCTGGAAATCGCGATATGCAACCAGCATAACAACGGCGGTCTTCTGGGCGACATCTGGTGGGAAAGCAACCTGCGTCATCTGTTTCCGGTGGGGGAAGTCAATGGTTCCTTCGGGGTTTACCGACCCGGCGGATCGGCCCTCAACGCCACTCAGACCGGGAGCTTGCGGGCTGCCCAGTACATTGCCGCCCGCTGCCGGCAGGAACCGCTGTCCCTGTCCGACTTTGTCAGCAAGGCTGAATCTCAGGCCCGCGATCAACTCCTTTTAGCCGGTCAACTGGTGCGGCCCGGTTCCGGTGAGCCGAACCTGCGGCGGAAAATCCAGGCACTGCGGACCAGGATGACCCTGTCCGGCGGCCATATCCGCTGCCTGGACCAGATTAAACAGGCGTTGGCAGACTGCCGGCAGGAACTGGCAACCTTTCCTGCCGACCTGGTGCTGGGGCATGAAAGCGAACTGGCCGACGCCTTTCGCTGCCGGGACATGCTCATTACCCAGTTTGTATACTTGTCCGCCCTGAAGGAATACGCCGCAAAAGGCGGCCAGAGCCGAGGCTCTTATCTGGTGTATGACCCTGAGGGAGTGCTTCCGGCCGCAGGTTTGCCCGAGCAGTTCCGCTACAGTCTGGATAGCGGCGAGCTTATGGACTGGGCCTGTGAAGTCGAACTTCTGGCTGACGGTGAATGGGAATGCAGGTTTCACTGGATCCGGGTGCGACCGGTGCCGCTTGAAGACAACTGGTTCGAAAAAACCTGGGCCGAATACAGGCAGGGGGAAGTGTACAGACTCCCCGGCCGCTGAGGAAATATCGGGCTCCGGGCGGACCTAACCCTTTATTGTAACCGGAGTGCCGACAGGGATCAGACCCGATAGTTCCAGCACGTCGGCGTTGTGCATCCTGATACAGCCATGCGAAACATAATGGCCGATGGAGGACGGGTTGTTGGTGCCATGGATGCCGTAATGGGGGATGCTCAGCCCCAGCCACATCGCCCCGAACGGTCCGCCGGGATTGGGGCGTTTGGCGGCCACATAATAGGTGCCGGCGGGGGTAGGAGTAGCCATTTTTCCCACACCGACCGGAAAAAACCTGGCTGGGAACCCTTCACGGTAAAGCACAAGCTGTCTTGCCGACAGATCGATCACTATGGAATAGGCCACACCGGTCACTCCTTCGTCCTTACCTTTGGCGGCAAATGTTGCCCTGCTGACCATAGACCAGAAAATTCCTGCATATGATGGCCGGTTACCGTCGATGCTAAGCAATGCTCGGCTGTCCAGTATTAACAGTCGGCATACTAGCGAAACGTGGAGGTGAGTTATGCAGGAGTTCGGGGACATTAAAAGCTATACCCTCATGCCGGAAGAAATTGAGGCGCTGCTGTTTGCCGATTTTGGTGAAAAACTTCAGCCTGTCGACAAAGTGATGCTTGCCAAGCACAGACAGCAGCAACATCAGCAGCAAGTCACTTTGGAGGCTTACAAAGCGCGGTTTCAAAATGCCAAAAGCCAGACACAGCAGACCAGTCGATAATCAGTCAACGCTGGTAACGGGAATCGGATGCTACTAAGCGGCAAATGAAGCTGAAGTAGTCAAGGGGAATGGCAGCCATAGAAGGCGCCGTTCCTCTTTGCTGTTGGAGAATTTTTTCGCCAAATAATTGCAATAAAATGTAGATTTGTCAATTTTTATGCAGGAATTAGTCGTCTGTTGTATAATTTATAATTATTCGCGCATTAATCCTCCAATCCCGCCGAAGGCGGCTCCAGGCCAATATCGTCAAAAGGAGACCTTCTGTTCTTTGGGTGAAAAAATATTCTATCAGAGAGCTCCATACGTCTTCGCTATTGCCGGACTGATTTTCGGAAGCATCGGCTTCACTGTCGACCGTTGTCTTCATGCTCAGAACATCGATCCCGGCTGGATCGTCTGGCCTGTTATTGCCGCGGTAATCTCCTGTACCGGATTCATTATCGGCGGCTTGCTGCAGGCGATGGAAAAGATATCGACAGTGGATCTTCTCACCAATCTTTATAATCGCCGTCATTTCTACACCCTTCTCGAATACGAACAGGCCCGGCAGCAGCGCACCCATTTGCCGCTTTGCCTGGCAATGATTGATGTTGACAATTTCAAGACCGTAAATGACAACTACGGCCACCAGACCGGCGATGAGATCCTGCAAAAACTGGCCCAGATCTACTGTGCCAATACTTTGGCCAATCATACCGTAGCCAGATGGGGCGGCGACGAATTTGCCGTCTTATTTGCTGAAACCGATACCGCTGCCGCGCTCGAAGCCGCAGAGCGGATCAGAAAAGCGGTGGAAGAGGCCGCCCTGTGCTCATCTACTGTCAGTATCGGTGTTATCGGCGCCGCTGAGGGCACTCCGCTGGAGAAACTGCTGGCCCTGGCGGACGAAGCGATGTATGAAGCTAAAAAAGGCAAAAATACAGTCTTTCTCTTGGGTCGGAACAATACAGGCAACTGACCGGGGAGAAGAGTCCTCCGGGATACTACGGCAGGGGGATGCTCTGCGGGAAATGGAACACGTCCCCCGGATCGAAGGCTGCCTTAATCTCCTGAAGGCGGGCAAAATTTGTCCCATAGTAGGCCTTCGGCCAGTTCCGGATGGAAAGATCGGGAAAATTGACGTAGTTTCCTGTTACCGATCCCAGCATCGCTGTGCGGAAATCTTCCACCCAGCGGATAGAGTCGGCTGCCTGCGAATCGTCCTCCCACCGCGCCGAATACTGCAGATTGAACAGGGCCCGTCGGTGAAAATAGGCCGTGGCCTCGGACCGGACATCATTTACCGCCCCGGCCAGGGCTTGAAATTCAAGATAGTTTCTCCGCCCAAGCGAATCCCGCAGATAGTCAATGACGGTTTGAAGCTCTTTCGATGGCAGCAGGCGATACGCGTAGGCGCCGCTGTTTTTAAATTTGTGCCATTCCTGCCGCTGCTGCCATTGGCCGTCCGGTGTGAGGTAACCGGCGTTGATCAGTGCCGCCTGGAACATCGAAACCGTGGCGACAGACGATTTGACAGGCTGCACCGCGGCAAGCAGCGGCTGCATCAGTCGCCGCATCTCTTTTTCCGGCCCCGCGAACTGCCCTTCGGCAAAAACCCGGCCGTCCTGCCGGTTATAGATCCGCAGGGTGCTGGTCAGGCGGCGGTCAACGAACGGCGCCCAGTTTTGCCAGGCCGACATGACTTCGCCGGCCGCTTCCCAGTCCCAGAACAGATGAAACATTGCCACCTCGGACAGTGGATAAACCTTGAACATATAGGAGGTCAACACTCCAAAATTGCCGCCTCCGCCGCCGCGGCAGGCCCAAAGGAGATCGGCGTTGATCTTTTCGTCGGCCCGGATGATCTGCCCGCGGGCGTTGACCATTTCCAGGGCCACAAGACTGTCGCAGGCCATACCCAGCAGACGGGTCAGCATGCCAAACCCGCCCCCGGCGGTGAAACCGCCGATACCCACCGCCGGGCAGTCGCCGCCTGGTATCGTCAGACCTTCTCTGCAAAGAGCGGCGTAAAGTTGCAGTAGCCGCCAGCCTGTGCCGACAGTGGCCAGGTGCCGGCGGCTATCGATAACCATAGCGTCAAGCCCGCTGACATCAATGATCACCCCGTCGTCTACCAGCGAGAAGGCCTCATAACTGTGACCGCCGCTGCGGACCCGGATGGGAACATCATGACGCCGGGCCCAGTGGATGGCGTTCACAACATCCTGAACCTCGCGGCAATAGACGATCATCCGCGGAAATCTGGAAAATCGCCTGTTGTAGTCTCTCCGGGCTCTGTCGTAGTCCGGGTCTTGCGGCAGGACAATCCGGCCGCTCAATTCGCAGTTCCCATCCATGGCAAAACCTCGTTATTTTTAATACGCGGGCCGCAAGGCATTCTGGTTTATATTATGCAAACCGGGCAGAAAGCGTGAAGCGGCTGCTAAGTCGCAGCAAAAAAGCCTCCGACGGAGGCTTTTTTCTATGTGGCGCAAGAATGATGGAGGGTGTAATATAGTGTTATGACAAAACTAGCAGGGGAATCTATGAACGAACAACTGTCAAGAAAAGGCCTTCTTCACCTATTCATCGTCTATACCGTATGGAGCAGCACCTATCTCGCCATCCGGATCGCCGTCGATCCGGCCAACGGCTTTCCGCCCTTCCTGATGGGAGCAAGCAGAATGGTGGTTGCGGCGCTGATTCTACTCGGACTGGCCCACCTGCAGGGAAAAACGATCCGGCCATCCTTGGCTGAAGCGCTTTCCATGGCCGTATCCGGGAGCCTGCTGTGGGTTGTGGGTAACGGGCTGGTGTTGTGGGCCGAACTGTACGCCGACTCGGGATTTTCCTGCCTGATGGTCTCCTCGACTCCCATCTGGGCCACCATCCTGGAGCTGATCATCTATAAACGGAGCTTGACGCTGCTGTTGGCAGGTTCTTTGGTTGTGGGTTTTTTGGGGGTGCTGGTCCTGTCCTTGCCGTCGCTGTCCGGGGGGAACCCGTCCGACATTCTGGCGATCGTGGCTCTGATGTTGTCGACTGTCGGCTGGAGCGTAGGTTCGGTTTTCCAGTCGCGCCACCCGGTCCAGCTTTCACCTCAGGCCACTTCCGGTTATCAGCACCTGTTCGCCGCAGTCGGCTTTCTTGCCGTCTCTGTCTGCTGCGGAGAAGCCGTTCCCCATCCCACCGCCCAGGCCTGGGTGTCATGGGGTTATCTGGTGATTTTCGGCTCGGTCCTGGCCTTCACATCATACATTTATGCCCTGAAGCTTCTGCCGATCAGCATTGCCATGACCTATGCCTATGTCAATCCGGTGTTGGCACTGTTTTTGGGGTGGTGGCTAATGGGCGAGTCGATTACGCTGCGGACCATTCTGGGGGCTTGCCTGGTTATCCTGGGTGTCGTCGGAATCTTCCGGGCGAAACAGCAGCCGGTCGCGCCGCGCCCTGTCGAGTCAACCCAGTAACAGGCTTCGTTCTGACCAACCGTTTGGCAAGGCAACGTCACAAAGGCAATCAGCCGGATTACGAGCAAACTACAGGGGGTTCCTCATGGATGACAACAACGGCGACGAAAATGCCCGGCAGACAGAACCAAGGGTAAGCTTATGGGATATTGCCACAGGCTATCTTCGCATTTCCTTATCCAGCTTCGGGGGCGGCTTGTCGGCCTGGGCCCAATTGATTGTGGTGGATCAGCGCAAATGGCTGACTGATGAGGAATTCTTAAGCGCCATGGCCCTGAGCCGCGTTTTGCCGGGACCCAATCAGGTCAATCTCGCGGTCTATGTCGGCAGCCGACTGCGGGGCGTCTCCGGCTGTGCAGCCGCGCTGGCCGGTTTGATCGCCATTCCCTTTATCATCGTTCTCCTGATGGGAATCGCCTATTTTAACTATCAGTATCTGAGCGGCGTCCAGTCGGCGCTGCGGGGCATGGCCGCCGTGGCGGTGGGGATGACCCTGGGGATGGGCCTGAAGCTGGCCCTCAGGCACTCCTTTACGCTCTGGTCCATACTTATCATGGCGGCATCCTTCATAACCATCGGCGTTCTGCGCTGGCCGCTGATACCTGTTCTGGCCGTATTGGTCCCCTTGAGCATCTGGCGGGCCAGGCAGCGGGAGGGGGAAACCCGTGAACAATAACTTGTTGTCATTGCTGCTGCTGTTTGGTTCCCTGTCATTGGTCTCTGTCGGGGGAGGGAATACGGTAATCCCCGACATTCACCGCGAAACCGTCCTTGTAAGGCACTGGCTGAGTGAAACTGAATTCGCCGCAGCCTTTGCCATAGCTCAGGCCGCTCCCGGTCCCGGCTCCCTGCTGGTGGCCCTTGTTGGCTGGAAAGCCGCCGGATGGCCGGGCGCAGTCGTGGCGACGGCGGCAATGTACGGTCCGGCCTGTGTCTTGACCTACTTTTCCTGCCGGCTGTGGCTGCGGTTTCGCGACAGCAGTTGGCGGATTGCTGTGGAAAAAGGGCTGGCTCCTGTCGCCATCGGCCTTATCTTCGCCAGCGGCTGGGTCATAGCCCAGGAGGTCAGCCACGGATTGCTGTCCTATGCCTTCACCGCTGTGGCCGTCTGGGTCGTAGCCAAAACCGGGATAAATCCCCTGATTCTTATGGTGTTGGCTGGACTGGCCGGAATAGCCGGACTGTTCTGACCGCTGAATCTCCACCTTCACCATGCCAGTCTTTTCATCGACGATGGTCCGGCGCGGTTTCTTTTGCATGATGTTTATTTTCTCTGATTGGAGGAAAGCTACAGACATGCGGAGGTAAGAACGAATGAAAAACTACTGCGGCAAAAATGGCTGTTACGATTTTTTCCTTGATGAGGATTCGCAGGAGTTAGTGCTGGCAATTTACCTGAACAGCAGCCGGATTTACGAATATAACGACAAGGGAAACTGCGTCTTTACTATGCCGCCCGACCGAAAAACAGCCGATATCGACATTACCTTCACCGGCGACGAACAGGCCGTTCCCTTCAAGATCCGCATTTTCCACTTTACAGAGGAAGGCATCTGTCAGTTTGTCCGGGAACTGATGCAGACCAAAGATGAACTGGACAGCAAGGACGGCATCACCGACGTCGTCACCCAGCTATTGGACAGGCAGCACGCCCCCTGGGGCGTCGTTCCCGACGAGACCGGCGGCGAGGTGTCCCACTGACCCGGTAACTTCATCATTATAATGAAAGAACCTGAATCCGTCCGGGATTCAGGTTCTCTTTTGTGTAGAGCGGCTCGCAGGTGGTGCGTCAGGCTTTCGCGCCACGGCGTCCTGCCGCGGAGCGGCTTTTCCCCGCTGGCTGATCGGCAGCCTTAGGTTTGCGGCGGCTTCTTTGATTGGTACCGCCATGGCTGTCCGCTTTCTTGGCTTTGGTTTTTTCCGCTGAGGGGGCATCGGCGAGTGATTTTGTCGGTTTGCGCCGGAAAGAAGTCAACGTCTTGAGCCCGTCTGGTTTGGCTTTGCGGACGACCTTTTGCCCGTTAGCTTTGTACTTTTCCAGCGACGCCTTGATCCCTTGCTCGATCAGGCGTAGATATGTTTCTTCACCCGGACTGACAAACGTGACCGCCATACCGGTTTCACCGGCCCTCCCGGTCCGTCCGATCCGGTGGATATAACTCTCGACATCATGGGGTACATCATAACTGAAAATATGGGTTACTCCCTCGATATCAAGCCCCCGGGCCGCGATGTCAGTAGCGATCAGAACCTGCAGTTTGGCTGTGGCAAAACGCCGCATTACCTGTTCCCGCTTGGCTTGAGAAAGATCGCCGTGCAGTTCGTCCGCCAGGTAGCCCCGCTGGGTGAGGGCCAGGTTAAGGGCGATGGTGCGCTGCTTGGTATGGCAAAATACAATCGCCAGATAGGGCTGATATTCGTCGATCATTTTGCACAGCTTCTCCAGCTTGGCGGCCTCGGGAATCTCGATGACGATCTGTTTGATTTCGTCCAGAGTGACATTTTCGCTCTGGACCCGGATATCGGCAGGGCTGTCCAGATAGCGGGCGGCAAGGGCGCGAATTTTGGGCGGCATCGTCGCCGAAAACAACATCGTCTGGCGGCGACCGGCCGTCAGTCGGATCAGTTCCTCCACTTCATCCAAAAAACCCATATGCAGCATCTGGTCGGCCTCATCCAGCACCAGGCAGGCCACCCCGGAAAGGGAGATAGTTTTACGCCGTACATGATCCAACAGGCGACCCGGTGTGCCGATAACAATATGGGAGTGTCCTTTCAGCTTAACAATCTGACGTTCAACATCCTGCCCGCCATAAACGGCTATGACATTGACATCAAGTCCCTCAGTCAGCTTTTTTGCTTCCTTGACGATCTGCAACGCCAATTCCCTGGTGGGAGTAATGATCAGTGCCTGAACATGCGGGGCATTAATTTTAATTTTTTCCATAATCGGCAGCAAAAAGGCCAGGGTCTTGCCGGTCCCGGTCTGCGCTTGGGCGATCAGGTCTTTACCGGCCATCAGCAGCGGGAGGGCCTGGACCTGAACCGGAGTAGGCAACGTAATTCCCTGTGCCCGCAAACGATCGCTCAGTTCCCGCCGGATACCCAGGGTAATAAAATCGGTTGGCAAATGTGTCCCTCCTTTGAGTGTGGTTAATGGCTGTTTGCTTATTATATCAGTTTGTGCCGTTAATTGATAGATTATCCAGTTTATCGCCCCAGGCGGCAAATACTGTCCGGATCGGTCTGTTACGCACACCATGTACCATTTGGTTCACATTGACGGACAGTGACCCCGGATGCCAATCTTTCCAGGGGCGTTTATCGCGGCATAAAAGGTTGGCACGTTTTTTGCATCTATAAATAGGCACAACGAAAAATCGCAGTCTGGTCTGGGGAATAGCGACTGTGAGAAATCGCTCCCGACGCTTCGGACGTCGGAAAATAAGATGTGGAGATGATGATCATGAAAGAACTTTTATCTTTGCCGCGCCGACAGGAAGAAAGGCTAAAGTTCAGGCATTTCATGAAAATGCTGATATGGGCAAAGCAAAGAAGCGGAAAATCTTCGGCGGAAATCACCACTGCCATCCTGCACAAATATAAGGACGGGAACTTCGAATCCTGCTATTACTGAGCCGCGCTTAGGATCTGTGCTTTGGCCAGCCGCGAAGCTTTGTCAAGAGGCGAAAGGAGGCGAAACCGATGCTGCTTCTTTTGGGTATGGTGTTTCTTGTTTCTGGCCTGCTGCTCGGAACTTCGCGGCAAGCGGCGGGGGAGGACGGACAGAGCAGAAACATTCTCCGGGGTCTGGGTTTGGCGTTTTTTACCGTGGGCGTTTTTAGCGCAGGTAGTTGGTTGATCCCCTGGGTTCTCAGCGCCGCAGACAAAAATGTCGCGCAGATCGGTGCCTGGGCGATCATCGTGCCGCCGATGCTGTTTTTCCTTGCTGTCATGACCCGGGCGCGCAAAGTCTTGTGATTCGATGTTCTGGATGTGAAGGAGGAAGCCAAGGTGATCGAAAGAGAAAAAATTATCGCAGTAGTCAAAGCCTATCTCCCTCAAATAGACGCTGAAGTTGCAAGCCGAATCGCTGATGACATCGTCAAGGATGTTGAGTCGATCGCCTATTCGATGATCCGGCAGAACGTGGCCCAGCAGCGTGAACAATTATATTGGAACAGCATCAAAAATTAGGAGGCCGAAAAGAAATGATTGCCGTTGATCAACGCCAATCTGCCAGAGTGCGGGTCGAATTTCCGGTGACCGTCGAAATCGATCACGGAATGATGCGCAGTTGGCCGGCCCGGGCCGTTGACATATCTGTCGACGGTATACTCCTCTGGTCGACACGACAACTGCGTCTGAATGTGCCGTTTGTCATTCACTTCCCCTTCGAGTGGGAGCGGGCCTTCGCAATAGCCGCAGCCGTGTGGCGGCAAGAGTTTATTTACGGCAGCCAGTTCATCAACCTGCCGATGAAATTGCGCAAATCGCTGGAACGGGCGGTGGCAGAATATCTGCGTCAGGACAGACCCAAAGCCCTGACTACTTTGTGGCGGCATCTGTAGCCGTCGTCATCCGCCGGCGAAAATATGTAACCGGATTCCCGGCGGATCTATTGCATTGGCCGCAGTCTTAGTCTCAGCAAAGTATTTACAGGGGGCGAACACCGTGGTCCTGAAAAAAATTCTCCTTGCCTATAATGGAGCGGTATCTACTGAAAAAGACTTGGAGTGGGGACTGAATTTCGTCAAAAAGAGCCTCGTCAACACAGTTATTGTCCAAGTGATCGAATCCCGGAATTTTTTCGGTAGGAGCAATCGCCGCGGCGATGGGCCGGAATCCGGGGAACCGGGGCAAGGGAGCAGCAACCTGCTGGAAATAGCTGCAAACGCCCTGGAAGATCGTCAGTTGTCGACAACTACCACAGTAATGGCCGGTGATCCGACTGCCGAGATCATTCAGTTTGCCGAACGGGAAGAGGTTGATCTGATCCTGTATGGTTCCAGCGGTCTGACCGGTCTTGCAGACTCGTACCGGTCGGCTAATCTGGGCGAAGTCAGGCCAGAACGCCGTAAATCAGGACAATACATGGTTTACAGTCTCAGAGCAGTGACCGGAAGGTGACGGTCAGGTCATTCGACGGAAAGGAGGTAGCGTTATGAAAACAATAGACATTAAGGTTGAAGGAATGGATTCCCCTGTGACCTGTGACCTGGTCCAGAAACAGATTATGACGCAGCAGGGCGTGGTAGACGTGGTTGTCGACCCTTCCAGTCAACTCGTTCACATCAAATTGGAGGACTCCTGTTCATGCAATAAAGACGATGTCTTTTGCCTGATAAAGGACATCGGACTGGGAGTCAGCCCCTGAGACATCCGGTGCTTGCAGTGAAACACCGGCGGAAGCGCCAGCAGTCAGCAAAATGAGAATGTCAACGCCCGGTGCTGGTGGTGCCGGGCTTTCCGTTTGCCCGAAGAAGACGTTGGCATGCTTTGTGCTTGATTATAGTACTGATTAGACCCCGCAGCAGGATAAACTTCCCTGAACGGAATGACAGATACTCCGGTGGAAGGAACATCCGGTTGCTAAAAAAATACTTGTGTACCAAAAGGGTCAATAATGACTGCATTCGTGTACCGATCCGCACATGCCGGCAGCGACACCGGTGTCTGACTCATTTACAGGATCGACCAAAAATATTAGAATGAGAACAAGAGTTAACTTGAGACACAGCTCAATGAATGAGCTAATCATGCCTTATTGAAGAGGAGGTTTTGGGGTGGCGGATGAACTAGCCTGCGCCAATGAAACCGCATCCGGCGCCACGACTGCCCGAAAATCAGCCGGAGGAGCCGGCTGGACTAACGCTTTATGGCAGCTGATCCCCGATACGCTCCTGCGGATAACCCGGTCAGGCGAAATCCTGGACTTTAAACCCGGCGACTGCTGCCAACTGCTGGCGCTTCCGCTGGCAGAGGCGGGCCGGAACGTCGCTGATGTCCTGCCGCCCCTTCCGGCCCGGACGGTAATCAAAGCTATCGAGGCGACTGTGGACACCCGGGAACCCCGGTTGGTCGAACTGGACTTCACCAAATGCGGCAAAACGGCCTGGGTTGAATGCCGGGTCGCGCCGACAGCCGGCGCAGAAGTACTTGTGTTTTTGCGGGATATCTCTGAGCAGCGCAGCGCCGAAGCCTGCGAAATGCTGCGTCTGGATATCGGCCTGAAGATGCAGGAGACCCGGCCGCTGGAAGAGATATTGAGTCTCGCCTGCAAGAGACTTGCCGCGATTTATGCTTTGCCGCTGGTCTGGGCCGGGTACCGGGAGCAGGATGCGCCACGGAACGTATTTTCCAGCAGCGGTGAGGCGGTTTCCCGCGTGCAGGCCTTTACGGCCAGGGGCAGGGATTTTATCGAAGGAGATGAACTGACCGCCACCGCCATTCGCACAGGCAAGTTTCAACTTATGGCCATCGAAGACCCCCGGATGGCGGTCTGGCGGCAGAGGCTCGCCGCTTATTCCGCTACCTCAGGTGCCGCGTACCCCTTAAAAATCGCCGGCCAGACGCTGGGAGCGCTGACTGTTTTTGCCACCGACCGCGACTTTTGGACCAAAAGGACCATCTTGCGGTTCACCGACGTTGCCGAGCAACTCGCCCTGGCTGTGGATGTCAACGACAACCGCAGAAGGTTGAAGCTGCTGACTACCGGGCTGGAATCAGCCGCCAACGCCATTATGATCGCGAACCCTGAGGGCAATATTCAGTGGGCCAACCCCGCCTTTTTGTCCCTGAACGGATACAGCGCCGCCGAAGTACTTGGCAACAGCGTCCGGATGCTTAAGTCGCAGTATCATTCCCGGGCCTTCTACAAGCTGCTCTGGCGTTATGTTTCTGCAGGCCGCATCTGGTTCGGCGAAGTTGTCAACGCCCGCAAGGACGGCAGCGTCTACACCGCCGAAATGACCATAACCCCTGTCCGGGAAGAAACAGGTCAGATCACCAATTTTATCGCCATCATTCAGGATATCACCGAACGTAAGCAAGCCGAATGGGCCATGCTTGACGCCAGGGAAACGGTAAGCCGGGCCGAGAGGCTCAGCGCCCTGGGGATCATGGCCGGAGGCATCGCTCATGAGATTAATCAGCCGCTGAATTCGCTCAAAGTGCTGGCTGACGGCATGTTGTACTGGCAAAGACAGGGCAAAACTCCCCAGGTCGAGACCGTGATGGAAAATGTTCAGGAAATATCCCGCCAGGCCGACCGGATTGATATGATCATCAAACATATGCGTTCCTTCATTAATAGCGGCGACACGGGCCAGGCGCTGCCCTGCGACCTTAACGAGGCGGTGGAGCAATCCCTCAGCCTGATGGGATCGCAGCTCATGTCCCATGAGATCGAGGTCACGACCGATCTGGCCGAATGGCTGCCGCCCCTGTATGGCAACAGCATCCAGCTGGAACAAGTGATGATCAACCTGCTGTCCAACGCTATGCAGGCCTTGGACACCATCGACAAGGCCTGCAAGCAAATCAGGATTACCACAAAGCGCGGCAGCAATCAGGTCCAGCTTACGGTGAGCGACAACGGGCCAGGGATCAGTCAGGCCATCAAGGACAAAATATTCGACCCTTTTTTTACTACCAAGTCAGCCGGAGGCGGCATGGGACTTGGGTTGTCGATAGTTCATTCCATCATAGCCGCTTTTGGCGGCAGCATAAAAATCAAAGCCAACAAGCCGGTGGGAGGCGTTATTTTTCAGATTGAATTTCCGGTGACGCCAGGGAAATTAGCAGGGGGTGTTTAGTTTGAATATTTTACTTGTGGATGATGATACCGGCAGCAGGGCCGGAGTAGCCAAATTCCTGACAGAAATGGGTCATGCGGTGACCCAGTGCCGCGATGGAGCGGAAGCCTTGGCAACCTATACCGCCGGTGATTTTCCCATGGTGCTGTCGGACATCAAGATGCCGAAGATGTCTGGGATCGAACTGCTTACTGCCATTGCCGGCCTGCCGGGGAAAAAGGCGGATGTCATCCTGTTCACCGGGCACGGTGATATGGGAACCGCGATCCAGGCCTTGCGGGCCGGGGCCTACGACTATCTTCTCAAGCCCATCAATGTCGAGGAACTGGCGGCGATTACCGAAAGAATTGCCGAACACCAGCTGCTCCTGCGGGAGAACAAGGTGCTGACCGAGCGTTTCAGCGATGAATTGCAGGCCGCCACCGAAGAGACCAGACAGGAAATGTCCCGCCTGCGCAAGATGGTGATGCAAACCATTGGGCTGGAAAACGTAGGCTTCTTTTCTTCCGAGATCCGCGCCGTCATCCTGCAGGCCAAGAAATACCATGAAAATCGCTCCATACCGGTGCTGATTGAAGGAGAAACAGGAACAGGCAAGGAAATTGTATCAAGGATAATCCATTACGGCGGGGACGTCGACAGTCTGTCCAACCAGCAGCCTTTTGTCGACGTTAATTGCGCCGCCATCACCCCCAATCTGTTTGAAAGTGAGCTGTTCGGCTACGATCCGGGCGCTTTTACCGGCAGCCTGACCAAAGGTCAAAAAGGTAAGCTCGACTTGGCTCAGGGCGGAACGCTGCTGCTTGACGAAGTGGGTGAAATCCCGCTGGAACTGCAGGGCAAGCTACTGCGGGTCATTCAGGAAAAGGAATATTACCGCGTCGGTGGTCTGAAGAAAATCAAGACTGATGTTCGGATCATCTGCGCCACTAACGCCAACCTCGAACAGCGGGTCGAACAGGGGACCTTTCGTCGGGACCTGTTCTTCCGGCTAAAAGTTGGCCATATTGTGATACCGCCCCTGAGGCAGCGCCGCGAAGACATCATTCCACTGACCGAGATGTTTTTACGCCAGTTTACCGCTCCCAAGAGCCGGCGTTTTCTGGCCATAAGCAGCGCTGCGGCCGATATTCTGAAAAACTATCCTTGGCCCGGCAACGTCCGGGAGCTTCGTAACACCATGGAATGGGTCTCTTTCATGTATGACGAACCGGAACTTAAACCCCATCATCTGGTCAATCTTCACCAAACCGCTTTCCCGTCTCCTCAAACCGAACAGAGCCGGGCAGAGTCCTCGGGCGCTTTCAGTCTGCCGGTCAACGGCTTTGATCTGGAAGACTTTAATGACCAGATCATCCAACAGGCGATAGACGCCAGCCACGGCAATAAAACCGCGGCGGCCCTGCGCCTTGGGATTTCGCGGCGTTCGCTATACTGCCGCCTGGAACGCATCAAACAGAAGGCCAAGTAAGTTCCGGCCATCTGTTCGCTATAGGCTGACCGGTGACTTTTCCGCGCTGCCGGCCGACGAATTCGGTGGACAAGGAGGGAATCAGCGTGACACAGGAACAAGAATCCCGGATGCCTTCAATGGCTGGCGATCTTTTATGTCGTGCGCATATCTTGTATATGGAAGACGACATCGGTCTGGGCCGTCTGCTGCAAAAAAGATTGGAGAGGATGGCCTGCCAGGTCGATATAGCCCGTGACGGGCAAAAGGGACTTGAAATGTTCGCTGCCGGAGCCTATGATGTCGTTGTGGCAGATTACAACATGCCGCTGGTCAATGGCTTGGAAGTCCTGCAGCAGCTGAAAGACGACGCCTCAGTAATCATTCTTACCGGCCAGGGCGACGAAAAAGTCGCAGTCACGGCAATGAAACTCGGCGCGGCGGATTACGTTATAAAAGACGCGCAGGGTGAATACCTTGAGTTTTTGCCGGCGGTGATCGACCGGGTCATTGAAAGGCAGCAACTGATCCGCGACAGACAGCAGGCCATGCTCGAATTGCAGGCCAGCGAAGCACGGTACCGGGCAATTGTTGAGGACCAGACCGAGATGGTCTGTCGTTTTCAGCCTAACGGACAGTTGAACTTTGCCAATCCGTCCTTCTGCCGGTTTTTCGGCATACGTCAATCGGATGTCGGCTTCCAAAACATCGCCTCAATCCTGACCAGAAAAGTCTACCGCCAGACGCAGCAAGTGCTGAAGCTGCTGACACCGGTCAAGCCGGTGGCGTCCAATGGCCATGAAGTGACGATGGCTGACGGCGTCATCCGCAGCTTGCAGTGGATCAACCGGGGGATATTCGACGCCAGCGGCAAACTCAAGGAATATCAGTTGGTGGGCCGTGACACCACCGAACTCAGACAGTTGGAAGAAGCCCTCAGACAGACGGAAGAAAAATATTCCCGGCTGCTGGCCGGAGGTCAGCCCCCGGCGGTGAACACCTGACAAACCCGTATCGGCTCGGAGCTGGAAATCCATGCTACCATGAATCTTTCCCCGAAAGGAGATAACATGGAGTCAACTAAAATACTGCTTATCGAGGACGATCCGGGGCACGCCCGCCTGATTGAAAGAAACCTGCGCCGGGCCGGAGTGAAAAATTCCATCATGGTTATTGATAACGGACAGAGTGCCGTCGACTATCTGCAGACCTATTCCGATACCCGCGAAATGGAAGAAAACCTCTTGGTTCTCCTCGACCTGAACCTGCCGGTGTTGGATGGCTATCAGGTCCTGAAAATGATCAAATCCACCGAACGGACCAAAAATACCCCCGTGGTCGTCCTCACAACCACCGACCTTCCGCAGGAAGTTACCCGCTGCTATGAGCTGGGTTGTAATATTTTTGTCTCTAAGCCTGTCCAATACGATGATTTCTGCGCTGCTGTCCACAATCTGGGGCTGATCCTTTCTATCGCAAAGCTGCCGTGAATCTTCCTGAGCCGAGTGGGCGGCGATCGGTGTAAATAACAGACAAACCTGTTTCCTTCAATTCATTGGCTTTTTTACTTTCAGGCCAGCGGGCCTGCTTTTTGTTAGCAGGAAAATTGATTTGTCCGAACGTGGAGGAATTTAACGGTAAAAACCGAAACCTTAATTCTACAGGCAGAGTAAGCTGCAACAATAAGGAGGTTGAGCAATGTTACAGGCAGTATTAAAAGGACCTAAGAACATTGAATTTTGCGACGTGCCGAAACCCGAGCCGGGCGCAGGACAAGTCCTGGTGCAGGTCAAGCGTATTGGCGTCTGCGGCTCGGATATCCACGTTTATCATGGTAAACATAAATACGCCACCTTCCCGGTGGTTCAAGGACACGAAGGCTCAGGCGTGGTGGTGAAAACCGGCCCGGCGGTTGAAGATATTGCCGCGGGAGACCTGGTTACCTTCCGGCCCCAGATGTTTTGCGGCGAATGTCTTCTCTGCCGGCAGGGCCGCTACAATCTGTGCGATCAGTATAAAGTCATCGGCGTACTGGGCAGCACTACCGGCATGGCCTCCGACTACTTTCTCACCGATGCCTCCAAGCTTCACAAGTTGCCGCCGTCGATGGGCGCTGACGCCGGAGCGATGGTGGAACCGGCGGCGGTCGCCTATCACTCCGTGAAACTGGCCGGCGACGTCCGCGGCGGTAAGGTGCTGATTGTTGGCGCCGGGCCGATCGGCAACCTGGTCGCTCAGTCGGCGAAAGCGCTGGGGGCGGGCAAAACAATGATTGTCGATATTAATCCAATCCGGCTGGACCTGGCAAAAAAGTGCGGCGTCGATTTCTGTGTCGACACCTCCAAGACAGACCTGGAAACGGCGATTCTGGCCAATTTCGGACCTGACCGGGCCGACGTTATCATCGACTGCGCCGGGATACCCAAAATCCTGGAACAACTGGTTCGTAACGCCCGGCGGGGATCAAACATTGTCCTGGTAGGCAACTACTACGACGCGGTTCCGGTGGAACTCGGCCTGGTGCAGCGGCGGGAGATCAACCTGGTCGGGGTCATGAACTACACAGCACCGGACTATGAGGACGTCATTCGGCTCATTGCCGAAGGCAAGATCAAGGTCAGCGAACTGATAACAAATCACTTTCCGCTGAAAGACTATACCAAAGCCTATGACTATATCGATGCGAACAGCAACTCGGTGATGAAAGTCCTGATCGACGTCAGCGAGTGACCGGAGTTTCGCGACTGTGGCTGCTGCTTAGCTATTGGGCAGCGATAGTGCAATAGGAGGGTCTTTATTGAATAACGAACGGGTGAGTCAGGCAATTTCACGGTTTGAGGGCGGCATGTCCTGTTCCCAGGCCGTCCTCTCCACGTACGGACCCTGCTTCGGGTTGTGCCAGGAGGACGCCCTAAGGGTCGCCAGAGGATTCGGCGGAGGCATGGCCCGGCTTTCTCAAACCTGCGGAGCGGTGACCGGGGCGTTTATGACCATCGGCCTCACCCTTCCCGGGAGCGGCAAAGAGGCTAAAGACGACACCTATGCCCTTATCCGGAAATTTGCCGAAACCTTCACCACCGCCAACGGATCCTTAAACTGCACGGAACTGATCGGCTGCGATCTGGGTACCCCGGAAGGGCAAACCTATTTTCGGGAAAACGGTCTGATGAAGTCCTGCACCAAATACGTGACCGATGCCGCTGAAATTCTGGAGGAAATGCTTCAGCCGAAACCGTGAAATTTCGCTAAAAACACATTTGCTCTGACAATATTACCGCGACTGACGGTGAAAGAAGATTATTGAGGGTCTAGGAGACAACTATGGATTTTGGTCCGCTGTTTTCCACTGCTTTCATCGTAGGGCTTTCCGGGGCGATGATGCCCGGACCGATGCTCACTGTTACCATCAGTGAGGTATCGAAACAGGGCTTTTGGGCCGGACCGCGGATTGTCTTCGGACACGCTGTCATTGAGATGCTGCTGGTTGGCAGTCTGGTGCTGGGCTTGTCCCGCTTTATTCAACAGCCAATGGTCACCGGGACCATCGGGCTTTTGGGCGGAGTGATGCTGGCCTGGATGGGCTGGGGGATCTGCCGGGATGCGCTTAGGTTAAAGGTCGAGTTTACGGCCGGCCAAAGGCCGGTCAGCGGGCAGCGCCGGTTCGGGCCGGTGTTGGCCGGCATGGTCACAAGCGTCTTCAACCCCTATTGGTCCTTATGGTGGGCCACCGTGGGGGCGGGGTATGTCGTGATCGCCATGGTCAAAGGAGTCGTCGGCGTAGCCGTATTTTTCGCCGGGCACATTCTCTCAGACCTTGCCTGGTATTCTCTTGTATCCCTGGGAGTTTTCCGCGGCCGCAGCCTGATCAGCGACTCTGTCTATCAAGGAATTCTGGTGCTGTGCGGAATCTTCCTGATCGGCCTGGGCGGCTATTTTTTGCACGACGGGTTCAAAATTTTATCCCTCTGGCCATAGGTTAACTTTCCTAACAAACATCGGTAGGGTGCGCTTGCCAATTCCCCGCGGTATGTTAAAGTCCCCCCAACCCCATTGTGGCAGTACGTAGCAATGGGGTTGGGGGTTTCTTGTCATTGCGGGATATAGGAGTGTCCCGACGTCAGTACTGGCCTATCTTGGAAAAAATTTTCTTGATACCGGGCGTACCGGGAATCCAGCCTGACGGAAGGCCTTCGCCGCTGGCTTCAGCGTACTGCAGGCCTTCCAGCGTGCGGACCATTTCCGGGATATTCCGGCCGACCTCGTGCGGATGGATCAGCCAGTAGCGGACCCTTCCCTGCGGATCGATGATAAAGCTGGCCCGCTGGCAGGCTCCGCTGGTCGGGTCCCAGGCGCCGTAAGCCTGAGCGACGCGACCGGGACGGTCGGAAAGAAGCGGATACTGGACCTTGCGGGCGCGGGGAGAGGTATCGTGGAAGATTTTATGGGAATATACGCTGTCGGTGCTGATGGCGACGGCTGTGGCGTTAAGAGGTTCCAGCGAAGGATATATATCGGCAACTGCCGCAAGTTCGGTCGGTCAGACAAAAGTGAAATCGCTGGGATAAAAAATCATCAGCAGCCAGGAACCATAGAAATCACTCAAAGCGACCCGGATTTCCCGGCCCCGGTAATAGGCTGGCAAGGAAAACTTCGGCGCTTGCTCATCCATGCGGACAAGCGGGCGAGGTGGAAATCCAGCTTCTTCCATCCAATGACCTCCTTTCCAGACCGGTTATACTTCATAATATGATAACCATCCGCCGTCGGTGTAGCGGTATCCTGTGAACCACAGCCACGCCCGGGCGCGGCAGGTCTGGACCGGTGAACCCTTTGCCGCTGCCAGGCATAGAATATTACATAAAAAATGACTGACTGAAATATCTTCGGAGGGGAGAACCGTATGGATACCGCGTTTGGACCCCGGATGCCGCTGATCGGTGACCGGTTTCCCGAGATGGAAGTCACCACCACCCATGGGACACTGGTGTTGCCGCATCACTTTGCCGGCAAATGGTTCGTGCTTTTTAGCCATCCGGCCGATTTCACGCCTGTCTGCACCACCGAGTTTCACGCCTTTGCCCGGCGGTACGGCGATTTCTGCTCTTTGCATACAGGCCTGATCGGCTTGTCCATCGATCAGGTCGGAGCTCATCTGAAATGGATCCAGTGGATTGACGAACACCTTGAAATCGCCATACCTTTCCCGCTGATTGCCGACGGCACCGGGATTGTCGCCAGGCAGCTCGGTATGATCCACCCGAACAAGGGGACCAATACCGTTCGGGCTGTGTTCATCGTCGACAACAAAGAAATTATCCGGGCCATCTTGTTCTACCCTCAGGAAACCGGTCGGAACATCGGTGAAATATTGCGGCTGCTCCGTGTCCTGCAGATCAACGACCGCTACAAAGTATCCACCCCGGCCGACTGGCCGCACAACAACCTGATCGGGGACGATGTCATCATTCCTCCCCCGAAAACGGAACAGGCGGCGCTGGAAATGATGAAAAAAGCACAGCAGTGCGAAGTACAGTGCTTTGACTGGTGGTTCTGCCACCGGCCTTTGGGCACAGGTGCTTCCTCAGGCCGCACCGGAAATCCTGAACAGGGGCCCGTGGACTGCCGCCGGCTTCGCCGCTGCGGTGAGGCTGAAAGGCCATGAGACAGAAACAGAGCCTTTGGAAGATTCCAAAGGCTCTGATCAATCAGCTGGAGGTGTAGGAGGCAACCCAGTCAATGAAAGGGCGGCGAAGCCGGAAAATCAAAAAATCATCACTTACTGTATTCGCCAGTATATAATACGGGAATGATTTATCTTTTGTTTTTGATGGCGTTGGTTTTTCCCCTGCAGGCGGGTTGAGAAAAGGGAGAAGAAACCGATGCGGCGAATAGGACCAGCGAGGGAACTGGACAAGCCGAACGATTTACGGGAGGTGCTGTGATGGATAAAGTGAATCATCAACTAAGCCCTGGGTGGCAGGAGAGTCCGCCGACTGACCATAAAGCAGGAAAAATTACCCGGCGAAGCTTTCTGCGCCGGGTCGGGCTGTTCGTTTTGGCAGCCGCGGCGCCCTGGCCGCAAGCTGCGCCGGTGCGGGCTCAGTCGTCCCACCTGCGGATCGGTTTCGTTTCCCGCACCTTTTATCGCGCTCCGGTGTGGTGCGGGTTGGAACTTGGCCTATTTGCAGCGGCGGGTCTTGAGCTGGAACTGGTCATCCTTGACAGCACCGCCGGCGCCACCGAGGGACTTAAAAGCGGCAGTCTTGAGCTGGCCATCGCCACCACGGAAGGGGTGATGGAGGATGTCGACAACCGAGGCGACCTGCGGATTATCGCCGGTAATTCCTCGCGGATGTCTCACTATCTGATCGCCCAGCCGCGGTTTACCTCTATCGAGGAATTGCGCGGCGCCGTGATCGGTGTTGCTTCAGTCACCGAAGGGACCACCTTTCAGGTTCGCGATATTCTGGCCAGGCACGGGCTGGAACCGGGTGATTACGAATTGCGCGCAGCCGGCGGAGCCCAGACCCGGGCCAGACTGCTGGAAGAGGGGCGCATTGACGCCGCTCTGCAATCGATTCCCTGGAATTACGTCGCCGAGGATGCCGGACTGTCGACCCTGGCCGACGTCAACGACTATGTTCCGTCCTATCAGTTCACCGCCATCAATACCAACCTGCGCTGGGCACAAAAAAATCGGCCGGTGACGGTTGCCTTCCTGCGGGTCATGCGCCAGGCCACCGAATGGTTGTTTGCCAATCCCGACCTGGCTGCCCCAATCATCGCCCGCGAGCTGGGCATCAAGACCGAGTACGCACTGAGAGCCTGCAGCGACTTCAGCCGCCGCGGCATCATGCCCACCGATCTGTCTGTGTCGGCTCCGGGACTGGCTGCCGCTTACACCGCGGTGCTCACCGCCCGCGGCGAGGCGCCGCCCGCAGGACAGACCCCCGATACCTCCCGCTTCGTCGATCTGTCCTTCTGGCAGGAAAGTTTAAAATAATAAGATCCGTCTGCCAATGGAAAGGCCGTCTGTCAGGCGGCCTTTTGGTGGTTATGTAGCAAATTAATGTCTATCTTCCGGTAGCGGCATTGAGCCTGTCAACAAGCTCCGCAGACCCGATATCGTTCTCGCCGGGGTTCATGATCAGCTGATCGCCGATATACACAGCTCCGTCTCCGCTGACATAAGCCGCGCCGACCGTCCCGCGGTGATAAAGGCTGGCTAGGTTCCCGGCGACCAGATAAGCACGTTCTTCAGCCATATGGTTGTAGGCTTTGGCCGGTGATACCACGTCTTTGCCGTCGATCTGAACCGTTTTGTCGTTTTTCACGGTTACATGGCCATTGCTGTAGCTGGTGAGATGCTCAGAGAAGTTTTTGATCCGGTCACTGACCCGGGGGTGATCGTTGGGATTAACCAGCCTGACCAGTCCGTGAGAGAAGACGTCGCCGTAAATGGCATGGATCTTGACCATTGACGCGGCCCCGCCCCCGGGGTTATAGCCCGCCGCTGTCGCGTATTCAAAGCCGTGGTTGTCGGCCCGCCACTCCTGGTTCATCGTAAACACCTCGGCGCTGACCATATTTGCGCCGGCGATGGTGAGAATCTGACTGGCGGTGCCTGGATTGCTTCCCAAATACAGGTCTACCACCAGTGCCAGGCCCAACTGCTTTTTAACTCCCTCGACAGGATCTTTCTCTTCGCCGTGGCCCATCTCGTGAGCCAGTATCGCCGCCATCTCGTCTTCGTCCAGGGCGTCCAGCGCCCCCTTATTCACCGAGATGACCCGACCGAGGGTACAAAAGGCGTTCAGCTTCTTGTCAGGATTGGCGTAGACGGCGTAGTGCCGTTTGATGATGCCGTTTCCCTCCAGCCGGGCGGCTATCGCCCGCAGATACGACCTGGTCTCATCATTGTCGTACACCCCGGTCTGTTTTTCGGTTTGAGCCAGCATGTCCGACTGCTTGTTGTCGTTGATATTGTTCAACTGACCGTTTATGTAGCTGAAAGCGATGGCGCCATAGGCCAGCTCCTGGATGATGGTCGCCGCCTCCGCCCTGAGGCTCCCCGTAAAGCCGGATATCATCAGGAGCATGATGGTAAGATAAAGGGCTGTCCATCGTCTGAACCGTCGAATCTTCATCATCGTCCACCTCCTTGGAATCATGTTATGGATTCTGATTCTTTGGTTCTTTCGTATACAATTCGCGATCCGTCGGGCTGAATTCCTCCCTCCGGCAAAAATTGACAGGCCTGGCGAATGAGGCCGGGGCATTCGTCGATTGTTTCAGCAGCCTCTTACCGCTCAGCCCTAAAGATGCTATAATATTGCTATATTTTGGGGCGGCTGTCAGGCTGCCGAATCGTCAAGGTGGAACATGCTGAAAAATTATCTTGCCATTTTTCTTCTCTCTTGCGCCGGAGGCTGGTTTTTCAGCCTGGTGCATATGCCTTTGCCCTGGACACTGGGACCGCTTGTCACCGTCATTGTCGTGCAAATCGGCTTCCAACGCCCGGTGTACTGGCCGGCGAAAATCCGCAATCTGGCAATGGTCTTCCTGGGTTATGTTATGGGCAGTCCCTTTACCCCGCAGACCGGCCAGCATGTGCTGGCTCAGTTTCCGGCAATGGCTGTCATTACTCTTTTGACTGTGGCTTTGTGTCTGGGAGGCGGCTATGTTACCGGTCGGTACCTTGACATGGGGCTGGCTACCAGCATGCTTGGCAGTATGCCCGGCGGGCTTACCCAGATGGCGATGGTCTGCGAAGAGGTGGAAGGCTCCGATGCCGCGGCGGTGACGCTGATGCAGACCGTACGCGTCCTAACCACCGTTTTCATCGTACCTTTCCTGGTATTGCACGGTCTGGCCGATCGTGTCGATCCTGTCAGTCGGGTCGCTGCTCCGTTTCAGGCCGGCGACATGTCCGGCCTGCTGTTGTTCGCCGCAGTTATAATGTTTCTGCTTGGCCTGATGCGTTATTTTCGGGTGCCTAATCCCTATCTCATCGCCCCGATCGTCGGTACGGCGGGGTTGGTGCTGTCCGGAGTCCACCCACCCGCCATGCCGGCCGCTGTGGTAGCCCTGGCTCAGGTGTGTGTGGGCATTCGCATGGGCATGGCGGTGGAGGTTTCCAGTCTTGCCAACTGGAAGAAAGTTCTGGCCATGAACTTTGTCAGTGTCTTTTTGGTGATTGTCGCCTTTTTCGGTATCGACTACCTTATGGCCAGGCTGGCAGGAATCTCTTTTGTCACAGCCTTCATCAGCACTGCTCCGGGAGGGATGGCTGAGATGGGGCTGACAGCCCTGATGGTTCACGCCGATCTGTCCACAGTGATAGCCTTCCAGCTTTTCCGCCTCATGTTCGTGCTGCTGATCGCTATACCGCTTGTCCGCTGGTGGCTGTGTCGTTCCCCAAGAAACGGTCCCTGCTGTCGCAGCGAAGAATAGACGCCCTGCGGAGAAAACCAAAAGAAGTGGCCTCGCGAGACTGTAACCCCAAAACGGACAGTTAAAAAGAACAGTAGTAGTGGCGCCTGTATTCTGCAGGCGTCATTTCGTTTAAGCCTTTTTGGAAACGTTCGTTGTGATAAAAAGCAATATAGGTTTCAACAAGTCGCCGAGTC
>JARLHY010000122.1 GCA_031292015.1 Negativicutes bacterium | reverse complement strand
GTAGTGACCAAGGATATCCTCGGCTTTCCAGCCGTCCTGGGCGTAGGTATAGGCGCCCCACTGACACAGGCCGGCGCCGTTGCCCCAGCCCGTCCCCTGGAAGGTGAAGCGTCCGTCGTCATAAGTCATGGCGGTAATCAGAGTCGATTTCAGACGGTCGTAGCCGATGATTTTGCGAAATTCCGAGCCATAGATTTTTTGGTCTCCTGCGCCGATATACAGAATCCGCCCTGACGGTCCCTTTTCCAAAATGGCGATATCGGCCGGATTGCCGCCATAGCCCACCGCCGCGGCGACCTCCCCGGCCGGGATGGTTACAGTCCAGGCCTGAAACTGGGCCGGAGTGTAGCGGAAGCTGTTGTCGGTGACCGGCTGGAGATAGGGCGTCGGCTGCGTGATCTGGGTGGGAAAGCTCTCTTCCCTGGTAGCGGCGATCTGGCCGTTACTGGAGCTGTAAACGGCGTTCACCAGGCTGCCGGCGTAGAGCAGGATCTGGCCGCGGGTGGTCGCCACCGCCTGGCGGACATTATTGTTGACCTTCTCCGGGGCAAAAGCCTGCAGTTCATCCTTGGCGGTGCTGACATCGGCATGGTGCAGACCGCGAATGGTCCCGGCCTCCATGGCGTTGACGGTCAGGGTCCGCGAAGCCACCGCCTGGGCCCGGAGGGCTTCCAGCGGCCAGGAGGGATCCATTTCCTGGGCGACAACCCCTTCAAGATATTGCTCCAGCGGCATGTGCACGGCATAACCCCTGTCAGCCAGCCACACCGATACCACCGGCTCGGACTTGTACTTATCGGTATCAAAGCGCGGCACGCCCGGTATCGGCTGCGGGGCCAGCGGCCCGCGCGGCGGGACTTGCGGCGCCGGCTTTTGGGCAGGAGGGCGTAGAAGGGCAAAAGCTCCCGCGGCGGCTAGCACGATGATGACAACGAACAGAGCGACATTGAAGTACCGGTATTTACGCACACTCCCACCTCGCTGGTAGTATGGAAAACGCGCCGCCCTTTTATGCGGATTTTTCGCACCTTTTGGCCCGATTGCCGCACTATATTTGACAGCCATTTTTGCGGGAGGGTGAAAAGGCGGTTGAGCCGCAAGAAAAAAGCGCCTTTTGCCAGGCGCCTGATATCGAAAATATCTTGCATCCATTTTATGAGACCCCCGCTGCCGACCACCTGGCTCTCCCGGCCGCCGGCAGGCTTTTTGACCCCGGTTCACCCCTTTACATAGGGGATGGTCAGCGGTCCGTAGGGCAGCACTGCCACCCGGGGCGCCGGGCCATATTTCTTGATCAGTTGGGCCAGCGTTTCCTCCACATCGGCGATCGGTATGAACTTGGCTTTTTCCACCGTGTCCTTATCAAGGGTTGAATAAAGATAGCAGTCGGCTTTGAGCTGAATCATGGCCTGCACCTGAACCTGCCACTGGTCGAACATGCTGAAGGCCGGATCGTTGATCATATCCAGGAGCTCTTGCGGTGTTTCCCGCATCTGGAGGATTTTGGCGTAGTTGCCGTGATCAGGCACGCCGTCCGAGCACTCGGACGCGCTGATGATGCTGCCGCCCTGCCGGACAATCTGGGCCGCAGCGCTCATCCCTTTGACCGTCTGGTAAAGGTTTTGGTCCAGAGGATAGCCGGAATTGGTGGTGATCACGATGTCAAACGGCTGATCCACAGCGTACATGGCGTTCTCCCGCACGAACTCGCAGCCCACCCGGTGGGCGGCGATAACGTCGCCGGCGAAAACGTTGGTGATGCCCTTCTCGCCGTTTAAGGTCACGTTCAGCATGAAATCAGGTTTGGCGGACAGGCAGTTCTGGGTGGCGGCATCCTGCAGGATGTTGCCTTCGATGAGCCCCCAGGTGCTGTTGGGATGGCCAATCATAATGGCGTTGTGAAAATCGAGGATGGTCTTGATTCCGACCACGGCTGGCGAAATTGCCTTGGGACCGCCGGAAAAGCCGGCGAAAAAATGAGGCTCGATGAACCCGATAACGATCTTGAAGTCCGATTCCAGATAAGTTTTGTTCAAAAAGACATCGGAGCCATAGCTGTTGCGGCAGACCTTGACAAGCTTTGTGTCGTCGAAGGCGTCGTGATTTTCGATTTTGACGGTGTCGACGATCTCCCGGCCGAGCATCTGGATGAGTTCTTCCCTGGTATTGGCGCGGTGACTGCCAAGGCCGTTGATGATCACAAAATTGTCCCGGGGAATGTGGCTCAGTTCTTCCATCACCCAGGGCACCAGTTTCTCGTTCGGCGTCGGCCGGGTTATGTCGGAAATTACAATTGCCACCTTGGCCGTGGCGGTAGCCATAGTCCGCAGCGGCGGAGTGCCTGTCGGCTCGCGCAGCGCCGCCAGAACCGCTCCCTTTTCGTCCGCCAGTCCGGCCAGATGCCGCGGCTCGATCACCATCGCGTCATCCGGAACAGCGATGGCCATCCCGGTTTTGCCGTAAGCCAGTTTCACCTTTTTCATCGCATCAGCCCCTTGCAATAATATTCATAACAAATCATTCAGCGCGCCGCAGCAAACTCCTGCTGCGGTGGTCAGGCGACCGGGAAAATCAGGGTGACCGCCGGTCGCGGCTTGCTTCCTTCCGGTGTCCGCAAGGCACAGGCTCTTTTTGGACATAACCGGTGAACATCGCCTGCAGGTGGGCCGGCTCTTCGGTGAATACCAGATAAAGATGCAGCGGAATGGATGCAACGAACGCGATTGCACCAAGGTAGTGAAGAGCCCGAATACTCCCCAGCCCCCCCAGCAGCTTCTGCAGCCAGAGGGTGTCGTCAGGGAAAAACAGGATCAGTCCGGTGACCGATGCGACTGTCACCACCAGCCCCCAGAAGGTAAACAGCGCTTTCTGCCCCGGATTGTAGCGCCCGAAGTTGGGATGGCGTTCGGTGATGAAGAGGGAATAGCGCAGGAAACTGCGGAGATTGGCCCAGTCCCGCGGCAGCAGCAGGATCTCGCTGAACTTGCGGCTGCGGATATAATAATAAACCTGTCCGAACAGATTCATCATCAGCAGGGCAGCCGCCATGCCGTGCAGCTTGCGAATCAGGCTGAGCGGCAGTACGATCCAGACCGGCGGACTGTCGAGATACAGCCCGGTGAGCAGCAGCACGACAACCGCAGTGAACATCAGCCAGTGAAATATCCGGACAGGCAGGGGCAGCAGCAACAGCTTCATGCGAATCCTCCTTGAACTCCTACTATAATTTCCCCCGCCCTGGCGGCCGCTATCCCGGCCCGGTCCACAAACGACAACAGCGGCGGGCTGTTGCCGCCGCTGCGTCAGCGCATGAATTTGATGGTCAGATCAGGCAGGTGCCGGGAAATCGTCGGAAGCAGGTCGCTGGTAAAAGCGGTCTCATCGGCGATCAGTTTTTCCATATTGGCGCGTTCGACAACCACGTAAGGCCTGACGATGCCCAGGAACGGATGATGGAACTCCGATTCCAGTTTGCCCGGATCGGTACGGGAAATCCTCACCCCGTCGAGGTTAAAGGTGTATTCGCCGGCAATCTTGCCGCCCTCGGTCACCTGCAGGCCGACCTTGTTCTGCTTGCCGGCCATCAGCGCGTTGATCATCGTAAAAATATGAGGATGCTTGCCCTGAACGGCGTCGATAAGCCGCTCGCGAAACGGAACGAATTTTTCCAGCACCAGCCGGTCCACCTCGGTCATAACCTTCATATTCATGGCCTTGTCCTCCTTTTATGTCTTCATCCTCAAGTATACGCCCCCGGCAATCTGTTTATACTTCTTATCCACTGCTCTTTACAGCTGCGGAAAAAGCGAAAACCCCGGACAGATTTTTCCTGTCCGGGGTTTTCAGCTTGTGCGTTATTTAAAATAGGCCACTCCGGCGTCAAACAGCCGCTGGTCTTTTTCCCCGGGGACATTTGCGGCCACGCTTGGCCCGATCCGTTCTGAATGAGCCATCTTGCCGAGAATCCTGCCGTCAGGGCTGGTGATGGCCTCCACCGCCTCGGTGGAGCCGTTGGGGTTGAAGGGGATGCCACCGGCCGGCCGGCCGTCAAGGTCCACATACTGGGTGGCGATCTGCCCACCGGCGACAAGCGCGGCTATTTCCCGCTCGTTGGCGACGAACCGTCCCTCGCCGTGAGAAACGGCCACAGTGTGAATGTCGCCCACCGTCAGGTTGCTGAACCAGGGGGACAGGGTCGAGGTCACTTTGGTGCGCACCAGACAGGAGACGTGGCGGCCAATTTTGTTGAAGGTGAGGGTGGGGCAGTCGGGAGTCAGTTCGTCGATGATCTCGCCGTAGGGTACCAGCCCCAGTTTGATCAGAGCCTGAAAACCGTTGCAGACCCCCAGCATCAAGCCGTCCCGCTGCTTGAGAAAGGCGGTTACCGCTTCTTTGATCCGCGGGTTGCGGAACATGGTGGCGATAAACTTGCCTGAGCCTTCAGGCTCGTCACCGGCGCTGAAGCCTCCGGGCAGCATAATAATCTGGGAATTGGCGATATGCTTGACAAGCGCCGCGATTGATTCTTCGACATCGGCGGCCGACAGGTTGCGGACAACCAGCGTCTCGGCCAGGCCGCCGGCCTTGGTAAAGGCCCGGCTGCTGTCGTATTCGCAGTTGGTGCCAGGGAAAACCGGGATGAGGACCCGCGGTTTGGCCACCGTCACCGCCGGTCGGCCGGAACTGCGCTTAGTATAGCTGACCGACCTGGGTTCGGCGGCATCGGCCTCTGGAACCTTGGTGGGGAAGATGCCCTCCAGCGGTTTTTCCCAGGCGGCGCAGGCCTCGTTCAGCGCGATGTCCAGGCCGTTGACTGTGATCGTTCCGGCCTGGGTACGCCCCAGTTCATGGTAGACTACTTCGCCGAACTCCACCGCCAGGTCGGCCGTGGCAGCTATTTCCAGAATGATCGCGCCGTATTCGGGAGCAAACAGATCATCCGGGGCGACTTTACCGGCAAAGTTCAGGCCGATGCGGTTGCCGAAAGCCATTTTGCTGACCGCCGCCGCCACTCCGCCGAGTCTTACGCTGTGAGCCGCCAATATCTTGCCGGCGGCGATCAGTTCGTGAATCTTGCAAAAATTATGCTTTAAAACGGCAAAGTCGGGCAGTTCCTCGGCGTCGCGGGGAGCGGGAACCAGCACAACTTTACTGCCAGGCTGCTTGAACTCCTGGGATACTACCCGGCGGACGTCCACCGTATCGACAGCGAAGGCTACCAGGGTAGGCGGCACGTTCAGATCCATGAAGGTGCCGGACATGCTGTCCTTGCCACCGATCGCCGGAATGCCGAACTGTTTCTGGGCGTGATAGGCCCCGAGCAGCGCGCTGAACGGTTTGCCCCAACGTTCAGGGTCCTGGCCGAGTTTTTCGAAGTACTCCTGCAGCGTCAGCCTTATCTTGCGGTAGTCGCCGCCCAGGGCCACAACCTTGGCCACCGCCTCCACCACGGCGTAAAGGGCGCCGTGGAAAGGGCTCCACTTGCCAATCTGAGGATTATAACCGTAGGTCATGATGGTGCCGGTGGTGGTGTCGCCCTCCAGCACAGGCAGTTTTGCCACCATCCCCTCGCCGGGGGTAGCCTGGTGCCTGCCGCCGAAAGGCATCAGCACCGTAGCGGCGCCGATGGTGCTGTCAAACCGCTCCGCCAGGCCTTTCTGGCTGGCGATGTTCAAATCGGCGAGGCAATCCAGCCAGGCGGTTTTGAGGTCGCCGGCCGCCACCTGCCCGGAGAAGTAGGTTTGGTCTTCCGGCGGGGTCTTCACGGTGACCGTCGTGGTCTGCCGCACCCCGTTGGTGTTGAGGAAATCGCGGCTGATATCGACAATCGCCTGCTGGCGCCAAACCATCTTAAGACGCCGGTCACCGGTCACTACGGCCACCGCGGTCACTTCGAGGTTCTCGGCGGCGGCGAACCCTTCAAAGGCGGCGACGTCCCCGGCGGCGACAACCACCGCCATCCGTTCCTGGGATTCGGAAATAGCCAGTTCGGTACCGTCGAGGCCCTCGTATTTCTTCGGTACGGCGTCAAGATCGATGCGCAGGCCGTCGGTCAGTTCGCCGATGGCCACCGACACTCCGCCGGCGCCGAAATCGTTGCACCGTTTGATCATCGCGCTGACCGCCGGGTGGCGGAACAGCCGCTGAATTTTCCGTTCGGTGGGCGGGTTGCCTTTTTGGACTTCGGCGCCGCAGGTAAACAGCGAATCCACCGTATGCTCCTTCGACGAGCCGGTGGCCCCGCCGCAGCCATCCCTCCCGGTACGGCCGCCGACCAGCAGGACGACATCGCCGGGAACAGGGTTGACCCGCACGACATTGCCGCGGGGAGCGGCGGCAATCACCGCGCCGACCTCCATCCGTTTGGCGACAAAACCCTGGTCATAAACCTCGGCCACCTGGCCGGTGGCCAGGCCGATCTGGTTGCCGTAGGAGCTGTAGCCTGTCGCGGCGGAGAGAGTGATTTTGCGCTGCGGCAGCTTGCCGGGCAGGGTATCCGCGATGCTGGCCCGGGGATCGCCGCTGCCGGTCACCCGCATCGCCTGATAAACATAAGACCTTCCTGACAGCGGGTCGCGGATGGCGCCGCCGAGGCAGGTGGCGGCTCCGCCGAACGGCTCGATCTCAGTGGGGTGGTTATGGGTTTCGTTTTTGAACATCACCAGCCACTCTTCAGTTCGGCCGTCCACTTCAGCCTGGACAACAATGCTGCAGGCGTTGACCTCCTCGGACTCGTCAAGGTCGTCCAGCAGGCCTTGCTGCTTCAGTTCCTTCATTCCCATCACAGCCATGTCCATCAGACACAGCTCTTTTTTCCTGTCGCCGTAAACATGATCCCTGGCGGCCAGGTAATCCCGGTAAGCCGCCTGGACCGGCCGGGAATACCGGCCAGGCTCAAACGACACGTCGCTGATCGCGGTGTGAAACGTGGTGTGGCGGCAGTGATCCGACCAATAGGTATCGATCACCCGGATCTCGGTGATGCTGGGATCCCGGCGTTCGCTGTCTTTGAAATAATCCTGACAGAACCGGAAATCCTCTTCACTCATCGCCAGCCCCAAATCGTCGTAGAGCCGGTGCAATTCCCCGGCCGAAGCCTGGGTGAAGCCTGTCAGCACCGGCACGTCCGGCGGACTCTGGACTTCCATTTCCAGTCTTTCCGGTTTATCCAGGGCCGCCTCCCGGCTCTCCACCGGGTTGATGCAGTAAGCCTTTATTTTGGCGAATTCACTGTCGCCGACGTCGCCCCGCAGAATGATCACTTTGGCTGTAACCACCTGGGGCCGTTCTTTCTGGGTCAAAATCTGGATGCACTGGGCCGCCGAGTCGGCCCGCTGATCGTACTGACCAGGCAGGTACTCCATCGCGAACACCCGGTCGCCGGCAGCGACCGGCAGCTCTTCGTCATATACGTTGTCCAGGTTCGGCTCGGCGAAAATGGTGTTGCGGGAACGGACATATTCTTCGTCGGTAACACCGGCCAGGTCATAGCGGTTTACCACCCGCACGGCCTCCAGGCCCTTTACCGCCAGATTGTGCCTGAATTCGGAATATAGGCTGTGGGCTTCGCCATCGAAGCCGCTTTTCTTTTCGACAAAAATCCGTTTCACTGCCTGCGGCATGCTCTACTCTCCCTTATCTTCATCCGGTGCTTGCGGACTGATGTTTATTTCATAAATTATAACACTTGTCCCGCCCCCTGGTCAAAACACCGGCGGCAGGCGGCTATAGGCGGCGGCAATCCGTTCGAGGCCGTCCTGCAGCAGCGGGCGCGGGCAGCCGAAGTTAAGCCGCATGAACCCCTGCCCCTCACGGCCGAATCGCGCGCCGTCGCTAAGGCCCACTTTCGCCTGCCGGACGAAATATGCGTTCAGTTCGGCAGGGTCGATCCCGAGAGCACGGCAGTCCAGCCAGGCCAGATAAGTGCCCTGCGGTTTTTCGACCTTGATGCCGGGGATGTTCCGGGCGAAAAACCGAACCAAAAAATCGGCGTTGTCCTCAAGGTAGCCGAGCAGGCTGTCCAGCCACGGGCCGCCGTGCCTGTAAGCCGCCTCCAGGGCAATGTTGCCGAAGATGTTGCCGTCGCATATATTTAAGGCTTTTGTAATATCATTAAACCGTGTCCTGAGGCCAGGGTCGGCTATCACCGTCAGGGAAGCCGCCAGACCGGCGATGTTGAAGGTTTTGCTGGGAGCGATGCAGGTAACGGTGCTGGCAGCCAGTTCGGGCGACAGCGAAGCCAGCGGCAAGTGCCGGTGGCCCTTAAAAACAATGTCGGCATGAATTTCATCAGCGACGATCAAGGCGCCGAAACGCAGACAAGTTTCCCCCAGTCTCATGAGTTCCTGCTCGGTCCATACCCGGCCCACCGGGTTGTGGGGACTGCACAGCAGGATGAGTCTGACACCGGCGGCCAGTTCCTGTTCCAGGTGGTCGAAATCGATACCGTAGCCGTTGCCGCCGCGGGCCAGCGGATTGATGACAAGTTGCCGCTTGTTCTTCGTGACACAAGAAAAAAAGCGGGGGTAGACCGGCGCCTGGATCAACACTTTGTCCCCCGGTCGGGTGAAAGCCTGGATTGCCACGCTCAGGGCTGTGACCACACCCGGAGTGTCGACCAGCCAATTCTCGGCCACCTTCCAGCCGTGCCGATTTTCCAGCCAAGCGGTTGCCGCCTCATAATAACCGTCCCCGCGGCGGTGATAGCCATAAATCGGGTGAGCGGCCCGGGACGCGATGGCTTCGGCCACCGCCGGCGGCGCGGCGAAATCCATGTCCGCCACCCACAGTGGCAACAAGTCCTTGTCGCCGAAAACCTCGCCCAGGGCGTCCCATTTTTCTGCGCCGGTATTCCGGCGTTCGATCATCTGCCCGAATTGATGCCTGTCCATGACTCTATCCTTTCGCTTGCGATATTGGCCGGCCGCGGCCGCAGGAAACCTGCCGCCGGGCGAGGCAAAATTATTTCACTTGTCGCGGGTGTGGAAGCGACCTTTAATATACATTCAGACCAAAACTCGTTACAATAAAAGGTAAAGGAGGGGTGTATTTTGGATAAGGTCAGCGGCGAACAACAACTGCTGGCGATCATCGCCCATCTGTCCTACCTGCTGGGCGGGGTGGGATTTATCATCGCTCCGCTGGTGATATTCCTGCTGAAAAAGGAGGACCCTTTTGTGACCGACCATGCCCGGCAGGCCCTGGTGGCCCATCTGGCCATTCTGGCCGCGACCGTGGTTGCGGGGGCCCTGAGCATGCTGCTTGTCGGCCTGCTGCTGTTGCCGGTGGTGGCGATCCTCTGGCTGGTGCTGCTGGTCACTTCGATCCTTGCCGCCATCAAGGCGGTGAACAGCGAATTGTATAAGTATCCCCTGATCCAGGGATTGGTCAGCAAGATAGAGTAACGGGATACCGGAATTTCCGCAGTCTGGATGGGAAGCAAACGCTTCCCTTTTTGTTTTGTACGAAAGCTGCCAAATTCGAATACTTGCTGTCGGGGCGCAAAAGCTTAAAGAACGCTCTTGCGTCAGGGTTTCATATAACGCGGCTGGCGGGCTTCGAACCAGACCGGTTTGAGGCCGCACTTTTCGGCCATTTCCAGCGCCAGGGGAAAGTGCCTGCCGATGTCTTGCGGGATATGCGCGTCCGAGCCAATAGTCACAAAGCTGCCGCCCAGTTCGGCGAAGCGGCGGTAAACGGGAATCAGCGCCGCGACAGTTTCCGGCTGATCAAGCCGGCGGGTATTGATTTCCAGTGCTTTTTGCTTGGCAGCCACAGTGGTCAGAACCTGATCGAAATAATCGGCAAACTCGCTGTAGTGAAGCTCCGGATCAGCAAACCTGGCGTAACGGGCGATATAATCGATATGTCCCAGGCTGTCGATACAATCGTAGCAGTCCAGACAGTCCAGCATCGAAGCAAAGTACTGGCCGTATACCTCCCTTTTGCTGCGACCCTGATAAAACCGGTTTTCGTAAATGTCGATATTGTCGATGACATGGATCGAGCCGATCACAAAATCAAAAGGATATTTCTCCAGCAGTTCGCGGTTGGCCTGAACAAGTTCACTGCGCATGCCGATTTCGATGCCAAGCAGCACCTGCTCGCCGCGATACCGGCTGTAAGCCAGAAAATATTTGTCGATATCAAAAACAAAGGCCTTGGGCTTAGGATAATCCAGATCCAGATGTTCAGTGATGATAATCCCCATATCGAGCTCCCGGCCCCTGGCTATCGCCGCATCGATATCCATGGTCGAATCGGTGGAAAAACGGGTATGCATGTGAGTATCAAACAACATAAAAGCCTCCATATCTCAGTCGCAAATCTTCGGCGACCGCTGTTTTTGTGTTGTGGAGAATCAACTTTTTCCGGTCCGGCAAGCGATGCTTACGCCCTCCTGGAGCAACCTGCACCCCGGCGTCTTGATTCTTTGACCATACACATATTATACATAATTGCCGCAGCTTTGGCACGGGCTGCTCCGGACGTTTCGACTCGGCGGCCGGATATCCGTCGCCGGCCGCTGATGACGAGCATCACCCGGTTTGGCTTCCCGTGACAGAATAGTCTTAAAATATTTAGTCCTCCCTGTTTAACATTCCCGGATTTTGCGGTATAATATAGGTATAGTTAATTGATAATGTTTATCATCTAACTGAAAGGACGGGTAGAATGTCGGCAGAATTCACTTTAGACACAGCACAAGAACAAGCTGCCTTACGCATCACGCGAATCACGGGAACCGGCAAGACCCGTCTGAGGATGCTGCAAATGGGCATCACGCCCGGTACCAATATCCAAGTCCTTCGCCAGGCGCCCTTCGCCGACCCGGTTGAAATCGTAGTCCGCGGAGCCAAGCTGGCGCTGCGCCGCGAGGAAGCAAAATATATCAGTGTCGAGAAGGCGGAGGGACAATGACCACAGCCGGTCCTATTGCAGTAGCCGTAATCGGTAATCCCAATGTCGGAAAAAGCGCTCTTTTTAACGCTTTGACCGGGGCTGCCCAGGTGATCGGCAACTGGTGCGGCAAAACTACAGAAGCCTGCACTGTGGAAGTCGCCTACGCCGGCCGCAGGATCAGCTTTACCGACCTGCCGGGCATTTACGGCTTCGGCCACAGTTCCCACGAAGAGATAACCGCCGATAAATATCTGCATTCCAACGAGCCGGACGTCCCGCTGATCGTCGTCGACGCGCTGAACCTGGAGCGCAATCTCTATCTGGTTCTGGAAGTTCTGGAGCGCTACCGGCGGGCGGTGGTGGTCCTCAATAAAATGGACGCCGCCAGCGAGCACGGCATGGTCATCGACCACGCCAAACTGTCCGAACTGCTTGGCGTTCCCGTAGTCCCCGCGGTGGCCACAGGCAAACTGGCTGCCGCCGATTTATATCAGGCTGTCATTACCGTCGCCGACGCGACTTATGCTTTTCAGCCCTATAAAGTGACCTATTCGCCACAGATTGAACAGACAGTGGCTGAGGCCGAACAGGAGCTGGAAGATTCCCGCTCCGGCAGCCGGCGCTGGCTGGCGGTGGAAGCGTCAGAAAAACGTGATGAGGAGCTCCAGGTGGAGGTCGTAAATACCCGCTACGCCGCCGCCGTCGAAATCACCGCCCAATGCCTGGTCCACCATCCCACCGAGTCAATGACCGACAAAATCGACCGCTGGGCGCTGCACCGCTGGCTTGGCATCCCGCTGATGGTCGCGGTGTTCGCTATCCTGTTCTTTTTGACCTTTTCGGTCAGTCGGCCGCTGTCGGAACTGATCGGCGACGCTTTCAGCAGCCTGGGGGAGTTGTCGCGCGATGTTTTACCCGGCTGGGGCGTGCCGGCGATTATCGTCAGTCTGCTGGCCGACGGCCTGATCAACGGGGTTGGCGCAACCATCGGTTTTTTGCCGCAGATCGCGATATTCTTCCTGGTGTACAGTCTGATCCAGGACAGCGGTTATATCGTAAGAGTGGCCTTCTTGATGGACCGGGTGATGGGTGCCATCGGTCTCAACGGAAAAATTTTTATCCCGCTGGTGGCCGGATACAGCTGCAACATCGACGGCATCCTGGCCTCCCGGATTCTGACCAGCCGCTATGACCGGATGGTGGCGGTTCTGGCCAGCACCTTCGCCCCCTGTTCCGCCCGGCTGGGTGTCATGGTTTTCATGGTTTCGGCCTTTTTCCCCACTTTCAAGGCAACCCTGGTCATGCTGGGACTGCTGGGAATCAGCGTCGCGATGATGGCGCTGACTGCCTATCTTGTCCGGGCCTTCGTTGCTCCTGACGAAACGTCGGGTTTCATGACCGAGGTTCCGGTCTACCATATGCCGCAGCTCAAGAAACTCCTTGTGGGCACAGGCCGCCGCACCCTCAATTTTTTGCATCGCATCCAAAACGTCATCATTTATTCGTCGGTCATCATCTGGTTTTTGTCCACCTTCCCCCAAGGTGCTTTCGAGGAATCCTATATCGCCCGCATCGGGCAGGCCCTTGAACCCTTCGGCGCCATCATGGGGCTTAACTGGCAGCTTATCGTCGGCCTGATCATGGGTATCCCTGCCAAGGAGTCGGCACTCACCACGCTGGGAGTCATCTACCATACCACTTCGGAAAGCGGCAATCTCGGCCAGGTGCTGGCCACTCAGATCTCGCCGCTGGCGGCGTTCACCTTCCTGGTTGTGTATATGACCTACATTCCCTGCCTGGCCACAGTGATTACCATCTACCAGGAAATGCATAAATGGTCGCTGGCGGTGCTGAGCGTTTACGGCAGTGTGGTGCTTTCTCTGCTGCTGGGGATTTTGTCCTATCAGCTCGGCCGCCTGTTTTTCTAGAGACTGTTGAAAACCTGCCTGGAGATAGATATTAAAAACCCCTGTGACTTCATCAGAAGCCACAGGGGTTTTCATTTATTACTTGGTGCCGAAGATGCGGTCGCCGGCGTCGCCGAGACCGGGTACGATATAGCCGTGATCGTTCAGCCGCTCATCCACCGCAGCGGTATAGATCTCGACATCGGGATGGCGCTCGTTGATCAGCAGAATGCCTTCCGGGGCGGCCACCAGGCACATCAGCTTGATATGCTTGCCGCCTTTGCGTTTGATCATGTCCATGGCCGCGATAGCCGAACCGCCGGTTGCCAGCATCGGGTCGATGATGACGATTTCCCGGTCGGCGACATCGCTGGGCAGCTTGCAGTAATACTCCACAGGCAGCAGTGTCTCCGGGTCGCGATAGACGCCGATATGTCCGACCTTGGCCGCGGGAATCAGTCTGACGATACCGTTCACCATTCCCAGCCCGGCCCGCAGGATAGGGACAACAGCCAGCTTTTTCCCTGACAGCACCTTACAGCGGCATTTGGCTACAGGTGTCTCAATATCCGTCTCAGTCAGCGGCAGGTTCCGGGTGATTTCGTAGCCCATCAGCATGGCGACCTCTTCCAGCAGCTCACGAAATTCCTTAGGTCCTGTTTTAATATCCCGAATCAGCGACAATTTGTGCTGGATCAGCGGATGATCAATCACTCGCACTTGCATTAGCATCAGCTCCAGTTAATGTTCTTTTTTTATCCCTCTTCGGCATAAAGCGGATATTTCCTGCATAGACTTCCGACCATGGCCACAGCTTTGGTTTTGGTCAGAGAGTCCCCGGGATTTTTCAGTACCATGGCGATGATTTCGCTGATGGTAAGCATCGCGTCCTCTTTCATTCCCCGGGAAGTCACGGCTGGCGTGCCGATCCGGATGCCGCTTGTCACAAACGGACTTTCAGGATCGAAGGGAATGGTGTTTTTATTGACAGTGACGCCCACCTCGTCCAGCGCTTTTTCGGCTGTCTTACCGGTCAGATTCTGTCCGCGCAGGTCAACAAGCATCAAGTGATTGTCGGTACCGCCGGAGACCAGCCGGAAACCCTGCTGGATCAGCCCTTCGGCCAGGGCCTTGGTGTTCTTCAGGATTTGGGCCTGATACAAGGAGAATTCATCGGTCATCGCTTCTTTGAGCGCGACAGCCTTGGCGGCAATCACATGCATCAGCGGACCACCCTGGGTACCGGGGAAAATAGCCTTGTCAATCGCTTTCGCGTACTGCTGACGGCAGAGAATCAGGCCGCCGCGAGGTCCGCGCAGCGTTTTATGGGTGGTGGTTGTCACAATGTCGGCATGAGGCACAGGAGACGGATGCAACCCGGTGGCCACCAAGCCGGCAATATGAGCCATATCCACCATCAGCATCGCCCCGATCTCCCGGGCGATCTCGCCCATGCGGGCAAAATCGATAATCCGCGCATAAGCGCTGGCACCGGCCACCATCATCTTGGGCCGGTGTTCCAGCGCCAGACAACGCAGTTGATCGTAATCGATCCGTTCGCTGTCGGGGTCGACTCCGTACGGCACAACCTTGAAGTACTTGCCCGAAAGATTGACCGGGCTGCCGTGAGTCAGATGGCCGCCATGGGCCAGATTCATACCCAGAATGACGTCGCCAGGCTGGAGAAATGCAAAATAGACTGCGGTGTTGGCCTGCGCTCCGGAATGAGGCTGAACATTGGCATGCTCGGCTCCGAACAGCGCCTTGGCCCGGTCGATGGCCAGCTGTTCAACTACATCAACATATTCACAGCCGCCGTAATAGCGGTGGCCAGGGTAACCTTCGGCGTATTTGTTGGTCAGAACCGACCCTTGGGCTTCAAGGACAGCCTTGGAAACGAAATTTTCCGAGGCGATCAGTTCGATGTTGTGCTGTTGGCGCGAATGTTCCAGATCAATCGCGCGGGCTACTTCAGGGTCAATTCCGGCAAGTATTTTCATGTTTTCTCCTCCAATTTAACTGCAAGGCAACTCGTAAACGGCACGGCCGCCGCCGATGAGTTTAGGTCTGGTACGTGCCGCCGTTATCGGCGCTTCGCCGATGAATTTCTGCTGCAGACGGACAGGGACTGCCACCCGCCGCAGATGCATCCCGATCAGGGTTGCTCCAATGTCGATTCCGGCATGGGCCTCAACGGTTTCGACAGTCACCGGATCGACGAACTCGCGAAACGCCATGGTGGCTAAGGCTCCGCCTGCTTTGATCACCGGCACGACGGTCACCTCTTCCAGGCCATACTGCTCCATAACCTGTCGCTGGACAACCAGCGCCCGGTTCAGGTGCTCACAGCACTGGACCGCGAGTTGAATCTGTCGGCCCGCGCAGCAGTCGACTATGGCGTGCAAAACAGCGCCCGCCACCTCCTCGGAGCCAGCTGAGCCAATTTTGGCCCCCCGGATTTCACTTGTGCTGCACCCCACTACCAGAATCTGCCCAGGTTTCAGGCCAGCCGCCGTCAGCAGCTCTTCCACCGCAGCCGCGACCTGTTGACCGATGGTTTCAGGCTGTGTCATCACACCCATCCCCCTCCGCTGCTCCGCTTTGTTTGTCGTTAACCTTCCAGCTGCATAATCTTGTCTACCCGGCGGGCGTGCCTGCCGCCACTGAAATCGGTGGCAAGCCATTTCTCGACAATCGCCAGCGCCAGGCCGGGTCCGACGACCCGCTCACCCATGGTCAAAATATTGGCGTCGTTGTGCTCCCGCGACATCTGGGCCGAGAAAGTATCATGACACAAAGCGGCCCGGATGCCTTTGATCTTGTTGGCGGCGATGCACACACCAATGCCTGTCCCGCAAATAATAATGCCCCGAGCACATTCGCCGGCCGCTACCGCCGCAGCGACGGAGCGCGATATGTCGGGGTAGTCGACCGAATCGGTGGAATAAGTACCGAAATCGCGGCAGGAAATTTTCTGTTCCTCCAGATATCTCCTGATTTCCTCTTTCAGGTGAAAGCCGCCATGGTCACTGCCTATCGCAATCAACATCATTCATCCCTTCATTAATTATTTCGGACTTTTTCTACATTGGATCGGATTCTCCTGCTAAAGCGACAATTTTATCCCAGGCTTTGTTAAGCAGCTCCTCGATCACTACCGCGCAAGCCTCGTATTCTTCATAGCCCGAGCCGAACGGATCAGGTACATCCCCCGGCGCTCCGGCGTACTCGCCCAGGCTATAGACCTTGCCGGCGGCCTCGGGCGCCAGGGCTTTCACCGCGGACTTATGCGATTGGGTCATTGTGAGGACCAGATCGGCGGCTTGTACATATTCAGGCAGTAGCTGGCGGGAACGGTGACCCGCCAAATCCAGGCCCCGCCTGGCCGCCGCGGCCCTAGCCCCGGGGGATGCCGGCGATTCTCCTCCGGCGTACAGTCCTGCCGACAAAACTTTGATCCGGTCGGCGAGACCGCCCTTCTTCACTTTTTCCTGCAAAAAGACCTCGGCCATCGGACTACGACAGGTATTACCGGTACAAATCAGCAAAATCCGCAACATGCTGGGCAGGCCCTCCCTATAGTATATCCGCCACTATTTTAACATATCTGCCGGTGATAATAAATGGCCACAGTCAGCAGCGGCGTCAGGTAGTCAGGTAGTCAGCGCCGTCAGGAAAATGTGAGCCCCCAGCAAAATCAGCACCAGCCCGCCTACAAGTTCGGCCCGATTCCCGATCATTCGGCCAAAACGCCGACCTAACCCCAGGCCGGCAATGGCAATGAAAAAAATGACCAGTCCGAGAATTGCGCTTAATTTGACAAGGTCGACATCCATCATTCCCATGCTGAATCCGGCGGCTAAGGCGTCGATACTGACACTCACTGCCAGAGCCAACAGCGTAATGCCCTGAAGAGGGTGCCCCATATCCTCCTTCAGACCGCTGGAGGCCAAATTATCCCGGATCATATGGACGCCAAGGGCCGCCAGCACCAGAGCTCCGATCATACTGGCCCAATCCTGCACCGCCGCCGCCGGCCAATCGATGTGATAGGTTCCGACGTGTTCGACTACCGTTCCGAGCCAGTGACCGAGATGATAGCCGGCGAGAATCATCACAATGTGAAAAAGGGCAAACACCACCGCAGCCCGCAAAATGACCCTGATCCGGATCCGGTTCATGCCGATGGGAATCGCCACCGAAACCAGATCGGTGCCCAAAGCGGTGCTGAGAACAAACAATTCCAGCAGGCTCAAGTCTCTTCACCCCCGCATGATAATGTATATGATCCACCAGGCGAAGATAGTAGCCGAAACAGACAGCCTGACCGCAAAGGGTCAGGCTGTCAGCCTATTGCCGTATTACAGATTTCGAGAAACTGCTCCACCAAGGTCGGGTCAAACTGAGTGCCGGCGCAGCGCCGAAGTTCGGCTACCGCCGCCGAGCGCTGCATGGCGGAGCGATAGGGCCGGTCATTGGTCATAGCGTCAAAGGCATCGACAATGGCTAAAATTCTGCACTCCACCGGGATTTCTTCTCCAGACAGTCCTAACGGATAGCCCATTCCATTCCACCATTCGTGGTGTTTCAGGACCCATTCGGCTATCGGCAGCAAGTCTGGGGAAGAGCGGGCAATCCGGTAACCGATGTCGCAATGCCCCTGCATTTCCTTGCTTTCTTCCAGGGTTAGCGGCCCCGGCTTTGTGAGAATCCAGTCCGGCACACCGACTTTTCCGATATCATGAAACCGGGCCAATAAAGAAAGATTGACTATTTTCTTTTTCGGCAGACCTATTTTTTGCGCCAGCTTGACTGCCATATCCTGCATTCTTTCGGCATGCCCTTCAGGCATGAAATCCCGGCTTTCCAGAAGCCTGATCACCGTCCGCCCGAAATCGTCCTGAAAGGCCCTGGATTGATGAAGTTTTTCCCGGTACATATAGTTGTCGGCCTGGATCAGCACCTGCTGCAGCGATGCTGCACCTTCGCCTTTCGCCGCACAGCCCATGGACAGGCTGAGGGGAACTCTGAACTGTCCATGACCATATTTTTTCAGTAAGCCCCTGATTTTCTTACAGATGGCATCACCCATCCTGGCATCGGTTGATGGCAAAATGATTGCAAATTCATCGCCGCCAATCCGGGCGATGGTGCCGCCGACTTCCACCGCTGCCCGGAGAATCTCCCCGGTTGCCACCAGCAGCTGATCTCCCATGGCATGTCCCAAAGTGTCGTTGATAAACTTTAAGCCGTCGACATCGCAGATAATCAGGGTTACCGGCAGCGTCCCATCTTCCTGCAGGCGTTTCAGTTCCTGTTCAAAGTGGGCCCGGTTGTAAAGACCGGTAAGAGCGTCATGGCGGCTGAGAAAATACATATTTTCGTTGGCCCGCATGCGTTCGATAGCCATCGCAACCTGATTCGACACGAACGCGAGAACATCCCTGTCCTGCACGGTGAATCGCACCCCCTGGGTGTAGGTCTTCACCGCCATGATCCCAAAAACTTTGTTGTCAGCCGTTTTGAGCGGTACACCGAGCCAATCGACCGCCGGCAGCTCAACCGGAAGGATTTTTCCCTGCGCCTCAAGCTCGGCCCGTTTTTGCGGATCGGCAAACAAGGGGGCCCCTGTCTCAATGACATACTCAGGCAGTCCCTTGCCAAAAGGTCTGCTGCCAGGGGCTGGATGGAATTCATCCACCCGATAGGGATAGCGGATCATTCCGTCCTTCTCGTCATAAGTAGCGATATAAAAATCCTTGGCAGGAATGAGTTCACTTATCGCCTGGTGAACCGACCTGTAGATTTTTTCCGGATCATTCAGAGAACTGGCCGTCTCGGATATCTGATACAACACATGCTGGATCTTTTCCGCTCTTTGCCGGGCCAGAATCATCCGAATCAGTACGCCGATGGCGCCGACGATGAACAGGCTCACCACCGCGGCAGCAATAAAGTATTTTTCGCGCCTGTTGTAAAACTCAGCCAGGGCCTCGGCTTCCGAAACGCCGACCACCAACACCACCGGATAGTCGGGCATAGCCTGATAGCTGAAGATCCGGCGGGCACCGTTACTGTCGGAACCGCTGATAAAATAGCCTGAGTCCGCTTCCTTCAGATATTTGAACAGGCGTGTCGAACTCAGGTCTTGTCCAATTGCCCGGTCTTCACCCGATTGGCGGGCACGGACGACGCCGTCCAGCCCCACCATGCTGACAAGCTGACCGCTGGCCAGGTCCATCCGGCCGTAGAAGTTCGAGAAATATGCCGGATCAAGGGCGATGGCCGCCACGCCGCCAAAGCTTCCGTCAGGATTGTTGAGACGGCGGCTGACATGAAAGGACCACTTGCCGCTGATTCTGCCGACCTGGGGCTTGGCGATGAACGGTTTGCCGCTGTCGGCCTCAAGGTGAACCGCAAAAAAATCGTCATCAAACCCATTGACATTGACTTCCGTCGGCAGCGGCAGCAAGCTCTCCACCAGATCGCCCCGGGAGTTGAGAATGATGATCTGATTTACAGGAAGGGTTTTCAGATTTTCGACGCTTGACGCTATCACCGGCGTAACTATCGCCCGTTTTTCGTATTCTTCTTTCAGGAATAGCAGTTGGTTGTCCACCATCATTAAGTTGTGATGAACATATTCCCGATAAATTTTTATCAGATTGGCGTTGATTTTTACCAGCGACCGCACTTCCGCGTCATACTCAAAGGACACTGTCAACAAAACCGTCGCCCAGACGATGCCGATAAACACTACGGCGAAAGTAACCAGAAATACGATAATCCTGGAACTGCGCATTTGTTTGAGCCACCGGTTTTCAGCTGTGTCCCCGATTCCCATAAACCCAGCCTCCCAGGAGCAAAGAATCTCCCCTGTTTCTATCCCTTGACAACCAGGGGCGAACGGAAACAAGTGTCTTTTTCTTCAGGCAAGGTTTCGAAATATCTGTAAAACCCTGCAGAAAATGGCGAACCCCTCATCAGAGGGGTCTCACCGACGTAAATTCACCGCCGCCGGTCGGCTTGATGCCTGATGTGCATCGCCCCGGGCCGGCGCTCCGGCTCTGAAGCAGTTGTTTCGCGCGGCTTGAGATAGCGGATGGCATCATCGGCACACGCAGGGCAGATCCGCCCTTGGGTGACCGGTTTGCCGCAGCTCTCACACGGATAGTTCATCAGCCCGGTCAGAACACGGTTATTGCGGATCATCTGCATGATGATATGGCGCGATACCCTGGTAGCTTTGTGAACTTCATCCAGGGAGGATCCCGGATAATCCTCCAGGAAGAGTACCACCCGTTCCTCTGACCGCTGGAGTTCCTGCTGGCAGTCCGGGCACCGCAGGCTTGCATTCTCCAGACAAACCTTGCCGCACTCTTCACAATTGATAATCCCCACTGCGCTTCACCTCATCGTATTCATAAAACAAAATGCCAAGCTTCCGCCTGGCTCGAAAATACGTTTCAGCATCCACTGAAACGGCGGCCTGGCAATCATGATCGTTTAACGACCGTAGACCCATAGCTTTGCGTCCTTGCCTTTCGGCAAGTATGCCTTCTATGCGATTTGTATCGTGCCTTCATTTTACAACCAAAATTATCCAGTGTCAAGACAAGCCTGTCGCTGCCAGTCCCATCGCCGTAGCCCTGCCCGCCGGGTACAACCCGGCTCTTACGGGCAAATTTGATCCGGTCCGAATTCCATCAGCGTGTGTCCTGTCTCGGTGCCGGTCATCGCCGCCGTGCCTGCCGGCAATTCCAGAACCATAGTACTTGCGCAGTTACGGGCGATGCGCATCGGCCACATGTCAGGCACAATCTCCACCACCCGATATTCCTCGTCAAGGAACAGAACATCGATGGAATAACACATACCGTAAGTATGCACGCCGTTGCACGGCCTGAGCAACAAGCCGTGTCCCAGGGGAAGGCAACGGGTTCCGAGCAGGCCTTTCAGCCTCTCGGCCTTCGTCTCCGCCACATCGACACAGTTCCCCAGAATGGCTGTATTGTTTCGGTTGACAATGGCTACCTGTCGCATCAAGCCCGACTCCTTGCAGCGCTTTCCGGGCGGCCGGCTTTAGCCAAACGCCGCTGATTCACCGGTATCGCGTTTTTATCATATGAGTCATTTGCGCGACGTAGAACGAAGGAAAAAAAACCGCCGCCGGGCTCAAGCCAAACAGGTGGAGGTAATTCAACTGAAGATTTTGGGTGGAAGACCTTGACGCTGAAGATATGCCAGCAGCTCATCCTCCAACTGCATCTCGCGGACAAATCCAATGAACAGCTCGTTCATCCGCAGCAGGGAATTATATTTGTCCACCACTTCGCTGACCCTGTCAACCACATTATTGACGTCATCCTCGGCCGCAGCTTTCTTTTCGTCGATAGCGCTCATGTTACCTCCATCTTGGCAGCAAGTTTCCACTCAGCGTCAAGCCGCGGCACGCATGGCCGCGAAGTCATTTTTATACTGCTCAAGTTCGCTTTTTTGTCAGCGATTCCTGCCATCCGGCCGCAGATATAAGAACAGAAACGGCAGACACCGTTTCTGTTTTTTCAGGCCGCTCTGCAACCCTCATCTGCTTTGCGCCCGTAAAGGGTAGGCCGTATCTCTAGACGCTGAAGCGCAAGAACTGCGCACTTAGCACCACGAACTCATTGCTAGCATACTTCCCAGTACGCGTCGCTGCTGGGTTCATGGTACCGTCGTGCATCTGAGGGTTTCTGAACGGCCTGAAGAATGACTTTCGCAATAAGCTAAAGAGAACAGAAACGGCAGACGCCGTTTCTGTTCTCTTTCGGCATAGGACCGACCCTTTCAGGCCGTTACTGTTCTTAAGCCTTCGAAGAAGAAGAAGGCGGTGCATCAAGGCGAGGTGTGTTTTTGCCCATGCCCAGAGGAATCGATATTGCAAAAAGCAGCGCGCCGGCAAAAGCTGCCGCGCCGAGAGCATAAAGACCGGCAGCCGGATTGTGAAAAGTCTGCTCGGCCCATACCCGCAGATTGGGAGCGATGAACCCACCGAGATTGCCGACCGAGTTGATGAGAGCGATGGCGCTGGCCGCCGCTACGCCGCTCAGAAACTGGGTAGGCATGGTCCAGAATATCGGCTGCACGCAGAAATATCCGGCCGAAGCAACGCACAAGGCAATAATGCCGACCAGCGGATTACCGGTGGCTGAGGCGATAACACCGACACCGGCCAAGAACATAAGCAGCGTGGCCAGGTTGCCCCGGTTGCCGGACCGGTCGGAATAGCGGGGAATGGTCGCGTTGGCGGCGAGGGCGCAAATCCACGGAATGGCGCTGACGAAACCGACCAGCGTCCCGACTTTTTTCCCCAACAGTCCGGCGACCTGGGTCGGCAGGTAGAAGATAACGCCGTAAACGCTGATCTGAATCATGAAATAGATCGCGGCAGCATACCACACCTTCGGATTCGCCAGAACAACCAGCGGTCCGACATGGGCTTCCTTGGGCTTGTTGGCGTTTTCTTCCTCCAGTTCGTCGATAAGAGCCTGTTTTTCTTCATCAGGAATCCAGTTGGCCTTTTGCGGCCGGTCGGTAAGGTACCACAGGGCCCAGACGCCGACGATGGACGCCAGCACGCCTTCCACCACAAACATCCACTGCCAACCGGCAACACCGAGGAACCCGTCGATATCCAGCAGCATGCCGGACAGCGGCGAACCGAAAATGAACGACAAGGGAGCGCCGAAATAGAATAGCCCCATCATGCTGCTGCGGCGACGGGCGCTAAACCAGAAGGTAAAGAAGTAGATTATGCCAGGAAAAAAGCCTGCTTCGGCGATGCCGAGCAGTACGCGCAAAACCAGAAAGGAGGTTTCGGTAGTCGCCCAGGCGAAAGCCGCGGCCACCAAACCCCAGGTGATCATGATCCGGGCCAGCCAAATCCTTGCGCCGACATGATGCATGGCGATGTTGCTGGGCACTTCAAAAACTGCGTATCCGATGAAGAATATGCCGGCACCGAGGGCAAAGGCCGCGTCGCTGACACCGGTGCTGACCTGGTAGGCCTGTTTGGCAAAACCGATGTTGGCCCTGTCGAGAAAAGCCAGGACGTACATAAGCAAGATAAAGGGCACAATCTTTCTTTGGGCTTTATCCATCGCCCGGTCGGCAAGTTCTGTTCTGGTAAAAGCTGCCATGTTTCAATCACTCTCCTTGATCTTATTTGCCTGACGAAAGACTTTTCAATCTCCTCTCCTTTCCGGTTGCGGCGCCTAGCCGCATTATCATGCCCCTGTCAGAAACTCCCGGCACAGAGCCGGTTTCGCCAGGGGAAGATTTTAGGCTTTGCCTTCTTTGTCCAGCCCTTCTTTGTCGATAAACTCCAATAAGCTCTGGAGGATGCTTTTCGTCCGGGCCTTGATGCCGCTGACGTTAAATTCCTCTGATGCCGCCAGCGGCTGTTTCGGCGGTCCCATTTCAAAGCCCCGCATTTCCAGAGCGGCCTTGAAGCCCACCGGGAAAGGCGCGGCAAACATCGCCCGCACCAGGGCGAGCATGGCGACTTGGATCCGGTTGGCCTTGGCATAGTCGCCGGCGTGGAAGGCATCCCATATTCCCACCATGATTTCGGGAATGATGCCGGCGCAGCCGGTCATACAGCCGCTGGCACCGGCAAAGAGAGCCGGAGCCAGGATCTCCTCCCGCCCTGTCATGAAATTCATGTCCGACCCGGCCAGGCGGGCCTTATCCATATAGTGCATAAGTTCAACCATGTTGCCACTGGAATCTTTCATCCCCACCACATTTTTCCGGCGGCTCAGGCGTTTGACCACATCGTTGGAAATAGGGGTGGCAAACAGGGGGATATTGTATAAAATAACGGGAATCTCCACCGAATCGGCCACAAGCTCGAAATGTTTCTCCATATTTTCCTGGCTGATGGAGTAATAATAGGGTGGACAGATAACCACCCCCTGGCAGCCCAGTTCCTGGGCCTTGCGGGCCAGTTTTATCGAGTGCTCGGCGCAGGTGGAACTCACGCCGGGGGTCACCGCCGCCCGACCTTTGGCCTGGTCGAACACAATCTCCATCGTTTGGACGCACTGCTCCAGGGTCATGTGAGCGAATTCGCCGACCGAACTGACCGGAAACAGTCCGTGCAGGCCCTTGGCAATAAGAAAATCCACCAGGCGCCGCAGCACTTCCTCGTTAACTTCACCATCGGCTCTGAAAGGAGTCAGCATCGCCGCGTAAACTCCATAAGGTTTAAACATGATTTCGTCTCCTATCCGCTACTCAACCGCCGCTGACACAATGCATAAATGTGATGATGTCATTGTCCTTGAGCAACATTTTTTCTTTTGGCAACAATGATACATGGCGGCCATTGACGAAAACGCCACCGGGTGCAAGCTGACCGTCCGGCGACTTCAGCCGGAAAATCCCCTCGATGTCCGCGATCGCTGCCCTGACATCAGGCTCCACTTCCAGGACAACCTGCCGTTTCCCTGCAGCTTCGCTTAAAGGTCCGAGAAATTGCACCTTTACTTTGACTTTCAGGCTCATGCTTTGAGTCCCAGGGCGTCCAGCGTCTCTTTTTTGGGTACGCCGTCCTCATCCCAGCCGCGAATAAAGTAATATTCCTTCAACATCGGCGCAAAATCCACGGTGAGGCCTTTGGCCGGGCCGCTGGGCATCGGTTCATTCAGCAGGCGGCTCGGCAAGGTGTCGTCTTTTTTGCCAAAACCCTCCCGCTGGTTGAACAGGCGGGTCAGGTTATAAATCCGCTCACCGGTTATCATCAGGTAATCGGCACTGGCAAATTCTTCGATTCCGGTCAACCCGGTCAGAAGGAGGGTCACCTGGCGCGGCGTCAAGGCATAGGTGGCAAACAGGCACAGGCCGATGGAATCAACAACAGCAAACCATTCTTGCTGGCTTTTCACCAGATCGGCCTTATACTCGGTGCTATAGGGATCCATCCGGCCCTTGGTCTGCAGCACTTCCGCCCCCACCGGCCAGGCCCGGAGATGGCACCCGCCGCGGTCGCTGGTGGCATAAGCCAGACCCATGCCAAAGACGGCCCGGGGATCGTATGCAGGAAGTTCCATCCCTTTGACATGCATAGCGAAGTCGTTGGAATTGCCGCCGATGACTGCCGCGGCCCGCTTGACGCCCTGACCGATCACCTGTCCGAAGCCTTCGCCTTTACCGATCAGGTGCACCAGCCGAATCATGGCGTCGTCGTCACCGAACTCCAGCGGAAAACCCACCTGCCGCTCGGTAATCAGTCCCCGCTGGAAGCATTCCATGGCGAACCCGATGGCATTGCCCACCGACACCGAATCCATTCCGTAAAAGTCGCAGAGCCGCTCGGCCTCGATAACCGCCCCGGGATCGGCATTACCGCACTGGGCGCCGAAGCTCCAGGCATTTTCGTACTCGGGCCCCTCGACAACACTACCTTTGTATTTTCCGCCGTCTACCCGCGACACCTTGCTGCAACGGATCGGGCAGGCGAAACAAGCTTTGTTCTTCTTGTAATATTGATCTGCCAGCACTTCTTCGTTGAGTTTGTCGGCGCCGGTCCAAGGCATTCCCTGAAAGTTCTGCACCGGATGAATACCGAGCACGTCCATGGCACTGAGGATGCTGTTGGTGCCGTACTTGGGCCTGGAACCGCCGGTATCAGGGCTTATGGTCAATTCATTCAGCGCCTCGTTGTTGGCGGTGAGAAACGCCTCGTAGCTGGCAATCCCGATGCTGCCCCGGCCACGAACCACGATGGCCTTGAGATTTTTGCTGCCCATCACCGCGCCCGGACCGCCCCGGCCGAAAGCCCGCCCTTCGGCGATGATCGACGCCAGCGGCAGTCTATTTTCTCCCGCCGGCCCGATGCAGGCTACCCGATGATCAGCGCCGTATTTTTCTTTCAGAGCTCTTTCAGTCCCGGGACAATCATAGCCGGCAACAGCAGCGGCCGGTTCAAACCGGACAGCATCATCCTCGATCACCAGAACGGTGGGTTCGTCGGCGCAGCCGCTGACGACCAGCACGTCATACCCGGCGTATTTCAGTTCAGGCCCCCAGAAGCCGCCGCAATTACTGTCCAGCCAACCTCCGGTGAGCGGGCTTTTGGTGCTGACCGTGACGCGGGAAGAAGCCGGAACCAGCGTTCCAGTCAACGGTCCGTTGGCGAACACCAACATATTTTCCGGCCCAAGGGGATCGCATTTGGCAGGCAATTCGCTATACAAAAGATAAGCCGATATTCCTTTTCCCCCAAGATATTTTCTGGCGACATCGACCGGGATGTTCTCCACCGAATGCTTGCGTCGCCCAAGATCAATCCGCAGCAGCTTTCCTGTATACCCACCCGACATGGTCAATTCTCCTCCCCCAGCGTAAGGGCTTTGGGCTGACACCAGCGCACGCAAAGATACTGTCCCGAACACGTGTCGCATACCAGCGGCCCTTTCGCGCCATTTTCCCAGATAGCGCCAAAGGAACAAGCCTTGACGCACTGCCAGCACTGAACGCATTTTTCCTGATCAATGACCGGGACCGTTCCGCCTGCCGTTATCGCGCCGGCCGGACACGCCTTCCGGCAGGCCGGATCGGCGCACTGCCGGCAGACCACCGGTTCCTCGCGCCAGGGATATTCACTTCGCACCTTGATTCGAGCCTCACTCGGCGCCACATGTTTTTCATGATGCATGGAGCAGATAACCTGACAGCTCCGGCACCCGCTGCACTGATCACTGCGGACAACAATTCTCCCCACCTGACAACACCTCTTACTACAAAGTCGGCCAGCCACCGCAGCCGTGCGGATCAGATTCTCCAGTAAAGGTCGACCGTCCCCCGGAGCTACATCGACGGTCCGATCCGGTTGATGCCGAAATCATTCTGGCCCATGATCTCCGCTTTTGTCAGCCGTCCTGACGCCACCTCAATCATCTCGGCGAAGATTCGCTGGCCGACCTGTTTGACCGTTTCCTCACCGGTGACAACAGTGCCGGCGTTCAGGTCCATGTTATCGGCCATTTTACGGAAAAGCTCGGAATTTGCCGCAACCTTGACGGTCGGCACAATAGGCGACCCGGTCGGCGTCCCCCGGCCGGTGGTAAAAACAATAACATTGCAGCCGCCTGCGACCATCCCGGTAAGCTGTTCCACGTCGTTGCCGGGGGTGTCCATGTAAACAAGACCTTTGACATCGATCTGCTCGGCGTACTCAAATACGCTTACCAGCGGCCTTGTTCCGCCTTTATAGATACAGCCCAGCGATTTTTCCTCGATGGTGGTCAGCCCGCCCTCAATATTGCCGGGGCTGGGATTGCTGCCGCGCATGTCAACCCCCAGAGCCTTTGCCCCTTCCTCGCACCGCCGGACAAGTTCGTAACATCTTTCGGCCACTTCCTTGTTTACGGCTCTGGCCGCCACCAAGTGCTCCGCGCCGATCAGCTCCGGCGTTTCCGACAGCACGGCGGTTCCGCCGGCATCCACCAGCAAATCGCTGGCCTCACCCAGCGCCGGGTTGGCCGACAGTCCGGAAGAAGCGTCCGAGCCGCCACACGCCGTTCCCAGAATAAGCTCGGCGACCGGGATCGGCTCCCTGACGCAACGTGACGCCTCCTTCACTATCTGCTCGGCCGCCCTGGCGCCGGCGGCGATGGCGGAAAGCGACCCGCCGGCGTCCTGGATGATCACGCAATGCACCGGCTTATAAGGACAACGGCGCCTGATCTCGGCGGCCACATCCTGGGCTCTTACCCCTTCGCAGCCGAGACCGACGACCACGATACCGAACACATTGGGATGAATACCATGCCCCACGAAAACCCGGGCAGTCTGAGCGGCGTCAGGCGCCAGCTGAGAGCAGCCGTGCTGATGCTCCACCCACACCGTGCCCTGTACCTGTCTGGCGATGGAGCGGGTCACTTGATTGGCACAGGCGACGGTCGGCAGAATCAAAATATGATTTCGTGTCCCCGCCGTTCCGTCAGCCCGGCGATATCCCATAAACGTCATTTTCCACACCTCTTTTGTTGTTCCGGTTGCAGCTCAGAATGTTGTTGCAGTCTTTGGCTCAAAGATCCTGATTGTGCCAGGGCACGCTCCGGCAAAAAACCTTATCGGTCGACAGCCGGAGTCAATATGCCGTCACATTCATTCGCATATGCGAACTTAGTTCGGTATATCAGACATAAGAACAGCTATATACCAGGGTACAGCCGGTCGCGGCGGTAGCCAAGCCGTTTGGATATCGCCAGCGCCGTGTCCACGATCTTTTTGCCGAACAATTCGGTTTTTTTCGGATGCATTTTCAGATAAATCCCGGCGATGCTGATGGCCCCAACGGCTTTATCCGAGCGGCCGTAGACCGGAGCGGCCACACAAAAAATTTCATCTTCCATTTCCCGATTGTCGATGGCGTAACCTTGCTGGCGAGTCTGGTCAAGGGCCTGAACCAGCTCGTCGTAGCGACGGATGGTATTTCTGGTAAAAACGGGATGATCTCCCTTGCCCCATATCTCTTCGACCTTGGACGGCGGATATGTGGCCAGCAACGCTTTGCCCAGTCCGGTGCAGTACATCGGGCGGCGCATTCCCAGACCGGCGGAAGTGGTGATGGAGCTGTTTTCTTCGACCCTGTCCAAATACACTATGTCGCCGCTATTTTCCACCGCAAGAAAGACCGTTTCGTCGGTATCGGCGCTCAGGTCTTCCAGATAAGGCCGGGCAATTTTGGGCAGATCGGTCTTCTCCAGAACCGACATCCCGATTTCAAACACCTTGATCCCCAGCCGGAAGGTTTTCAGATCCTCATTGTCAAATTCGAGGATCTCCTTTCCCAGCAAGGTATGGATCAGCTCATAAGTGCTGCTTTTGGGCCAGTCCAAGGCCTGACTGATCTCCTGCTGCGTCAAAGGCTTGGGGCTCTGGGCCAGCAGGTTCAGGATATCAATCGTCCGGGCGGCGGATTTGTTGCTTTTTAAAATACTGACCCCCCCAGCAGGTTCGCATAAGCGAACTGAGTTTGCATACGCGCACTATCTAAAAAATACCACTCAGGCTATGATTCGTCAACCGCCAAATTTCCGCCAGACGGCCCTGTTATTCTTTTGCGGCCCGTCGAACCAGCGGCACGGTAGAGGCGGCCTGGGTCATAACGTTGATCGTGTAGTTTGCCCGACCGAGCTTTTGGCTGGCGATCTCCATCGCCGCGGCATAATCGGTAACAGGAATGATCCCGGCATTGCGGAGGAACTCGGCGTTTTCCGGTTTGCTGACCCCGATGAGGGTAATCTGCCTGGCGATGTGGGTAAGGCGGAATGCCGAATAACCCGGAACGGTGAATTGCTTGCGCAGCGCGAGTTCGAACTGCAGCGGATCCTTGATGCTGAGCCACTCGCTGTATTCAGGCGGCTCCATAATATCACGGCATTCCATAAACATAATGGCCACGCCGCCGGGTTTTGTCGCCATATAAGCGTTGTCGATGGGTTTGATTGCCTGATACAAGTTGATGTCTTTGGGATAGCCTCCGGCTGAGGCAATGGTGAGGTCAGCCTGGCCGTCGACAGGTATCCCGTTGATTCTTTCAACTTCCCGGCACCCTTCTTCCCAGGCCGCCAGCCAGTGGCCGGCAACGAATCTGGCGAAGTCCCCCTCCGGAGTGAACACGGCGTTCAGCAGGAAGTCCGGGTTGACCAGCGCTGCTATGTCGGCCATATCCAAAGCCATTTCATTCTCCCGGACCATCCCGGAACCGCAGTTGGGGTTGAGGCCCTGGCCAACGACGGCGTTCAGGCAAAACCGGTGGTTGGCCTGGATGCTGTCATAGCCGCTGATGCCAGGCATGACTGCTTTGCGCCCGCCGCCAAACCCGGACATCAGGTGATATACGATCCCCCCGGTCAGGATTACCTTATCGGCGGCCATTACCTGCTTATTGGCATAGCTTTCGACACCGCGGGGAGTCGTTCCGACATAGACCAGATTGTCTTTGTCGTGAGTGTCGTGCTGAACGACTTTGATGCGGTGGCAGACATCCGCTCCGCAGATTGTCACGATTTCGGCATCGGTATTCATCCGGTGGGCGCCCAGGGCAATCACGATAAAGATATCGCTGTCAGGCACACCCGCTGTATTCAGTTCATCCAGCAGCACCGCCAGAAACTGGTCGAATTTCACGTACGCTCTGGTGATATCGCTGACCAGGATGGCCACCTGGTCGCCCGCCTTAACCGTTTGGGCCAAAGGAGCGCAGCCGATCGGATTTCGCAGGGCTTCCCGGACAGCCGCCGGAACGTCGGTTACCGCTACTGCTTTGGATCCCCTGATGTCACTCAGTATCTGCCGCGTCGGCAGCGCCAGCTTGACGACTTCGTCGCCGTAAGGAAATTCGAAGGTTGTTGTAGACATGGTTTTCCTCCTTGATGAAACGAATCGGCGTTATATGGTGTTAGTTCTACCGTCATTGGCGAAATCCTGTCCTGCAGCCCCCATTTGCCTGGTTGGCGGGGCCGTCGTGCATCCGGGGGCTCCGCAGGCGGCCTGAAAGTCTTATTCCACAGGCAACCCCCACCTAGCCGTTTTTCTGGGTCATCAACACTCCCAGCAGATCAGCGGCCCTCATGTTGGTATGCAGTTCCAGGGCTCCTTCCCGGGTGGTCATGCTGCTGATTTCAACTTTTCGGCCGAAGTCGTTGCCAAGCAGAGATTTCTCCACAAGCGGCCGGAAGTTAATCTTGAGGGTGTTGCCGGAAAACTTCGCGTCAACCTGGTTCACGTCTTTCAGCGGGTTGCCGTACAGGTCGGCCAAGGCGCCCAGCGGGACAAACTTGAGCATCCAGGAAACAAACGGTTTGTCGGCGACCTCTTTTTTACGGACATAGACTTCGGCGTACGATTCGGTCTGGTTATGAACGAACTGTTTGACCTCACAGGTAAGTCCGACCCGGCCGATGCTGCTGTCGAAGGCGACCAGCAGCTTATTGTCCCCCAGCAGTTTCAAGGTCGGGTTTTTGATTTTGTCGTTGTCGGCACAACCGGCAAAATACTGGTTGATGGCATCCTCGGGGATGACCCAGATACCGTTGTCAAGCCCGTCGATGGTTTGCGCCTTCCAGACTGTCTGCAGCATGGCCGCCGAGGAATCGTCCGCAGCCGGAGCCGCGGCTGCCGGCAGGACCATGAGCAGCATCGCCAATAAGCACAGTGCTTTTTTCCACATATTTTTCACCTAGATTATTGATAGTTGCATAACCATCAGTATTTTGTTCATGTCGCGGCAGCAATCATTCCAGCCACTTTCTTCGCCAGGCTGAGGCAGGAGGTAAGGCCCGGCGACTCGATGCCGACAAGATCGATCAAGCCGGGAAGGCCCCGGTCATTTTCATGACGGACCACGAAATCGGCGACAGGGGCGTCCGGCGCCTGGATCTTGGGCCGCATCCCCGCCATATCCGGCTGCAGATCCTCCCGCTCGACAAAGGGCAGGTAGGTTCTTGCCGCCTGATAGAATTCTTCGCCATGGGCGATATCGACGTCATAATCCTCAAGCTCATCCACATAGTGGGCATTCGGGCCAAGCCGCGCCCGGCCGTCCAGGCTTTTGGTGACATGCGTGCCCAGGCCGTGGAGACTTTTCAGCGGCGGCGGATAGATCAGGTGGGAAATGAGTTTCGACTTGGCTGCGGCGACAGAGAAATATTCGCCTTTCACCGGGTAGATCTTGTAGCCGGCGGCCGCCGTATCGATCCCGAGGCAGGCAGGAATGAGGTCGGCGTACAGCCCGGCGCAGTTGATCAGCCAGCGGCATTCCAGGGAATCGCCGGCCCCGTCCGGTCCGGTAAAAACGACTTCATAGCCGTCTTTCTTAAAATGTACGTCAGTGACCTGATGTTTGTAGGCCAGCATCGCCCCGCCCTGCTGCGCCTGCCGCTCCAACTGGGCCATGAGCTTATGGCTGTCGACGATACCGGTGGAAGGCGAATATACAGCGGCTACGGCGGTAATATTGGGCTCCATCCTGGCGATCTGACCGCGGTCGATCAGTTCCAGACCCGCCACTCCGTTGGCCCGGCCCTGCTTTAAGATACCCTCGATGCTGGGGATTTCACTGTCATTGCGAGCGATGATCAGCTTGCCGATCCGCTGATGGGGAATGTGGTACTCCTCACAGAACTTGTACAGGGCGGGGTTGCCCTCGACACAGAGCTGAGCTTTCAGGCTGCCGGTAGGATAATACATGCCGGCGTGGATAACCTCGCTGTTGCGGCTTGACGTATCCTGGCCAAATTTGGAGTGCCTTTCCAGCAGAACCACCGACTGGTCTTCAAACCGTCTGGTCAGCTCAGCGGCCACCGCCAGGCCCACTACCCCGGCGCCGACAACGATAAAATCCATTTTTTCCAAATTATCTCCCTCCGGTTCTCTTTATTGTTTTCTATAACAGGCCGATGACCCGCCACCAGGTGAACGCTGTAACGATCCACAGCCCCCAGATGATCATTCCCAGGATCACCGACGACTTCACCTGCTCGGTAACGGTATAATAGCCGGTTCCGAACAGGATGATATTCCCCATGGTGTTAAAGGGCAAAAACAGGGCGTAGGCCATCATAATTGCCAAGGGCAGCACAAAACTCACAATGTTGAAGCCCATAACCTGGGCCAGGCCGATGTAGATCGGGATCATGACCCCGGCCATAGCGGTGGTGGTGGACCAGACGACATGGCTGAAAATGGTGAATCCGATCAGCAGTATAAGCAGCGGCATCATCGCCACATGTTCCAGTCCCAGGGAAGAAAGGCAGGTCTTGATCAGCCATTCAAAGGCCTTGGTCCTCATCAGGGCATCCCCCAGGGTCAGCACCCCGCCAAAATAAACAAACAATTCCCAGGGCAGCGACTTTTCGGTCTCCTTCCATTCCAGCACCCCAATTTTAGGAAGAAAAATCAGCAGCGAGACAAAGAACGCCACCATCGTTGAGTTGAAGTTGTGGATCATGTCAGTGGACCAAAGCAACAGCGCCAGGAAAAAATAAAGAATGGCCTTTTTCTCACGCCGGGTCATTGGCCCCATCCCGGCCAGTTCCTTGTTGATGTAATCCAGGCCGCCGGGCAGAACCTTGACTTCCGGCGGAAACAGCTTGAGCATCAGCCATGCGGTGACGATCAGAATAACAACGTTGGTAGGCACCGCGGCAAGAGCCCAGTAGCCCCAGGTGGTGGAAACCGAAGCCCCCGCGGCAGCGGCGATCATACCGATGGCAACAGGGTTGGGAATGGTGCCGGTCAAAAAGGCTGAGCCGGTGATGTTGGAAGCAAAGGTCGCGGACAGGGCCAGCGCCTTGCCAAAGTTGCTTTTGCCCGGCTCGGCTTTATAGGCGGCGGCGATGCCTTCGATGATCGGAAGCATGGCGGCGGTCCGCGCGGTGTTGGAAGGGGTCAGGGGCGCGATAAGGAAATTGGCCAGAAGCGAGGCCAAGATCGCCCCCGGGGGCGTCCGGCCGAACAGTCGCATCATGTAAAGCGCCAGGCGTTTGGCCACGCCGGACCGGGTCATGGCGATAGCGATGACAAAGCCGGTTACCAGCAGCCATAAGGCCGGCGAGCCGAACCCGCTCACGGCGAAGTTGGCGTCATGGACCAGGGAGCCGTCTTTGGCCAGTTTGCCGGCGTCATTGCCTACCCAAAAATATAGCAGAGAAATAATAGCAAAAGTACTTACAGCAAAATTAATGCCGATGGTGATCCAGACGACCACCGCTCCGCCGAAGATCGACAGCAGCTTGTGCTGCGTGATCGACATGGTTGCCGGAGTCGGCAGCAGCCAAATAGCCAGACCCACGACCAGCGCCAGAACCAGTCCATATTTTCGGCCCCAGTCTTCAAAAGAGCTACTCATAACCAGAGTCACCCTCCCCGTTTTTTCTGCCGCGATCGGTTTCCCGGATGCGAGACTATTTTTCAAATGTTCGCGAAAATGGCGGTTATTCCTGCCGAAGGCTGCCGCCGACTCCTGCTTTCATACCGTCCGTTATGCGCCAGACCTCCTGTAGCGGCATAACCTGCGGCACTGGAATCGACTCAGCGAAAAAAATTTAAGAAAAAGAAAAATATCAACGATAAATAATATAACAGCAATCTCTACGTTGAGGGAAGTGTGTCCTGATGACCGCCGTGAATTCCGTGTCCAGTGTGAACTATGATCCGACCATGACCAGTTACAGCACCGATTTGGCGCTCTTAAACGCCAGCGGGTTGTCCACCGGGTCAACCGCGACTTCGGCTTACTCTCTGGATGGCAGTTTGGCCGCCCTGAACCAAACCGCCGCGACATCGGATACCACCCAGACCTCCCCGACCGGCATTAATCCGGCGGCGTATACACTTCCTGCCGCTTTCACCGACCCTGATCTGCTCAACAAGATTACACCTGCGGAACTTTCCTATCTGATGGGCCTCCCGTCAAATCAGTCCACCGCCACCACGTCGACGCAATCGACGAGCGGAACGACCGAGACCGGTCTATACGCGCCCTCTGCCGCCGGGGTTAACCCCCTGGGCGACCCTATAACCTGGCAGATTGGCGACGACACTCTGTACCAGATGGATCCTGCGCTTGCTTCCGTGATAGATGGGCCAACTTCTTCCGCCAGCGCTTACAGTCAAAGCCAGGATACGGCGACTGTCGGAACCTCGGTTGATACGTCGGCTTAGATCATGACTTTCGGATCTTTCGGCAAAAAACCAGCAATCCTACCGATTGCTGGTTTTTTTTCGCCCTGTTTCACTGCTTTCGACCCGCACCGCTTCTTCAACTCTCGCCAAAACCTCCTGCCAGTCGCCGATCTTTCGTTGGCGGAAAAGGCGGATGGTCGGATACCAGAGACTGTCTTCGGTCTCCAGCTGCCAGCGCCAATCTGGGGCAAACGGCAGCAGAACCCAGGTATTTTTGCCCATCGCCCCGGCCAGGTGGGCCGTCGCGGTGTCCACGGTGATGATCAAGTCGAGATTGTCGATGCTTGCCGCCGTTTCGGCAAAGTCGACAAGACGGGAGGAACAGTCCATAACCATGCCACCGGCCGTTTTCAGTTCTTCGGCCTGTGGCCCGGTCTGCAGGCTGACCCAGTCGACGCCGCTGAGCTGAAACAGCCTGCTGAACAGCGCGAAGGGTATGGACCGGTTGTAGTCGTTTTTATGCTCCGGATTGCCGGCCCAGACAACGCCGACCCGGCAGCCGCCGCCGTCCGGCTTCGCCAGGATGTCGCGCCACCTCGCCGATGCTTCGCCGTCTGGCTGAAGATAGGGGATATCCCGCGGAATAGTGGCCCGGGAGGTGCGAAATACAAATGGCAGGCTGGGCAAGGGACAGGCGAAGTCGTATTCTTCCGGCCGGATGGTGTCGCCGGAAACGACCGTGAGCCCGGCCGCCAGAGTGGACAGCAGCCGGACCAGCGGCCCCGGCACCCACAGAACCGCCTTCGCAGCCAGGGCTGCGACTTTCCCTGCGTAGCGGGCAAACTGCAGCGTGTCGCCGTATCCCTGCTCATGGAACAGCAGGATCTTGCGGCCGGTCAAATCCTCGCCCTGCCAGGGGCGGATGTCCGGCCGGCGATAACCGAGTACCCTGCAGCGCAGCTCGTATTTTCCCCACCACTCGTCGTATTGTCCCCGGAGCAGCGACAAGATTCCCAGGGCGAAATCGGCCTCGGGAAACCCGGGACAAAGCTTGATCACCCTGCGCAAACAGCCTTCCGCTTCGTCCAGTCGGCAGGTATCTTGCAGGACCATCGCCAAATTGACCCAGGCCTGCGGATAATCGGGGCGCAGCCCGATAGACCGGCGAAAATAGGATTCCGCCTGTTCCAGGCGGTTGGTTTTTTTGCAGACAAGGCCCAGGCTGTTGTAGGCCTCGGGAAAATCAGACCGAAACGCAATGGCCTGGCGCAGGCAGTCTTCAGCTTCTACCAGCCGGCCCAGCTCACTTAAAACCGAGCCCAGATTGTGATACGCCTCCGGATAGTCAAACTTCAACCCGATGGCGTGGCGGAACAGGCTCGCCGCTTCGTCCGGCAGCCTGGCGCCAACCTTGGTCAGCCCCAAACTGTTATAGGCCTCCGGGCAATCAGGATTCAGCCTGATAGCCTGACGAAAACAGTCCTCAGCCTCAGCTGGCTGATCCTTGATGCGATAGACCTCACCGAGATTGACATACCCCTCAGGATAATCCGGCCGCAGCCCGACAGCCCGGCGAAGGCAATCCCCGGCCTCATCGACACGGTTCGTTCCCTTCAACAGCACGCCGAGGTTGTTATAGGCCTCCGGGTATTCAGCCTTCAGCTTTATCGCGTAACGAAGACATTTTTCCGCTTCGTCGGGCTGGTTACTGCGGATGAAAACCACCCCAAGGCTGTTGTAGGCTTCAGGATAATCCGGGCGCAGCTCAAGGGCCCGGTCAAAATATTGCCGGGCCTGCTCCAGAGCGCCTTTATTCACAAGTTCGATTCCATAACTCACATACATTTCCGCATTCATAACATCGCTCCCGAGCTTCCTGCCGGCTTGTATCCTGCGCTGTCGAAAGATCGGGGACACCCGTGGCGCAAAGTCTCTCGCCGCACCGCCCTGTTATTACCAGTGGCGATAGCCCCAGCCCCAGTGTCCGTACCAGCCGGGATGGACGAGAATAACCGAGCGGTCATACCGGTCGCCGTAGTAGTATGGAGGCCGGTTGAGGGTGAATTTATAGTCGCCCGGGTGCCAGCCGCTTTGGCCGACGAAGATTTGCAGCGGGCTGAGTTTGCCGCCATCCATTTTGAGTTCAAAAGCCATATAGTCACCGTCGGCAACATCGAAATCGAGACCGACCGTCCGGCCATCGGTGGTGATCTGGAACTCAACCGTGTCGCCATCAGTGAAATGGTAATAGTCTTTATCCCGGAAAAAACGGTCGTCGACCCCCACAAAATGGCCATTGGTATGTATGGTCCCGGAAAAAGTGTGGGTGTCGCCGGTGGTCATGGTCCGCAGGTGAAAGCCGCTGGCGTCGTGCCAGACAAAGGCTCCGCTGATATGATTGGGACTCAGCATTGCAGGCTCGCCTTCGTAGCTTGGCCCCCAGGCCATAAACGCGGTTGCCGGAACCCAAAGCACAGCAAGGAAAATCAGCAGGATACCCATGGTTTTTTTCATAGTGACCACCTTTTCTTGGTTTAAGTGCTGACAACAGGCAATTTGCATCTGAGAGTGATCGGCAGTTTCATTGTAGACCGAAATTATGATAAAACTGTGACAGCTCCGGCAAGCCGGCGAAAAGCCCATCGACTTGCAGCCGTCTTCCCTGTCGCCTCCAGATACTTGTTTCCCAACAGCAGGAGAAGGCGTATAATGAGGATATTGGCAAATTTCACCGCCATATTTAAAGAAGGGACAGCGAAATGCTGAAAAATGACAGACCGCTGAAATACCGGGCCTGGTCCTCGCTGGCTGCGGCCACCGCGATCAATCTGACGATGGGGATCAATTATTCCTGGAGCGTGATAAAAAAGTCCCTGGTGACCGACTGGCACTGGACCAATGTGGAAGCGTCCCTCCCTTATACCTTTTACACGGCAATCTACGCCTTTTCGACGATCTTCGCCGGAAGAGCCCAGGATAAATTCGGGCCGCGGCGGGTCGCCGGGGCAGGCTCCCTGGTTCTTGGCCTCGGCATGATTGCCTGTATCTATTCCAGCACCCCGCTGGCGCTGACCATCAGCTACGGGGCCATTGCCAGTGTCGGCTTTTCCATGTGCTACGCCACTGCGGTCCCGACAAGCCTCAAATGGTTTCCGCCGGAAAAACGGGGGCGGATCGCGGGAATTGTCGTCGGTGCCACCGGAATGGCCGCGGTCTATATGTCACCGATAGCCAACTGGTCAATCGCCAGCCACGGCATTGCGAACACCTTTTTGCTGCTTGGTATTGGAATTGTGGTGGTCAGCAGCATCGCCGCCCGGTTTTTAAGCAACCCGCCGCCCGGCTATGAGGCGGGATCTACCTTTGCCCAGGCCGGCGGGGTAACGGCGCCGGCCCGACTGAAGCCTGATTATGAATGGCGACAGATGCTTAAAACCCCCACCTTCTATAAGCTGTGGCTGTCTTTTTTCTTCGCGGCCTCGGGCGGGCTCATGATTTTCGGCCATCTTGCCACCATCGCCAAGACCCAGGCAAACTGGGAATACGGATTTTACCTTGTCAGCCTGCTGGCCCTGTTTAACACTATCGGCCGAATTGCCAGCGGTATCTGCTCCGACAGGTTCGGTCCCATATTCACCTTGAAAATAGCCTTTTTTCTACAGGCGCTGAACCTATTGCTGTTTTTCAGTTATCTTACACCGTCCTTGCTGGCGGTTGGCACGATGGTCACCGGCCTTTGCTATGGCGCCTGTTTTACCATATTCCCGCTGATTACCTCTGATTTTTACGGGCTGAAAAACCTGGGAGTCAACTACGGCCTGATGCTCTCCGCCTGGGGCTGCGCCGGCTTCCTGGGGCCCCTCTTGGCCGGTTGGGCGGTGGACGCGACCGGCAGCTACTTTTTGGCTTACGTTGTTTCCGCCACGCTGCTGTTCGCGGCGCTGATCATCGCCTTTGCCACCAAGCCGCCGGCCCACGCCAATCTGTGACGAGCCGGCAGGAAACGCCTCCGCTGCCTACTATCCATCACCTACGGCCACAGCAAGCCCCCCTCCGGGTATCCGAGGGGGGCAGCTTCGTCCGCCTATGAGCGGGAAGTTTTACCCAATCATTTCTCAGGCAAAGGGTTAACTTATTTTCTTGTCGAAAGTAGTAGTTAAAATGCCAGGAAGGAAAATGCCATGGAAAGCATCGAACTCGGTAAAAAAATCGTCAACCTCCGTAATCAGCGGGGGCTGTCTATCCGTCAGTTAGCCGAGAAAACCAACGTCACTTCTTCTTTACTGAGCCAGATCGAAAGAGGACTGGCCAACCCGTCCTTAAACACGCTTCGCATGATAGCCAGCGCGTTGGAAATACCGTTGTTCAGTTTTTTCATTGAAGCCGTCGACACAAAAGACTTGATTGTCCGTGCTGACACCCGAAAACAAATTACATTTCCGTCTAATAACGGAGAATATTCCCTGTTATCACCAGACTTGTCCGGCGCCCTTGAAATGATGCTAATGAAACTGCCGCCGCGAACGCAGTCCGCTGAGCATCCCATGGCCCACGCCGGGGAAGAAGTGGCCTATATCCTGCAAAGCGAGGTTGTCTTATACCTCGCCGACAGCGTTGAGGTTCTCCATGTCGGCGACAGCGTGAAATTTCCGCCAGGCATAAAACACAAGTGGGAGAATAAGGGTGATACAGAGGCCATCATTATCTTCGCCATAACACCGCCAACTTTCTAATCGGAAAATGAACGACCTCCTGTGGAAGCATTTCGCTTCCAACAGGAGGTCGTTTGGCTATAAAGTTACAGAGTGCTTACATATCAATGTTTTGCGACACAGGTATTGTCTTTGTCGAACCGATGGTTAATGCCGCCAGCGATGAAATCAGCAAGCAAATGACAAACATCATAAACGCATAGTAGTAATCATTTTTCGTTATCGTGAGGATGTAGCCCACAAGAAGCGGTGATAAGAAACCGGCGGCCTGTCCTGCCGTGTTTACAAGCCCCATGGCTGATCCCGCTACCGCAGCAGGCAGGGTCGCGATGGGAATTGTAAATATAGATGCCATGGCAATCCACAGAAAGAAAAAGCCGATAATCTGATAGCTGACGGCGGCCTCGGCGGAAACCGCCATAGCATTCAGATAGATAAATACCGCTCCGATACTTGCTCCGAAGACAACCAGCAGGTGCCGGTGATTCTTGAACCAACGATCAGATAAATACCCGCTCAGCAAGATCCCTACCGTTCCTGACAGGAATGGCAGCGAGGCCGCAATACCCATATTCATGATGGAAAGGCCTCTGACCTGCAACAGGTAAGTGGGCAACCAGGACATCAAACCCCAAAGAGCGATATTAAAAAAGAACAAAGTGAAAAAGCACTTCCAGAGGATAGGAATCCGGACGAGCTGCCCAAATCCGATCTTTTTCTGAGGTGCACAAGTGGGTTCCTTAACATCGCCTTCAATCTCCGCCAATTCCGCTGCAGACAGATGCAGGCTCGCCCGCGGGTGCTTACAGTACCGCCACACCAAAGCGGCTATAATAATGCCCGGTATCAGCAGACTGAAGAAAACCATCCGCCAGCCCCAGGCAACAATGAAATAGGCCACGAAAATAGGGGCAAGCGCCGGACCCAGACAGTTGGTTGTCAGCATGATTGCATTGGCCCGGCCCACTTCACGGTTTGGAAACCAGGAGGCAACCGTCTTGAAAGCCCCTGGCGGAAATATACCTTCGCCGATGCCAAACAAAACCCGGTATACAATCATGGACTTTAAGGAATTGGCAAGTCCGGTGACAGCGGTAAAAATGCTCCACCAGATAAGCCCCCCGGTCACAACAGCTCTGGCGCCAAATTTATCTGCCAGCAGTCCGCCGGGAATTTGGGACAGCGCATAACTGAAGAAGAAGGCGCTCAAAACAGCCCCCATCTCCAGGGGCGAAAGGGAAAAGTCTTTGGCTATGAAGGGAATGGCGGTGGCCATAACCATCCGGTCCATATAGCAAACCAGATAAGCAATGAAAATAATAGTCAACACATTGTACCTTGTTTTCCAGTTCATGATTACACTCCTTTCGCTTATTTCGCGGCAGGCTTTCTTCTGACAACCTTGCCTGAGGCTGTACCTGCATACTGGTTATCCACCAGCGCGAGCTTACCATTGACAATCACGTACTTAATACCGGTATTCGGGGCGTAGCTGTCGTTAACAAAATCAGCGTTGTCAATAATGGTGTTGGCGTCAAACACCACCAGATCAGCATCAAAGCCCTCTTTGATCAGGCCCTTGCTCTTCAGCCGCAATCGCTGGGCAGGAAGTGATGTCATTTTTCGCACCGCTTCTTCTAAGCGCAGTACTTTCTTTTCCCGGACATACCGCCCCAGAATGCGCGGGAAAGATGCCGTGACACGCGGATGCGTCTTTTCTTTGTTGCGCATATAGATGCCGTCAGTTCCCACCATTCCATAGGGGTTTCTCATCACTTCTTCCACATCATCATCCGACATGCTGAAATAAACCCCGATTACCTCAAGGTTATTGGCGATAAGAAGATCCAGTGCAGCGTCAAAAGGATCGGCCCCAATGCTGCGGGCATACTCCCCAACTGTCCTGCCGACAGCAGCCGGGGTGGATTCAGCTTTAATCATGAGCATTCCGTCAAAGCCCACATTGACTACGTAATTATCCCATTTCTCCGTGAAAGCCAGGATATCAGCCTTGGTTTTTTCCCTGAACTCAGGTATTCCCAAATTGCGAACCAGCTCGGCCGGATCCCCCACCAGATAGCTTGGCGGCAAGATCGTGGACAGATAGGTACAGTTCGCATTATAGGGATATTGATCAAAACCGACTTCAATACCACGCCTGTTGGCATCTTCGATCATCTTCAGCGTGGTCTTAATCTTACCCCAGTTGGCCTTGCCGATGGCCTTATGATGCGAAATGTTAAGCAAGGCGCCCGATTGTTCGGCAATTTCTATCGCCTCTTGTACCGATTCAATCACATTGTTGCCTTCATCCCTGATGTGAATGGTAAAAATGGCATCTTTTTCTTTGACAATCCTGCAGAGCTCAACAAATTCGTTCCTGCTGGCAATACTGCCGGGCGGGTAGAGCAGGCCGATAGACAAACCAAGAGCTCCGCTGTCAAGCGCTTCTGTCAGGTAATCTTTCATCTGCTGCAGCTCCCGGTCGGTTGGCTGACGGTTATCGAGGCCCATGACCGCAATTCTCAGTGCCGCATGACCAACCAGATACCCCATGTTAATACCCAGCCGTCTTCCGGCTATTGTTTCCAAAAAACCGGCAAAGGTAGTGAAGGATTGCATGCCCTCGGGAGGATTGATTATGGAATGAACTTTGCGGTTTTCCTGCCAGTAACGTTCAGACACCGGCGCCAAACTTTGTCCGCAGTTTCCCGAAACGTCGGTCGTGACACCTTGTGATAACTTATTAATGACCGCTTCATCAAAAAATGCACATCCGTCATCATGGGCATGAGGATCAATAAATCCGGGTGACAGATAAAGCCCCTTGCCGTCAATCTCCACGTCTGCTTTTTCATCGATTTTTCCAATACGCGTAATCTTGCCGTCTTGCACGCCAACGTCATCCGTAAACCACGGGTTGCCGGTACCGTCAACGATTCTGGCCTGCCGAACAATAATATCAAACACCTGTATCTCCCCTTTCCCTGCTTGCATTGCCGTCACTTTCCCCTGTTGTAAAACCCTTTCATAATCTCAACGGGAACCATACTGCCACCAGTAGCCCATACAATATGGGAGGTATTCACCACCTTATTTATCAATTGATTGGTTTTTAGGTATCGCAGGCCTGAGGATTCTGCGAACAATTTTACCGGCCCCATAAAGCCCGCTAAAGCTGAAGGCTCCAGATAGATTTTCTCGCTGTCAGCAAGCGCCCGCAAAAGCGAATACAGTTCTTCATCCTGAACAGTATAAACACCGCTTATGTCTCTTTCCAGCAGTTTCCCGACGAAGCCGGACGGTCTGCCAACAGCCAGCCCGTCGGCATCGGTGATATTATCAATTCCCAGCTGCTGAACCGATATCTGGTCATGAAGGCCGGTTAAAAGGCCTACCAGCATAGCCGGCGAATGAGTCGGCTCGGCAAAAAAGCAGTGAACATTCTCCCTGAATACACTTTTCAGGCCGAAAGTAACTCCGCCGGGCCCACCGCCAACTCCGCAGGGCAGATATACGAATAATGGGTGATCTTTGTCCACAGGGACATTCAAAGCATCCAACTGTTTTTTTAATCTACGGGCGGCAACGGCATAACCCAGGAATAGATTGCGAGAATTTTCATCATCAACAAAATGGCTGTTGGCATCTTGCAGCGCTTCACTCCGACCTGCTTCCACCGCCCGGGTATAGTCCGAGCTATGCTCGACCACCTTTACGCCCTTTGACCTGAGCATGTCTTTCTTCCACTGCTGGGCGTCCGACGACATATGTACAACCACTTTAAAGCCCAGCTTAGCACCGATGATCCCGATGCTGAGCCCTAAATTTCCAGTCGAGCCAACGATAATGGAATACTCCGAGAATAACCTTCTGAAATATTCGCTATCAAGCTTTGCGTAATCATCAGTAACCGAGAGCAACCCGCGCCTTACAGCGATGTCTTCTGCGATTTTCAGCACTTCGTATATACCGCCGCGGGCCTTGATCGACCCTGAAATGGGAAGCTGGCTGTCGCATTTCAGATACAAAAATCCGCTCAGTTCATGGCCATACATTTTTTTCAGCTCTGCTTGCATTCCGGGGATGCGGACCAGCGGCGATTCGATAACACCTTTTTCCTGCCGCGTTTCAGGAAAAGCTTCGGCAATGTAGGGAGCAAACCTTATCAGCCTGTTTTCCGCTTCGTCGATATCCGTTTTGCCAAGGATGGAACCACTCCTGCCATCGATGTCCGGCGAATACTTCGGATTGACCCAAAAAACCTCATTTGTTGCTATGATCTTGTCCAGCAAAGGGTATTGTTTCTTTAAATCTTCAACAGAATCTATCCGGCGGTCTTTCTCTGCCACCAAATCAGCCACGAATTCATTCTCCTCACCATCCGTAATTTCCCACAAAACAACAAATATCGAGCAATCATATTTAATTTATTAAATTATATTTATTTTATCAATTTCAATTTAAAAATTCAATAGTTATTAATTAATTCAATGGTTATTTATTACTGCCATTATGAAAAAGAAAAAAACGAGGTTGGATCTATTTTGATCCAGCCCCGTTCCACTTTTTACTGCCAATACAACATCGCGACCTCACCGTCAAACCAGCAGTTTCAATCAGAAATTGCTGACATGCACAGTCCTTGCCTTGAGTTCGGCCCGCTTGGCGTCATTGAAGTTGGCGGCTTCGCTGAGATAGCCGGTAATTCTTCTGACCCGCTTAATCGGGGACTGTTCAAAGCCACGGACGATAGCTTCGTTGCCTTCTATCTCGATGATTACTTTGTCCAGTTTTTTGCCGCGCTTGGCCCACAGCTCGATTTCCTCGTCGGCATAAGCCGTAGCCTCAGTCTCTGTCATGGACTGAGGATATTCCACAAGAATATCTTTTACCAGAATCATGTTATCCCCTCCTGTCCTGTTCTTTTTCTATCCTTCTTGCTCAAAGCCGTGATTCCTGCCAGACAAAACATTAATTTACAGCCGTGTTTCACCAAGGCAGGTACGCCAGGCTTTTCGTCATTTTTGCGAAAGGACAACACTGTTTTTAGCTGTGCGCCGCCCCTCGGCGACCGCCGCTTCGGCCTTTTCGACCGTCCCTTCGACCCCGCCGCCGGCATCGAACTCGGCAACTCCCACGCTCACTGTGACCGGAATCCGCTGGCCGGAGTAGATGATCCCGGCGGCTTCGACCCGGGCCCTGACTCTCTCGGCCACCCTTCCGCCGTCGGCTATGTAGGTTTCAGGCAGCATCAGCAAAAACACTTCATCTTCCCAGCGGGCCACAACATCCTGGCCCCGCCGCCCGCTCCGCAGAATATCGGCGATGCTTTGCAGCACATAGTCGCCGCAGTCACGGCCATGCTCACCGACAAGGACCGTAAAATCATCGACACTGACGGCGGCGATAGTGAGAGAGCGCTGGTAGCGAAAAGACCTGGCCGCCTCGTCCTTCATCCGCTCCAGCATATACCAGCGGTTCGGAATGGCGGTGAGCAGGTCAATCCGGGCCGCGCTTTCCAGTTGCTCGGTAATATCGCGCAACTGGTGGTTTTTTTGTTCCAGCGCTGCGAAACATTCCTGCAGACTGACCTGGGCTTGCCGCAGCTCAAGATGCGGCCCCAGTCTGGCATGCAGCTCGTCGGCGAAAAACGGCTTGGCAATATAATCCTGCCCGCCAAGGGCGAAGGCTTTGGCGATATCCTCAGGCCGGTTCCTTTCGGTGATGAAGATAACGGGAACGGACCGAGCGGCCTTCCGTCCGGCGAATTCACTGGCGCAGAGACCTTGGGCCTCAGCCAGAACGAGATCCGCCAAAACGAGAGCGGGTCCTTTTGCTGCCGCCAACTTCAAGGCTGACTTTTTGCTGTTGGCGACCACGAGTTCATACCGATTCGCCGACAGGCCGGCCAGTTCGCCAATGTCATTCTCGTTATCAGCCATCAGAAGTATCCTTTGCATGAGTATTGTTCCTCCTATAGCACGATCGATTGCAACCACGGTTTTACATCGATGGTCCCAGCCGCTTGATGCCGAATTCGTTGCAGCCGATGACCTCGGCTGTGGTAAATTTGCCGGAAGCCACCTGCAGCATCTCGGCAAAAATACGGTCTCCCACCTGCTGGACTGTTTCATCACCGGTGATAATGGTGCCGGCGTTCAGATCCATGTTGTCTTTCATTCTGTCGTACATCGGGGTATTGCTGGCGACTTTGATCACCGGCGCTATCGGCGAACCGGTAACCGTACCGCGGCCGGTGGTAAACACCGCCAGATGGCAGCCTCCCGCTATCATCGCCGTCATCTGCTCGATATCATGCCCCGGGGTGTCCATCCAGATAAGCCCCTTCTTGACAATAGGGGCGCCGTATTCGATTACGTCCTGCAGTGGTCTGTTCCCGGCTTTGTAAATACAGCCCAACGACTTTTCCTCGATGGAGCTGAGGCCACCTTCGATATTGCCTGGAGACGGATTCCCGCCCCGCATATCCACTCCCATATTCTTGGCGCCGGCCTCACACCGGGCGATAGCCTCATAGCACCCCCTGGCGACGGTTTCATTGACCGCCCTTGCTGCCACGATATGCTCGGCCCCGATGATTTCGGTGGTTTCCGCGAGGATTACCGTCCCGCCCGCGTCCACCAGCATGTCGCTCGTTACCCCCAGGGCCGGGTTGGCGGAAATCCCCGAACAGGCGTCCGAACCGCCGCACTCGGTACCTAAAATAAGCTCGGAGACGGCAACAGGCTTTCGCTGCTCAGCCGATGCCGCTTTGATCATCTGAATGGCCAGACTCGTCCCCTTGGCGACAGCCTGCGGAATACCGCCTTCATCCTGGATGATCAGACAGTGGACCGGTTTATAAGGGCACTGCGCCTTTATGGCGGCAGCCACATCCTGGGCCCTTATATTTTCACAGCCGAGGCCGACGACGATCACGCCGTAGACGTTGGGATGAACGCCATGGCCGACGAAAATCCGCCTCGTCAGCTCGGCATCGGCGCCTAAATGGCCGCAGCCGTGCTGATGCTCAAACCAGACCGCGCCCTTCAGATCTTCGGCCACTCCGCGGGCAACCCGGTTTGCACATACCACCGTCGGCATGATCAACACATGATTCCGCAGGCCGACCCGGCCGTCGGGACGAGGATAACCCATGAATTCCACAATATCAAACCTCCATATTATGGTCAGACCCGCCGTATGATACTATCTACCTATTCCAGCAATCAAACGGTTTTCCTTCTCGCAAACCCGGCCTGATAACCCGTGAAACAAATTCCCCGCACTGTCTGATGAGCCTTGGCCTCGGCCCAGGGCTTCGAAAAGAAGGGTCTGCATTTCGCAGACCCTCCGCCCTGTTGGCGTTGGCTTTGTCCTTTGCAACCGGCGAGCGGGACTGATTTTAGCCGGCGCTCTGCTTCACTGAGTCTTGGGCCATCTTGTCTATGCATTCCCTACATATGTTCTTTCCTTTGTAGCGGGTTATCTCATTGGCGTCACCGCAAAAAACACACGCAGGTTCATATTTTCTCAAAATAATACGGTCATTGTCAATGAAAATCTCAAGACCGTCCTTTTCCCCAATACTGAGCTTACGCCGCAGCTCGACAGGGAGCACAAGCCTACCAAGTTCATCCAGCCTTCGTACAATACCGGTTGATTTCATTGCAGACACCCCTCTCCATAACATTCGGTCCTACTTCCCCTGTTCTCACGAGAACTCCCGCGCTTTAGTCAACCACACAGGTTCCTCCTTCCGCCACCCTAAAGCTGGTCGTAGTCGCCGCGTTTACACGGTTTCTTGGGGATTGTAAAACTCATCGTTGTCCCTATACCCACTTCGGATTCGCACCAAATCTTACCGCCCAGTTTTCGCAGCAGCGTCCTGACGTAGGCCAACCCCAGGCCTTCTCCGGGCTGGTCTTGTCTGCCCGCACGCCGGAACGGCTCAAATATCTTATCGAAATCAGCGACGGCGATTCCCCGCCCGTTATCCTTCACACACAACACATATGCGGCCTCATCTTCACTGCAGGTGATTCCGATTTTTCCCGGACGTCCCGGGACAAGGTATTTTATGGCGTTGTCCACCAGATTGCCGATGATTTGCTCCAGCGTGAGACGATCGGTTTCAAGCGTCGGCAATGCTCCCACATCGACCTGGATATGACCTTCGCCGACCTGATGCTGATAAGACTGCAAAACATCCTTTACGAGTTTTCCCAGGTCAACCTCCTCGGGATTCAGGTCCCGCCGTCCCATCCGGGCCAGGGTCAGCAGGGTCTCAACCATTCTGTGAAGCCTGTCTACCGAGGAATCGATGAACTGCTGGGTTTGAGGAATATCCTTGTCGAAAAGCTCGTCCACCTTCGCCTGAATTTCCGGTGAGAGCAAGGATTCGGCCTCCCCAATGGCTTGCCTGAGTTCCGCCAGAATGTATCCCAGTTCGGCGCTGAATCCTTTCAAATTGACCATCGGTGTCCGAAAGTCATGGGCGATCATGTTGACGAACGACTTGATTTCGGCGTTGGTTGCCGCGATCTCCTCGGCGTAACACCTTTGCGCCTCTTCGGCCTGTACTTTCGTCGTAACATCGATGGTGATCATTGCGACAAAGCCCGGCTCGGGCCGGTAGGCGGAGAACCGGTACCACCCGTTCAAAAGCCGGACATAGCGTACGAAGGTCTTCGGCTTGCCGGTCAGCGCCACTTCCCCCAGTTCTTTGATCCAGTCGACCGGTTCTTCCAGGAAGGCCGGGAAAACCTGTTTGTACGTTTTGCCCACTACGTCGGCAGGCTTGATGCCGTAAAGCGCTT
>JARLHY010000121.1 GCA_031292015.1 Negativicutes bacterium | reverse complement strand
GCTGGCCTACGCGGTGCGCTGGTTGCTGCCATAATCTAAAGGGCCCTGAAGCGGCGCGGCGGGTTCGACCCGCCGCGCCTTTCTCAGGGGGGAAAGCGTCGTTTTCCGTCCTGGGAAAGGCGGCTGGGACCGCCGCCGAATCTGCAATATTTTTTTGGGGATTAGAGGAGGAAGTGGAATGAAAGATAGCATAATCGGTGAACTGAAAGCCATTGTCGGCGAGCAATGGGTATCTGCCGAGAAGGAAGATCTTATCTGTTACGGCTATGACGCCACCCCCGGTTTTTTCAATCTCCCTGAGGTCGTGGTGCAGCCGGCTGATGCGCTGCAGACAGCCGCCATACTCAAGCTGGCCAACCGGGAAAAGATTCCGGTGTATACCAGAGGCTCCGGCACCAACCTGAGCGCCGGAACTGTGCCGATGGAGGGCGGTATCGTGCTTTATACCACCCGGATGAATCGGATTCTGGAAATCGATCCTGACAATCTGGTGGCGGTAGTCGAACCAGGCGTGATTGTCGCCGAGCTCAACGCCGGCGTGGAACCATTCGGGCTGATCTATCCGCCCGACCCCGGCACTGTCACTACAGCCAGTATCGGCGGCACGGTGGCGGAAAACTCCGGCGGCCTGAGGGGCCTCAAATATGGGGTTACGAAGCATTATGTGACCGGGATGGAAGTGGTATTGCCGGACGGACAGATTGCCGAATTCGGCGGCAGGACGGCGAGGGCGCCTGGCTATGATATGGTGATGCTGATGACCGGTTCGGAGGGGACGCTGGGGGTCATTACCAAGGTGACGCTGCGGCTTGTCGCTGCACCCACCCACCGCAAAAGCATGATTGCCGTCTTTAAGGATTTAAACGGCGCCGGCCAGGCCATTGCCGACATTATCAGCAACAAAATTATTCCGGCGACCCTGGAGATCATGGATAATTATACTATTCGTGCGGTGGAAACGTTCGCTAAGCTGGGACTGCCGGTGGAAGCGGAGGCTATCATTTTGGCTGAGGTGGACGGCGACGCCGCTACGGTGGAGAATGATGCCGCGAAGATGGAAAAAGTGCTCAGAGACAACGGCGGCGAGGTCCGGGTGGCCGGCAGCGCCCAGGAACGCGACCAGATATGGGCGGCCCGGCGGGCAGCACTGCCTTCGTTGGCCAAGCTCCGGCCGTCGACCTTCTGCGAAGACGCCACTGTACCGCGGGACAAGGTGCCGGATATGGTGCGCCGCGTGACCGAGATCGCCGCCCGCTACGATGTGGCGATCGGCACCTTTGGCCACGCCGGCGACGGCAATCTGCATCCTACACTGGTGACCGATCTGAGAAATCCTGAGGAAATGAAGCGGGTCTATCAGGCAATGGACGAGATCTTTACGACGGCGCTGGATCTTGGCGGAACCTTGTCTGGCGAGCACGGGATCGGGCTGGGCAAACTCAAATACATGCCGAAGCAGTTTGGCGAAGAGGGGTTGGCAGTCATGCGGGGCATTAAAATGGCCCTTGACCCCAACAACATCCTCAATCCAGGCAAGTTGCTCGGACAGGTGGGATAATTTTTGGCGGCGGTGATTGGGTTTAAAAACCTGATGGCCGCCGTTTTGATTTTGCCGGTGTGTCGTGAGCAGGCCGCATGTCCATTGTCTTTTTGCGGTCAGACAAGTATAATAATAAATGGAGTAGCGGGAAGGGACGTGGAACTGATGCTGAACTTTAGTATGCCGGAATTGATTCTGATCCTGGTGATCGCGCTTGTCGTGTTCGGGCCAGGCAAGCTTCCTGAAGTGGGCAAAGCCGTGGGCAAAGGGCTGAATGAATTTCGCCGGGCCATGAGCAATGACCATACCAAGGATGAGACGATCAATATTGAGGCGAAACCGGTAGAACACAAGGACGACGAGAAGAAAACCGACGAAGAGAAAAAAGTCGACGCGAAAAAGGCCGAAGAAACAAAGTGAGGAACAGCGATGTCTGATATAAAACCGCAAGAGGAGCTTGAGCAAGAGGAAAAGACGACTACCGGCGCAGAAATGTCGCTGGTCGATCATTTGCAGGAACTCAGGCGGCGCTTGATTACCTGTATTGTGGCCATTCTCATTACCAGCTCAGGCTGCTATTTTTACGCGGCCGAGCTGATCCACCTCATAACTGCCCCAGCCGGCAAACTGTATTATATGAATCCGGCGGAAGCATTTTTTGCCTATTTGAAGGTATCAGTTTTTGCCGGTTTCTTGCTGGCATTGCCGCTGGTTCTCTATCAAACCTGGGCGTTTGTCGTGCCGGCCCTGACCAGGCAGGAACGGAAGACGTCGATATTTTTGGTGCCTGCTTCGGTTATCCTGTTTTTTGTGGGGCTGGCATTTTCCTATGTGCTGGTCTTGCCGGCCGGCATCAAATTTTTCATGGGCTTTGCGACTGATGAGCTGCAGCCGCTTTTCTCCCTGGGGGAGTATCTGTCCTTTGTCATATCCTTTTTGCTGCCGTTTGGTTTTGTATTCGAATTGCCGCTGGTGATCCTGGTGGGGGCCAAATTGGGGCTGGTCAGCTCTAAATTTCTTGCTGGCAAGCGTAAGGTGATGCTGGTGCTGTCCTTTGTGGTCGGCGCGGTCATCGCCCCATCCCCTGATGTGGTTTCTCAAACCATGGTGGCTGTTCCTTTGCTCATTTTGTACGAATCCAGTCTTTTGATTGTAAAATATGTTTTGCGTAAATAGGCGTTGGCGGAAGGGAGTCAGTGCGCTTGGCGTATAACGATCTTAGAGAATTTATCGCCGCCCTGGAGAGCCGGGGGTGGCTGAAACGGATTAGCCACCAGGTGGACTGTGAACTGGAAATCACCGAGATCACCGATCGGGTGTCGAAAATGCAGGGCGACAAGAATGTCGCCCTGCTGTTTGAGAACGTAAAAGGCTATGATATCCCGGTACTGATGAATGCCTTCGGCAGCATGGAGCGGATGGCGCTGGCACTGGGAGTGGATAAGATCGACGATATCGCCGCCGAGATCAGGGAGATATTGAAGCTTCCTTATATCTCGGTGCAGCGAAAAATGGATTTGCTGCAGATTATTCCCACTGCCCGCAAGGCGATTCATTTCCCGAAATACGTCAAAACCGGCCCCTGTAAAGAGGTGATCATCAAGGATGCACCCTCACTGGCCAAATTTCCGGTATTGAAGTGCTGGCCTGATGATGCGGGGCGGTTTATCACCCTGCCGCTGGTATTTACCAAAAATCCGCAAAACGGCAAGCGTAATGTCGGCATGTACCGGCTGCAGGTTTATGATGAAAAGACCACAGGCATGCACTGGCATATTCATAAAGGCGGCGCCGAAAATTATCGGGCTCATCGCGACCTCGGCCGGGACCGTATCGAGGTGGCGGTGGCCATCGGCGGCGATCCGGCGGTGACGTATGCGGCTACCGCACCTCTGCCGCCAGGGATCGATGAGATTGTCTTTGCCGGTTTTCTTCGCCACAAGGCGGTGGAAATGGTCAAGTGTGAGACGGTGGATGTCGAGGTACCTGCTCAGTCGGAGATCATTCTCGAAGGCTATGTGCTGACAGAGGAACTGCGGCGGGAGGGGCCGTTCGGCGACCATACCGGCTATTATTCCCTGGCAGAAGACTATCCGGTCTTTCATCTGACCTGCGTTACCCACCGGAAAAATCCGATCTATCCGGCCACCATTGTGGGCAAGCCGCCGATGGAGGATTGTTTCCTGGCCAAGGCCAGTGAGCGGATTTTCTTGCCGCTGCTGCAGCATCAGCTGCCGGAGATCGTGGATATCAACCTGCCGCTGGAAGGGGTATTTCATAACTGTGCCGTGATTTCGATCAAGAAAAGCTATCCCCAGCAGGCCAAAAAAATCATGCATGCCATCTGGGGGATGGGGCAGATGATGTTCACCAAGATGATTATTGTCGTGGATGCCCACGTCAATGTCCAGGATATGAATGAGGTCTGGTGGCGGGTCTTTAACAACATCGACGCCCGCCGCGACATGGTGATGGTGGACGGTCCGCTGGACGCTCTGGATCATTCTTCACCCCAGCCCAAATGGGGGACCAAGGTCGGCATTGATGCCACCAAAACCTGGCCGGAAGAAGGAAATACCAGAGAATGGCCGGACGAGATCACGATGTCGGCTGATATCAAAAAACTGGTTGACATGAAATGGAAGGAACTGAATCTTGACTAAGCTAAAAGCACATCTGGACAATATCGTTTTTTCCCATTCTATTTTCGCTTTGCCATTTGCCTATCTCGGCGCCATCCTGGCGGCCGGTGGTCTGCCGGCCTGGCGTGATCTATTATGGGTCACTGTGGCGATGGTGGGAGCGAGGAGCGCGGCACTAGCCCTCAATAATTTCATCGATTTAAAATACGACCGCCTGCACCCGCGGTTCACCCAGCGGCCGATGGTTACCGGCGCGATAAAGCCTCATGAGGCGCTCGCGTTTATCGCCTTCAGCCTGGCTGTCTTCTTGCTGGCGGCGTTTCAATTGCATCCCCTTGCCCGGGTGTTATGGCCCTTGGCAGTCATCCCTTTTGTCGTTTATCCTTATATGAAACGCTTTTCCTGGACCTGTCACCTGGTGCTCGGAGTGGCTCTGGCCGCGGCGCCAGTCGGTGCATGGATCGCCAACCGGGGGGCGATTACGCCGCCGGTGGCGCTGCTCGGGCTGGCGGTGGGCATTTGGATCGCGGCCTTTGATGTCATTTACGGCTGTCAGGACGTTGCTTTCGATAAAGATCATGGACTGCATTCCATGCCGGTACGGTTTGGTGTTGCCAGGGCTTTGCTGTTGGCCAAAGGGATGCATGTTGTGAGCATTGCCGCATTCGCCGCGGCCGGGGTGATCTATGGACTAGGCTCTTTTTACTATGTCGGCGTGGCGGCGGCGGGGGGACTTCTCCTCTATCAGCACACCATTGTCAACCCAGGCGACTTTAGCCGGGTCAACCAGCGCTATTTCATGCGGAACGGGCTGGTGGGGGTTATGATTTTTTTGTTTACCTTGGCCGCCATATAGGAAGGCAAACCAGAAAATGCAAAGACGGCAGACACTTTTTCGGTTGCGAAAAGGTGTCTTTTTATTTTTTGCCGCTTTACCACTGTGGCACGCCGGCCGGATCGACCACATAAGATGTAACAGGACGTTGGAAAGGAGGGGCGGCAATGGCCCGTAAATGCACAGAAAATGGTCTTGACCCTTCCCGGCAAATGATCGTCGCCGGCGCGGCCAGACCGTGGGGAGGCGGCTGGGGCTATCATCCTTATCATCCCTGGCACCCTTGGCATCCGTGGGGATGGGGTGGGGGCTGGGGCTACCATCACTGGCGTGATCCGGATGAGAGTGACTGGTAGATTGCCAGTCATCAGGTACTTAATGGCTGAAAATGATAGGCGGTCCAAATGATCCCAACATAAGGAACGGTGGCAGGTCCTTTTCGCGTTGCAGGGTGCCTGCACCGTACATAAAAAGCCCCCCAGATGAATGGGGGGCTGCGCTATTTGGGTGGCTAGAGTTCTTTTTCCAGGTAGATTGCCCCTTGCACAGGATTGTACCGATAGGCTGGGATGGGGGTAAAGCCCATTGACTGATAAAGGGTAATGGCGGCGCTCATGCTGGCCAGGCTGTCGAGGCGCATAGTCCGGTACCCGGCTGCGATCGCCTCCTGGATGATTGCCTGGGCTAACAGCTGCCCATACCCCCGGCCGCGACAGGATGGTTGCAGATATAAGCGTTTCATTTCAGCGATGCCGGCGTCGAGACGACGGAGGGCCACACAGCCGACCGGTTTGCCATCCTGGAGCAGCAGTAACAGCCGACCGTAGGGTGGGGCGTATTCTCCCGGTAGATTGGCGAGTTCCTCTTCGAAGCCCTGGAACGACAGGTCGAAGCCAAGGGAAGCGGCGTACTCCCGAAACAGGGAGGCAACGGCGTCAAGCAACTTGTCATTGTCGGCAGATATGATTTGTGGCATGGGCGGCCACTTCCTTATCTCTTTTTACTCGGCAGGTATCTTTTTCACTTTGACGGCGCAGACTTTGTACTCGTAGGTTTTGGTCACCCGGTCGTAGGCGCCGCTGGTCACCTGGTTGGTGGGGCAGGCCGGGAAGTGAAAGGACATCCACACCACCCCGGGCGGCACTGCGTCGGTCAGCCAGACCGCAGCCTTGACGTCGCCCCGCCGGGAGGTAACATTGACCCAGTCGCTGTCAGCTAGGCCAAGCTGGGCGGCGTCCTGGGGATGGACCATCACCCGTTCTTCCGGCCGGTAGGCGGTAAGGTGGCGCGAATGGCGATGGGTGCTGACATTGTAATGATAGAGGATACGGCCGGTGGTGAGGAGGAAGGGATATTCGTCATCCGGGACTTCGGCCGGCGGCTGGTATTCCACCGCCATGAAGTAACCCAGCCCGCAGGTGAAGTTGCCGTCGGCGTGAAGATAGCGGGTGCCGGGGTGGGCGGGATCGGGCACCGGCCACTGCAGTCCCGCCTCCTCCAGGCGATCATAGGTTATGCCTGTGTAAACCGGGGTGAGGGCGGCGATTTCGGCCATGACGGCCGCCGGATTAGCATAGTCCATAGGGTAGCCGAGCCGGTTGGCGAGGTCGACAATGATCTGCCAGTCGGGGCGGCTGTCGCCGATGGGCTCAATGGCCTGGCGCACCAGTTGCACTCGGCGTTCGGTGTTGGTGAAGGTACCCGATTTTTCGGCAAAGCTGGCTGCCGGCAGAACGACGTCCGCCAGTTTGGCGGTTTCGGTCAGGAAGAGATTCTGAACCACCAGGAATTCGAGGTTTTCCAATCCTCGCCGGACGTGATGGGCGTCGGCGTCAGACAGCACTGGGTCTTCGCCCATGATATACATGGCCTTGAGGTCGCCACGGACCGCCGCGTCAAACATATCAGGCAGCATCAGTCCCGGATTTCCCGGCAGGGGCACTCCCCAGGCCTGGGAGAATTTTTGACGAATGTCAGGGTATTTGACTTGCTGGTAGCCTGGCAGGAAATTGGGCAGCGCCCCCATGTCACAGGCCCCCTGGACATTGTTTTGGCCCCGCAGCGGGTTGACGCCGGCGGACGGTTTGCCGACGTTGCCTGTCAGCATGGCCAGGTTGGCCAGGCTCATGACGTTGTCGGTGCCGGAGGTGTGCTCGGTAATCCCGAGGGTGTAGAAGATCGACGCCCGGCCAGCGGTGGCGTAAAGTTTGGCTGCCGAATAGAGGGTCTCGGGTGCGACACCAGTAATTTTCGCGACATAGGCGGGGGTGTATTTTTTCACGGTTTGCGCCACAGTTTCAAAACCGGTGGTGCAGTGGGCGATGAACTCTTCATCGTGCCAACTGTTGGCGATGATCAGGTGGAGCAGGCCATTGATCAGGGCGACGTCGCTGCCAGGTTTTAAGCGCAGCCAGATGGAGGCTCGCTGGGCCAGCTCGGTTTTGCGCGGGTCGGCGACGATGAGCTTGGCTCCTTTGGCCAACGCCTGGCGCATTTTTGCGCCGATAACCGGGTGGGCTTCCGGCGGGTTGGCGCCGATGACAAACATGACTTCGCTGTCAGGGATTTCGTTGATGGAATTGGTCATTGCCCCGGAACCGAATGATGTGGCCAGACCGGCCACGGTGGGGCTGTGTCAGGTTCGGGCGCAGTGATCGACATTGTTGGTGCCGATGACCGCGCGCATGAATTTTTGCAGCAGGTAGTTTTCCTCATTGACGCAGCGGGCCGAGCTCAGCGCCGCGATGGCATCGCCGCCGTAGGTCTCTTTAATGGCCCCCAGCTTGTCGGCTACCAGGGACAGAGCTTCGTCCCAGGTGGCTTCGATAAAATGGCCATCTTTTTTTATGAGAGGGGTGGTCAGCCGGTCCGGGCTGTGGACGAAGTCGGTGCCGAAGCGTCCCTTCACACACAGCAGGCGGCCGTTGACCGGGCTGTCCACATGGGAGGTGACGCCGATGATTTTGCCGTTTTTTACGTTTAGGTCGAAATTACAACCCACCCCGCAGAAGGGACAGGTAGTGGTTACTTTTTTATCAGGCAGGCCGGTGCCGAAAAGGGGCTTTTCGGTCAGCGCGCCCACCGGGCAGGCGGAAACGCAGGTGCCGCAGAAGACGCAGTCCGATTCGGCCATGTCATTATCAAAGGCAGGTGTGACCTTGCTGTTGAAGCCGCGCTCCGACCAATCCAGAACGTTGCAGCACTGGAGTTCTTTGCAGGCCCGGACACAGCGGCCGCACAGGATACATTTGGTGTTGTCCCGGATGATAAAGGGATTGGAGTCGTCCAGCGGATATTCGCGAATGGCGCCTTTGAGCCGGACTGTTCTTACCCCGAGATCCTGGGCCAGACGTTGCAGTTCGCAGTCGAGGCTTTTCTGGCAGGTCAGACAGTCGGCCGGGTGATTGGCAAGCAGCATTTCAACCACCAAGCGGCGGGCGTCCTCAATGGCCGGAGAGTTGGTGCGCACCACCAGGCCTTCGCTGACTGGGTGGGTACAGGCTGACACCAAGCTGCGAAGACCGGCCACTTCGACGACGCAAATCCGGCAACTGCCTTCAGGCGTCAGGTCGGCGAGGTGGCAGAGGGTGGGGATATGAATATCCAGCAGGCGGGCGGCGTTGAGTATGGATGTTTGGTGGTTGACGGTTATCTGACGGCCGTCGATGGTGAGGACTATTTGCTTCATGGATACGCTCCTATCGCCAGACTGGTAGAATGGATTTATCCTAAATTCGCTATAAATCGAAGAAATCCTGCGGAATTATTCGACAACGTTGCCTTGACCAACCAGCGGCGACGCTGGGACGACTGGGGTTGCCAGGCGAGTGATGTGCAGCTGGAGCCAGGCAAAGAGCAGAAAATGAAACCCAAGGCCGAGGGCAGATGATAAATAGATGGCCATCTTGATATTGGTGATCATCAGATGACTAAACTGGGAGCCGGCGACGAGGGACAAGAGAACGATGGCTCCGAAATAGAGGAGGGTGAGGCGGATGAGTAGCGGCACCTGGAGGCAGATGTAGCGTTCGAAGAAATCTTTGCCGTCGCCCCTGCTATTGCTGACATAGCACCAGACGGTACCGCCGAGGATGACTAGGAGCTGGGAGAGAGGATATATCGCCAGAGCGGTCGGCGGGCGCAAGGCAGGCGCGACTACGACGGTCAGCAGCAAGTAAGCCAGCAGGTACTTCAGCTTGTCGAGCTGGCAGACACTGTCGGTGCGGAGATCTTCCCTCAGGGAGTCGACTTTCCAAAAATACATTTGGCACCCCCGATTTGTAATATTTTTACACATTTCGCCTTATAATAACCAATTCCTGCATTTTCCAAACAAGAGCTGAAGGCGGTGAAGGGCAAACTTGACAATTGACATAGCTCGAAGTATATTGTAGCTATATCAGTTACAATCCATGTAGAGTACAGGCTGCGAAGGGAAGAGTACGCCGCATCCGGCCGGTCCAGAGAAGAGGCCCTCAGGCTGCAAGGCTTCACGGCAAATTCGGCGGAAAGTCATCCTGGAGCCGTCATGCTGAAAAGAGTAGGCATGACCGTTTCGTCGCGTTACTGACGGTAAGCCGGTGAGCCTTTAAGGGGTGACCGGAAAGCAAGGTGGTACCGCGGAAGCAGTTCTTTCGTCCTTCGATGGATGGAAGGACTTTTTTGTTCACGGAAATCAGTTTGAGGAGGAGCCCAATGGAAGAAAAAAATATCCCGACAGTGTACGATCCTCAGGCCCAGGAGAGCAAGTGGTACGAATTTTGGGAGAAGAACGGCCTGTTTCACGCCGAGGTCGATCAGGAGAAGACCCCTTACAGTATTGTCATTCCGCCCCCCAACGTGACCGGG
>JARLHY010000120.1 GCA_031292015.1 Negativicutes bacterium | reverse complement strand
CCACATCCACACTCAGCCGGTATTTCGCGACTCCGGCCAAACTGCTCCCCGGCAGCTGTCTGGCGAACATTTCGGCAGGCTCGCCGGACATAGCCAGCCAGGTACCGTCAAAGTTATAGGCCGAGCGCAGATCAAGCCATTTGGCTGATCCGCCTTCCGCCGGCAACGGGCCGGTGCTCACCCAGCCCAAGGTCGCAATCGCGTGGTTGTCAGCGCCAAGGGCGGTCAGCCTGACCCGGCCTGTCCCCTGCGTCGACAAAAAATGCAGCCGAATAGCAAACCGGCTTGGCAGACTGGCGCTGATTTCCCGAAAATACTCCAGACCGCCTTTGCCGCCGGCAGCCAGTTCCAACGCGGCGTCCGCTCCCAGCGAGGCGCCCTGAACCGGCCGGCAGGTGTTGCCGTCGCCGCTCACAACCAGGCTGTCAGGCAGGCCCCAGGCAGCCCCCGCCGACGAAGGCAGGGGGGTGAGTCCGGCGACCGGCGACCTGTCCCTGGCGCAACCGGCAGAAAACAGCATAATAATAATCGCTAGCCCGACCAGCCGCCGCCACATTACCGGATCCATCCCGGCAAAAAAGCTGTTCCGACAAAGACCAGTAAAATAAGGACGGCCGCGCCGACGCAGAATAGCGGCGCCATCAGCACCAGGACGGCCTTGGCGCTGGTGATTTCGTAAGTTTCTTTGACAGCCAAAACGTCCAGCACCAAGGTCCAAAAAACGACAGCAAGCGAGGTGGCCGCCGCCACAATCGCCGCGCCCGGAGCCGGCAGCAACATAGCCAGCACCAGGAAGGGGACCGCGAAAATCCGGGGAACATGGGTGAAGCCCAAGGCTGCGAACAGGCCGAGAGCCGTGCCCCGTCCGCCAAAAAACTCGGCGATCAGGCTCAGGACGGCTGACCCGAAGAACCAGACAAACAGGCTGCCCAAGGTCTGTCCGACAAGGAAAACGGTCATGAAGCTCGCCATGGTGCCGCTGCGGAAAGCAAAATAGGCCGCTCCGGCCGGAATCAGCACACTGAGGAAAAAGGCCGCCATAGCCTGACCTACCAGTTTCTGCCCGGCAATCTGGCGCATCGCGGCCGCAGGGCGAAACAGGACATCATACAAAGTTTCCATAAAGCTACCCATCAGTTTTCACCTACCATCTTTCCGGCAACGCCAGCGGAGCCGTGATCGGCAGCTCGTTTTTCAACTGCTTGGTCAAAATATTCTCCAGACTGAACTGGCTGTTGGAACCGAAAATCAGCTGCCAGGGAGTTTGCTTGCCATACTCCTTGATCTGCGGCTTTCCCTGGATGCCGGCGAGCTTGGCTGTGCCGTCGATGGCATCGTACATCGTCCCCATCTCGTCGACCAGTCCCACTTCTTTGGCCTGACTGCCGGTATATACGCGGCCGTCGGCCAGCTGCCGGACCTTGTCCGGATCCATGTGACGCCCTTCAGCCACCACGGTGACGAACTGGTTGTACAGATCGTCGACCATGGTTTGAATAATGGCCCGTTCATCCTTCGTCATCTGCCGTTCCGGCGACAGGATATCCTTGTGGGGCCCGCTTTTTATCTTTTCCTGGTGAATGCCGATTTTGTTGTACAGTTCTTCCCAGTTGGCGTAGGGTATATATACGCCGATACTGCCGGTTATCGTGGCCGGATTGGCATAAATTTTATCGGTGACCGCCGCGATCCAATAACCGCCGGAAGCCGCCATATCGGCCATTGAGGTAACCACAGGCTTACCGGTGGCTCTCAGCTTCTTCACCTCGTCGGCAACCTCCTGGGAGGCCGGCGCGCTGCCGCCCGGGCTGTTGATCCTTAAAATTACGGCCCTGACGCCGGCGTCGTCCCGGGCGTCATGCAGCTGCCGGATAACGGCGTCGGTGCCGCCCGAATCGCCCAGCAGACTGGCCTGGCCCCGGCCGCCGATAATCACTCCGTCGATATAAATAATCGCTATCTTGTTCTGCTCCCTGACCGACGCCTGCCGTTTCGCCGCCGGACCCCAAAACGCGGCCGCCGCCAACGAAACGACAATAACCGCCGCAATAACCAAAATTACAGACTTTTTGAACATGGACATCCCCGCCTTTGCTGACAATTCTCCCTTAATTACTATGCTCAAACCAGCAGAAAAGTAACGCCTACAGATGAAGGCTGTCTAAAAGCCCGCCAGCCATCCCGGCGTCTACCGTCCTGCTACAGTCCTGGTGCGCCCCGCGGAAGATCCCGGAGATACTAACCTTAGGACTGAAAGCACTGCGGACCGTAGACCCGGGAAGCACGCCGGAGCTCTAAACAGCCTTCACTCAAGAGCCAATCAGATCGATTGCATTACTTTTTTTGACAAGCCAGCGCCGCTCTCACAAAATCGCGGAAGAGCGGATGGGGCTTATTGGGACGGGACTTGAATTCCGGATGGAACTGAGTCCCCAAAAACCAGGGGTGATCCTTTATTTCGATGATTTCCACCAGCCGCCCGCTGGGCAGCGTGCCGCCAATAATCATTCCGGCGTCGGTGAGTTTCTGCCGGAAGGCGTTGTTGAGTTCAAAGCGGTGGCGGTGCCGCTCGTAGATGATCTCATCCTGGTAGGCCGCCTCGGTCAGAGTGTCTTCCATGACCTTGCAGGGATAAACCCCCAGCCGCATCGTCCCGCCCTTTTCTTCCACCGCCAGCTGCTCCGGCATCAGGTCGATGACCGGATGAGCCGTATCGGGGTTGAATTCGGTACTGTTGGCGCCGTCCAAACCGCAGTGATTGCGGGCGAACTCGATTACGGCGCACTGCATGCCAAGACACAGTCCGAAGAAGGGTATCTTGTTGGTACGGGCGTACTCAATGGCTTTGATCTTGCCTTCGATACCGCGGTCACCAAACCCGCCCGGCACCAGAATACCGTCGACATCCTTGAAGCAAGCGGCCAGATCGGTGCACGGCGCCTCGATCTCCTCGGCGTTGACCCAGCGGATGTTGATGGCGGTGTCGTTGGCGATGCCGGCGTGGCGGAGCGATTCGGAAACACTCATATAGGCGTCCTGCAGGGCGACATATTTACCGACAATGGCGATGGTGGCGCTTTTCGACGGACAGAGAATCTTGTCAACCAGTGCCTGCCACTCGCTCATGTCCGGTTTACCGTTTTTCAGACCGAGCTTTCCGAGAACGATCCGGTCCAGACCCTCTTCTTCCAGCATCAAAGGCACTTGGTATATGCTAGCCGCATTTTTGTTCTGGATCACGGCGTTGATGTCGATATCACAGAATAAAGCCAACTTTTCCCGCATGTCGGACGAGATATTGTGCTCGGTCCGGCAAACGATGACATCCGGATGAATCCCGATGCTGCGCAATTCCTTGACACTGTGCTGCGTTGGCTTGGTCTTCAACTCGCCGGCCGCCGAAATGTAAGGAATCAGGGTAACATGAATATAGACCACATCGTCCCGGCCGACTTCTTTTTTGACCTGACGAATGGCCTCCAGGAAAGGCAGGCTCTCGATGTCGCCAACCGTTCCGCCGATTTCAGCGATAACGATATCAGCATTATCCTCTTTGGCGATCCGATACAGCCGCTCCTTGATTTCATTGGTGATATGGGGAATAACCTGAACGGTGCTTCCCAGGTAATCGCCCTTGCGCTCCTTGCTGATGACCGACCAGTAGATCTTACCGGCGGTGACGTTGGAGCTCTTGGACAGGTTTATGTCGATAAACCGCTCATAGTGCCCCAGATCGAGGTCGGTTTCTCCTCCATCCTCGGTGACGAAAACTTCACCGTGCTGATAGGGACTCATTGTCCCGGGATCGACATTGATGTAGGGGTCAAACTTCTGGATGGTGACTTTAAAGCCTCTGTTTTTCAACAGACGGCCCAAAGACGCGGCAGTTATACCCTTGCCAAGCGAAGATACAACCCCCCCGGTAACAAAAACGTATTTTGCCATAAATAATCCTCCTAAAAAGCGGTCATAACCGTATTCCCTGAATTTATCGTCAACATCCAGCCTCAGCCCTATTCGCTTTCTTCGGCATCCAAAGAAGCTGCAGGATAATCTTGTTGGATCTCCGCCAGCAGTTTTTCCCGGCGCAGACTTAAATCCGAAATGGTCGCCGCCGTTTCCTCGACAGCGCGGCCACCCCGTTGCGGCAGCCACTCGGTCAGCCCCCACATGCCTTTACCCATGTGGACAAAGCGGCTGTCCATATTGATCTGGGTGTGAACCTCCGCCATTGCATGGGCGATGGAAGGGAGTGGCCTTCCCTTCTTTGTCAGCACTTCACTGATTAATTCGCGAAAATAGAGTGCTGTCCTTTTTTCTGCCAAAACATGATATGCCAAATCAACTTCCGACAACTGATTGGCAATGTCCGCCATATTTAGTTCCCTCCGCCCAAATCGTTCAAAATTACAAGGTAATATTCACCACGGGGGAATAAAATCCTCTTTTTCCGACGGGCGTTGGTTGATAAACTATCTTTACACTGCGAGGTTTTTTCTACATTTTCTCCGGAGCCGCCACTCCTAAAATCGCCAAAGCCGAGCGGACGGTATTCTGAACGGCGCTGACCAAGGCCAGCCGGGCGGCCTGCAAGTCCGGTTCGACGCCGATTACGCGGCACTGATTGTAAAAGGTGTGGAACAAGCCGGCCAGTTCATGGGCGTAACGGGCAAGATGGTGTGGCGCCCGTTCCCGGGCCGCCATGGCGATTTCAGCCGGATATTCGCCGATTTTTTTAATAAGATCGGTTTCGCAAGGGCTGACCAGAAGATCCAGGGGCGCGTTGTCTGCGGCCGGCAGGGCAATCCCGGCCTCGGTCGCCTGCCGGAAAATGCTGCAAATCCGGGCGTGAGCGTACTGAATATAGTAAACCGGGTTCTCGTTGGTGCGAGATTTGGCCAGATCAAGATCAAAGTCCAACTGGCTGTCGATGGACCGCATGATGAAGAAAAAGCGGGCGGCATCGCAGCCGACTTCTTCGATCAATTCGGTCAGAGTGACCCCCTGCCCGGTGCGTTTCGACATTTTCACCAACTGGCCCTGCTGGAAGAGGTTAACCATTTGCAGGATCAGTACTTCCAGGCTTTCGGGGTCATAGCCCAGGGCCGCGATCGCCGCCTTCACCCGGCAGATGTAGCCATGGTGGTCGGCACCCCAAATATTGATTACCCGCGAAAATCCGCGCTGAAATTTATCGCGGTGATAAGCTATATCAGCCGCCAGGTAGGTTGGAACACCGTTGTCCCGGATGACCACCCGGTCCTTGTCGTCACCGTAGTCAGTGGATTTCAGCCACAGAGCGCCTTCCTTTTCGTAGATGTACCCGCCGCTCCGGAGCTGGGTGCAGGTGGCGTCGATCGCCCCGGCGGCATACAGGGACCGTTCGGAAAACCAGTTGTCGAAGGTCACACCGAAGGCTTCAAGGTCTTCCTGCAGCGCAGCCAGCTTCTCGGACAGAGCCAGCTCCTTGAACACCGCCAGGCGTTCCCCCGGCGGCATCAGAAGATAACGGGTCCCGCAGCCGTCGATAATCCGCTGGGCGGTGTCCACAATATCCTGCCCGTGGTAGCCGTCCTCGGGGAAATCAACCTGATATCCCAGCAGCTGCCGGTAGCGGGCGTCCACCGAAGCCGCCAGATTGTCGATCTGGTTGCCGGCGTCGTTGATATAAAATTCGGTCTGGACATCATATCCGGCCGCCTTGAGAAGGTTGGCCAGAGCGCTGCCCACGGCCGCTCCCCGGCCATGGCCGACATGAAGGGGGCCGGTGGGATTTGCGCTGACAAATTCCACCTGAATCCGTTCGCCGCTTCCCGGCTCGGCCCGGCCAAAATCCGCGCCGGCCTTCAGGGCTTCAGCCAGCAGATCATAAAGCCACTGCGGCCGAAGATAAAAATTAATGAAACCCGGACCGGCCAGCTTGGCTTCCTTGAGCCAGCTGAGAGCCTCCGGGCGGTGCTTGTCCATCGCGGCGGCGGCGTTCAGTCTCTTGGTGAGCGCTTCGGCGATCAGCCGCGGGTTGGTTTTGGCCGAACGGGCCAGCTGCATGGCGAAATTGGTGGCGAAATCACCGAATTCCTTTTGCGGCGGCACTTCGAGCATGACCTCCGGCAACTTTGCCGCCGGCAGTTCGCCGGCTGCAATCGCCTGCTGAGCCGCGGCGGTGATCGCTGCGGCGAGTAATTCCTTCACTTCCATTGCTATTCTTCCTCCCGAATCGTGACCGACAACGTATTGGAACTCTGCCACCGGCCGTTTATCTCCAGTTCGTACTCGGCGGATAAACAACCCGTACCGCATGTCACGGCCAATTCCATACGCCTGGTAAATGCGCACATTTTCATGGCGCCAAAGGGTGTAATATATGTACTGTGACTTTTTTCCCCCAGATAAAACTCCTGTTTATGCTCCACGGCTCCCATCCGGACGACGGCAAAATGATCGGCAAACACCTTGAGCAGCGTAGTGGTACCTTCCATGCCGGAAAGCTCGCTTTCGCGGTAGGTGATGTACTGTACTCCGTTCTTTTCCTGGCAGGTACCTGCGGCCACCAGCTCGATCCGGTCTGCCCCGCCGCTGGCGTCGGTCTGGGTGCCGACTACGGTGACAACGACTTTTCGCATATATTCTCCCCTGTCAACATGAATATATTATAGCCTAACATGAGCGGCATTGCCAATAGCGAACGCCGCTTATCCTTTTGTGTCAAAGCGGCGTTTTTCTAATAACCAATGATGAGCAGGCTGTCGATGAAGGAAAATATCCTTTCAATGTGAACCAGCCGCTTGATGGTATTCTGATAGAATTCACTGCTTGTCTGCTGGCCCTGCCGCACCAGCGGGACAAGCAACACACCATGGCGGACAACCGGCGATTCGGCAAATTTACAGATGTTTTTCCAGATGTTGCTGATCTCGCCTTTCTCCACTTCTACCGCAATTTCCAGTCCGGGATGATAAAAATCGATTTCGAAATTCAGGCCTTTTTTAAACAGCGGCCGATATTTCCGGTTGGTCACTGAATGCCAGAAGCCGTATTTGGCCATACCATCAGCCAGCACTTTTTCCGCCTCGATGCTTTTTCGAAACGGAGTATTGCGAATGGCGGCCAGTTCCTCCCCCTTTGTCTGAACAAGCTGGCGGAGCACTTCCTGGACCGGATTGGCGTGGGCCTGATGCAAATACTGCCACACTGGGTATTCCGGCAGCCTCTCGTCGCCCATGGCGCTTAGCCTCCCTTACATCATAAAAAAAGCATTCCTTGCCGATAAACCTGTCTTGCGCTTCAGGCCTATAGGTATAGATGCTCTG
>JARLHY010000119.1 GCA_031292015.1 Negativicutes bacterium | reverse complement strand
CTGGCTGCGTTGCGATATCAAGTCCATCAACCTGCTGGGCAACCTGCTGGCTAAACAGCAGGCCAAAGACGCTGGCGTTTTTGAAGGTATCCAGGTGCGCGACGGTATCGTCACCGAGGGTTCCAGCAGCAACTTCTTTGTTGTCAAGGACGGCGTCCTGTGGACCCACCCCCTGAGCAACCTGATCCTCCGGGGCATCACCCGGACCGTCATCGTCGAGCGGCTTGTTCAGCAGCTCGGTCTGACCCTGGTGGAAAAGGCCTTCGACGTCGCTTTCGTCAAAAAAGCCGAAGAAGCCTTCGTCACCGGTACCACCACCGAAATCATGCCCTTCATCCAGCTGGACGGCGCGCCGGTGGGCGACGGAAAAGTCGGCCCGGTAGCCCGCAAACTGCATCAGGCCCTGATGGAGGCGGTTGCCAGGGAATGCGGCCCCATATAACATTCGCAATAAAAAAGGCAGGCGATTACGCCTGCCTTTTTTCTGTCTCCACCTTAGCCGTACGCGGCAGCAGCAGGATCAGACAACTGCCGAGCAGCATGATGGCGCTGCCGGCGATGATGGCAGGGACCAGCGAGCCGGTGACATCGCGCAGATACCCGGAGACCACCGGCGCGAAAATAGCTGAGGACATGGTTGCACAGTTGAAGACACCGACAGCGGCCCCCATCAGTCCAGGGTAACGGGTTTCGGCGATATCGGCCGTCCAGGAGACCATGATCGGCACAAAAGCCGAGTTGCTGAACAGGCCGAAGGCCAGCAGCGTGGCCAAAATAGCGGTATAGTCCGTCAACTGCGACAGGCACAGCAGTACTGCCGCGGAGGCCGGCAGCACTATCAGAGCCAGCGGCCAACGGCCGTAGCGGTCGGACAGCCTGCCCCACAGCAGCGCAGCCGGGACCGCCATGATGGCCACAAGGCCGGTGTAGAAGCCGGACTGGCCCAGGCTGAAACCCCGCTCCAGCTTCAGAAAAGTGGGGCCCCAGGCTACCGCCACCCAGAAACCGTACAGTCCGCAAAACGAGATGATATTGATGAGCCAGAGCTCTTTATCAGCCAGGACCGCTTTGTACTCCGCCCAGCCGGGGCTGCTGGCTCCCTTTACGTTCGGCACCGCGAAGTGAAAGTAAGCCAGCATGAGCAAACTGGGCCCGCACAGCAGCAGAAAAGGCGCCCGGTAGCTGCCCAGATAGCCGTACAGCGGGCCGCTTACCGCCAGCCCGGCGAACAGGCCAAGAGCCATGCCGCTGCCGATGATCGCCGAACTCAGGCCGCGGCGCTCCGGCGCCACCACCTGCAAAATGGTGCCGTAGGACGCCGGATAATAAGCCCCCGCCCCCAGACCATGCAGTGCGGTGAAAGCCAGCAGAGCGGTGAAACTGGTGCCGGCCAGGCCAAGCCCCAGCATCCCCAGGGTCGCCAGGGTGAACATCACCAGGAGAACCCTCTTCAGGCCGAAACGGTCCCCTGCGACTCCCGCCGGGATCTGCATCAGCACATAAAAAAAGAAATAGCTGCTGGTCAGAAACCCGGCCTGGGTTGAGGACAATCCCAGATCAGCGGCGATGACCGACAGCAGCGGATACATGGAAGTCCGGTTGGCATAAATGACGGCCCAGCCGAGAGTGAAAGCTCCAAGCATCAGATTCAGCCCTTTCACCGTCAAAAATTGTCGATATGGACCATCTCATCGAACTCCCGCCGCCACAGGCGGCCGAAGGGCGGCTCCGCGGCCCGCCTGCCGAGGGCGATAAGCATCACCGGGAGGTAGTTGGGCGGGATGTTGAACGCGGTGACCAGCTTGTCGGGGGAGAAACCGTCCATCGGGCCCGAGTCGAGCCCAAGCTCCTGCGCGGCAAGCATCAGCGTCATGGCCGCCAGGCCCGCGCAGCGTGACACCCACAGCTCACGGTACCGCAGGTCCCCGTCAAACTTCCGGACATAGCGGCGGGAGCCCTCGATGCGTTCCGGGCTGGTACCGCCCTTGGCCAGCAGGTCGGCGAAAGCCGGTTCAAAATGGGCCGTCATGTCGGTGTTGCCCAGCACGATCACCGTAGCCGAGGCCAGTTCGACCTGTACCTGGTTGTTGGCGCAGGCTCGCAGCTTCTTTTTCACCTCGGCATTCCGGACAACAATGAATTCCCACGGCTGCAGGTTCATCGGCGAGGGCGTGAGTTTCACCATTGAGAACAGGCGCCGCAGCACCTCCTCAGGAATAACGAAATCCGGATCATAATCCCGGATGGCGCGGCGCCTTTCCAGGGCTTCGGATACTTTCATTGTAAAGCCTCCTTCGGTTCTACCTATATATTTTGGCCTGCCGGCCCCAATTCCTGCCACCCGCAAAGAAACCCCTCAGCGTGGCTGAGGGGTTTTTGCTCCGGACTTGACTACAGGCGGCGGACGGACAGCCAGTTTTACTTCATACGCTTCGCCGGTGTCGCGCAGCGGGAAAACCGGTGGAATGGCGAACTGGAAGCCGGCGTCGGCGAACGGGGCGCACAAAGTCTTCAGCACCCCTGGCGAGGAGGTCTTCCTGTCATAGATGTCAGGCAG
>JARLHY010000118.1 GCA_031292015.1 Negativicutes bacterium | reverse complement strand
TTGGGGAACTCATTCGCAGGAATCAGGTGAATATGGATCAGGCCGTAACCGCCACCCAGGCCGGGACGGACGGAGTCAAAGCCGGGGTTGCTGTCGTCAACGCCGCCAGCGAGACCTTCAGGAAGATTGCCGGGGCCGTGATCCAGCTTTCGGAGCAGATCGGGGAGATCTCGGATTCGCTGGATCATATGGCTACCTCCAGCCAGACGTTGGTATCGTCGATCCGGGAAATCGACAGAGTGAGCCGGGAAAATGCCGGCGAGGCCCAGACGGTGTCGGCCGCCACCGAGGAGCAGTCGGCCTCGATGCAAGAGATCGCATCTTCCAGCCAGGGCCTGGCGAAACTGGCGGGGGACCTGCAGGAAGCGGTGTCGAAGTTCCGGGTTTAAGCTTCATGAATGCATCAGGGCCTGGCTATGGCAGCCGGGCCTTTTCTTTGCCGAAAACCCATGACAAAATAGCCTGTAGGCGTTTCGCGGGAGGGTGAAACCGGAGATGACCAGCAGCGGCGGAAAAGGAAAAGTAGATTCGAAGAAAATAATGTCGAATAATAGCAAATATAACAGGATATTGTCGACGGTATGGATAATATAACAGATAGAGTTCCGTTTTGCTTTTCTTGCCAGATCGTGGGACAGGCGTTATTTCTGCAGCGGCAGGGATTGGGAAGCATTTGCATCGTTCATGAAAAGAAAGAGGGGTTGAACAACATGAGAGCGACAACCATTCAGGCCCATCTGCTTCTTATTCTGCTGCCCTTTTTTATCCTGTCGTTCGGAGTGCTGTCCGGGGTCAGTTATTACCTGTCCCGGCAGTCCCTGGCCCAAAGCGTGGACGAGACGGCGATTGCGGTAGGGACCGACTATGCCAACCGCCTGCAGGCCGACATGCGGGAAATGGTTATCGGGCTGGAAGGAATCGCCAGCACGGCCCGCATCCGTTCGGGCGACAAGGCCCAGATCATGGATGCCATAACCCAGGGGGCCAGACAGTTTAAACAGTTCGACTATGTCATCTATATCGCTCCAGACGGTTCGGCGACGCGTTCGGATGGGACGTCAGCCCAGCTCGGCGACCGGGAGTACTTTAAAAAGGTCGTGACAACCAAACAAGCCTATGTCTCCGAACCCTTGATCTCAAGAGGTACCGGCAAGGCCTCGATCGTTCTGGCTGTCCCGGCTATCGCCAACGGACAGCTCATCGGGGTGATTGGCGCGACGTACGGGATGGACCATTTGGTCGAGCTCATCAAAGACCTGAAATTTAAAGACACCGGTTACGGGGCCGTCGCTGACGACTCGGGCCTCATCCTGGCCCATCCCAAAATGCCGGAACTTGTCGGCAAACTGAACTACACCGAGAAGAAAATCAACCCTGAGCTGAAACTGCAGGCAACCGAACTGGATGACCGTCTGATTGCTCTGTTTAAAGCAGCAGCCGAATCGGGTAAGCAGGCCAGAGGCATATACAGCTTTGTTGACGGCGTAACCCGCGTGGCTGTATACACCCCCATCGAACTGCCTGGCGGCCAGCGCTGGGTCATGATCGTCTCCGCCCCGGAAGCGGAAGTTACCAAAGAGGTGGCGACACTGACCAAAACGGTGCTGAGCGTGTCGCTGGCCTTCCTCGTTTTGGCGGTGGTCTTCATCGTTGTCATCAGCAAACGATTTGCCGCACCGGTGATCGCCATCCGGGACGAAGCGGCGCTGTTGACTCAGGGGGACCTGCGCGAACGGGAGACCACAGTCACGTCCCAGGATGAAATCGGCCAGCTGGCCAAAGGGTTTCGCGAGATGAGGGGCAACCTGCGCGACCTTGTGGCCACGGTCCAGTCCCAGGCCGAACAGGTGAGCGCCGCCAGCCAGGAGCTGACCGCCAGCGCCCATCAGTCGGCCGACGCCGCCAACCAGGTGGCCGGCTCCATCACCGAAATCGCCCAGGGCACTGACAAACAGGCGAAGTCGGCCGAGCAGATAGCGGCGGTGGCCCAGGAGATGGCGGCAAGCACCGGCCGGATTTCGGAGACTGCCCATACGGTGGCCCGGATCGCCGGCGGCACATCCCAGGAAGCTGAGCAGGGCAGGCAGGCGGTG
>JARLHY010000117.1 GCA_031292015.1 Negativicutes bacterium | reverse complement strand
GCTGCCCAGTTTCGGGATTGTCGTGGGTAACTGGGTGTGCGCCTTTCTCAGCGACTACCTTGTAAAAAAAGGCGTATCGAAGACCAAAATCCGTACGCCCCTTGCGTCGATCGGACTGCTGCTCTGCGGCGTCGGCCTGTACTTCGCGGCCACAACCCCGGACAGATGGCTCACCGTCCTGTGGTTAACCCTGGCGTTGGCGGCATTGGGCTTTAACATGAACTCGGCCTGGACCAGCTGTACCGACCTTGCCGGCAGATTCTCCGGGACGGTTTCCGGCTGGATGAATTTTTGCGGCAACCTGATCGGAGCGGCCGCTCCCCCGGTAACTGCCTGGGTAGTCACGGCTTATGGCTGGGATTCGGCTATTTTGGTCACCGGTCTTGCGGGTATCATCGGTGCGGTGATCTGGCAGTTTGTAAAACCGGGCCAACCGCTGCGGCACCGCTATTTTGTGGAAGCCGAGACCAAATAGGCAGGTCGGTTCATGGATTTCGTTGAAATAAGGTGGTAATAAGAATATGGGAATCATCGAAGATTTGCTGAATGAAATGTATCTTCCGCGGATGGTCCGGGTAAAGCAGAATTTTTCGGCGACGAAGATTAAGGACATCGCCGCGGTGGTGCGCGCCGAAATGCAGCGGCCGGACATAGCCTGCCGTGTCAAACCCGGGGCCCGCATCGCCGTGGGTGTCGGCAGCCGCGGCATGGCCGGAATCTCCGAAATCGCGAAAGTCACGGTAGCCGAGCTGAAAAAGCTGGGGGCCCAGCCCTTTATCGTTCCGGCGATGGGGAGCCACGGCGGCGCTACCGCCCAGGGGCAGATCGAAGTGCTGGCCGCGCTGGGGGTCACTGAAGCGAGCTCCGGCTGTCCTATCCTGTCGTCCATGGATGTCGTCGAACTCGGCGTCCTGGACAATGGGCTGCCGGTCCTTGTTGACAAAAATGCCTATGAGGCCGACGGCATTATCGTCATTAACCGGATCAAGGCGCATAATGCCTTCACCGGCCCCAACGAAAGCGGCCTGGTCAAGATGATCACCATCGGCCTGGGCAAACAAAAAGGGGCCGACTCCTGCCATACCCTTGGATTCAAGTACATGGCGGATTTCATTGTGGAAATGGCCAGGATCAAACTGGCCAAGCTGCCGTTCCTTTTTGGCATCGGTACAGTTGAGAATGCTTATGACCAAGTGGCAAAAATCGTAGCAATCGGCGCCGAAGATATTATTGACACCGAACGTAACCTGCTGGTGGAAGCCAAAGCCAATATGCCCAGACTGCTGCTGCACCCCATGGATATTCTGGTTGTCGATCAGATGGGCAAAGAATTTTCCGGCGGCGGGATGGATCCCTACACTACCGGCCGGGCGCCGACTCCGTATGTCAACGCCGGTCCTTCGGCCACGCGAATGGTGGTGCTGGACCTCACGGAGCGGAGTCACGGCAATGCCTGCGGCATGGGGTTGGCGGATATCACGACCCGTCGTCTGTTCAACAAGATCGACCTCAGTTTCACTTATGCCAACTTGTTAACCTCAACGGTGACTGACTCGGGCCGGATACCTCTCCTGATGGATAGTGATAAATTGGCCATCCAGGCGGCCGTCAAGACCTGCAATGTAAGCGACCCCGCGAAAATCCGCATGGTGCGGATTGCCAACACCCTGCATCTCGGGGAAATCTATGTCTCGGAAAGCATGCTGCCTGATGTCCGGAACCATCCGGATCTCACCGTCCTCGGTGAACCGGCCGGGCTGACCTTTGACCATGACGGAAATCTAACCGAACTTGGCACCTGGCTGTAGTAGGTGTTCCGTGCAAAATGGTTACCTGCTGATACCGGGTAGCCATTTTGCATTTTAAATATCGCCGGAATAGAATGGGGGCTTATGAAGTGACGGATGTTTATGATCTGTTAATTATCGGCGGGGGAGTTGTGGGCAGCGCGGTTGCCAGAGAGTTTTCCCGTTACCAGCTGAAAATAGGTGTCCTGGAAAAAGAACTGGATGTCTGCGCGGAAACAAGCGGCAGAAATTCCGGCGTGCTGCACGCCGGCTTTACGTATAAGACCGGCTCCCTGCGGGCCCAGTGCAGTGTCGAAGGCAATGCCGAATTTGATCAGGTAGCCCGGGAACTGGATGTCCCGTTTAAGAGAACCGGTAAAGTAATCGTCGGCTTTACGGATGCAGACAGGCAGAGTTTATTGAAGTTTAAGGCTGTAGGAGACGCCAATGGCGTTCCCGGGCTGGAAATCATCGACAAGAAGAGGCTGGAAGAACTCGATTCCAGCGCCGGCGGTGAGTTCGCCATGTATTCGCCGACAAGCGGCATTTTGAATCCGTTTATCTATACGGTGGCTCTGGCCGAAAACGCCAAGCAAAACGGGGCGGATTTTTATTTCGATCATGAAGTGAACGCGATACAAAGAGTAAACGGGGTCTATGCGGTCACTACCAATAAAGGCATATTTCAAACCAGGTGGGTTGTCAATTGCGCCGGCCTGAATTCAGCCAAAGTATCCACGATGCTGGGCATTGACGGCTATACCATCGGCGGCTTCAAAGGCGAATACATTATTTTGGATAAGAAGGCGGGAAAGTTCCTGAATATGCCGGTTTACCCGGCACCGGGACCGAGCGGTGGCTTTGCCACGCATGCAACGCTGACGGTGGACGGCAATGTTCTGATCGGGCCGGACTCCGAACTGGTCGAGGACTTTGAAGATTACGGGAACACGTCGCCTTGCCTGGAAAAGCTGATTATCGACGGGCAAAAAATGTTCAAGCATACAAAAAGAGAATATTTCATCAGAAATTTTTCGGGGATAAGACCGAAGCTTATCAACAAGGAAACCAAGCAGCCCCTGGACTTCGTGCTGGAGGCCAGGGAAGAAGCCCCCAACACGATCAACCTTGTCGGCATTGAATCGCCGGGCATAACGTCGGCCTTGCCGCTGGCCCGCAGGGCTGTAGCGCTTTTTAAAGCGAAAGAAGTCCTGGTGCTGAAGCAGGGTTTCAACCCGCGAAGAAAAGGCATTTTGAATTTTTCTGAGCAAAGTGAAGCAATGAAAAAAGAATTGATAAAAAATAATCCTGCTTACGGTGAAATCATCTGCCGGTGTGAGACGGTAACAAAAGCAGAGATCCTGCAGGCGGTGCATAATTGTCTCGGGGTTGACACGGTGCTGGGGGTGAAAAACAGGACCCGGGCCATGATGGGCCGGTGCCAGGGCGGGTACTGTGAGACAAGGATCGTCGAAATCATAAAACAGGAACTGAATAAAAAAGAAACTGAAATCATCTATGGCCGGGCGGGTTCTGCAATGTTTGCAGGAAAGGTGAGGGTGTGACGGCGATGATTAAAAAAGATGTTGTCATTATCGGCGGCGGTCCGGCCGGACTGGCCGCAGCAGTTAAGCTTCGCAACAAGGGCGTCAAAGATATTCTGATCATTGAACGGGAGAAGCAACTGGGCGGTATCCTCAGACAATGCATTCATGACGGCTTCGGACTCACCCGGTTCCGGCAGACACTGAGCGGGCCGGAATATTCCCAGCGGTTTATCGACCTGATCGAAGAGCTGAAAATTGAGTATGTCACAGATACTACCGTACTTGATATCACCCCGGAAAAACGGGTTGTCACCGTTTCGAAAAACGGTTTTCTGGATTATCAGGCCAAGGCCGTTATCTTAACGATGGGCTGCCGGGAAAGAACCAGAGGGGCAATCGGCATCCCGGGCTCGCGCCCTGCCGGAGTTTATACCGCCGGGGTGGCTCAGGCTTATATCAACCTGCACAACACGATGGTGGGCCGAAAGGTTGTCATTCTCGGCTCGGGTGATATCGGGATGATTATGGCGCGGCGCCTGACCCTGGAAGGGGCCGAAGTACTGGCTGTATTCGAGGTGCAGCCTTATCCCAGCGGCCTGCCGAGAAACATAGAACAGTGCCTGAATGATTTCGATATCCCGCTGTATTTAAGCCATACGATTACGAAGATCAAGGGCCAAGCAAGATTGCAGGGCGTCACCGTCTCGAAAGTCGATGATAAGATGAAACCCATTCCCGGGACAGAGAAGGATTATGATTGCGACACACTGGTGCTGTCGGTCGGGTTGATCCCGGAAAATGAGCTGTCTTTGGCCTGCGGCGTGGAATTGGACGACAGGACCAAAGGACCGCTTGTGGACGAGAATTATCAAACCACGGTAGAGGGCGTGTTTGCCGCGGGCAATGTTTTGCATGTACATGATTTAGTGGACTTCGTATCGCTGGAGGCGGAAGGACTTGCCGAAAGTGTCGCCGCTTACCTCGGGACGGGCAAACTGGCAGACTGCAAAATAAAGATAACGACAGATGCGAATATCAGTTACACCGTTCCCCAAAAAGTCAGCTGTGCCAAGGATTTTTCAATTTCCCTGCGGGTAAGAAAGCCTTTGCGGAATTGCGAGATCGACGTTCTGCAAAACGATACTGTCATTAAAACACTAAAACTGAAAAAAGCCATTCCGGCCGAAATGATCCAGTTCAATCTTAAAACAGCAGATATCAAGTCAGCGGCAGATATTAAGGTGGTGGTGAGATGAGGAAGGAATACACGTGTATCATATGCCCGAACGGCTGCGAGATCGAGGCTGAGATTGAGGGCGGGAAGATAACCGGCATCGAGGGGGCAACCTGTCCGCGCGGCAAAGAATACGTTGAGCAGGAGTTGACCGATCCGCAAAGAAATATCGCGACTTCGGTGCTTGTTGCTGGTGGCAATCTCCCGCTGGTCAGCGTAAGACTGACGAAGGCCATTCCCAAGGCTAAAATATTCGAAGTCATGCAAGAGATCAAGAAAGTCAGGCTGACTGCGCCGGTGCAAAGCAAGCAGGTTGTAATAGAAAACGTGCTGGGGCTTGACAGCGATGTCATCGCAACCAAAAATATCGAGGCGGCAAATACCTGATCATAATTCCTTCGGCTGTCTGGGACTGAGCAGCGATAATGTTATGAAATTCCGGCCCAAGATATGATATAATTTTAGTAAAATAGCAAAGACGCTGTTTCAAGAGGCGCCCTTGCTATTTTACTTTAAGGAAAGGGTGAAAGGTTTTTGAGGTAGGGAATAGGCTGTGACACCAACTACCTTATGAAATTTTTCGTGGAGAGATCTTTTATGATGATTGTTGCGGGCGTAATTCTTGTGCTTATTACCATTTACCTGTTAATCAAGCGCTATGATGCGCGACTGGTATTGTTGGGCTCAGGTATTATCATGGCGTGTGTCGCGGGTACGCCGATGGTTTCCCTGAATGCTTTTGCCAAAGAGATGACCAATAGCGGGCTGATTCAGGCGGTTTGCTCTGTTATGGGTTTTGCTATGGTTATGAAGTACACGGAATGTGATACACATTTAATTAATTTTATGGCAAAAGGCCTTTCCAAAGTCCGTCCGCTGCTGATTCCCGGCGTTGTTTTTGCCACTTATGCAGTCAATATAGCGCTGCCGAGTGCTGCGGGAACGGCGGCGGCAGCAGGGGCGATTTTTGTGCCGCTGATGATGTCGGCGGGGGTGCATCCGGCGATGGCGGCGGCAGCGGTGAAATGCGGCACATACGGCAGCATGCTGAACCCGGGCCTGGCCCATAATCCATTTGTCGCGAAGATTGCCGGTGTGGATGTCATGGAGGTTATCGGATTTCACTATAAAGCCAATATTGCATCATTGATCGCGGCGGCCATATTAATTACGCTGATTGCCTATCACAAAAAAGAACATAAGGGGTATAAAGCCGAAGGCCTGGAAGTGGAAGAATCCTTCAAGGTAAATTTATTGTACGCATTGATGCCGATTTTTCCTATTGTGATTTTGCTATTAGGGGCGTCGGCTGTTCCAGCACTGAAGATGGATGTTCCGCAGGCCATGATTATCGGTTCGGTGGCTGCGCTGCTGGTGACAAGAAAAAATCCCGGCAAATTGAGCGGCGCGTTCTTCGACGGTATGGGGAAAGCCTATGGTGAGATTCTTGGCATTATTATTGCCGCAGGGGTATTTGTTTCCGGGATGACTGCGCTGGGACTTGTAAAAGCTTTTACCGACGCGATGTTGAGCAATCCGGCCATTATTAAGCTCTGTGCTGCCGTAGGCCCGTTCCTTTTGGGACTGGTGGTCGGTTCGGGCGATGCGGCGACTTTTGCCTTTAATCAGGCCATTACACCTCATGCGGCGGATTTCGGCATGTCGGTGGTGCAAATGGGCAGCATGGCAACACTGGGCGGGACACTGGGGCGCACGATGTCGCCCATTGCCGGCGCCACCATTATCGTAGCCGGTATTGCCGGCGTAAATCCGATGGAAATCGCCAAACGCAACTGCCTGCCGATGGTGGGGGCCATGATTGCCGGTATGGCGTTATTACTCTATTAAGGGACAAACCTTCCGGGGCAAGTTCACTGCCAACATCGTCATATACAGGAAAAGCCCCGTCAGCACGTTATTATCGGCTGACGGGGCTTTTCTTACTTATAGCCATTCTTTTTGGCTGTTCCACTCTCCGTTTAGCCGGGCTTGCCCTTTTTGGCGCTCGTTGGCGTAAATAGCCGGGTTGTCCGGGAAGAGGCGGAGGGCAAGCTGATATTCTTTCAGCGCGGCCCCTTTTTGCCCGCTCAGTTCGTACGCCTGGGCCAAATTATAGTGGGCCGATACTTTCTTATCATCAAGTTGAATTGCTTTTTGCGAGTCGATGATGGCTTTGTCATACTGCCCCGATAAGCCGTAGGCGTTGCCGCGGGCAATGAGGGCGCTGATGTCGGAAGGAGCACGGTCAAGAATAGCCGTACAATCAATGATGACCTGATCATAATTTTTCAGTTCAGTATTGATGCTGTTCCGCAGCCGATAGGCGCGGCTGTTCAGGGGATCGAGCCCGATGGCGGTGTTAAGATCGGCGAGGGCAAGGTCATATTGTTGGGTCCCGAGATAGTAGACGCCTGCCCGACAGAGATAGGACAGGGAATCTGGGGCAATCTCGATGAGTCTGGTATAGTCGTCAATGGCCAAATCGTAGTTTTTAAAGCGGACATAAAGAGCGCCACGGGCAAAATAGGGCAGGGGATAAGCCGGGTTAAGCCGAATTGCGGCTGTGAAGTCGGCGACAGCCAGGTCATTGAGATTAAGGCGGGCCTGGGCCTCACCCCGGTTGGCAAAGGCTTGGAAGGATTGCGGGTTGTACTCGATGGCTTTCGTAAAATCGTTGATGGCCAAGGTATAATCTTTTTTTCGCAAAAACGCCACGCCGCGCCGATCGTAGGCTGTTGGATTGGTGGGATCAAGCTGCAGGAGCTGGGAAAAGGTTGTAATGGCATCGTCGTATTGTTGGCTCTTTAATTGCTCATCACCACGGTTTAATAAAAAGGCAAGGGTTTGATCATCTGCAGCGAAAACGACGGAAGACAAAAGAAAAAGGGCGATTGCAACGGCAAGGGCTGCGGGTTTGAGTTTAAACATCGACACACCTCCGAATCCGGTTATTGAATGTATTCCATACTGCCCCGGCATGAGCGGGGGATACCGGGGCAATTTCTTATTTTATGGGGTTATCTTTCATGAGATCGGCAACAGACCTGCTGATGGCAATTTTTAAAGCTTTCTGATCATCCGGCATTTCTCCGAAAAAAAGGATATGGGAAGTAATATCCGTTCCGCCGGAATTTACTGATTTGTACAAAAGCCGCTTTTCATTCACGATGTCAATAAATTGACCGTCTACACGAATATCCTGCTTAACCGATGTTTTGGTAAGGCCTGCATCGGGTTTGTAATTTGTTACTTCCAGGAAAACGTATATGACAAAGTCATAGCCATTTTCCCGGCCAAAGGCGATTAAGCTGCCGGTCGCCGGAAAGGCCGTCAAAGGAAATCTCGCTTTGTTTTGAATGGATTCACCAAGGGCCAGCACATAGTTGTCCTGGTTTATATTATGTTTGAATTGGTCAAAAATATAGGATTGCATATCAGCATCCTGAAATTGTCTGGTAAAGCCAACGAGAACCGCAACCGCCGGTTTCTGGGGGCTTGTTCCTTCGGCAAAGCACATTGCCGGGAACAAAACCGCAATCATTACAAGGAAAATAAGCCGGTGTCTCACAGGTTTCACTCCTTTGCCCAAATTAGAACAGAATGGAAATCTTAATGCGGTATTGTTATATATTCGGCCTGGCAACCATAATGCCTGCAGCCGCTGTGAGCAGCAGGCGAGGAGAGCTGGCTGTCAGCCGACGTTTTAACAAAAATACAACACCGGGTTAACATTGTCATACCAGGATTAACATATACTAAAGACAACGTGTGGGATTTATTGGATAATAAAAAATAAGGAGAGCGGGGACCGTGAAAAAGATGAGAAATCTTTGGAGGTATTCCTGGATTGTCGGGGCGGCGACAGTGTTGCTGGCTACCGGCGCAAACCTGGCGGATATGCAAAAAGCCCAGGCCAGGGTCCATATTGACATGTTCGACCTGGAAGCTCATCGTGGCGGTCGGGACGCCCGACCGGAAAATACGCTGATTTCGTTTGCTTACGGCATGGAACTGGGTGTCACGACCCTGGAGATGGATATGCAGCTGACCAGGGACGGATACATTGTCATCAGCCATAATCCGTTTATGAGCCCGAATTTGGCGAAAGGGCCGGACGGAAACTATGTAAAGGAAGGCCAGTATGATATTCGGACAATGACCCTGGCCCAGGTCAGGCAGTTTGACATCGGAACCATGAATCCGGCGGCCGGCGACTACTACGCCAGTCACGGCAAAACGCAGCTGTCCGTGCCTGGCACAAAATTGCCGACCTTGGAAGAGGTGTTTGAATTAGCCAATTCCTTTGGCAATGAGAAAATATATTTTAACATTGAAACAAAGTCCTATGCCGACCCGCTTGATCCTGCCTATAAAAACAATCCTGATCCGGCTGTGTTTGTAAAAAAAGTATATGAAACCGTAAAGAAGTATCATATGGAAAACCGGGTGACCCTGCAGTCTTTCGACTGGCGAACCCTGCGGGAAATGCGTAAACTGGATGCCAATATCACGCTGGTGGCCCTAAGCAGCGAACAACCTGCCTGGGGTGCTGACGGCTGTTATCTCAAAGTAGGTGACAAAAAACCTTCCCCCTGGTTGGCCGGATTAAATATTAACGACTATAACGGTGATTATGTGAAAGCAGCCAAAGATGTCGGCGCCGATATCGTTTCCCCCTACTTTAAAGAACTGTCCCCTCAACTGGTTGACGAAGCGCATGCCCTGGGTATGAAAGTAGTTCCCTGGACGGTGAACAACCTGAAGGATATGAACATGCTCATCGATATGGGGGTTGATGGCTTGATCTCCGATAAACCCTGGATTCTTCGCGACACCCTCATCAAGCGGGGAATCGCGGTGGCCGAACCGACCATTAATCGCGACAGCCCTTATCATACAGGCACCGACCTGGCGACAGGCGCCGGCGAGACCAAACAACTGGAGCGCGGCGGCGATGCTGCCCATTAACCGGTCGCTGAACTATTGACTTTTCAAGCAATAAGTGGTACTGTAAGTCTAATCTTGAAGGGTTGCCGGACATACCTGATTTTCGTGGGTTGTTATAACTCTGGAAGCTCTTAAAGCCAAGGGAAAAGTTAAGAATTAAAAGCTGTAAGCTGGCGCTGTTGCCTTTGACGCGTCGCTTATTTTTTTTATCTGTTTGCCAGATGCGGCGGGTCATAAAGATAGACTGCCGTGGTATGCGAATGGGGTGACCAACTTTGCAAGTAAGCCTGAAGGGGCGGACGTATCAATGAACAGTGGAAAAATGCGCCACATTGGGTGTGAAAAGGGTGAGGTCGGGGAATATGTGTTTTTGCCGGGAGACCCGGAGCGGGCAAAGCTGATCGCTTCTTACTTCGACCAGAATGAATTTGTGGTGTCGAACCGCGAGTTTACCACTTATTCCGGTCGGCTAAGCGGCGCAAAGGTCAGCGTGACATCAACAGGTATTGGGGGGCCGTCGGCTGCCATTGCCATGGAGGAACTTGCAAAGCTTGGTGCCCATACCTTCATTCGCGTGGGAACCTGCGGCGGCATTCAGGAGGCTCTGGCGCCAGGCACGCTGATTATCCCCACCGCTGCAATCCGCAAGGACGGAACAGGCAGGGAATATCTGCCTGTCGAGTTTCCTGCCGTTGCCGACTTTTTTCTTGTACAGGCGCTCAAGGACGCTGCCGAGCGGCTCAATCATCCTTCTGTCATGGGCGTTGTGGAGTGTAAGGATTCTTATTATGGGCAGCACGAACCGGAAAGAATGCCTGTAGGGGCTATGCTGAAAGAAAAGTGGAAGATGTGGAAGATGGCCGGTGCACTTGCCTCGGAAATGGAGTCATCCACTTTATTTGTGGTGGCCTCTGTGCTGCAGGTGCGGTGTGCGACGGTTCTTTTGCTGTATCGCAACAGAGAACGTGAGCAGGCGCTCGGAACAGAGCCTGTCTGCTCGGATTCGATACCTGTTGCCGCCGAAACCGCGGTTGAAGCGATGCGCGGCGTGATTGCGCGAGACAGACGGTGCAAGACCGGCTGAGGAGGCAGACATGGATAATAGGAAAAAGTTCACCGATGCGGCCCGTAATGCAGGCACGCGTCAATGGCTATCCGAGCTGCTGGATTTAATGCCGGAAGAGTTGTTGCAAAAATGCCGCCTGTCAGAGCGGCATAAGGAAACTCCTGTAATACGCATGGGCGAAGCGGCGGACGCCGTATATTTACTTATTGACGGTGAAGTAAGAATCGTGAAGGAACTGCCCAGCGGTATCGTCTATTCGTTCGCCAAACTGCCGGCTCCCGGGATACTGGGCGAGAACGAGGTGCTGGCCGATTTTCCCTATTATCGGGCTACGGTGATGTGTGAAACCGGCTGCGTATTTGTTTATCTGAGCAAAAACGATTTTTTGTCATGGATGAAAAAGAGTCCGGCGGCGCTATACAAGGTTACGGTTCAGATTATCACTAAAAATGCGTCCCAGGTTTCCCGCGACCGCGCGTTCTTGTTTGCGACAGGCGAGAACAGGCTGGCCTATCTTTTTGCGAACTACTATGAGAATAAGGCGGAAGACGGCGTGTGTGAACTGAAGATCCCGCGTTGTCAGCTTGCCGATGAAATCGGCTTTTGCGTCAAAACGGTCGATCGCTGCATCAGCAAGTTCAGAAAGCTGGGGATGCTCGGCCGGCGCGGGATGAAAATCACGATTACCGGAAAACAATATATGATGCTGCGGGATTTTGACATGAGATGAGATCTTCCTTTCCCGACAAAATTTTTTCCTGCAGAGTGTGAAAAAAAGGACAAATGTCCTTTTTTTATTTCCCCCAATCCGGCATAATTTAGAAAAATGGTGATGCAACGGAGCATACGACAGCTTGTTGCACGCCATTTTTCATTTGTTGGGCCGGAGTGTTTTATTCGCAAAATGCTTAAATGTAGAGGACCGTCCGACCGTCTTGATGCATTCTTGATAAAGCAGCGCAATATTATCAACAGGTGGAGGAAAATATGAAAAAGACGATTGCGGAAGAAATTGCCAGGCTGGCTGTAGGCCTGAAATACGAAGACCTGCCGACCTACGCCGCAGATCATGCGAAGATGCTCACCCTGGATGTGCTTGCCTCCATGGTGGGAACCCGGAATATCATCACAAGCCGGATTGCCAGAGAGATCGCGGGGGAAATCGGCGGTCCGGAAGAGGGAACGATCGTGGGTGCGGCTAAGAAAGTCGCGTTGCCCAACGCTGCTTTCGCCAATGCAATCCAGTGCTACGGCTTTGATTTCGTGGATGACCATAATGAATCGAACGCCCATCCGTCACCGGCCACTTATCCGGTGGGCCTGGCTTTGTCGGAGTACAAGAAGTTGAGTGGCAAGCGGTTTCTTGAGGCCGCCTCGCTGGGCAACGAAGTGGTGTGCCGCCTGGGGTCGGCTTATCTCGGGGACATGTATTACCAGGGATTTCATCCCACCAGCACCTGCGGCACAATGGGGGCTACCGTTACCGCCGGAAAACTGATGGGGCTTGATACGCTGCAACTGGTTTATGCGCAGGGGATTGCGGGCAGCATGGTCGCCGGCCTGATGGCCTGGAACTCGGAGGGCTCATTCACCAAAAGGCTTCAGGCCGGGCATCCGGCGATGAATTCGATTATTGCCGCCCGTATGGCGCAAAAGGGTTTTGACGGCCCTTCCGATATCTATGAAGGCAAGGATGGCTTGCTGCATGCCTATTCGTATCTTGATCATTTCGACACGAAATACATTCTGGACGGCCTCGGGGAGCAATGGGTTTTTGCTTCATCCAGTATAAAAGTATATCCCTGCTGCCGCTATTCCGGCGGACACCTTGACGCCTGCCTGCAAATTGTTGCAGACCATCATCCCAATCCGGCTGAAATCGAAAAGATTCGGATACGCTCTTCCAAATACACGATGCGGCTGTTGGCGGAAGAACGAAAATGGAAGCCGCAAAACGTCGTGGACCTGCAGTTCAGCATGCCTTACCAGGCGGCCATCGCTTTTATAAACGGCAAGGTCACGGTGGATGAATTTGATGTTAAATACATAGATGATCAGCAGGTCAAGCGGTTGATCTTGGTGACGGAGGTGGTGGAAGATCCGGAGTTTGAACGCCGGTATCCTGAGCATTACTCCAGTGCGGTGGAAGTGACGATGAAAGACGGGAAGAAATATGTCGCCGTGATCGACGATCCGAGGGGCGACTGGCGGAACCCGGTGACGTTTGCGGATGTCCGGGAAAAGTTCCGGCTGCTGGCCAACCGTATCTACGGCGATCCGCAAAGAACGGAAGACATCATTCGCTTTGTGGAAAACCTTGATAAACAGGAGGATATGTCCGGATTGATGCGGCTGGTGAATGATGCGGCGGATTAGTCTTTTACCTTGAGTCCCGGAAGGCGGTCTTTAAACTGTGAGTTGACAGATATCCTGCGATTGCAACGGCGCAATAGGCAAAAAGCCTGTTTCGCCGTTTTTTCATTAGGTAAGGAGGTTTCCCATGAGCTGCGATTATAAGTTGCAAATCGATAATGTCAGCATGATTTATCGGGGGCAGGGCGGTGAGGATATCACCGCGCTGAAAAACGTGAACCTGAATATCAGGGACGGTGAGTTCGTGTCTTTGCTGGGACCTTCCGGATGCGGCAAGACGACGCTTTTGCGGCTGGTGGCCGATCTTTTGCAGCCGACCTCGGGGCAAATCACGATTAGTGGTCTCACCCCGCGGGAAGCGCGCAAAACAAGGCAATACGGCATGGTTTTCCAGAGTCCGGTGCTGTACGACTGGAGAAACATCAGGGACAATATTTGCCTGCCGCTGGAGATTATGAAAAAAAGCCGCGAGGAGCAGAAAAAGGTGGCTGATGAAATGCTGGAACTGGTTGGGTTGAATGACTTTGCCGACCGCTATCCCTACCAGCTCTCCGGCGGCATGCAGCAACGGGTCGGCATTGCGCGGGCGCTTGCCATCAATCCGAAAATTCTCCTGATGGACGAACCATTTTCAGCCTTGGATGAGTTCACCCGCAACAAGCTGCAGGAAGACCTGCTCCGGATCTGGAGCAAGACGAACAAAACCGTCATTTTTGTGACGCACAATATTTCGGAGGCCCTGTTTCTCTCAGACCGCGTGTGCGTGCTGACGCCGCATCCGGGAATTCTGGCCTCGGTGGTCGACATTGATCTGCCCCGGCCGCGGACGGATGAAATTCGCGATACTCCGGAATTCATGGCTTTGCTGACGAAGATCAGAAAATGTTTTGTGGGGGTGCAGTGATGGAGACGCTGAGCAGAGACAAACAAATCGCGACATTGATCTGGGTCGCGGCGATTATCCTGCTGTGGGAAAGCGGAGCGTGGTTTTTGCCGAATGTCCTGCATGACAACATGCATCTGCAAAAACTTCCGTACTTTCATCAGGTGGTTGGAAGCTTTCTGACAAACTTCGGTTCCCTGTTCTCTGACGCCATGAGTACTCTGTCCCGGGCGTTCGCCGGTTTTCTGATCGGCGCCGTACTCGGCGTGGGAGTGGCCATTGTCATGGATCTGGCGGAATTTGTCGGCACAATGCTTTCCCCGTATCTGATCGTTTTACGGATGATTCCAGTGCTGGCGCTGGCGCCGATTGTGTACTCCATCGTGAAAAATCAGGACGCGGCCCGCATCATACTCTCGGCCTTCATCACCTTTTTTCCGGTGGCGGTCAATATGTACAGCGGCCTCAAGAGTGTGGACAAAGACAAAATCGATCTTATCCATTCCTACGCCGCCAACAAAGTCGACACCTACTGCAAGCTTATGATCCCGGCATCGCTGCCGCATCTGTTCGCCGGGCTCAAGATTTCCGCGCCGTCGGCCATCACGGCCGCGATTTTGGTGGAGATGTTCGGCGCCAACGAGGGTATCGGCATCAAGATCCTCAATTCCCTGTATTATGGAGCAAGCAGTGCCCTGATATTCTGGGCGTCGGTGCTTACGGCGGCGCTGCTGGGTATTTTCGGCTACTTCGTCATCGATCTTCTTGAAAGCCGGCTGATTCCATGGGAAAAGGCCTCTGGCCAAGAGGGTGACAGCTGATGGGGAAGAGGAAGAATCTGGCCAATCTTCTTATCGCTGTGGCCTTCGGCATATTGGTGATCCTGTTCTGGCAAAAGGGAGGCTTCCATGCTCTGTTGGGGTTAAGGCGCTACCAGCTGCCGCTGCCGAACGAAATTGTCGCCGCGCTTTTCGAAAACTTCGATGTGATTATGCTGCACACCAAATATACGATGATGGAAGCCCTGACCGGTATTTTGCTCGGCTCCTGCGCCGGCTTCATCCTTGCGGTGACGACAACGGTTTTTCCCAAGCGGGGGGGCGGGGGACTGACGCTGGTGACGGCGTTCAACGCAGTTCCGATGATCGCCATGGCGCCAATCATGAACAACTGGTTCGGGATGGACATGGGGTCGAAAACGGCGGTGGTGGCCATGTTCACAATGGCGCCGATGGCAATCAACTCCTATCGCGGGCTGTCGGTCTTCCGGCCCTTCTCGCTGGATTTGATGAATTCCTACGCCGCAGACAAGAAAACGATTTTTTTGAAGCTTCGCCTGCCAAACTGCATTCCGAATGTGATGACCGCGATGAAAATCAACACCACCGTCGGACTGATGGCGGCCATTATCAGCGAATTTTTCGTATCCCATCATGGAATCGGTTTCGAGCTTTCCACCGTATTGAAGCTGTCCCAGATGAGTCTCGGGTGGGCCTATATCGTAGATTCGGCCATCTGCGGCATCCTGATGTACGGCGTTGTATCGGTGGTTGAGTGTTACGCTATCAAATGGCACGTTTCCCAGAGATAAATACGAAATCGTAGAGGAGAATGAACATGAAAAAAACGATGAAATGGATCGGCTTACTGTTGACTATCTTGATGCTGACAGGTGTTATGACAGGCTGTGGCGACTCCAAGAGCTCCACCAAGGAGGGGGCAGGCAACGCCGGCGGCCTGACCAAGGTCCGCCTGCAGCTCAAGTGGCTGCCCAACGCGCAGTTTATGGGCTTTTATTTCGCTAAGGAAAAGGGTTACTACAAAGAAGAGGGCCTTGATGTCGAGATTATCCCCGGCGGACCGGATCTCGTGCCTACCAACCAGGTCTCGGTGGGGGCGGCCGAATTCGGCCTGGCAAATCTTTATGCCATCCTGCCGTTTATCGAACAGGGACACCCGGTAGTGGAGGTCGGTCAAATCTTTCAGAAGAGCTCCTTCCTGCTGATTTCAAAAAAAGAGAAGGGAGTTGTAACTCCTAAAGACCTCGCCGGCAAAAAAGTCGGTGCCTGGCTGGGCAACGCGGAATTTCCCGTCTATGCCCTGCTTGACAAGTACGGTTTGGACAAGAATAAAGATCTCACCATCATAAAACAGGACAATTCGATGGGGGCCTTCCTTAACGGTTCATACGACGTGGCTTCCGCCCATACCTATAACGAATATCTCGTATTGCTGGAGTACGGTCTCAAACCGGAGGATATCAATGTCATCGACCTTGAAAAAGAAGGAACAGGAATGCTGGAAGACTGCCTTATCGTCAACACCGAGTGGCTGGCGAAAAACAAGGAGGTTGCCGCCAAGTTCATGAAGGCCACGATGCGGGGCTGGGCCGATGCCTGCAAAGATCCGGCCGCGGCAACCGAAATGGTGTGGAAGTACCTGGATGCCGCAAGCAACAACAAGGAGCATCAGCTGAGCACAGCCAAAGAAGTGGCCAAGCTTGTCGCGCCGAATGGGGCCGATGTCCAGAAAATGCTCTATCTTGATGAAAAGAGTATCAAAGCTACAGAGGATTTAGCTCTAAAATACAAGGTGATAAAGAGTGTGCCGGCCAAAGTGTATGACACGCAGCCGTGGGAGCAGGCTTCCAAGGCGTTGAAGTAGGGAAATTCGGTACAGGGTACAATTGCGGATGGGCCGTGCGGCAGGGACCTGTTCTCTATAGCCCATCCTTTTTTGCGGCCTGATAGAGGCCACCGAAAGTGTTTACACGGTTTTTCCAAGCGATTGGGGGTCATGTTATGTCGCTGCACCAAGAGGACGCGCGGGGCAAAAAAGTAATCTTTGTGGCAAACTGCCTGTTAAACGCCAATAACAAAGTCCGGGAGTTTGCCCGCTATCCGGGGATGTTTTCCGAAGTCATTCGGATACTGGATGACTTCGGCCTGGGGGTTATCCAGATGCCTTGCCCCGAAACGCTGTATATGGGCAACCAGCGCTGGTGGAACAGCCGTAACCTTTATGACAACGTGGGCTATCGGCGGTTTTGCCGGCAGTTGGCCGGTCCGATGGCCGATTATCTGGAAAATTACGAGAAAGTGGCCTATGAAGTGATTGCCGTTCTGACCTGTGACGGTTCGCCCAGCTGCGGCAGCAGCCTGTCGAGCTATTGCGAGGACTGGGGCGGGCGCCCCAAGGAAGTGCCGCGGACCCTTGTCAATCAGCCGGGGATCTTTATCGAGGAATTAACGGCGGAAGTCGCCGCCCGGCACCTGAAGCTTCCCTTCGTCTATGGACTGGCCATGGACGACCGCGACAAATCCAATGAACAGATTCTCAAAGAGTTCCGCGATTTCATCGACAATAGGCTGGCGCGGGAGTAAGAACCTGGTAGCTATATTGTTAAAAGAGGAGACATCGCTGTGATCAAATCGAATCCAGACAGAATAGAGAAAAGGCTTCGCTGCATTGCCGGCTTTACCGAAGAACCGGGCAGGATTACCCGCCCGACTTATTCGCAGGCCTGGGTGGAGGCGGTGACATACCTGCGCCGGGAAATGGAAGCCATGGGGATGACTGTTCGGATGGATACATTCGGAAACCTGATCGGCCGCTATAACCCGGGAAACAGCAGCGAAAAACCGGTGGCAGTCGGTTCGCATATCGACAGTGTATTTAACGCCGGAGCTTATGACGGAGTTGCCGGGGTTGTCGCCGGGCTCGAACTGGTTTCCATGCTGTACGAAAATGCCGTGATTCCGGAGTATCCGGTGGAAATTCTGGCAACCGCGGATGAAGAGGGACTGATCTGCCAGAAAGGGTATTTCGGTGCGCGCTTTATGACCGGCGACATGGGTGTCGACGAGATGCTGTCGTACAAGAATGCCGAGGGGAAGAACCTGGAAGTACTCAGAGAAGAGAGCGGTATCTTCGCAGGCAGGCCCTTTGGGATCGATGCCGGTTGGGCCAGGGACTATTACAGCCGTTTTATCGAAGTGCATGTGGAGCAGGGGGGAGTACTGGAAGCCGGCGGCTGTGATGCAGGGATCGTGCAGGGTATCGTCGGTATCGGGCGCCTGTTCTTTGAAATCGAAGGCGAGGCTGACCATGCCGGTCCCACGGTCATGAAGGGCCGCCGGGACGCAATGGTCGGCGCGGCCGACCTGCTCCTGAAGGTCTGGGATATCGGGCAGACTCACAGCGGCAGGGCTGTTACGACGGTCGGACGCTTAGCCAATTATCCCAATATCCATAACGTCATCTCCGGGCTGGCGTCGCTTGTTGTCGACTACCGGGCCGACGAGGACGCCCTGGCCCGGCGCATCGCGGATGAGGTCAAGGAATATGCCATGACTCTTCAGGAAAAATACGGTCTCAAGGTGCGGCTTGCCAAGGAAATCTACACCCCGGTAAAATTGTTCTCCGAGCGGCTGCTTGACAGCTACCGGTCGCTGAACATACCGAATTCGACGGAGTTGTTCAGTTGGGCCGGGCATGATGCCAAGGCCTTTGCCGAGGTCACCGACACGGCGATGATTTTCATGCCCAGTGTCGGCGGCAAAAGTCACTGCCCTGACGAATACACGAAGGTCGAAAGCTTTGAACTGGTCTGTGACAACCTTGTACGTCTTTTTATTCCGCCACGGGGCTGATCGGCTGCTCCTTCTTCAATAAAATTACGAATGACTGTAGGAGGTTTTAATCGTGGATTTGATAAAAGAAGCGTTGAAAAAACTGGGATACCCCGAACGGGACTGTTATGAACTGGCGGATTCGCCGCACCGGTTTCCCGACGGGGCCCATTATCGCAATGAAGTTGCAGGGATTGAAAATTTTCCGGTCCTTGAAGCCATGGTCGATGAAGCCGGGAAGAGAGAGGTGCCGATTCACCGGATCATCGCCACGGTCGGTGGGGCAACCCTGCTGACAGAGCAGGAATTGAAGGATATGGCCCAATTGGCTGCTGCCAAGAACCTTGAGGTCATTGTAACTCCCTGCACAAGTCGCGGCTGGGACAGCGGGCGGCAGATTTCGACCGCCGAGGGAATCGTCTCCGGGATGCGGATTCGCGGCGTCGATAACCTGTATTATGTGTTGAAGTGCATAGAACGAAGCATTGAAGCCGGTTTCAGAGGATTCCTGGTCACGGATGAGGGGTTATTGACGGTGCTGGCCGAGATGCGGGAAAACGGCTATATTCCCCGGGATGTCATTTTCAAGGTGTCCGTATTCGCCGGCCACGGCAGCCCGGCTGGCGCAAGACTGCTGCAGCGGCTGGGGGCGAATACCTTCAATCCGTTGGCTGACTTAACCCTGCCGATGCTGGCCTCGATCCGCAATACGGTCGAATTGCCGATGGATGTCTATCTGGCGCTGGTGGACGGAATGGGCGGATTCTACCGTTTCAGCGAAGCGGCGGAGATTGCGCGAATTTGCGCACCGGTCTATTTTAAGTTTGAGCCAGGCAAGTCGGAGAGCGATATCTACAAGACCTGGGTCGAGACGGATTACAAGGCCTATCTGGCCCGGGAAAAGGTACGCCAGGTTCAGGCGGTGATGGAGTGGGTCAAACGGCTGGCGCCTGAACTGGTCTGTTCCTCCCAGACCGTCGCCGGCCTGGCGGTGCCAAAAGTATAAGCCGGCCTGATGAGAAGTCAAATGCCGGCAGCCTGCTACAAATGAAGCTGCGGCGAGAATCATTCCGAATGCATGCTGTTTGCCGCTATAGCGATGAAGGGTGGAGGTGTTGGCGTGGCGGATGAAGATAAGTTTTTGCGGGTCAATGCGCAGGCGCTGAAAAAATGCTGCGATGCCATATTCGCTGCTGCCGGCATGACGGAGCCGGAAGCCGGACGGGTAAGCGACTGCCTTATCCAGGCCGACTTGATGGGGATGAATTCCCATGGCGTGATGCGGGTTCCGGCCTATGTCCGGCGTATCGAGTCAGGGGCCACAAAGGCGGTAAGCAGGGTCGAAATCGTCAAGGAAACCGGAACAACCACCTTGATTGACGGGCACAACGGGATGGGGCAGGTCGTTGCCACCAAGGCTATGCAGATCTGCCTGGAAAAAGCGGAACAAAACGGTGTCGCTTTTTCCGCGGTCCGCGGCAGCAATCATTTCGGCATGGCGCTGACCTATTCGTCCATGGCTTTGCCTCATGATATGATCGGCATGGTTTTTACGTCGCCGGCGGCAAAGCTGATGGCTCCATGGGGCGGGGCCGAACCGATTCTGGATAACAATCCGTTTTCGTTTGCGGTACCGGCAGGGCAGGAATATCCTGTGGTGCTGGATATGGCGACAAGCGTCGTGGCCCGGGGCAAGATCGCCGTGGCTGCGAAAAAGGGAGAGAAGATCCCCGGGGACTGGGCTTTGACAGCAGCCGGACTGCCGACGGATGATCCGGCCGAGGCCTTCAACGGGATCCTGTTGCCGGCAGGCGGCTATAAAGGATATGGGCTGACGGTCATTGTCGGAATCCTTTCCGCCGTGCTGTCCGGGGCGTCCATTTTGTCCGCTGAAGTGACGGATTTTTATAATGATGTCGAAAGACCGCAGAATATCGGCCACCTTTTTGGCGCGATAAAAATCGACCGATTCTGCGAGCCGGCTGCATTTAAAGCCAAAATGGACGAAATGATCAGGGAAATCAAAGGCTGCCGGTTGGCTCCCGGGTCGGAACAGATTTATCTTCCCGGCGAACGCGAGTATCTTGCGGCTGAGGAAAACCGGATACGGGGAATCCCGCTGGCGGCGGCTGTGGTCGCCGACCTGAACGGCCTGGGGCAGAAGTTTGGCAGCCGTTATTCTCTATAGCAAGCGAAACAGTGAACGAAAATAGGTGCAAATGGGGTAACGATCATGACAAAAGCAGTGGATTTGACAACCGATTTTTGCGGTGTGCGGTTTCCTAACCCGTTCATCCTGGCGTCAGGACCGGTAACCGATACACCGGAGAAGGTAATACGTGCCTTTCGGATGGGGTGGGGCGGGGCGATTCTGAAAACGATTTCGATGGAACCGGAAAAGCATACTCAGGTGAAGCCGCGTTTTGGCCGCGTAAAACATGGCGCCGATACGATCGGTTTCACCAATATGGAAGTCAGCAGCACCCATACCCTGGAGTGGTGGGTGGAAACGGTACGGAAAATTAAACGGGAATATCCGGAGAACCCAATATTTGCCAGCATCATGCGAACATCCAGCCGGACCCGGCAGGACTGGGTGACGGCCACTGAGGCTTTTCAGGACGCGGGAGCAGACGGGATTGAACTGAATTTTTCCTGTTCCCATGCGTTTCACTCCGGCGGCGGCGGTGCGTCCATCGGCAAAGATCCCGACGCGACAAAAACCATCGTTGAATGGGTGATGTCTGTTGCCAGGGTACCGGTAGTGGCAAAACTGACGGTAGCGACATCCTACATTGCCCAGATAGCCCAAACCGCCATTAAGGCCGGCGCTAACGGGATTACGGCGATTAACAGCGTGCCGGGCGTGGCGGGCTTTGATCTTGATACCTTCACGCCGTCTCCGGCTGTCGACGGGTTTTCCTCTTTTACCGGGTACAGCGGTCCGGCGATAAAACCGATCGGCCTGCGGTGCGTGGGGGAAATTCTGCGGGTGAACTCGGTGCCGCTCATGGGCTGCGGCGGGATATGGAACTGGAGAGATGCTGCCGAGTACATGCTGATGGGAGCTAACGCGGTGCAGCTGTGCACAGCCCCCATGTTTCAGGGGTTTGACATGATCGACGGTCTCACAAAGGGATTGACGCAGTTTCTGGCCGGCCGTGGGCTTGCAGGCCCTGGGGAGTTGGTCGGTGCCGGGCTTCCCAGCTATAAGGAACACAGTCTTTTATCCAAGGCTTATTCGGTTGTGGCCGAAATTGACCAGGCAAAATGCATAAAGTGCCAGGCGTGTTATCGCGCCTGCCGCGACAGTGCCAATGAAGCGATTGCCTGGAGCGACGAAGGGCCAAGTATCGTTTCGGAACGATGCATCGGCTGTTCGCTCTGCCGGCAGGTGTGCCGGCAGAAGGGCTGCATCAGCATGGTACAGGTATGACAGTACTTTTGGCAGGGTGATAACATGAACAAAAAAATGGATGTAGTGTTTCGGAATGTCCAGGTGGTGGACATCAACGGAATAGCGGAAAAGAATGTCGGCATCGCCGGCGGGCGAATAGCGGCTGTCGAGGAGCCGGTACGGCAATTGGCGGGCGACCGGATCATCGAGGGGAAAGGACTTTTTCTGATTCCGGGGCTGCTCGACACCCATATGCATGTCCGGGGGCCGGCTTTCAGTCAGCGGGAAGATTTCTTCAGCGGGACCTCCGCCGCGGCGGCCGGCGGAATTACCACCATCATGGAAATGCCTGTGAGCAAACCGCCCACCCATTCGGTCGAGGTGCTGCAAAGCAGGATCGAGTGCGCCAAGGCGCAGGCGCTGGTCGATTTCGCTTTTTACGGTGCGGCCGGAAAGGACAATGTCGGGCAGATTGTGTCCTTGGCAAAAGCCGGTGTCATCGCGTTCAAAACCTTCACGCAGAGCGCCCCGGCCGGCCGGGAACGCGAATTTCTCGGTCTGTGCGCCGCCAGCTCCGCCGACTTGTACGAGGTGTTTTGCGAGGTCGGGAAAACCGGGCTGCTGGCCGCTGTCCACGCCGAGGAGGATTCTCTGATCGGTCTGTTCGCCGGCAGAAAGGGCGATCCGTATTCGTTCGGGCGGCCGCCGGTGGTGGAGCTGGAAGCTGTTGCCAGATCGCTGGTACTGGCCCGGTCGGCGGGGGTCAGGCTGGCCATATGCCATACCAGCCTTCCCGAGTCGGTGGAGCTTGTGGAAAGCGCCAGGAACCTGGGGCAGGAGGTGTATATGGAGACTTGCCTGCACTACCTGGTGGCGTCGCAGGAGGACGTGAAAACAGCCGGCCCGTTTGCCAAAATCAAACCGCCGCTCCGCGACCGGGAACGGGCGGCAAAACTTTTTGAGATGTATCGCGCCGGGAGGCTGGATTATCTCGGCAGTGACCACGCTCCGTTCACGAAAGAGGAAAAACTGGCGGAGCCGACGCCGGATGGGCTGGCGGCGGCGGAACTGACGCTCCCCCTTCTGCTGGCGCGGGTCAGGCAAGGGGAAGTAACCCTGGAGCGGATCGTTGAAACCTGTTGCACCAAGCCGGCCCGAATTTTCGGCTTGTATCCGCGTAAAGGAGTCATTGCCGTCGGGTCTGACGCCGACCTGGTCCTGCTGGATATGAACAAGTCCGCGAGGGTGCGGCTGGACTGCCTGAAAACCAAGGCCAAAACCTGCGCCACGATTTACGATGGCTGGGAAACCGGCGGCGAAATCCTGTTGACGATGGTTCGCGGCCAGGTGGTGATAAGCGAGGGTGAAATAACCGGCAAGCCGGGCTGGGGTCAGCTCGTCCGGCCGGAAAAGCGGCAACAGGACTGAAGTTGCCAGCAACTGCCGGCGGAAAAGGAAAGAAGTGAGCAAGATGTCAAAGCAGCTGGAAATACCGTGGGGCAAAGAAAAAAGGGAGTTTCGGATACCGGCGCAATCGCTGGCCTGGACGGCTACGCCGAAAGACTGTCCCGCTGTTGCCGATGAACAAGGCGAGATTTTACAGGCGATTCGATCGCCTGTTGGCGGTCCGTCGCTGCGCGCGTTAGTGACAAAGGCCAATGGCACAAAAACGGCCATACTTGTTGACGATGCCACCAGGGTCACACCGGTGGCCAAAATCCTGCCGATCTTGCTGGATGAATTAAATGACGCCGGGGTGCCTGACCGGCAAATCAAAGTGATCCTTGCCCTCGGCAGTCACCGGTTTATGACATCGGCGGAAATCCGCGACCGGATCGGTCCGTGCGCCGACCGGGTGGAGGCAATCAACCATGCCTACAACGATCCGTCCCAACTGGTCCGCCTCGGAGTGACCAAGGCCGGAACGCCGATCATTGTCAACCGGGTATATTATGAAAGTGATATCAGTATCGGGATCAGCAACATTATTCCCCATTTCATCGCCGGGTGGTCGGGCGGAGCGAAGATCGTCCAGCCCGGTGTGTCCGGCGAGGAGACGACCGCCCGCATTCATCTCAACGGCAGCCTGTCCTGGCCGACGATCCTGGGGAACGCGGAAAATCCGATAAGGCATGAGATGGAGGAAGTAGCCCGGCTTTCCGGTCTGAAGATGGTTGTGAATACTGTCTTGAATCTGGAGGAACGGATTGTCAGGGTTATCGCCGGGGATATCGTTTTGGCGCACCGTGAAGCCGTCAGGCACGCCAGGATGATTTATGAGTTTCAAATCAAGGAACAGCCGGATATCGTGATCGCCGGCTCCTATCCGGCGAATAAGGATTTCTGGCAGGCGGACAAAGCGCTGGCGGCGGCGACGCTCATGGTCAAACCGGGAGGCACGGTGATCCTGGCCGCCCCCTGTGTCGAAGGAATCAGTCCCGAGCATCCGATATTGCTGGAACTGGGGGACTGTCCGGCGCAGGAAGTATACGAAAGGGCCGGGCGCGGCGAGTTTAAGGACCCGATAGGAGTGACCGCCCATATCAAAATTGGTGTGATGCGGGAAATGGCCAGGGTCATTTTAGTCTCGCAGGGCGTCTCCCAGGCGGACACCGAGCGAATGGGGTTCCGGTTTGCCCCCGACATTGACAGTGCTGTCGGCATGGCCCTGGCCATTCACGGCAAAGCGCCCAGAATCGGGGTGATTACCCACGGGGCGGATATCGCGCCGGTCATTGGTTAGCGCTTATCGGTCTTCAGCAATGCTCTGCCTGTTATTACTGCTAAAGGAAGGATAAAATGACCTATAGGCCATTTTATCCTTCCTTTAATTGCTGAAAGTAATTTAGTGCAGAGACGTAGTCCGGGCACTAAATTACATATTTTGTCGAAAATTAGCAATAAAGAGCGAAAAATTAAAGGGATTCGCCGTTTAAGCCCAGAATTTCGTTGAATAAGTGAGCATAGGAGCATTTCAGTGATGCGGGCTGGAGGCCAAGAAATGACGGCGTTGGACAAACAGGGCAAGAAAAGGAATCCTTCAACCGAAGCGCATCAAAAACAGTCTTCTTATGCTGCAACTCTTACTACTAAACCATATCTCCCGATTTTTCCGATTTTGCTGATAACCATGATAGCCTGGGTACTGGTTGCGAATGAAGAGGAATTTCCGGTTTCCCTTGGCCCGCGTTATCTGATACCGGCATTAAATACGCTGCTTGTCACAGTTCCTGCTATCATCGTCAGCTATATGGCTGCCCGGGCGTATCTGTTGAACGGGGCCACCGCCTTACTCTTACTGGGAGCGGGGATCCTGACCAGCGGTACGGGCGGTTTGTTAGCTGCCTGGATGCTGGGCCTCACCGGTTCGACGAATATTCTGATGACGATACACAATACCGGAATATTATTATCCTCTGTCTGTTTCTTAGCAAGCAGCCTGCTCGCGCTGACCAAACACAGGGTTTCTGCTTCGAGGCGACCCATATTGTGTTCTACTTATTTGGGACTGTTGGTTGTCGTCATTTTGACAGCAGTTGCCGCTTTTGCCGGTATTACGCCGCTGTTTTTCGCCAAGGAACCGACCATTCTCAGGCAGGTTATTGTCAGTTTAGCGGCCTTTTTGTATTGCCTGTCAGGTATTTTATTAATGGTTAGGTATGCTCAGTTTCGAGTCTACCACCTGTTATGGTATTCTTTGTCGCTGCTTCTTATGGCGACCGGATTAACATTTGTCCTGATCCAGGGAAGCTTTGGCGGCATAGTCAACTGGCTGGGGCGGGTGTCGCAGTATTTGGGACATATTTATCTATTCATAGCTATTGTGGAAGCGACCAGAGAAGCAAAAGACAGGTTCTCGACACCTGAACAGGCGGTTGCCAACTTTTTTTCGGAGGCGGAAGAGAATTATAAAGCATTGGTTGAAACTCTGAACATTCCTATTGTTTCGATCGATGCAAATAACCGGCTTGTTGTGTGGAATCCGAGTGCGGAACGGCTTTGGGGCATAGCAAAAACCGATGCAATTGGGAAGACTTTTTCCGAAATATTTTCGTCGGAAAATGAAGCGGATTCATGGCATCAGCTTGACGGACACGATAAAGAGGTAATTACACAAATCCAGACTGCCTCAGGTCATTGGATTCCGGTTGAAATATTGGTTTCAAAGCGCGAAGCGTCTTCCGGGTGCTTTCGTACATTCATCATTCGCGATATAACCGAAAGAATGCAGGCAGAGGCGGGGAACCGCGCCAAAGGGGAGTTCCTGGCAAACATGAGCCACGAAATCCGCACCCCCTTAAACGGAATCGTCGGTATGATCGACCTGACGTTACTTACTACGCTCGATGCCGAGCAACAGGAGAACCTCATTACCGCCCAAAAATGCTCTCAATCGCTGCTGGCCATAATAAGCGACATTCTGGATTATTCCAAGATAGAAGCACATCAGCTGAAAATCGATATTCGGAGTTTCCACTGCCGGGGCCTTATCGACGAAGTGATCAAGACGCATCGGTTTCAGGCACTGGATAAAGGAATCGATCTATGCTATTCCTTGTCAGCGGATGTGCCGGCGATGCTCTTGGGTGACCCCAACCGTATCAGGCAAATTCTCAATAATCTCATCTCGAATGCTGTCAAGTTTACCGGCAGCGGCGAGGTTTTAGTAGCTGTGACTAAGTCGTCTGAAGTTCAAGGAATTCTGGAATTGACGTTCGCAATCACCGACAGCGGCATCGGTATCGCTGAGGCGGACCGGGACAAGTTATTCAAGGCGTTTAGCCAAGTGAACGGGTCTATCACCCGGCAATATGGCGGTACAGGCCTCGGTCTTGCCATTTCCAAGAAGCTTGTCGAGCTGATGGGCGGGCATATCGGGGTCAAGAGCGCTTTGGGCCAAGGCAGTACGTTCTACTTCACTGTTCCGTTCCAGCGGGTGAGAGAAGCGAGGCTGGCAGCGGAACAGTCCCAGCCGGTAATGGAGGAATATCAGTGCCTACAGCCACTGACCATCTTGTTAGTCGAGGACGATATGATAAGCCAGAAGGTCATGCGAGCCTTTCTTCACAGGATGAAGTTCCGGATAGATTGCGCGTCCACCGGTATGGAAGCGTTAGAGCGGTTTGCGCAGAACAAATATGATGTTATCCTCATGGATATTAATATGCCGGTCCTGGACGGCCTCGAGGTCACGAAGCGAATTCGGGCAGCGGAGACCAACAGTAGTCAGCATACCCCGATTATTGCTCTCACGGCCCATGCGCTTTCAGGTGACCGGGAGCGGTTTTTGGCAGCAGGAATGGATGATTACATTGCTAAACCGGTTGAATTGTCTCTGCTGCAGGCAAAGCTTGACCAAATAACAAAAGGACTAGATTGAGGCTCTGATTGGGCCTTGTTTCCAGGACCTAACCCGGGCGAGAAAATGAACCCGCGAAATTTTCGCGGGTTCATTTGTATTTCCCGGCCATTAGAGAAAGATTAAAAATATGTTATGTAATTGTAAAATAAAGTCAAATAAGGTTGACTAAAGGGAAAAAAACCAGTAAAATACAGAAAAAGCGAGTTAACGCTCGCTATCTGAAATAAAGGGGATCACAATATGAGGGCTGGGTTTCTTGATCGCAAAGACAGCGTGATTTTGACGGCGATTGAAATCATTGACGAGCTTGGTATTCAAGGGTTGTCCACCAGGGAGATCGCCAAGCGTCAGGGTATTTCGGAAGGAACTCTGTTTCGCCACTTTACAACTAAAAACGATATCGTTCTGGCGGTGCTTGATTATTTTTCAAAGTATGATCTGGACATATTTCGTTCCGTCGAGTTGAAGAAGCTGAAAGCGAAAGAAGCCATTACCTTTATCCTTGAAGCCTATACAACCTACTATGAGAATTACCCTGCTATCACCGCTATGACGCAAATATACGGAGTGTTGTCGTGCGAACCTGATTTCGTGTCCAAAATCGGCAATATCCTGAGCAGCCGCAAGAATTTTCTCAAACAGGTTATCGAGAAGGGACAAAGGGAGGGAGAAATCCGGCCTGATTACAACAGCGACGTGTTGGCGGACATTATCATCGGCACCTGTGGGACGATTTGCCAGAATTGGCGAATGAGCAAGGAGGCTTTTCCGCTATGGGAACACACTCTTTCAGCCCTGGAAATGATACTGGAGGCGTTTAGTCCGCAATAGAGCATGACAGGAGGGGAAGATATGAAAAAAGTGATGATTGTGGATGATACAGCTTTTATGCGACTGGCACTTAAAACCATGCTTGAAAAAAACGGCTATGAAGTTGTGGCCGAAGCCGTAAACGGTGCCGACGCGATCAAGAAGTACCGAGAACACGCGCCGGATATCGTGACAATGGATATCACCATGCCTGAGATGACCGGCATCGAGGCACTGAAGGTCATATTACAGAATGATCCCCAGGCCAAAGTTGTCATGATCTCGGCCATGGGACAGGAGAGCTTCGTCAAAGAGGCGATAGTAAGCGGCGCGAAATACTTTGTGGTGAAGCCCTTTAAAGAAGATAAGGTTATTGAGACTGTCAGCAAAATTGCTGCTTTATAAAAAAAGCAAGGCAAAAGGGGTCGAGTAGGATGTCAGACCAGCCCACATTGGAACCCATGCTTGACATGTATTTGTTTGAGACCGGTCAGTTGATCGAGCAACTGGAGCAGACCATTTTGAGCAGCGAGAAATCGGGCGAGTACAGTCCGGCCGATATTAACGAGATCTTCCGGGTGATGCACACCATCAAAGGTGCATCAGGGATGATGCTGTTTGACAATATTGCCGGGCTGGCCCACTCCCTTGAGGATGTGTTCTTTTATCTGCGCGAGGCCAAACCGGAAAACACCGACAGCTCAAAGCTCTCGGACCTGATTCTGGAAGGCGTCGATTTTATCAAGAATGAAATCGCAAAAATCAAGTCCGGCCTCCAGGCGGACGGCGACGGCTCTTCGCTGACTGCCGCCGTTCAGGCGTACCTGGAAATCCTAAAACAGTCGAATCCGGCGCCGGTGAAGCAGGAAAAGGCCGGGGCAGCGGCCGCCGCAAAGCAGCAGTATTACATCAGCCAGCACAAAGGTCCGGGTTCGGACAAAAGAAAATTGTTTCAGGCTACGGTGTTTTTTGAAGAAGGCTGCGGGATGGAGAATATCAGGGCGTACACCCTGATTCAGGGGCTAAGGGACATCGCCGAAGATATTCGCCATATTCCGGACAATATCATGGAAGACGATTCCACGGCTGAGGTTATTGTCAAAGACGGCTTCCAGGTATTTTTCGCAGCCGAGGGTTCGAAGGAAGAGATGGAGGAGTTTTTTGGGAAAACCATCTTTCTCCAGCGGTTTGAACTTGTCGAAAATGCTGCTCCGTATCAGGATAAACCGGTTCAGCGCCCCAAACAGATTGTTCTTGAGGATCAGCCGGTCAACATTCCTCCCAAGCGCGAACCGGGTCCCGAGGACCGGGAAAAAGAGTCTGCCTCCAGCCACCAAAGTTTGATCAGCGTCAATGTCACCAAATTGGACAGACTGATGGATCTGGTGGGTGAACTGGTGATTTCAGAGGCCATGGTCACACAGAATCCGGACCTGCGGGGTCTGGCGCTGAATAATTTCTGCAAAGCGGTCCGACAGCTTGAAAAGATCACCGGTGAACTCCAGGACACGGTGATGTCCATCCGGATGCTGCCGCTAGCCAGTACGTTTCATAAAATGCAGCGCATTGTCCGCGACATGTGCAAAAAGCTCGGCAAGGAAGTGAAGCTGGAGCTGGTCGGGCAGGAAACGGAAGTCGACAAAAATATTATCGAACATATTTCCGATCCGCTGATGCATCTGATCCGGAATTCCATCGACCATGGCATTGAATCCGGCGAGGAAAGGGTGGCGACAGGGAAGCCGCCGGTCGGACATCTTGTGCTGGAAGCGAAAAATGCCGGCAGTGATGTTATCATTCTGATCAAGGATGACGGCCGGGGTCTCGACAAGAACCGCATTCTCACCCGGGCCGGGGAAAACGGCCTGATCCACAAGCCTGAAGACGAGCTGAGTGATAAAGAGATTTATTCTTTCATCTTTGCCCCGGGGTTTTCGACCAAGGACAAGGTGACGGAGTTTTCCGGCCGGGGGGTGGGGATGGATGTAGTCGTGAAAAACATCAACAGCGTGGGCGGAATGGTTCTGGTCGACAGCCTGCCGGGCGCAGGGACGACCATCACCCTCAAGATCCCCTTAACGCTGGCGATTGTCGACGGCATGATGATTGCAGTGGGAGAGGCCCGCTACATCATTCCCATAACCGCGATCAAGGAGTCGTTCAGGCCTAACAGACAAAATATCGTGATCGATCCTGACGGGAACGAGATGATCATGGTGCGGGGACAGTGTTACCCGATACTGCGCATTCACCAGATGTTCGGCGTAGATACCGGCGTTACCGATTTTACCGCCGGTATCGCGATCATGGTCGAAAACGACAGCGATGTATTCTGTGTTTTCGCCGATGCGCTGATGGGTGAGCAGCAAGTGGTTGTAAAACCGCTGCCATCCTATATCAAAAGTATCCGGCAAGCGCCGGGATTGGCGGGATGCGCTCTTTTGGGCGACGGCAGCATCGCCCTGATTCTGGATATCGGCGGGCTGGTGCAACGCGCCGAGGCTGCAGCCGACCAATACCCGCGATCGTCAATCATGTCGCGAAAGGAGAAGTGTCATGCCTGAAATTGTTGAAAGTGAACTAGAACTTGAGGAAGATACCCAAAAGGGCCGATTTTTGACCTTCGCGTTAGGGGCGGAAGTCTACGGCATCGAAATCAGATTTGTCACCGAGATTATCGGTATGCAGTCGATCACCGTCGTACCTGACCTCCCTGAATACATACAGGGCATTATCAACCTCCGGGGCAAGATCATCCCGGTGATCGACGTGCGGCTGCGGTTTAAAAAACCGTCCCTGGAGTACAATGACCGGACATGCATCGTGGTCGTGGATATCAAGGGAATCGCCGTCGGGCTGATTGTCGACACGGTGGCGGAAGTGATGACCATCGCCGATCAGGACATCGTTCCACCGCCGAAGCTGAACAACGGCAACTATCATCAGCGGTTTACCAGAGCGATCGGCAAGGTCGGCAACGATGTGAAGCTCATTCTTGATTGCGAAAGACTCCTAAATGACGAAGAAGCAGCTATCGTGGAAAACATCGGATAGGGGGAAGCCCCTTGCGACAAAGGAGGACATAATCGTATGCGCTGGTATCAGAATCTAAAAATTGCTCAGAAACTTATATTGGCCTTTCTTTGTGTGGCGGTCATTTCCGGGATCATAGGCGTGGTTGGTGTCGTGGGACTTTACACCCTGGCCCGGGAGGACACCATGTTGTACGAGTACTATACTGCGCCAATGGAGCAGATGGCCAATATGACCGAGGCCTATCAAAAAAGCAGAGTGAATATTCGCGATTTGATTCTGGAGCGTGATGCCGCCCACCAGGCGGAGAATATGAAGCAGGTCGCCGCTCAGATCGCCGCAATGAAGAGCGAAACAGCCAAGCTGAACAAAACCATGGTGAGCGAAGAAGGCCGAAGACATCTCAAAACGCTTGAAGGCGCCACTGCGGAATACGAGAACTATGTCACGCGGCTGGTTGCCGTCATCCAGGCCGGACAGTTTGAGCAGGCGACTCAGATGATGGCCACTGATGGAGTGCGGTACGCGAATGTTTTTGGGGAAACGCTGGAGAAGCTGGGAGACTTAAAAGTCACTTTGGCCAAGGAGAAAGCGGTCAACAATAAAGAGGCCGCGAATCGGGCCATTTACACCATGATCGCTTTTGTCGTCGCCGGTGTCGCGCTGGCCATGGTCCTGGGTATGTTCATCGCCCGGTCGATGTCCCGGCCGGTCCGGGAAATGGTCGGCGTGGCCGGCAAGATAGCGGCTGGTGATCTCAATGTTGAAGTCGCCGTTAAGACCCGGGACGAAATAGGAGAATTGGCGCGGGCCTTCAATATGATGGCCGATCATGTCAATCAGGTAATGACCAGCATCAATCATGCGGCAGAACAGGTGGCGGCAGGTTCCCAGCAGATCGCGGCATCCGGGGAAGCGTTGTCCCAGGGTTCTACCGAGCAGGCCAGCTCGATTGAGGAAATCACGGCCTCGATGGAGCAGGTGGCCTCCCAGACAAAGCAAAACGCGGTTAACGCCAACCAGGCCAATGAACTGGCGGTTTCCGCCAGAGAAGAGGCTGCCGAGGGAAACAGCAGGATGCAGGAAATGGTCGGAGCGATGAGCGAGATCAACGAATCGTCGGCCAACATATCGAAGATTATTAAAGTTATCGATGAAATTGCTTTTCAAACCAACATTCTGGCGCTCAACGCCGCGGTGGAAGCGGCCCGGGCCGGTCAGCACGGCAAGGGGTTCGCGGTGGTGGCCGAGGAAGTGAGGAACCTTGCCGCCCGGAGCGCCAACGCGGCGAAGGAAACGACGGCGATGATCGAAGGGTCGATCAAAAAGGTGGACGTGGGAACGAAGATCGCCAATGAAACGGCCCAGGCGCTGAACGGCATCGTGGAGGGAGTGGCCAAAGCCGCGGCGCTGGTGGGCGATATCGCGGCAGCTTCCAACGAGCAGGCGACAGCGATTTCTCAGGTCAACCAGGCGATCGCCCAAGTGTCGCAGGTGGTGCAGACCAACTCCTCGACGGCGGAGGAAAGCGCGTCGGCGAGCGAGGAACTTTCCGGACAGGCTGAGCTGCTGAAAGAAAATGTCGACAAGTTTAAACTGAAACAGATCCGTCGCGGGTATCGCGATGAAGAAGACGTAAGCTTTGATACGTTTCGGGCGGATGCCATGAACGGCAAAAAGGGGCAGGGGAGAAGACCGGAAAACCGCGGCGGCAACTACGAACCGGTGCTGGCGGCAAGAGGGAAAATCGTTCTGGATGACAGTGAATTCGGCAAATACTAGCAGTTGTCAATCATATAGCGCAAAAAGACGTGTCGGGTGTGAAGAGCGATTGGCGAGGTTGGCACGGTAGAAAGCTCATTCTTGGTTGCGAAACAGCTGTTGAAGAAGGATGCGGCAGCCGCATGGAGCGTGCCGACCGGAGCCAGTCGGAAGCAGAATCATACGCATAGTTAAGGGGGCGCAATGAATGGCTTGGTTTTATGACCTGAAAATCGCGAGAAAATTGCTTCTTGGTTTTATTCTCGTCGCTTTTCTGGCTGGGGTGGTGGGTGCGTTCGGTATCTATAACCTCCAGAATATCACCACAGAAGACAAGATGCTTTACGAAAAATTCACCGTGCCTGTGGGTGAATTGGTGGTTATGACCGAAGAATATTGGATCATGCGGGTTGAGTTCAGAAATATGCTTCTGGAGAAAGAGCCAGGCAAGCGCGGCGTATATGCAGCCAGGATAAGAGAAGCCCTGCAAAAGATGAAGACTTTGCTGCAAACCTTTGAGCAAACGACCTATACCGAGGAAGGCCGAAGATTGATAACGACCTTCAGAGCCACTGTCGGCGAGTATGAGCCGTATATGGAAAAATTGATCGGACTGGTGCAGGCCAATCAGATGGATGAGGCCGAACGGGTCATGACCGGTGAGGGTGTGCGGCTGAACAAGGCCATGGATGACGGACTCAGCGGCCTGCAGAATCTCAAGATAGCGGTGGCCAAGCAAAAGGCCGAATCCAATCATGCCACCGCGACTGCAGCTACGATGACTGTAAGCGTAATTCTGGCGATTGCCGTCGTCCTGGCAATCTTCCTGGGGATTTTTATATCGCGGATCATTGCCAAACCGGTCAACCAGCTTGTTGAAGCGGCAGATCGACTGGCTCTGGGCGATGTGGATGTTCAGGTCGCGGCGACGACCAAAGACGAAATCGGAACACTGATGAAGTCGTTCGCCAAGATGGTGGAAAGCATCCATGATCAGGCGCTTGTGGCTGAAAAGATCGCCGCAGGAGACATGACCGTCCAGGTGAAGGTAAGGTCTGACAAAGATATGCTGGGCATGAAACTCAGCGAAATGGTGGAAAGCAACAATAGAATCCTCAGTGATATCAATCTGGCGGCGGAGCAGGTGGCGGCAGGCGCCCAGCAGATCGCGGCGTCCGGGGAAGCGTTGTCCCAGGGTTCCACCGAGCAGGCCAGTTCAATTGAGGAAATCACGGCCTCGATGGAGCAGGTGGCCGCCCAGACGAAGCAAAACGCGGTTAACGCCAACCAGGCCAATGAACTGGCTGTTTCCGCCAGGGAAGAGGCTGCCGAGGGTAACAGCAGGATGCAGGAAATGGTCGGGGCGATGAGCGAGATCAACGAATCGTCGGCCAATATATCGAAGATTATTAAAGTCATCGATGAAATTGCCTTCCAAACCAACATTCTGGCGCTCAACGCCGCGGTGGAAGCGGCCCGGGCCGGTCAGCACGGCAAGGGGTTCGCGGTGGTGGCCGAGGAAGTGAGGAACCTTGCCGCCCGTAGCGCCAACGCGGCGAAGGAAACGACGGCGATGATCGAAGGGTCGATCAAAAAGGTGGACGTGGGAACGAAGATCGCCAATGAAACGGCCCAGGCGCTGAACGGCATCGTGGAGGGAGT
>JARLHY010000116.1 GCA_031292015.1 Negativicutes bacterium | reverse complement strand
GTGCCTGGAAAGTAGACGGCAGATGGGAGACGGCGCTTGACGTGTCATGCCCAGAAGCAGCCCGGGTGGTTTTGCTCAATCCCAATCTGATGGAGTTTGATTATGTTCTCGGCACTTCGCCGCGGTGCAATGGAGGATATTTTGAATTCAGTTCAGAGGGTTTGCCAGTGAGCAACAAGGCTGAACGGTACTTTTGGCCATTGCGGATATTTGTCATATCCTTGCTGCAAAACAGGACCTATCCGCTTTGGCAGCGGTTGACTATTTTGGGGCTTTTCTGTCAGGCTCTTGAGCAGTTGACTGATCCTAAGGACATTCCGGTTGTTATCGAGCAGTATACAAACTACATCACCCAGGGTGCGTTGCGGGAGGAACTGGAACTCATCCCGACAAAGGACGACGTCCAGTTGGATTTATTCGGGCAATTAATGGGTCTCCGGCTAGATGCGGGGAGTATTACTTTACGGTTTTTTGAGTGTGTCTCCAGAGTCAAGACCGCTATCGCACCGGAAGACGGCATGAGCCGAGATGTTGTGGTCGATAACTTTAAACAGGCTTTGGACTCATATTATCTTCCGGTTATGGCTGACCGGGAATACATTTTGGAAAATTATTTGGTCAACTATGTTTTTAAAAACGCTTTTCCGTTTAGGGGACAAGGCGTGTTTGCCGACTATGTTATGTTGGCGATGCATTACGCGATTATTAAAATGATGCTTATAGGACTGGCGGGATATTACAAGAATAAGTTTTCCCTTGAACATATCATTCAGTTGATTTATTCTTTTTCCCGGACTATTGAGCATCATCGATATTATTTGGGTAGCGCTTACAAGATGCTTGTGGAGAACAATCTAAACACCATGGCGTGCATGGCGGTTTTGATCCGCAATTGACGAATATTGCCAGACGCAAAAGCCTTCCGGCCAGGTGGTAAATAATTCGCTTGCTTTTTTTGACTATGAAACTTATAATTTTGGGTAAAGAACCTTTTGCTTAGGTCTGTGGTTGAAAATCGATGCCAGTCGCAGGCGAAACGATCCACATAAGGAGTCCAAAAAGGGCTCTGAGCATGGTGCGGCTTAGAAGTAAGCCCTGCCGCCGTGGTTAACACCAGGCGAGAGAGGCAGTAGTGAGGGGATTGAATTCCTAGTAGCGACCCTTCCAGCAGGCGAGTGTGGGGGCAAAGACCAGGTCGGCTAAGCAATGGTCCTTGGTATCAAAAACAAATAAGGTGAGGGGATTTCGTTAATGGCTTTCGAGGACAAAACGTTAAAGTGCAAGGACTGCGGAGGGGATTTCGTTTTTACGGCTGGCGAGCAGGAGTTCTACGCTGAAAAAGGTTTTGAGAACGAACCTGCGCGTTGCCGCGACTGCCGTGATGCCAGAAGACGCGGACGCGATGGCGGCGAAAGCCGTGGACAGCGCGAGATGCACGAAGCCGTGTGCGCACAGTGCGGCATTACCACTCAGGTACCGTTTAAACCTCGCAACGACCGTCCTATTTATTGCCGGGACTGTTTTACGGCCCAGAAATCATAGTCCTCTTATTCTGCCTAACAATGCCCGGAAGCTTGCTTCCGGGCTTTTTTGCCGTTTCTTCCTATCCTCGGACGAACTTTCTCTTTTTTCTTCCCCAGGTTATTCCCAGGCAAAAGTCAGGCGGGTAGGGTTATCAACATGTTTATCCACAATATCCACAATTTTCGGGTGAAATGGTCTGTGGATAAGATCGGAATTTCGGTCGAAACTGTGCTCGCCGGTTTGCTTTCGATGGCGAAAAAGGCTTGCCGGTAAAGGTTTGGCAACATTGACACCAATATCCAGGTGTGTTATAGTAGTGCGTGTGGTCACACCGTGACTTGCAGTACACTGTTAGGAGGAGTTTTGTAAATGATCGGCAAAGTAAAATGGTTTAGTGCGGAAAAAGGTTATGGCTTTCTAGAGAGGGAAGACGGCGGCGATGTTTTTGTCCACTTTTCCGCAATCCTGGATGAAGGTTTTAAGACTTTGACGGAAGGTCAGCAGGTTGAATTCGAAATTGTCGAAGGCGCCCGCGGACCGCAAGCAGCGAACGTAAGCAAACTATAATATGCTTTTAACACCCGGCTATTTTAGCCGGGTTTTAAGTTGGCCGGAAACATTATGTTTTATAGTGCAACCGCCGGAATATTTTGAATACACCGGTTTTCTGACAGGAATTTTTTTCTTTCTCGGGAATAATACTATATAGGATTCTTGAAAGGAGATGTGGTTAGTGGCAATCACCGTACGAGGAAAAAATATCGATATCACACCAGCCCTGAAAGATTATGTAGAAAAACGCGTTGGCAAGATTACAAAGTACTTCGAGACGCTCGGTGAAATCAGCGTAATCCTCACCGTCGCCAAAGGCCGTCACATCGTAGAGGTCACCGTACCGGTCAACGGCATGTTGCTCCGAGGCGAAGAATCTACCACCGACATGTATACCTCCATCGATCTTGTGATTGAAAAGCTAGAAAAGCAAATTGAGAAATATAAGACCAAAATTGCCCGCAAACTGCGGGGCGGATTCTTCAAGGGGGATATCACCCCCGGCGGGAGAGACAGCGACGGCGACGATTTCGCGGTGGTAAAAACCAAACGTTTCGCCATCAAGCCGATGACTACCGAGGAAGCGATTATGCAGATGAACTTGATCAATCATGATTTCTTTGTCTTTACCAACGCCGAAACGGAAGACGTCAACGTCATCTACCGGCGGCGGGACGGCCAATACGGGCTGATAGAGCCTGAGGTGTAACAGTCAAGATGGCCCGGGGAGCATGCTCCCCGGGCCTGTCAGTTTCTACGGGAAAATAAGGCACCCTCGCGGTGCCTTATTTATTTGGTCTGAATTTTCGCCCGGCGGCGATGAATGATTTCAGCCAGGCTGGCCTGGTCCAGCTCAGCCGCTTTGGCGGCGAATTCCTCGCGGGTAAAGTAGCCTTTGGCGATAAGCAGCTCGATCACCGTCGCCACTGCCAGGGTGTTCTTGTAGTCGACATCTTTCATGTCGGCGAGCTGGCCGGCAAATTCCAGGATGTTCAGGCTCATGGTCCACCTCCAGTAAAGTCCCTACTTTGCTTATGCCCCGTTCGGGGTATTTTTATACCTGCGGCATTATTTGCGAAACTTTACAATTGACATTTAGTTGGATATAACCTAAATTATAAGTAGCGATAATGTGGTCTGACCACCATACCGATCTTATTTTTTAACGGCAAGGAGGTCTAATATTGAAGGGGTTTCAACAACAGGAACTATACAGTATTATTCAGGTTGACCGGGGTTCATGCAAAGGATGCGACTCCTGCAAGGCGTTTTGTCCGACCAGCGCTATTACCGGAAAGTACGGAGCGGTACATAGCATCGACAGCGAGAAGTGTATCGCGTGCGGTCAGTGTTTGGTCAATTGTCCGTTTGGCGCCCCCAGGGACACGGTGGATCCGGTCGACAAGGTGATCTCCAAGCTGAAGGACGACAGAATTACGGTGGTGGCCACCACCGCTCCGGCGGTCAGGGTCGCCATCGGCGAAGAGTTCGGGCTGGAACCCGGCACCCTGGCCACGGAAAAACTCTACGGAGCTTTGAATCAGGCCGGGTTTAAGCTGCTGGACACCAATTTCAGCGCCGACCAGTGCATTATGGAGGAAGGCAGCGAGCTGATCGCCAAGATTCGCCATTATGTTCTGGGCGAGACGGCGGAGCACCATCTGGGGGCTTTGCCTCAGTTTACTTCCTGCTGTCCGGCGTGGATCCGCTATGCCGAACTGTACTATCCGCAGATCCTCGGCAATCTGTCTTCCGCCAAGTCGCCGATGCTGATGGCCGGCGCTTTGGCCAAGACCTACGGCGCGATCCAGGTGTGGCCGACCAATCCTGAAAATATGTATGTGGTCGGGATTATGCCCTGCACAGCCAAAAAATTCGAGGCGTCCCGGCCGGAGTTTGCCAGCGCCGCGGCTTACTGGCGAAAACAGGGGCGGACCGGAAACTATCCTGACGTGGACACGGTGCTTACCACCCGCGATTTGGCCCGTCTGTTGAAAAAGCTGAATATCAATCTCGCCACTGCGGCAGAATTTACCGATCAGGACAACCCCCTGGCCCGCTATAGCGGCGCCGGCACGATTTTCGGCAACACCGGCGGCGTCATGGAGGCCGCGCTGCGTACCGCTCATTTTGTGATCACCGGCCAGGAGCTGGCTTCGCTGGAATTTGCCCCGGTCCGGGGTCTCAGCGGGGTCAAGGCCGCCAGCGTAACCATGCGGGACGCGAAAACCGGCAGGGACGTTACCCTGAATGTGGCGGTGGTGCATGGTCTCAAGGAAAATCTCGGGCCGGTTATCGAGCAGGTTGTCGCCGGTAAGTCGCCGTATCAGTTCATCGAGGTGATGAATTGTCCCGGTGGCTGTGTGAACGGCGGCGGTCAACCGATTAATCCGATGGGGACATCCTGGCTGGACAAGGCTAAGGCCATGCTCCCATGGTCATAAGGAGGAAGATGGATGGCGCGTTATGATTATGTCGAGAAAGCGGTCAAGGTTTCCCGTCGGGAATTTCTGGGCGTTCTGGGAGTCGGGGCGGCGGTGCTCTGGACCGGGGCTTATGTGGCCACCGATCTGATTCAGGACCGGACTAAATACATTAAAATGCGGGCGCGGGCGCTTTATCAAGATGACGGCAAGGCCAAGGTGCGGCAGAGTCACAACAACGCCGCGGTGGCCGACGTTTACAGGACCTTTGCCGGCAAGCCCTTGAGCCCTCTGGCTGAAGAACTGTTCCACACCCGCTATGTTGATCGCGGCAAGTTGGGAGGGTTGAGCTGATGCATAGTGCTAGTGATGGACCGCGCGTTCTGAAGCATCCGCTGGCGTCCCGCCTGTTTCACTGGGGGCTGATCGCCGGATTCCTGCCGGCGGCAGTCACCGGCTTCGTGCTCTGGCTCAAACCAGGCAGCGAAGATCTGGTCAACCTGGCGATGCGTTTCCATATCGTCGGGGCGGCGATTCTGACCGTGTCCTGTGTCTTGTACACGGCATTCTGCCTGGACCGGATCATCGGGTTTATCCGGCGCATCTTTACCTGGGACGACCGGGATGTGGGCTGGATGCTGGTGGGCGGCGGTTATCCCCAGAAGATGTTCCTGGGCCAAAAAATCATCGTGCCGCCGATGGGTAAAATAAATTCCGGTCAGAAAATGTTCGGTATCTGTCTGCTCTTCGGCGGCCTGGTGCTGATTGTGACCGGTTGGGTACTGTATGCTTTCATTCCGGTGGCTCCCAAGGCTTTCGTCCACTGGACCGATATGATTCATCTGGTTTTAGGAGTTTTCCTCGGGCTGTTCATGGTTGTTCATATCTTTCTCGGGGTTTACAACTGGGGCGAGTTTAAGGCCATGTTCGGCGACGGAACCCAGCCGCTGGAAGAGGCGGAGGATCACAACCCGGTCTGGGTGGCCAAAGAGATCGAACCGGTCAAACGAACCGGCGCCGACCCTCAGGTTTCGGCCTGATAAGCTTATTGGCGTATTTCACCAGCCTGGCGGGAAGCCAGGCTGGTTTTCTTATTCCCTGCCTCTTGGCATAAAGGCCGCGAACGTTGTGAAACCTAGTGTCAGGAGGAGGCTTCCGTCCTGTGGCCGATACAGCCCATCTTTTGACTTATACCCGGGATTCTGGTAAAATTTTAAGATAGGCATGAAGGAGTTGATATGGGTTGCTAAAGTTTCTGAAAGGCTTGCTTGGGGACGACAATGAGAAAGAAATCAAGCGTATGACAAAGTATGTGGACATCGTCAACGCGCTTGAGCCAGATATGCAAAAACTCAGTGATATCTCGCTGGCCGCCAAGACCGGCGAGTTCAGGCAGCGGCTTGAAGATGGGGAAGAGCTTGAAAGTCTCCTGCCGGAGGCTTTTGCTGTGGTGAGGGAAGCGTCCCGCCGAACACTCGGGATGCGGCATTTCGACGTCCAGGTGCTGGGCGCGGTGGCCCTGCATGAAGGGAACATCGCCGAAATGCGCACAGGTGAAGGCAAGACGCTGGTGGCGACGATGCCGGTTTATCTCAACGCGTTGACCGGCAAGGGCGTGCATGTGGTCACTGTCAACGACTACCTGGCCCGGCGTGACAGCGAATGGATGGGAAAAGTCTACCGTTTCCTCGGTCTCGAGGTCGGTCTGATCGTTCACGGTCTGGACTTCGCCGAACGCAAGACTGCTTACGGCGCCGACGTTACTTACGGCACGAACAACGAGTTCGGCTTTGATTATCTGCGGGACAATATGGTGATCTATCCCGATCAGATGGTGCAGCGGGAAATGAACTACGCCATCGTCGACGAGGTGGACAGCATCCTGGTCGACGAAGCCCGGACGCCGCTGATCATATCCGGGCCGGGGGAGAAATCCACCGACCTGTATTATGTACTGGCCAAAGTCGTGCCGAAGCTTAAGGAAGGCGAAGACTATACGGTGGATGAAAAGGCCCACACCGTAGCTCCCACCGAGAGCGGCATCGCCAAGGCCGAAAAACTGCTCAACGTGAAAAATCTGTATGAGAACGACAATATGGAGATGTCGCATCACTTCAATCAGGCGCTGAAAGCCAACGCACTGATGAAGCGGGACCGGGACTATGTGGTCAAGGATGGCGAAGTCATCATTGTCGATGAGTTTACCGGGCGCCTGATGTTCGGACGGCGTTACTCCGACGGCCTGCACCAGGCCATTGAGGCCAAGGAAGGCGTAAAGATCGAGCGCGAGAGCCAGACGCTGGCGTCGATCACCTTCCAGAATTATTTCCGGATGTACAAGAAACTGGCCGGCATGACCGGCACGGCGAAGACGGAAGAAGACGAATTCCGCAAGATTTACCGCCTGGAGGTTCTTGTCATCCCTTCCCATATGCCGATAGTCCGTCAGGATTTGCCTGATGTCATTTATAAAACCAAACGGGCCAAGTACCGGGCGGTGATCAAGGAAATCGCCGAAAAGCATGCCAAGCTGCAGCCGATCCTCGTCGGGACGACATCAATCGTTCAGTCGGAGGAACTGAGTGATCAGCTTAAACGCCATGGCATCGTCCATAATGTGCTGAACGCCAAACATCACGAAAAAGAGGCTGAGATCGTAGCTCAGGCCGGACAGCCGGGGACGGTGACCATCGCTACGAATATGGCCGGCCGCGGCACGGATATCGTGCTGGGGGAGGGCGTTCCCGCCCTCGGCGGACTGCACATCATCGGCACCGAGCGTCATGAGAGCCGCCGGATCGACAATCAGCTCCGGGGCCGCTGCGGCCGCCAGGGCGATCCTGGTTCATCCCGGTTTTACCTTTCGCTGGAGGACGATCTTATGCGTCTGTTCGGCTCGGACAACATTGCCACGATTATGGATAAACTGGGGATGGAAGAAGATGAACCCATCGAACATGCCCTGATTACCCGTTCCATTGAGCAGGCGCAGAAAAAGGTGGAGGCTCGCAACTTCGATATACGCAAGCATGTGCTGGAATATGACGATGTCATGAACCAGCAGCGCGAGATTATTTACGGTCAGCGGCGCCAGATCCTGATGGGCGAAAGCATGCGGGAAAACATCTTCCATATGATCGATAAAATGGTTGAACGCGGCATGGAGCTGTACGCCAACGAAAAAGTTTATCCCGAAGAATGGGATTTCCCCGGTCTGATCGAGTTTTCCGAAGGTTTCTTCGCTCCCCACGGGTCGCTGAAACAGGATGAACTGGTCAAGCTGAGCCGTGAGGAACTCAAAGAGGCTCTGGTTGAGGCTGCCACAGCCGCTTATGACGCCCGGGAGCAGCTTTTCGGCGAAGCTAACATGCGGGAACTGGAAAAGGTGATCATGCTCAAGGTGGTTGACGCCAAGTGGATGGATCATCTTGACGCCATGGATATGCTGCGCGAAGGCATCGGCCTGCGGGCTTACGGTCAGAAAAACCCGCTGATCGAGTATAAAATAGAAGCTTATGATATGTTCCAGGGGATGATCGACAACATCCAGGAGGATATTGTCCGCTATATTTACCGGGTCAATATTGTCCAGCAGCCGGAGGACCGCCTGCAGCAGGCCCGCGCCGACCATGGCGAAGAAGCCGCCGCCAAGGCCCCGGTTGTCAATAAGGATCAGGTCGGGCGCAATGACCAGTGCCCGTGCGGTTCAGGCAAGAAGTACAAAAAGTGCTGCGGCGCCGGCAAATAATTATTGCGGCTGTTGAAAAACCTGACCTGGCGTCGCACCCGCAAGGGACTGCCTTTGCTTCTGGCGAGCGCTTGCCTGCAGACTATCTAAGTACGCAGGTGCTCTTCAGTTGTGCCTGGTTATGCTTGCTTTTGAGCAGCCCAGGGTTGTTTCAGATCAAGTAGGAGTCAGAGCTAAAATCGTTTGACAGCCTCATAAAGGCTGCATGAAAAAAAGGTTTTGTCAATACTATTATAGGGGGATGGCTGTGTTATTAGAAGATTTACGCCGTGAGGTAGAGGGTTTTACGGACAGATTAGTTGAAATGAGGGCTTCTCTTTGACGTAGCCGGCAAAGAGCAACAGATCGCTGCCCTGGAGCATAAGCTGGCTGCCCCGGATTTTTGGGATGACCCGACTTCGGCGCAAAAAACGATGCAGGAACTGACCCGGCTTAAGGATGCCATCGGGCAATACAGCGATCTGAACAGCCGCTACAATGATGTTGCCACATTGTGGCAGCTGGGCATGGACGAAAAGGATGAGAGCGTCTATCCGGAAGTGGAAGAGGCCCTGGCCGGGCTGCACAAGGATATAGAGCATCTGGAACTCGCGATCATGCTTTCCGGCGAGTACGACGCCAACAACGCCATCCTGACGTTGCACGCGGGGGCGGGCGGCACCGAGGCTCAGGACTGGGTGCAGATGCTGCTGAGGATGTATGTGCGCTGGGCTGAGAATAACCGCTTTAAAGTGGAAACCCTGGATTTTCTCGCCGGCGATGAAGCTGGCATCAAAAGCGCCACAATCCTGGTTTCGGGTCGCAACTCCTACGGGTATCTCAAGGCGGAAAAGGGGGTGCACCGTCTGGTGCGGATTTCCCCGTTTGACGCCTCGGGACGGCGGCATACTTCTTTTGCGGCTGTCGATGTGATGCCTGAGATTGATGACACCATCGAAGTCAGCGTCAATCCGGTCGATCTCAAGGTGGACACCTTCCGGGCCAGCGGTGCCGGCGGCCAGCACATCAACAAGACCGATTCGGCGGTGCGGATGACGCATTTGCCGACCGGCGTGGTGGTGCAATGCCAGAGCGAGCGGTCCCAGATCCAGAACCGCGAACAATGCATGCGGCTTCTCAGAGCTAAACTGTTTGAGCTGGAGCGGCAGCGGCAGGCGGATAAGAAGGACGAAATAGGCGGGGAATATCAGGCTATCGAATGGGGCAGTCAGATCCGGTCCTATGTATTTCATCCGTACAGTCTGGTCAAGGATCACCGCACCAGCATCGAAACAGGCAATGTTCAGGCGGTGATGGACGGGGAGATCGACCCTTTCATCGAAGCCTATCTTAAAAGTGAAGGCAAAGGCGCGGATAAATAGGAGGCGCAGCTGTGAATAAACGCCTGCGGATCGGACTTATTATCGTCCTGGTGGTGGTCGCTGCCAGTGAATTATTGCTGCCGTCCCTGGTGGGCAGGCTGGTGGCCCGGGGGATGGTTGGTGCCACCGCCGCGGAAGAGATTTCGGCCAAAGTGGTAAAAAGGCCGGCGGTTTTGATGTTGGGAGGCGGTTTCGACCGGGTCTTCATTCATGCTGTCAACGCCCGTATCGATAAGATTACCTTCGCCGAACTGGATACCGCCCTGGAAAATCTCGACCTGGATATGGCGGCGCTTATCACCCGCCGGACGGTAGCGGTCCGCTCGGTTCAGGATATCGACCTGACGGCGGTGATTTCCCAGGAAGAGCTCAGCCGTTTTCTTAACCAAAATGTTAAGGGCGTGCGAAACGCCGTGGTTACTGTGAATGCCGGCAAAGTTCAGGTGACCAGCAGCTTCGGCCTGGGGTCCCTGGCCAGCGTGGCCATCACCCTTGAGGGCAAGGTCGCCGGGGACGGCCAGAAATTGAAATTTGTCACCGAACGGTTTTTGCTCAATAATACCATGGTCGGCAATATCGGTGGTTCGGTGCTCACAGAGATACCGCTGGTTGACTTGAAAAAGCTGCCTTTCGGCGTCGTGGTGCGGGCTGTCAATATGGAGGACGGCAAGGTGACAATCTTTGCCGACAACCGTACCAAGTAAGGGGCTGTTGAAAAGGGAACGGGCCTTAGGCGGCTGCAGTCTTTTCGGCAGCCCCGGCCTTTGCGCAAAGCCGGCAAAAATCTTCTTTTTTGCCTATTTCGGCAGGACATTGGTACCATATGGCAGAATATCTTAAATTTGCTGCACTACTTATGCATAAAGGCTGGGTAAAATAGGAAAAATATAGTGCCCGCCATGTTTGGCCTACAGTGATATTGATTGCAAGGTGGAGAGAAGTTTGACGGACTTTCGCTACAACCGGGTGCTCTTGGTTCTGATCATAGTCGGCCTGCTGGCTTCGATGGTTATCGGCTGGCAGCGTCACGCGGTTGAAGAAAATAACTCCCGGGTGGAAATGGTTATTGATTATGAAGATGTGGTGGAACTGGCCGAGACGGAAGGAATAGCGGTTCCTTTCCTGATGCAGCAGTTCAAGGACGCGGGCATCACGTCCCTGTCGGTTTACGAAACAACGCTGGAAAAACTCCAGAAAAGCGGCAAGCTGACGGTTCTGTCGGGAGCCGACTTGTTGGCACGGTACCGCAGCGGGGAAGTGGAGACCTTCCCGTTCAGCGACCCTGCCGGTCCGATTCTGCCGTCGCGGATTTATTTGTTTGCTGCCCGCTCCGACAGCGGCGGTCAAACAATGTTCGCCGAAGTGAAAGAAGATTTGATTCGCCGGCTGGGTCCGGCCCGGGTTCACGATTTGGTTGTTGCCGACAATCGTTTGGGAATGGCTGTGGACGCTAACTATGAAAAGGCTCTGAAATGGAATCTTGGCCTGTCAAGCCAGGAAATGCGCGAGGTAAGCGGCGCCGGTTTTTATATCGTAGCCCGCCCGACGAACTATGTTAAAGTGCGGCCGGACGATGTGGAGGCGCTGTTTGCGAGGTTGGATGGGTTCACTAAGGTTTCAGGCATCATGTTTGTCGGCGAAGAGGTGCTGGGTTATCCTGATTTGGTGCCGCTGACCGCAAGCCAGATGCAGGACCGGGGGCTGACCCTGGATATGATCGAACACCCCCTGCAGCTGCAGTTCCTCAAACAGGACGGACTCTTGCCGCTGGCTGCGGCCAACGGCTATAACGCCGCCCGGACCTACGTCATTCCAAAGGACGAGCAGCCGAAGCTGAAAGTGGAGGAAGCCGTTCACCGCTGGATTCTGACCGACCAGGAACGCAATATCCGGGTCAATCTGCTGCGAAAGTTCGACAAACCCGAACCTGGCATGAATGTAACGGAAACCAATCTGAAATATATTGAAGGCATAAAACAGGGGCTGCTGGCGAAAGGTTTCACCCTTGGCCGGGCCTCGGTGTATCAGCCGTATTTTCCCTCACCCTTTCTGTTGGCGGTGATTGTCGTCGGGGCGACCGCGGCCGGGGTTTTATTCCTGACCTTGGTCCATCCCTTCAGGGTTCGTTACCAGTACCTTTTACTTGTTGTGCTGGCCCTGCTGCTGGTCTGGCCGGTCCTCAAGGGCAGCGGCATGCTGGTGCGTCAGGTAACGGCAATGGTCAGCGCCGTGGTCTTTCCGGTGCTGGCGATGACTTGGCAGCTTGATCGCTGGCGCCGCCGGGAGCCGTTCCGCGGGTCTTCACTGGCCAGGATTCTTGTCGACGGAGTGGCTGGACTGACAGCCACGGTTGGGTTGTCGCTGGTGGGAGGACTTTACGTCGCGGCGGTGCTGGGTGACGTCCGGTTCATTCTGGAGATGGAGATATACCGCGGGGTGAAGCTTACCTTCGTTCTGCCGCTGCTGTTAATCACCCTCACCTATCTGGTGCGGTTCAATCTTTTCGACACCGAGCCGGAACCCGGCGGACGGAGTCTTGTCAAGCAACTGCTTAAAATCCTCGACTATCCTGTTTATTTTAAAACCTTGTTCTGGGTTGCTCTGGGCGGGCTGGCCGCCCTGATTCTGGTCGGCCGTTCCGGGCACACGGCCGGGGTACCGGTTCCGGCCATAGAAATCAAGCTGCGGGCCTTCCTGGAAGATACCATGTACGCCAGGCCGCGGGAGAAGGAATTTTTAATCGGTCATCCGGCGTTTTTGCTGGCTGTTATGGCCATGTACCGCCAGTGGCCGCGCTATTTTCATTATCTCCTGGTAGTGGTGGCCACCATCGGGCAAGGCTCACTGGTGGAAACTTTTGCCCATATTCGGACCCCTATCTATATGTCGCTGGTGCGGGGGATTGACGGGCTGCTGCTGGGCGCAGTCCTCGGCGTGCTGGCCGCGGTCGGCGTGCAGGCCCTGCATTATCTGTCGTTCTTGCTCGGAAGGAGACCGGCTGCGGATGAGTGAGATTGTTATTTCCGGGTATTATGGATTCACCAACGCCGGTGACGAAGCGATGCTGGCGGCAATGATTGAGGTGCTGACCGAGATTGATCCCGGGGTGAGAATCACGGTTATCTCCGGCAATCCGGCCGACACGCGTGTACGGCACGGCGTGTCGGCAATTTACCGGCTGAATTATCCGGAGATCATCAGGGCGCTGACCAAAAGCGACCTGCTGATCAGCGGCGGCGGCAGTCTGCTGCAGGATGTGACCAGTGACCGCAGTCTGTATTATTACCTCAGTATTATGATGCTGGCCAAAAAGCTCGGTAAGCCTGTTATGCTCTACGCCCAGGGAATAGGACCGGTACGGGGGTCGCTGGCCAAAGGAGCCATGCGCTATATCGGCAATATGGTGGACCTGATCACCGTGAGGGATGAAGGGTCCCGCGAGGAATTAAAGGCCCTTGGGGTGAAAACTCCGCCGATTTTTGTTACCGCTGACCCGGTGCTGGCCCTTCACCCGGTGGATAAGTCGATCGGCCGCAACATTCTGCGCAGCCATCAGCTGGAAGGAGCCGCGCCGCTTATTGGTGTTTCGGCCCGGGAATGGAAGGACTGGGGATACTATAAACAGGTGCTGGGCCAGGCGATTGATCAACTGGCTGAGGAATTCGGCGCCCGGATCGTGTTTATACCTATGCAGTGGCCGGAAGACCAGGAGGTGGCGCGGAAGATCAAAAGCCGCATGCGCCGCCCGGCGGTGCTGCTGGAGGACGAATATACTACCAGCGAGCTGCTGTCGCTGATGGGAAACCTGGATGTGCTTATCGGCATCAGGCTGCATGCCCTGATCTTCGCCACGGTGATGCATGTGCCGATGGTCGGGATTTCCTATGATCCGAAGATCGATCGCTTCTTGGAAACGATGGGAATCAGGCACGCCGGAACGCTGCAGAATATCACCGTTGATGACCTGGCGGCCAGGGTGCGGTCGCTCTGGCCGGAGATCGGTCGTCCCAACAAGGAGCGGGAGGAGCGAATCAACCAGTTGCGCGGCAAGGCGTTTCATAACGCTGAGCTGGCGCTGGCGCTGATTGAAGACCGGAAGCGAGGATAACAATGGCCAGGTGGGTTCGCAATTACGCAGGAATTACACTGGGGGCACTACTCACCGCTGTCGCGCTCAATATGTTTCTGATTCCGAACAAGGTGGCCGCCGGCGGTGTAAGCGGCATGGCCATCATCCTCCATTATCTGCTGGATTTTCCGGTCGGTGTTACGATGCTGGCCCTGAATATTCCGTTGTTTGTTGCCAGTGTCAGGGTTCTTGGCACCAAGTTCGGGGTCGGTACGTTGTACGGCGCGGCGATCCTGTCCCTTGCGGTTGATGTTTCTGCTCCGTTCATGCCGATATTGACCAGGGATTTGCTGCTCAGTTCGCTATACGGCGGCGCTCTGTCCGGGATCGGGCTTGGCCTGGTGTTCCGGTTCGGCGGTACCACCGCCGGGACCGACCTGGCGGCGGCGATGATCAACAAAGTGACAAGGATCAGTTTCGGCCAGTCGCTGCTGGCGGTGGATTTTTTTGTCATCGCTTCCGCCGGTATCGCTTTTGCCAGCGCCGAGCTGTCGCTTTACGCCCTGATAGCTCTGTTTCTCACCAGCTATATTGTCGATCTGGTGCAGGAAGGCCCCAGTACCGCCAAGGCTTTTTTTATTATGAGTCTCAAGGCGGAACAGGTGGCAGGTCAGATCATGGAGGAACTGGGCCGGGGCGTGACCTTTTTTCAGGGGCGGGGCGGGTATACCGGCCAGTCCTGTGAGGTCGTGCTGTGCGTGGTCAGTACCGGCGAGGTCAGCAAGGTGAAAGATCTGGTCTACAGGGTCGACCCGGCGGCTTTCGTGATTGTGGCCGACACGCACGAGGTGTTGGGGGAAGGGTTTACCAGAGTCAAAATGTAACGCTTCAGGCCGCTCAGCAACCCCCATCTGCTTTGCACCTGTAAAAGGTCCGTCGCGCATCTGGGGATTTCGCAAGCGGCCTGGGAGATCGATTTCTTAACAAGATTGGGTCCTCCGCGGCAACTGCTCCGCGCGTTTTTCCCGGACAAAGCCTGACTTAGCCGGCTCGGATAACATAAAGAGACTCGCTGCAGGCATATACATTAGCGAGTTTCTTTTTTTTGGCTGTTACCGGTGCCAGTGACATGGCGGGCGCGGGAGGAGTAATATGGGCTTGTGGAGGGTCATCCGGCTGGGAAACCGGCTGCTCAGCCGGGCGGGAGTGTGCGTTGTCGGGCTGATCACGATGCTGAATCTCGGTCCGGCTGCGGCGATGGCAGCGACGATGCTGCTGTCCCTGGCCGTCTACGCCGCGGCGTTCGGCTGGAGATTTGCGCTGGGATTCGTTTTACTGCTGCTGGTTCATGAAATCGGTCATCTTATCGCCGCCAGAGTGGTCGGGCTCCGATCATCCATCCCGATGTTCGTGCCCTTTGTCGGCGCGGTTATCAGCCTGCGTCAGGCGCCGAAGAACGCGAAAATGGAGGCCAATATCGCTATCGGCGGCCCGGCTACAGGCACCTTGAGCGCCTTGGTCTGCCTGTTGTTTTATCTGTGGACCGACAGTGTGCTGATGCTGGTGCTGGCGTATACCGCCTGTATTTTAAACCTGTTTAATCTGATTCCCTGCACGCCGCTGGACGGAGGGCGGATCACAGCGGCCATCTCGTCGCATCTGTGGTGGGTGGGCACCATCGCCACCGGGATTTTATTTTTTTATACCAACAATTTCTTTCTGTTCATTATTTTTCTTTTTTCTCTGTTTCGGCTGTGGCAGGGGGACAGCGGCGAAGAAAGCGAGCATTATTACCAGCTCAGCCTCGGTCAAAGAATCAAGGTGGCCTTGTGGTATTTCGGGCTTCTGGCGATACTGGGGCTGGTCACGCTATACCTGATGAGTCTGCTTCCGTGACAGGCGAGCGGTCCGGAAGTTTTTGACTGGTGGACAAGTTGGTGAGAAAAGAAGGTTTTTTATAAAAAAAGTCGAAATTTAAAAAGTCATCTACATGCGACATCTATTTGACATAATCGCTGCATTGCCTGTACCAGTATTTATCCAAAGGGGGACTGGTCTTTGATACAGATGGTGGGAGTATCCAAGATATACAACAATGGCTCCGTCGCGCTCTCCGATGTCAATGTGCACATCGAAAAAGGCGATTTCGTATTCGTGGTCGGGCCCAGCGGAGCCGGCAAATCTACCTTTATCAAACTAATATTCCGGGAAGAACTGCCAACCAAGGGCGGTCTTACCGTCAACGGACGAAACGTCGGCGCCATGCTGCCGTCAGAAGTGCCTTACCTGCGCCGGGGACTGGGGATTGTGTTCCAGGATTATCGTCTGCTGCCGAACAAGACGGTATACGATAATGTGGCCTTCGCCATGGCAGTGGTCGAAGCGCCGCGGCGCGAGATTCAAAGACGGGTGAACATCGTTCTCGATTTAGTGGGTCTCAAGCACAAGCTCCGTACCTACCCGTCGCAGCTTTCCGGCGGCGAGCAGCAGCGGGTGGCCATCGCCCGCGCCATTGTCAACAATCCGCTGGTAGTCATCGCCGATGAACCGACAGGCAATCTCGACCCTGACACGTCATGGGAAATCATGAAGATTTTTGAGAGAATCAATAAAGCAGGCACGACGATTGTCATGGCCACCCACGACAAGCCGGTGGTGGACGCCATGAAAAAGCGGGTAATTGCCATCGAAAAAGGCCGTATCGTTCGGGACCAGGAATGCGGGGTGTACGGCTATGAAGATTAGGACCGGGGAGTATTTTATTCGGGAAGCGATTTCGTCGCTGCGCCACAACAGCTTGATGAGCCTGGCTTCGGTCAGCACCGTGGCGTTGTCGCTATTGATACTTGGCATGTTTTTGATTATGGTCCTTAACTTGAACAATATGGCCTCGGCGTTGGAATCACAGGTGCAGATCTCGGTTTATCTGCAGGACAATCTCTCGGACCGGGAGGTAAAGGAAGTCGGCACCCGGATTACCAAACTGCCTGGCGTTACCCAGGTTATGTTTGTTTCCAAGGATGAGGCTTTGGTCCGTTTTAAACAGCGGCTGGGGGAACAGCAGGGAATTTTGAACGCCCTTGGCGAGACCAATCCGCTGCCCAATGCCTTCGAGGTGAAGGTGGACAGCCCGGATAAGGTCAGGACGGTGGCTGAAGCTGTCAGTCAGCTAAAAGGAGTGGAAAACGCCAAGTTCGGGCGGGAGGTCGTGGAGCATTTGTTCGCGCTGACCCACATGGTCCGGATCTTCGGGATTGTCCTTATCGTGTTTTTGGCTCTGGCCGCGCTGTTTATCATTTCGAATACCATCCGGATCACCGTGTTCGCCCGCCGCAAGGAGATCGGCATCATGAAGTACGTCGGAGCCACCGATTCATTCATCCGTTGGCCATTTCTGATCGAGGGCATGATACTGGGATTCGGAGGCGCTTTTATCGCTGTTTTGCTGCTGAACAAAAGCTATTCTCTTATTACCGAAAAGGTTTATGAATCGCTGGCGTTTTTGCCGCTTATCCCTAAATATCCCTTCTTGGCCAATATCAGCATTGTTTTGCTGATCATCGGCGCCGCGATCGGCGCTATGGGAAGTACCATTTCCCTCAAGCGCTTCATGAAGGTGTAAAGGAGGTCGGGAATGTTTCCTATCAAGCGTTATTTTGCCATAGCAATGATTGCAGTCCTGATGCTGACGGCTCTCGCACCGGTGCTGGCCGCCGAAACTGAGGAACAAAAGCAGCAGCTGGAAGAAATACAACGCCAGATGCAGCAGCAGCAGAACAAGGTGTCCCAGGCCCAGCGCCAGGTGAACAACTTGGCTGAACAGCTGCAGGTCATCCAGGAGGATTACGACTCCGCTCTCGGCGACTACAAAGCCATTCAGGCCAAACGGACCGCTGCCGAGCAGCAGATCAGGGTCAATACCGAACTGCTGGCGAAGACCGAGAAGGACCTGGAGGTACGTACCCAGATTTTGAACAAGCGGATGCGGGATATCTACGAAAACGGCCAGATCAGTTATCTGGACGTTTTGGTGGGAGCCGCGGACTTCCGGGATTTCACCACAAGGGTCGATATTCTGCAGCGGGTGCTCCGCCAGGATACCAATCTTATCGCCAAGGTCAAGGCCGAGCGGGAACTTGTCATTCAGACCCGGGCCCAGCTGGAACAGGACCGGGCGGCGATCGCGGAGCTGGAGAAAGTCGCCGCTGAGAAGAAAAACATTATTGAATCGCGGAAGAACGAGCGGGAGAATGTTCTCAGTGTGGCGGTCAACGACCGTGATTCCGCCGAGCGGGCCTACCAGGAACTGCAGGATACTTCCCGCCGTATCGAGCGGATGATCCGCAACCGCGAATCAGGCACCAAGGATTCGGCCGGCAGCACCGGGACCATGGCGTGGCCTATCGAAGGACCGATCACCTCGCCTTACGGCTGGCGGACCCACCCCATCTTCGGAACTGCCCGCTACCACTCGGGGGTTGATATCGGCGCCGACTACGGTGATCCGATCCGGGCCGCCGACGGCGGGGTAGTCATCTACGCCGACTGGATGGGCGGATACGGCAAGGCGGTCATCATCGACCATGGCGGCGGCATTACCACCCTGTACGGCCACAATTCCGAACTGGTGGTCGGCGAAGGACAGCGAGTGCGGAAAGGCCAGTTGATTGCCCGGGCCGGGGCAACTGGTTACGCCACAGGGCCGCACTGCCACTTCGAGGTGCGCCAGAACGGCTCACCGGTCGACCCGATGGGTTATTTACCTTAGAGCGCATATCCCGCGGAAAAACTACATATAGTTATTTAGGCCGAACAGATTAAACTTTATCTGCTTGGTACAAGTGCAGTTTTCCGCCGAATGAATTGAGGTGTAGGTTTTGTCCAACCGGAGCAAGCTTGTTGTCGGGATCGTCGCGGTGGTGCTCGCCACTTTCGTGCTGACCTCTGTCGGTTATCTCTATCTGCTGCAATCGTGGTCAGGCGACGCCTTGGGGACGCTGCGACTGATCGGCGTCATGAAGCTTGTCAAAGCCCGCTATGTGGAAGATGTGCCGGTGGAGACCCTTATGAACGGCGCCATCAAAGGCGTGGTCGGATCGCTGGGAGATCCCCATTCCATCTATATGGATCCCAGAATGTATAAGGAATTCATGATCGAAACCGAAGGCTCCTTCGGCGGCGTCGGGATCGTGATCGGCGTCAAGGATAAGGTGCTTACCGTAGTCTCGCCGATTGAAGGGACCCCGGGCGACAAAGCGGGGATCAAAAGCGGCGACCAGATCATAAAGATCAACGGGCAGGACACCAAGGACATGGCCCTGGATGAGGCGGTAAACAAGATCCGCGGTCCGGAAGGAACCCAGGTTACCCTGAGCGTCCGCCGTAGCCAGGAAGTCAAGGATTATGCCCTGACCCGCTCCAATATCCAGATTAAAACGGTTTCCGGCAAAATGCTGCCAGGCGATATCGGCTATATCCGCCTGTCGATGTTCAACGAAAATACCGGCGGCGATTTTGCCCGCAAGTATCAGGAACTGGAAAAAGCGGGAATGAAAGCCCTGATTCTCGATCTGCGGGATAATCCGGGCGGTCTGCTGGAGGAGAGTGCCAAGGTGGCCGGCAAGCTTGTGCCGAAAGGGCCGATCGTTTCGGTGGTTCAGCGGAGCGGCCAGCGCGACACCCAGTACTCGAATCTGGAGATGATAAAATATCCCCTGGCGGTGCTGGTCAACGGCGGCAGTGCCAGCGCGTCGGAAATCGTGGCCGGCGCGGTTCAGGATACCGGTTCCGGCGTCCTGGTCGGGACCAAGAGCTACGGCAAAGGCTCGGTGCAGACGATTCAGCGTCTGGACGGCAACAGCGCGATTAAGCTGACAATCGCCAAATACTACACTCCCAAGGACCGGTCCATCGACGGCATCGGTATCGAGCCGGACGTCAAGGTGGAACTGCCGGAAACCAGAGATCCGAACGGCGCCGATGTCCAGCTGGATAAAGCTGTCGAGGTTGTCAAAAGCAAAATGCAATAAGCACAGAACCGAGCGGGCCGCAAGGCCCGCTCTAGTGTTAAGAACTTCATATTGCTGCCGCAGTAGCGGGGCCGCAAAGATGCCGGACGGACGACGTTCCAGATGAAGGCGCCGTAAGGCTAAGGCCGACGGCTATCGTACCGTAGCCCACAGACGTCCATGCCTGAGGGCTCCTCGTGCAGCCGTCCTTGGCTGCACGTACGATGCCGTACCCGTAAAAGGGCAGGCCGCATTTCTAAGCGCTGAAGCGCAAGAACTGCGCACTTACCGGCAATCTTAGCCAACGGCGCCTAGCATCTTACACAACGCGGCCGGACACCTTGGCGGCCTCGGCGTTGAAAGGTTTTGTTAAAAAAGTCCGTATAGTTTTGTGCTTGTAGAATGAATATTGTACGTATTCTCGTTTCCCCGAATTTGTACTATAGGTTCTGTTGTGATACTATTTTCCTAATAACAGGTTTTGAGGTGGAGAAATGTTTCCCTGGCAGGAAATTGTGCAGATTATTTTACAAAACACGGTTTTGGTTTACCGGCAGCAGATGTTCTGGCTGATTTTGGCGGTCGTCGCGGTGCTGTACTGGCGGCAGCAGAGGGATCAGCTGCGGATGTTCGGCGCCTGTAGCCAGGTCTGGTGGCGGCAGGCCCTTATGGCCACCGTTTTCGGTACCGCCGGCGGGGTTCTGGCCAGCTTCTTGCTGGCGCTGACCGGAGTGACCCTGAATCAGATTGGCTTCGGCTATATCTGGCCGGTGGCCATCGCCCTGGCGATTATCCATATGCGGTTTATGTGCTTTGCCTACGCCGGAGGACTTGTGGCCGCCTCCCATGCGCTGTTCGGCTGGCCGGAGGTTAACGTGCCGCAGGTGCTGGCGCTGGTGGCCAGCCTGCATGTCATTGAGAGCATCCTGATCTATGTCAGCGGAAGTTACGGTGCCGTGCCCCTGATTCTGCGCCGGGAGGATGGCCGAATGGTAGGGGCGTTCAACCTGCAGAATTTCTGGCCGCTGCCGCTGGTGCTGCTGGTGGTCGGGGCGGTTCCGGAGGCTTCGCTGCCGACGGAGGTCATTCAGACCCCGGATTGGTGGCCGCTTCTGCCTGTCGTTGACCAACTGCCGGCCGGAGCGACCTGGCTGTACGGAATGCTGCCGGCTGTGGCGGCGCTGGGCTACGCCGATATCGCAGTGACGAGCACGCCGGCCAGGCGCCGGCGCCAGTCGGCTCTGCACCTGGCCGTATACAGCATCGTGCTGCTGGGGCTGGCCCTGCTGTCGGCAAGGTACGAATGGCTGCAGTTTGCGGCCGCGCTGGTTTCGCCGCTGGGGCATGAGCTTTTGATCCAGCTTGACAATCGGCGGGAGATGCGGGGCGAACCGCGGTTTGTCCCACCGGCCGAAGGCGTGATGGTCCTGGACACACTTGAGAATTCACCGGCGCGGGATGCGGGGCTGCGGCCGGGGGACATCCTGCTGGAACTGGGTGGGATGAAGGTGGACAACGGTTTTGAACTGGCTCAGGCTATCAGTTTTATCCCTGGGGAATTTGCCGTGCGATTCAGCCGGGAAGGCCGGCTGCTGGAGCGACGGGGCCGGTTCAGCGGCGGCGAGCGCCGCCTCGGCATCATTCTGGTGCCGGAAGGTTTTGAGCAGAATTACGCCGAGATTTCGCGGCAGGGCTACGGACTGCTGGACTGGCTGAAACGCCGCCTGGGACGGTCAAAATAGTTTGTTCGCGGCAAGATTTTTTGTGCTATAATAACTGTTACCGGATAACGGTTCCAGCTGATGATGGGCGATGGACAGGTGGGGTATCTGTACTTGCCCGAACGTATGTGCTGTGATACAATAAAAATACGAACATTTGTTCTAAAACCGGACTGATGGTGATAATATGGCTATGGTTCCCAATCTGAAAACCACATATCATGAAGGCGGACTGCCGTTTAGGGTGGTTGCCCCCTTTGTGCCGACCGGCGATCAGCCCACGGCGATCGCCGAACTGACCGAGGGGCTGAAGCAGGGCGACTGGGCTCAGGTGCTGCTGGGGGCCACCGGCACCGGCAAGACCTTTACGGTGGCCAAAACCATTGAAGCGGTGCAGAAGCCGACGTTGGTCATCGCCCACAACAAGACGCTGGCGGCGCAGCTGGCCAGCGAATTCAAGGAGTTTTTCCCGGACAACGCGGTGGAGTATTTCGTCAGCTACTACGACTATTACCAGCCTGAAGCCTACATCGCCCATACCGATACTTATATCGAGAAAGACTCCTCCATCAACGACGAGATCGATAAACTCCGCCACTCGGCCACCAGTTCGCTGTTTGAGCGCCGCGACGTCATCGTCGTGGCCAGCGTGTCCTGCATCTATGGCCTGGGCTCGCCGGAGGACTACTACAATCTGGTATTGTCGGTCCGGCAGGGCCAGACCCGGGACCGGGACGAGATCCTGCGACGGCTGGTGGATATCCAGTACGAACGCAACGACGTCAATTTCGTCCGCGGCAAGTTCCGGGTGCGGGGCGACGTGATCGAGATTTTCCCGGCAGCCTACGGTGAAAAGGCTGTCCGGATCGAGCTGTTCGGCGATGAGGTTGAGCGGATTCTGGAGATCGACACAATGACCGGCGAAATTCTGGCTGAACGCAAACATATCGCCATCTACCCCGCTTCCCACTATGTAACCTCCCGGGAGAACATGCAGCGGGCGGTGGCTGATATCGAAGCCGAACTGGACGAACGGCTGGCGTTTTTGAAGTCGCGGGACAAGCTGCTGGAAGCCCAGCGGTTGGCCCAGCGTACTAAGTATGATCTGGAAATGATGCAGGAGATGGGGTACTGTTCGGGGATCGAGAACTATTCCCGCCATCTGACCGGCCGTAAAGCGGGTGATCCGCCTTATACCCTGATTGATTATTTCCCGGATGATTTTTTGATTGTCATTGACGAGTCCCATGTTACCCTGCCTCAGTTGCGGGCGATGTATGCCGGCGACCGCTCCCGCAAGGAAACGCTGGTGGAATACGGTTTTCGCCTGCCGTCGGCTTTCGATAACCGGCCGCTGAATTTTGACGAATTCGTCGGGCGGATCAACCAGATCATTTACGTCTCCGCGACTCCGTCCGAATATGAACTGAAGGCCAGCAACCAGGTGACCCAGCAGATCATTCGTCCCACCGGCCTGGTGGACCCCGAGGTGGAAGTGCGGCCCATCAAGGGCCAGATGGACGACCTGTTGGGAGAGATCAAGGCGAGGACCGCCCTCAGCGAACGGGTGCTTGTCACGACCCTGACCAAGAAGATGGCCGAAGATCTGACCGAGTATCTGAAGGAGATGGGGGTAAAGGTGCGTTACCTGCATTCGGAGATCGCCACCATCGAGCGGGTGGAGATCATCCGCGACCTGCGGGCCGGGGTCTTCGACGTGCTGGTGGGGATCAACCTGCTGCGGGAGGGTCTGGACCTGCCGGAGGTGTCACTGGTGGCCATCCTCGACGCCGACAAGGAAGGCTTCCTGCGGTCGGAGACGTCGCTGATCCAGACCACCGGCCGGGCCGCCCGCAATGTACGCGGCCGGGTTATTATGTATGCCGACCGCATTACCGACTCAATGCGCCGGGCCATCGGCGAGACCGACCGGCGCCGGGCCGTGCAGCAGGCCTATAACACCGAGCATGGCATCACGCCGCAGACCATTCAAAAACGGGTCAAGGAACTGATCGAGACCACCAAGGTGGCGGAAGCGCCGGCCGAATACCGGACCGACCATGTCGGCAGCATGACCCGGACGGAGATTTTCGAACTGGTCGCCAAACTGGAGAAGGAAATGCGCCAGGCGTCCAAGCTGCTGGAGTTTGAGCGGGCCGCCGAGATCCGCGACATGATCGTCGAACTCAGGCAGCGGCTGGCGGAGATGCCGGCGGAGAAGAAGCCGGGCAAAAAGCGAAAATAGGCAGGCTGTTGAAAAAAGCCAATCTGCGTCGCACCCGCAAGGGGCAGACCACATCTCTAAGCGCTTCGCCTGGCTAACGTCTCACTCGAAAGCAGAGCTTTCGGTTCGCTTGTTGCCAGGCATAAGCGATCACATCATCGCTGACGCGCTGTGTGTCTGCTTAAAGCGCAAGAGCTGCGCACTTGCTCCTCAGAGCACTTGCTTGCGTACCGCCAGAGTACGCGGCGCGGCGTGCCCTTCCGGTGCGCCTAGCATCTCGACCTTTTTGAACAGCCTGGGATATATTGATATTCTTATGGCTTAGATATTTTCGATAGAATCAAGCCCAAAACAGTTCTAATCAATCTGGAGGATTTAAATTTTGAAAGACAACAAGATCATTGTCAAGGGAGCCAGGCAGCACAATCTGAAGAATATCGACGTGGAAATTCCCCGCGACGAACTGGTGGTCATTACCGGCCTCAGCGGTTCAGGCAAGTCGTCGCTGGCTTTCGATACAATCTACGCCGAGGGCCAGCGCCGCTACGTAGAGTCGCTGTCGGCTTACGCCCGCCAGTTTCTCGGCCAGATGGACAAGCCGGATGTCGACTACATCGAGGGGCTCTCGCCAGCCATATCCATCGACCAGAAGACCACCAGCCGCAATCCGCGTTCGACGGTGGGAACGGTAACCGAAATCTACGATTACCTGCGCCTGCTGTTCGCCCGGGCCGGCCGGCCCCACTGCCCCGAATGCGGCAAGCCCATCAGCCAGCAGACAGTGGAGCAGATGGTGGATCAGCTGATGGCTATGGGGGAAGGCACCCGGATGTCGATTCTCGCGCCGGTGATCCGCGGCAAGAAAGGCGAGCATCAAAAGGTGCTGGAGGAAATCCGCAAAGACGGTTATGTCCGGGTCCGGGTGGACGGTGAAGTCATGGACGTCGCCGCCGAGATCAAGCTGGAGAAAAACAAAAAACACACCATCGAAGTGGTGATCGACCGGATCGTCATCCGCGAGGGGGTCGCCCAGCGGCTGGCCGATTCGCTGGAGACGGCGCTGAAGCTGTCCGAAGGGATAGTGATCATTGATGTAGTGGACGGCAAGGAGATGGTTTTCAGCCAAAACTTTGCCTGTGTCGACTGCAGCGTCAGCCTGCCGGAAATCGCGCCACGGATGTTTTCATTCAACAGCCCTTACGGTGCCTGCCCGGACTGCACGGGCCTCGGCAACAATATGGAGATTGATCCGGCGATGGTGGTTCCCGACGGCAGCAAGGCGCTGATCGACGGCGCCATCGCCCCGCTGAGCAAGAACACCAACTCCTGGTTTATGTGCCAGTTGGAGGCGGTGATGGAGGCGTATGGCAAATCGCTTTACGCCGTTTGGAACGAGCTGGGCGAGGAGATGCAGCAGATCATCCTCTGGGGAGCCGACGAGCGGCGTTTCTCCTTCCAGTACGAGAACATGTACGGCGAAAAACGTACCTATCATTCCGTGTTTGAGGGCGTCATCCCGATGATCAACCGCCGCTACCGGGAAACGACTTCCGACTGGTCGCGGGAAGAGATCGAGGAATTCATGAGTTCGAAGCCCTGCCCCACCTGCAAAGGCGCCCGGCTGAAACCGGAGGTGCTGGCGGTGAAGGTGGGAGGTATCAATATTTATCAGGTTACCCGGCTGACGGTGGCTGAGTGCCAGCAGTTTTTCGCGGGCCTGGATCTGACCGAACGGGAGCAGACCATCGCTCAGCAGATTTTAAAAGAGATCAGGGCCAGGCTGGGCTTTCTGATGAATGTGGGCCTGGATTACCTGACCCTCGACCGGGCGGCCGGTACACTGAGCGGCGGCGAGGCGCAGCGGATCCGTCTGGCTACCCAGATCGGCTCCGGGCTGGTAGGGGTGCTTTATATCCTGGACGAGCCCAGCATCGGCCTGCACCAGCGCGACAACAACCGCCTGCTGAGCACGTTGAAGAAGCTGCGGGACCTTGGCAATACGCTGCTGGTTGTCGAGCATGACGAGGACACGATGTATGCCGCCGACCATATCATCGACATCGGCCCTGCGGCGGGAGCCGACGGAGGGCGGGTCGTCGCCCAGGGAACGGTGGATGAGATCAAGGCGTGCGCTGCCTCGGCCACCGGGCAGTACCTCAGCGGTGTAAAGTTCATCCCGCTGCCGGCGGTGCGCCGCCAGCCGAACGGTAAATGGCTGGAGGTGGTGGGAGCGAGGGAGAACAACCTCCAGAACATCACTGTCCGGTTTCCGCTTGGGGTGTTTACCACCGTGACCGGGGTGTCGGGTTCAGGCAAAAGCACGCTGGTCAACGAAATTCTCTACAAAGGTCTGGCCGGCAAGATCTACGGCAGCCGTTTGCGGCCGGGAGAGCATGATACCATCCGCGGCGCCGAGTATATCGACAAGATCATCGATATCGACCAGTCGCCGATCGGACGGACGCCGCGTTCCAATCCGGCGACCTATACCAGCCTGTTCGACTCGATCCGGGAGATTTTCAGCCAGACGCCGGAGGCCAAGATGCGTGGTTACAAGCCGGGAAGGTTCAGTTTCAACGTCAAGGGCGGCCGCTGCGAGGCCTGCAAAGGCGACGGTATCATCAAAATCGAAATGCACTTCCTGCCTGACGTGTACGTTCCCTGCGAGGTCTGCAAAGGAGCGCGCTACAACCGGGAGACGCTGGAAGTCCGCTATAAAGGCAAAAGCATCGCTCAGGTGTTGGATATGGTGGTGGACGAAGCCGAGGAGTTCTTCCGCAATATTCCCAAGATACACCGCAAGCTGGCGGTGATCAAGGATGTCGGCCTGGGCTACATCAAGCTCGGCCAGCCGGCCACCACCCTCAGCGGCGGCGAGGCCCAACGGGTAAAACTGGCCACTGAGCTGGCCCGCCGCAGCACCGGCAAAACGCTGTATATTCTCGATGAGCCGACCACCGGTCTGCACACCGCCGATATCCACCGCCTGCTGGAGGTGCTGCAGCGCCTGGTGGACGGCGGCGACACGGTGGTGGTTATCGAGCATAATATGGATGTGATCAAAACCGCCGACTACTGCATCGATCTCGGGCCCGAAGGCGGCGCCCGGGGCGGTACAGTGATCGCCCAGGGCACGCCGGAGGAGATCGTGGCCAGCGCCGCATCTTATACCGGCCGGTTTTTGGAGCCGATTTTGGCAAGGGGCCAGGTGGCTGCCAGTATTGGGGAATAGTAAGGGTGTTTCACAATTTGATTACAGCTGCCGATGTCGCGGAGACCGCAAAAGTGCCGGACGGACGGTGTTCCGGTTGAAAGCGCCGTAAGTTAAAGCCGACGGCTATCGTACCGTCGCCCACAGGCGTCCATGCCTGAGGGCTCCTCGTGCAGCCGTCCGTGGCTGCACGTACGATGCCGTTACCGGCTTCTTTAACTAACGACGCCTAGCAACCTACACCACGCCGCCGGACCCCTTTGCGGTCCCGTCTGTTCCAAAGTTGTTGAAAATACGAATAAGGCGGGCCAAACGGCCCGCCTTAAAGAAATATTTGCGATATAACTAGGAGATCATGCGCTTGACGATGAATTGGGTATCAATATCACCGCTGCAGAAGTCGGGATCGTTCAGGACTTCCCGGTGGAAGGCGATGGTGGTTTTGATGCCTTCGATCCGGAATTCGGCCAGAGCCCGCTTCATCACCAGTATGGCTTCGCCGCGGGTCCGCCCGTGGGCGATGACCTTGGCGATGAGGGAGTCATAGTAGGACTGAACGTTGGAACCGGTGCACACGCCGCTGTCGACCCGGACATTGGGACCGCCCGGCTGATGGTAAAAGGTGATTTTACCAGGCGAGGGCAGGAAGTTGAACACAGGGTCCTCGGCGTTGATCCGGCATTCGATGGCGTGGCCGCGGAAGGTGACGTCCTCCTGCTGGATGGCCAGCGGTTCGCCGGTGGCTATCTGGATCTGGGTTTTGACAAGGTCGATGCCTGTGATGATTTCAGTGATGCCGTGCTCTACCTGGATTCGCGGGTTGATTTCCATGAAGTAAAACTGCCCGCTGTTTTTATCCATTAAAAATTCCACGGTGCCCACGTTGGTGTAGTGAACGCTTTTGGCTGCCCGGATGGCCAGTTCGCCGACATGATGGCGCATTTCCGGGGTCAGGGCGCTGGACGGCGCTTCTTCAAGAACCTTTTGATTCCTGCGCTGCAGCGAGCATTCCCGTTCGCCGAGATGAATGACATGACCATAGTTGTCGGCAACGATCTGGACTTCGATGTGACGGGCGTCGGCGACATACCGCTCCAGGAAACAGGGAGAATTGGCAGCGATTTTGTCAGCGGCGCGAATCAGTTCTTTGCGGTTGTTGGCGGAACGGATACCGTTGCCGCCACCGCCGGCAGCAGGTTTGAGGATGACGGGGTAGCCGATTTCTTCAGCCATACGGCAGAGTTCCACCACATCGGTGCTGGAGGCGCTGCCCTGGGTCATCGGCAGTCCGGCTTGCTGCATAGCGGTGCGGGCCGCGTCTTTGTTGCCGACTTTGCGGATGGTGTCGGCCCGTGGTCCGACGAAAGTCAGTCCGGCCTTGGTGACCATTTCGGCAAACTCAGCGTTTTCGGATAAAAAGCCATAACCAGGGTGGACTGCATCGGCCTGGGCCATTTTGGCCACGGCGACGATGGCCGCTCCATTCAGATAGCTGTATTCCGCCGGAGCCGGACCGAGATGATAAGCTTCATCGGCCAGTTGCACATGCAAGGCGTCATAGTCAGCGTCCGAATAGACGGCGACGGTTTTAATGCCCAGCTCCTGGCAGGCCCGGATGATTCGGACGGCGATCTCGCCGCGATTGGCGATCAGCAGTCGTTTAAACATCGTTTTGACCTCCCATTGACTGTTATAGTTTACCAGGAGATATTATTACCTGGTACTAATATTGCTATTATAATATAATTCGACTGACAATTCAATGGAAAATCATATGTATACAAGGGCAGAATTGTGTGTCAATTCGACAAATACGTAAATTCCGGGAGGACCTGCCGTGACCGCCGAACTGGAGGAAAAACTGACGCTGTTGCCGGATATGCCCGGGGTCTACCTGATGAAGGACGGACAGGGGCGGATTATCTATGTCGGCAAGGCGGTAAACCTGAAGAACCGGGTAAGGTCTTACTTTCAGGCCAGCCGGAATCATTCCCCCAAGGTGCTGTCGATGGTGGCCCGGATCGTCGACCTGGAATATATTGTTACAGCGTCGGAGATGGAAGCACTGATCCTGGAATGCAACCTGATCAAGAAGCATCGGCCGAAATACAACATCAGCCTGCGGGACGACAAGAGTTTCCCCTACATAAAGGTCACGCTGAATGAGACTTATCCGCTGGTTTACGTCACCCGCAAAGTGCTAAAAGACGGGGCCAAATATTTCGGGCCCTACACTAACGCCGGGGCGGTCCATGAGACCATCCGCCTGCTGCGCAAGCTGTTTCCCCTGCGCAGCTGCCGCAACCTCGACGCGGCCCGGCCTTGCCTGCAGCACCATATCAAACGCTGCCTGGCGCCTTGCAGCGGCAAGGTGGAAGCCGGGTTCTACGGGGAGATGATCAAAGCGGTGTGCCTGCTGCTGGAGGGGCGCAGCGACACGGTGATGAAGGACCTGCGCCGCCGAATGGAGGTAGCGGCCGCCAATCTCGATTTCGAGCAGGCGGCGGTGCTGAGGGATCAACTGGCGGCGGTGCAGCAGGTGATCGAGAAGCAGAATATCGTCACCGGGGCGGGCGATCAGGACGTGGTGGGCCTGGCCCGGTCGGCGGCAGGTACCTGTGTTCAGGTGTTTTTTGTCCGCAGCGGCAAAATGATCGGGCGCGAACACTTCATGGTGACCGGCGGCGAGGACGAGGACGACGCCGAGGTGCTGGCGGCGTTCATCAAACAGTATTACAGTCAGGCGACCTTCATCCCCCGGGAAATTTTGCTGCCGCTGGCTCTGCCGGAACGGGAGCTTCTGGCCGGCTGGCTCAGCGACCGCAAGGGAGGCCGGGTAGCGCTGGAGGAACCGAAGCGGGGAACCAAGAAGGATCTGGTGAATATGGCCGCAGGCAACGCCGCCGTCGTGCTGGAAGAGCAGACGGCCCGGCTGCGGGCCGATGCCCGGCATACCAGCGGTGCTTTGGCGGAGCTGGCGGACTACCTCAGACTGCCGCTGCCGCCGCAGCGGATCGAATGCTTCGATATTTCCCATATTCAAGGGGCGGAAACGGTGGCTTCGATGGTGGTGTTCGAGGACGGGGCGCCGAAGAAGTCCGACTACCGCCGCTATAAGCTGCGGACGGTGGAAGGCAAGCCGGACGATTTCCGGTCGATGCAGGAAGTCGTCGGCCGCCGCTACGGGGAGACGGCCGCCCCGCTGCCTGACCTCATCGTGATCGACGGCGGAAAAGGGCAGCTGAGCTCTGCGCTGGAGATCATCCGGGGAGCGGGCTTGACCGAGATTCCGGTGATCGGTCTGGCCAAGGAATTCGAACATATCTTCCGGGAAGGCGACAGCGACCCGCTGATCCTGCCCCGCAGTTCCCAGGCGCTGTTTTTGATGCAGCGGATCCGGGACGAGGCTCACCGGTTCGCAGTGACTTTTCATCGCAAGCTGCGGGCAAAGCGGAACCTGGTTTCGGTGCTGGACCATGTGTCAGGCATCGGCGCCAAACGCCGCAAGGCGCTGTGGGATCATTTCGGCAGCCTGGCCAAAATCAAGGCAGCCACGGCCGAGGAACTGGCCGCGGTACCGGGGATGACCAAACCGGCGGCCGAGAAGGTGTATGAATTTTTTCGGCAGCGGTAGGGGGAGAAAGCAAGTGGCGGATAAAGCGAAGTTGACCGGAATCGTATTGGCCGGCGGACGCAGTGTCCGGATGGGTTGTGACAAAGCCAGCCTGCCCTGGGGCGACAGCGATCTGCTGCACACGGTGCTGGGCGCTTTGGCCCCGGTATGCGCCCGGCTGATAGTGGTGAGCAATCTGCCCCGGGTCATCACCCTGCCGGCTGTGGACGTCGTTGCCGACAGTTATCCGGGCTGCGGGCCCCTGGGCGGCATCCAGGCGGGGCTGGCGGCCTCCGGCACCGACTATAATTTTGTCGCGGCCTGCGACATGCCTTACATCGACAGCCGGGCGGTGGACTACATGGCTGCAGCCGTCAACGGTTTCGATGCCGCCGTGCCGTTCATCGACGGCTATTTCAATCCCTTGCATGCCATCTATCACCGCCGCTGCCTGGCGGCGATCGAGGAGATGCTGAAGCAGGGGCACCTGCGGATTACCGACCTATACCCGAAGGTCCGCCTGCGGTTGGTCAGTGCCGAGGAGCTGGGCCAATTCAGGCCTGACTGCGCCATGCTGCGCAACTTGAACAGCCCGGCGGATCTGGTGTAATTTCTATTAATTTCCAGGAATAAAGTGGCGGTCTGCGGCCGATAATAATGAGCGTAAAGGGTTCGTAATGGTTGAGCCAAGACTGGTGTCGGATCTCACATGGGGTTCGGTATTGGTCGGCCAAAGATTAGTGTCGGATCTCGCAAGGGGCTCGGCATTAGTCGGCGGGCAGATCGGTATGTGTCTTGTAAGGCTGTGCGGTAGCCGAAATGTTGCCGTATGGTCAAAAGGGATGCATGTCGGTCGAGCTAAGACTGCCAGGGGTGCTGGAGTAGGTTCCCCGGAAACTGTTGATGGGTCTATCGTTGTCGAGATGACTGCGGTAGGTTCGGCAGGTATTCCTGGTAGTCGAGCAAAGGTCAGTGCCGGTTGTGTAATGCTTGTGCGTAGTCGAAAGATTGCGTATAGGTATGTAGTGATCGGTATTGGCTGTAGCGTAGATCATTACGGGCTCTTTTCAATTTTGTCTGTACGGCCTGGAATTTCTTGCATCTACACCCGCCGATGCGGTACAATATAGCCAGACAGTCTTGAAAATAAGGAGTGTGTCGGATGGCGAAATGGGTTTGTACGGTATGCGGTTATGTTTATGACGAAGCGCAGGGTGATGCCGACCACGGCATCGCGGCAGGCACCGCCTTTAACGATCTGCCTGACGATTGGGCCTGCCCGGTGTGCGGCGTGGGCAAAGATCAGTTTCAACCGGAATGACAAGCAAAGGGCCCTCCACTGGGGGGCTCTTTTTGTTTAGGTTGCTAGATGATAAAACGGCAAATTATTGCTTTTTCCGCAAGATATAGATGTACATAGACAAAAAAACACTAAATATGGAAATGTTGAGCAGGAAAAGCGGGGTTGTTGTCGAAACCCTAATAAGTCTCAATAATCAGAATTTGGAGGATCAGGATATGATGATGGTTGAGGGCGTAAAAGTCGATTATCCGTTTGAAATGACACCGGAAGAGGCAGTCAGGTATGCCGAAGAGGAGATCGGTCTTTGGCGGGAGAAAGGCAAAACGCTGGACACGGTGGAAATCCAGACCGACGGCGGCTATGTTATCGTCAAAGCCAAAGAAAAGTCGCCAATCCGACGGGTCCGCCGCATAACCGGGTATTTGAGCGAGCTGCACAATTTTAATGACGCCAAGCAGGCCGAACTGGAAGAGCGGACCAGGCATGAATTATTAACCATGTAGTTTCAATAAAGTTTAGGATTCATATACTATTGGACCCAGGAACCGGACAACCCCCGGAGATCCTGGGTTTTATTCTGCAATGACTCAGAAATCTGTTCATCCTCGCCGAAGGATGATTGTTCCAGATAAGTATGCAGGATATGGAAGAACCGCCCAAGAATAAAACGACAAACACAATTGGCCAAAAGAGGCGGGGGTGGAGTAACCCGGTGTTTCTCTCCAGGCCGCTCTGCAACCCCCACCTGCTTTGCCTGAGGTCTTTACATATACTCAGTGTTCAATTTTTGCCAGGTGGGGCAGCCAGCCCTTGTCGAGGGTCATTTTCAGCAGGCGATAGTTGAAGTCGAAGGCCGAGTCCAGGACTTCCCGGTAAACGATGGCGATTTCCGGTTTGTAGGACTGATGCATGGCGCTGAGAACGGCCATTTGGGATACTTTGGCCATGTTGGCGAGTGCCAGAACGATTTCCTGATCGGTAAAGCGGGCGTCGTCAGGCAGCTGCGACGGTGCATCGTGCAGGCGGCGCCGGACGGAGGGGATGGACGGCAGGGGAATGCCGGCGGCGGCGATGGCCTTTTCGGCCCGCTCCACCAGCCATTTGGTCTGTTCGTCTATGGCCCGCTTGATCATCGCCCGCAGGTCCCGGTCCTGAGCCTGGTTGTACAGGACTTCCAGAGCAGACAGGCTCTGGCGGCCGGCGGCTACGATGCCGTAAAGCGCGGCGGCTTCCAGGTAGTTCAGCGGTTCTTTGTCGAAAACCATGTTTATTGTGGTGTTGACAGCGGTGTTGATTTTATCCATGGTGGTCACTGAGCAGCCTCCTTCGCAAATTCGCTATACCTTCTTAGAATGGACGCAACAGCCGTTTTTCATGCAGCGCGGAAGGATTTGCAGCGGAGGGAAACGAAGTCTTGGTGGAAGGTTCACTTTGACAGGAGGTTGTAACATGGATTGGGATACTTTGAAGAAGGTCGCGCGGGACAAATTCGGCGGCGTCTGCCGGGTCTGCCCGGTGTGCAACGGAGTAGCCTGCGCCGGCGAAGTGCCGGGAATGGGCGGAGTCGGCAGCGGGACTTCCTTCCGCAATAATTTTGCGGCTCTTGACGGTTACCGGCTCAACCTGCGGACCCAGCACGGCGTTAAGCAGCCGGTGCTGGCCTGCCGGATTTTGGGGATGGAGCTGGCGATGCCGGTGATCGGCGCTGCTATCGCCGGCATCAGCATTAATATGAAAGGGGCCCTGAGTGAAGAAGAGTACAACCAGGCGGTGGTGACCGGCTGTCAGCAGGCTGGGGTTATCTGCATGACCGGGGACGGACCCAATCCGGCGATATTCGAGATGGGGCTTGAGGCTCTCAAGGCCGTCGGCGGCAAGGGCATACCGATTATAAAACCGCGGGAAAACGATAGGATCGTGGCTTTGGCCGCAGCCGCCGCAGCGGCTGGCGCACCGGCGTTCGGGGTGGATGTGGATGCTGCGGCTCTGATCAATATGACCAACGCCGGCCAACCGGTGGGTCCCAAAACCATTGAGGATTTGGCGGCTATCAAGCGGCAGACGAAAATACCGTTCATTGTAAAGGGAGTCATGACGTCGGATGAGGCCCGCGGCTGTGTGGAGGCCGGCGTGGATGCCATCGTGGTGTCCAACCACGGCGGCCGGGCGATGGATTATACGCCAGGCACGGCCGAGGTACTGCCGCATATCGCCGAGGCGGTCAGAGGCCAGATCACCATTTTGGTGGACGGCGGGATCCGCAGCGGGGGAGACGTCCTGAAGATGCTGGCTCTCGGCGCCGACGCGGTCCTGCTGGGCCGGCCGCTGGCGATAGGCGCGGTAGGCGGCGGTCTCGAAGGGGCCGGCATGGTGCTGAATAAACTGGCCGGTGAACTGCGGGCAGCGATGGTGTTGACCGGCACGGCGAGTGTGGCGGCGGTGTCGGAGGACGTAATCTGGTAAAGAAGGCAGTTGAAAAAGCCTGATCTTTAAGATTGGTGAAGGATTCAGGGGCACCGTCCGGCCTGTCGTTTGAGCGGCAGCCGCGGCGGTGCTTCTTCATATTTTGTCTTTAGTAATTTAAAGTGTCAGCAGGAATCTGCGGTGACTGGTAGAATACTATATTCCATCAAAAGGTGGGGGGATAATGTTATGCAAAAAAGACTCTTGGCGGTCGGATTAGCGGCCATTTTCCTGTTGACGGCCGTTCTGGCCGGGTGCGGGTCCAGCCAATCGGCGCAGCCGGCGCAACCAGCGCAGCCGCAGAAGGTTATCATCGCTTATACGCCGTGGACTGGTTACGGAGCCTTGTTTGTCGCGAAAGAAAAGGGTATGTTCAAAGCCAGAGGGCTTGATGTCGAACTGCAATCCATCGAAGGTGTAGGCGACCGCAAGCAGGCCCTGGCCGCCGATAAAATCCAGGGCATGGCCGCATCCCTCGACGTTACGGT
>JARLHY010000021.1 GCA_031292015.1 Negativicutes bacterium | reverse complement strand
CACCATGCACACCCGGCAGGCCCCTTCCGGCCTGAGTTCAGGATGATAGCACAGCGTCGGCACCTTGACACCGGCCTGCAGCGCCGCTTCCAAAACGCTGGCCGTCTTCGGCACCTGGATCTTGCGGCCGTCGATCGTTATATTCACGGTTTCCATCAATATCACACTTCCTTTCTGTCAGGTCAGCCCTTGATAATCGCTTTGAACGGGCATTTGCCCTGGCAGGCGCCGCACTTGATGCACACCGCCGCATCGATGGTATGCAGCCCTTTTAATTCACCGCTGATGGCTTCCACCGGACAGGCCTTCTTGCATAGGCCGCAGCCCTTGCAAAGGTCGGTGATGGAGTAGCCGCTCAGCTTGGAGCAGGCTCCCGCCGGACAGCATTTATCCTTGATATGGGCCTCGTATTCAGCCCGGAAATAACGCAGTGTGCTGAGCACCGGGTTGGGCGCCGTCTGTCCGAGTCCGCACAGGGCCGTGGCCTTGATGTTCCGGGCCAGATCCTCCAGCAGCGCGATATCGGTTTCCTTGCCTTCGCCTTCGGTGATCCGGGTGAGGATTTCCAACATCCGCTTGGTGCCTTCCCGGCAGGGCGTACATTTGCCGCAGGACTCCGACTGGGTGAAGGTCAAAAAGAACTTGGCCAGGTCCACCATGCAGGTGGTTTCGTCCATGACCACAAGGCCCCCTGAGCCCATCATCGCCCCGGCCTGAATCAGCGAATCGTAGTCGATGGACAGATCCAGCAGTTCTTCCGGCAGACAGCCGCCGGAGGGTCCGCCGATCTGCACGGCTTTGTATTTTTTGCCGTCAGGGATGCCGCCGCCGATGTCGAAAATGATCTCCCGCATCGTAATTCCCATCGGCACTTCGGCCAGGCCGGTATGGTTGATCTTGCCGGTAAGGGCGAATACCTTGGTCCCTTTGCTGCGCTCGGTGCCGATGCTGGCGTACCAGTCGCCGCCTTTGGTGATGATCTGGGGAATGTTGGCGAAGGTCTCGACATTGTTGATGTTGGTGGGTTTGCCCCACAGCCCGGAAATGGCCGGGAACGGCGGCCGCGAACGCGGCATGCCGCGTTTGCCTTCGATGGAGGCCAAAAGGGCCGTCTCTTCGCCGCAGACAAACGCGCCGGCTCCTTCTTTGATCTTCAGCCGGAAGTTAAAGCCTGAGCCGAAGATATTGTCGCCCAAAAGGCCCAGTTCTTCAGCCTGCCCGATAGCAATTTTCAGGCGCTTGATGGCCAAGGGATACTCGGCCCGAACGTATAAGTAGCCTTCGTCGGCTCCGATGGCGTAGCCGCAGACAGCCATGCCCTCGATCACCCGGTGGGGGTCACCCTCGAGCACGCTGCGGTCCATGAACGCTCCCGGGTCGCCCTCGTCGGCGTTGCATACCACGTATTTTTTGTCCCCGGCGGCATTTCGGGTAAACTCCCACTTCATGCCGGTGGGGAAGCCGCCGCCGCCTCTGCCGCGCAGACCTGATTTCTTCACTTCGGCGATCACGTCGGCCGGTTTCATCTGGGTGAGAACCTTGCCCAGGGCCTCGTAGCCGCCATTGGCGACATATTCCTCGATGACTTCGGGATTGATGTGGCCGCAGTTGGCCAGCACCATCCGTCGTTGCTTTTTGTAAAAGCTCAGATCGTTATAATTGGGGATACTTTCATGGGTGACCGGCTCCTTATACAGCAGGCGCTCGACGATCCGCCCTTTATAAAGGTGGCTTTCCACCAGTTCAGGCACGTCTTCTTCGGTGACCCGGACATAGAAGGTACCCTCCGGATAGACGATGACCAGCGGTCCGGCTTCGCAAAAGCCATGACAGCCTGTTTCGACCACTTTTACTTCTTTATCCAGACCTCTTTTCGCCAGTTCCGTCTGCAGCGCCGCTTCCACTTTTTTCGAGCCTGAGGCGCTGCAGCCGGTACCGGCGCAAATCAATACATGCGCTCTGACATGCTGCATGTTCTTCCCTCCTGTTAGCGGCCTAGGGCGCGATTTTTCCGACTACCAGCTCTTCGACGATCCGCCCGTTGACCACATGCTCGGCGATAATCTTCGCCACCGTTGCCGGAGTTACTTTGCCGTAGGTGATCCGTGGCTCACCCGGGCGCACGACATCCACCAGAACCTCTTTTTCGCACATCCCGATACAGCCGGTCTGCCTGACGGTTACGTCCTGCAGCTTGCGTTTGGCGATCTCGTCCAAAATGGCTGACATGACTTGACGCGCGCCTGCCGCGATGCCGCAGGTACCCAGCCCGACGATGATCTGAATGCCGACGGCATGACGCAATTTCGTTTCAGCCTGAAACTTTTCCCGCAGCTGTTTCAAGTCGTCAATGGTTTTCATCAGTGTACACCTCCGGACAAATTGACCCCACTGGCCGATAGATACTTATATCTTCAAGATAATGGCCGGATCGTTCAAGTGATATTTCCCACTATCGCGATGCCTTCACGGTGCCAAGGAGCAAGCGACAATCTTACGTTTAGGGCGGGGAATAGCGACTGAGGATTTCGGGGACGATTTCCGGCGTCAGACGACCGTGAGTATTATCGTTGACCATCATGACCGGAGCCAACCCACAGGAACCGATACAGGCCACCGTCTCCAGCGTGAACAGGAAATCGGGGGTCGTTTTGCCGGCTGTGACATTCAGCGTATCCTCCAGCGCTTGAAGGATAGCCTTGCCGCCACGGACGTGACAGGCTGTTCCCTGGCAGACCCGGACGATATTCTGGCCGCGGGGCCGCAGGTGGAACTGGGCATAAAAGGTAACGACTCCGTAAATCTGGCTTGTGGGAATGTTCATTTTCTCGCCAATATGGACAAGAACTTCCTTTGAGAGGTAGCCATAAGCTTCTTGGGCTTCCTGCAGGACGGGAATGAGCGCTCCTTTCCCGCCCTGGTACCTGGAGAGAATCTCGTCCAATTTCACTAAGCTGCCGGCACATTGGCCGCTGCAGGCTTTTTTTGTTTGTATGCTGGCCATGATTTTTCTCCTTCCGGTGGAGTTGGTGATCGTTTTTTTGATTGATGAAGCTAAACCTGGCCGGTCCACCACGTCTTTGACGGCTGGATGAATTCCACCCGTTCGTTGTCCGGGCCGGCAAAGAAAATAATTGTGGCGCCGATGATTGACGGCCGGGGCTCGACGTAAATCTGGATTCCGGCGGCGCGCAGTTTGTTGACCTCGGCCTCTATATCGTCCACCAGGAAAGCGACGTGATCCACAACTCCCGCGCGGCGCTGCGCCTCAGGGTCGGGGACCAGGTGTTGAAGCAGTTCAATAATGACTCCTTCAGCGCTGAGGAACTGGATTTTAATCAGGTCGCTCTGCAGGGCTTTTAGCGGTTGGCAGCCGCAATACTGCTGGTAAAAGCGAGTCGACCGTTCGACATCTTTCACAATGAGGCCAAGGTGTGCTACTTTAGCCATTTTTTTCACGACCCTTCGGTTTTTTTAAAAACGCCTGACCGGTGATTCTTGTATTTGGCGCAAGCTGCGGTCTATTTTAAAATGTGTCCGGCGATGACGACTCTTTGAATCTGGTTCGTGCCTTCGTATATCTGGGTGATCTTCGCGTCGCGCATCAGTCTTTCCGCCGGGTATTCCCGCGAATAACCATAGCCCCCCATGATCTGGACAGCATCGGTGGCCACCTTGTTAGCCGTATCGGATGCGAAGGTCTTGGCGATGGCCGCCTCTTTTCCGAAAGGCAGTCCGGCATCTTTCAGCATTGCGGCGTGATAGACAAGCTGGCGGGCGGCTTCGATCTGGATTGCCATGTCGGCGAGCATAAACGATATGGCCTGAAAAGCAGAGACCGGTTTGCCAAACTGCTCGCGCTGCTTTGCATAGAGCACGGCTTCTTCAAAGGCTCTTTGGGCTATACCCAGAGCCTGCGCAGATATGCCGATTCTCCCGGAATCGAGCACGGTCATGGCAATTTTGAAGCCTTCGCCTTCTTTGCCTACAAGGTTTTCTTTGGGAATGCGGCAATTTTCCAGAACCACTTCTGTAGTTGATGAAGCCCGGATGCCCATTTTTTCTTCCTTTTTCCCGATTGACAGCCCGGGAGTACCTTTCTCAACAATAAAAGCGGTTATCCCCTTGATACCTTTGCTTTTATCCACAGAAGCAAAAATATTGAAGGTTTCAGCTGCTGACCCGTTGGTAATGAAGCATTTTGTGCCGGTGATTACATATTCATTCCCATCTAACGTCGCCGTGGTCGTCACCCTGGACGCATCCGAGCCGGCGTTGGGTTCGGTCAGGGCAAAGGCTCCCATTTTTTCGCCGCGGGCCAGGGGGGGAAGGTATTTCAGTCGCTGCTCTTCGGTGCCGAAAAGTAAGACAGGCAGTGAGGCCGAAACATTGGTGGCCATAATGACCCCGGTAGCCGCACAGGCTTTCGATATTTCCTCCACGGCGATGGCGTAACTGAGCATGTCTGTCTCCGCCCCGTCGTATTTCTCCGGAATCGGCAGGCCAATAAGGCCAAGTTTGGCCATCTGCTGAACATTATCCCAGGGGAACTCTTCGGTGTGATCATAGTGGGCGGCCCGGGGGGCTATTTCTTTCTGGGCGAATTCCCGCACCATTTTTCGTAATGCCTCATGCTCTTCAGACAGTAATGCCATCTTACATCTCTCCTCATGTTTGTATTTTTTTAGAACTGTCAAAAATCAGCCGCCGCTTTCAACGGCAAGTTACCGGACAAGGGGGCGAAGGGAACTCCTGTGAGAAGTTAATGCAATAACCATGCCAATGGTGGAGTTGTTTCCGGACAACAGAAGATATACCAGGATATGGAAATGTGTGCTGAAAATAAAAAGTATCGCAGCTGAATAACATTAGCTGCGATACTTTTATATTCCGATGTTTTATTCACAGGTCAACGCGGTTCTTCAGAGAAAGTCACTTTCGGCGCAGGGGCGTTTTAACGCCATAGCAGGCGAATTTCTTTAGAATAGCGGGGTGGCTGAGGCCGATATTCGTGGCAGTATTTCGAACCGAGCCGTATTTTTCCATCGCCTGGATTAGGTACATCTTTTCAAAATGTTCACGAGCTTCATGAAAATCGGGAAACTTCTCGATAAGATTTTCGGGAAGATTCTCCGCCAACGCGGCTTCGCCGCTTTCAGCCATGGCAGCGAGTTTGAATTCATCGATGGAAGAAGTGTCCAAGGTTCGTTGGTTATTCATGCGAACAAAAATATCGTCAGGCAAATGCTGCGGGAAAATACTTTGCTCGTCGGAGATGACCACCAGTCTTTCGATCAGGTTCTCCAGCTCTCTGACGTTTCCTGGCCATGAATAGGCCAGAAACATAGTAAGCAAGGCATGGGAGATTTTTTTATTTGTGCTGTATTTCTTATTGTATTTTTCGATGAAATGTTCCACCAGGGGTGGGATGTCCTCTTTGCGCTCCCGCAAAGGCGGCAAATGGATGGTAAACACGTTCAGACGATAGAAAAGATCGAGGCGGAATTTATTGGCGGCGATCATTTCTTCAAGGTTTCGGTTGGTGGCTGATATCAGGCGTACATCCACCTTTACCTGCTTGTTGCCGCCGACTCGGTAAAACTCCTGTTTTTCAACAAGCCGAAGCAGTTTGGACTGCAGGGCCATCGAAAGTTCTCCGATTTCATCAAGCAGTATTGTGCCGCGGTGTGCCAGTTCAAACAGCCCCATATGGCCGCCTTTTTTGGCGCCGGTAAATGCTCCTGCCTCATAACCGAACAATTCGGATTCCAGCAACGCTTCCGGGATGGCTCCGCAATTGATTTTCAAAAACGGAGCGTCTTTGCGGTTGCTGTTTCTATGGACAAGGTCAGCGAAAACCTCTTTGCCTGAGCCTGATTCGCCGGTGATTAACAGCGGGGCCTCGACCTTGGCGTATTTCAGAGCACCCTGAACCAACTTTTGCATATTTTTGGTTGTATGTACCAAAGAATTGGTTGCAGAGTTGGTAAACATCTCAACGATCCGGGAATACCGGGCCACTTGCAGCTGGCTCTCGATCAGTTCGTCCCGCAACTGATTGATTTCCGTGATATCCCGGATATTGCAGACGACCCGGATGATATTGTTGTTTTCATCAAACAAAGGCCTGCCGGTTACTATGCCTGTGTGGATCTGATTGTTGTGGCGATACTCGTTATGGAAGGTAATCGGTTTTTTGCTTTCAAAAACCCGGACAGTGGCCGAAGCGGCGTAAGCGCCCCGCTCCACACCTGAACGCACGTCCTGGTAAAGCATTGTTTCCCTTGGGATGCCTGAGATTCTTTCGAACCCTTTGTTGATGCGGATTACTTTGCCGTCGCCGTCAACCACGACAATCCCGTCGTGGATCTCTTCCATGGTTGTTACCAGTTCGAGATTGTCTTCTATCAGCCGGTCAACGACTTCATCCCGCAGATTCTTTGAGACCAAGAGCCCTACGAAGCCTTCAAAGGCAGGCTCCTGAACCGAAAGCGGGTAGATGATCAATAAGCCGTGGGCGGTGTGATGCACAGCGGGATATTTAGCCGGGAGGACCTTGGCACCTGCCAGATCGAGAATGGACTTCGGGAGGTCGAGGTTTTTAAGGCTGTCGTCAACAAAAATTAACAGGCCTTTATTGTCAGTTAATAGAATATTTACCAATTGATACTCGTTTTTTTCCATAAGAAGTTCCTCCCCCACTCTATGTAAAAGATTGAATTTGGCTGGAGCGGATAGCTAAATCATCTGAAGGTTTTAGATGACCGGACTTCGTGAAGTTTGATGTGGCACGGAATTTGCGAGTAATGGAAAGGTATTAACTGTTAGGAGGGTATTTGAATGAAAGTTGTAGGTTTGGTGGCATCGCCTCGCAGGATCGGGAATTCGGAAATCATCGTGAAAGAGATGCTGAATCAGCTTCCGGATGACTGGGATAAAGAGATGATCCGCATGAACGATCTCAGGCTGGAGCGGTGCAAGGCCTGTTATGCCTGTCTTCCCCAAGAAAAGAGATGCATTCTGGACGATGATCTCAATTTCTTCCTGGACCGGATAAAAACCGCCGATAAGGTTATCATCGCAGCCCCGGTCTATTTCCTCGGACAGCAGACCAGCCTCAAGCTGATCAACGACCGGATGATATCTATCCAGAACAATACCGAGGAATATGCGACAGGCAAGCAGTGTGTCATTGTCATACCGCACACGGTACCGGACTGGGAAGGATACGCCCGGGAGGCTACCATGCATTTCGCCCGGTTCCTTAACCTGAATGTAACAGGAACGCTTATCATCAGAGCGACGCTGCCGGGGGATGTGACCCAAGCAGAGTTACTTAGCAAGGTGAGAAGATTGGCTGTGTCACTGGCCGACAACACGGCGGTGGATTTCATTGATGAAGAGAAGGCTTATTGTCCGGATTGCGGCAGCAGCCTCCTCCAGATATTCCACAAGGGCGGCTGGCGCTGTGTGATGTGCGCGGCTTCCGGCGAATGGACGGCCGCTGACAGTAGGTTCGAATTGTCTTGGAATTCCAGCAGTCACCGCCGGTTTACGCCTAAAGGAATGATCGAACACGGTCACGTTCTCGACGGGGTGAAAGAGGCGTACATCCGCCGCAAAGATGAAGTTTATGCTATTCAACAACAGTATAAGGGCACAGCAGACGGATGGATAAAGCCTCCGGCCCAGCAAAAATAAGCAAGGAGAGGATATTGATATGGAACTGACGGCGACAATTGAAAAAGTGCTTAAGGAAAAGGTGCGACCGGCCCTTCAAGCTCATGGCGGCGACCTGGCCTGGGAAGAAATCCGCCCGGAAACGGGGCGCATCCGGATTCGCCTGTCCGGGGCGTGTTGTCACTGTCCGGGAACGGCAGATACGCTGGAGCACCTGGTTGCAGGAGCCCTTCAAGAAGTGTGGCCAGGGTTCGAAGGGGTGGACCTGGATACAGGGGTCAGCGGTGAGCTTATCGATCAGGCCCTGGAAATTCTGAGGAAGAAAAAAAACCAGACATAAATTATTGATAGCATATTTATTAATATGCTAATTATTCGCATAAATATATTACGATTTTTCTGACATATTGTCAAATTTAACCAAGGCGGTATTTTGACACAAACTGGGGTTTATTGTCACAGGTTGTTGGTCGAGGTGCAGCTAAGGCGCTTTTGGTGGTAACTTAAGTTACCATGGTAACTATTTGAACGAAGGGGTACCTTTTGTTACCGGTATTTAGGCAAAAGTATTTTGTTCGCAAGGCTGTTTTGGTTTTTTTCAGTCAATTTGCAATTGGCATAATTCTTGCTTGTATTGTAAGGGAGACACACTGTGAAAAAAAGTACAAATAAATTTACTGACTAAGCAACAGGACAACTTCAGACAAAACACCGCCAAGATGGTTTATAAAATTCAATGTTGGAGACCCCCTTGTTGCGCCTAAATCAAAGGAGGCTTGCCTGTGAGTAAGTTTGTCACTAAAGAAGAAGCAGCCAGGATGATACGGGATGAAAGCACTGTCTGTTCCACCGGGTTTGTGGCGTCCAGCGTTCCGGAAACGGTGCTGGCCGCTATCGAAGACCGTTTTTTGGCTGAGGGGCACCCGCGAAATACGACTTTTGTCGCCGAAGGGGGGTTTGGCGATCACAAAACCCGCGGCCAGGATCATTTCGGCCATGACGGCATGACCAGACGCTATATTAACGCTCATTACGGTATGGCTCCTAAAATGCAAAAATTAATTCATGAGAACAAGGTGGAAGCATACAGTTTTCCGCAGGGGGTTCTCAGTCAGCTTGTCCGGGCGACTGCGGCCCGCAAACCGGGTGTCTTTACCAAGGTCGGACTGGGAACTTATGTCGACCCCCGGATTGAGGGCGGCAAGATGAACGCCGTAACCAAAGAAGATTTAGTAAGAATCGTTGAGCTTGATGGCGAAGAATGGATGTTCTATAAGGCTCTGCGGTTGGATGTGGGAGTTATCCGCGCCACGACCGCCGACACGGACGGCAATCTTACGATGGAGAACGAGACTGTCCTCACCGGCTCTCTGGCGATAGCGCAAGCGGCAAAAGCCAACGGTGGCATTGTAATCGCGGAAGTGGAACGGGTAGCTCAGGCCGGGACTTTGGATCCAAGGCGGGTGAAGGTGCCGTGGTTCATGGTGGATGCCGTGGTTGTCGCTGATGAGGGCAATAGAAATCAATCCTGGTCGGTAAAGTATAATCCGGCGTTCTGCGGCGACCTCAAGGTTCCTGTAGACAGTATTCCGTCGATGGCAATGAATGAAAGAAAAATCATAGCCCGCCGGGCGGCGATGGAACTGATACCAGGCAGTACGGTGAATCTCGGTATCGGCTTGCCGGAAGGCGTTTCGTCGGTAGCGGCGGAGGAAGGCTTTGCGGATGCGGTAATTCTGACGGTGGAAGGCGGGGCCATCGGGGGCGTTCCTGCCGGCGGGGCCAGTTTCGGCGCGTCGATCAACCCTGTCGCCATGATTACCCAGTCCGAACAATTCGATTATTATGACGGATGCGGCGTTGATTTTACCTTCCTGGGCATGGCGCAGGCCGATTCTTACGGAAATGTCAATGTAAGCAAGGTAGGATCGCGAATCGTCGGTTCCGGCGGCTTTGTCAACATTTCGCAAAATGCCAAACGGGCCTGCTTTTGCGGGACGTTGACGGCAGGGGGACTGGAGGTTGCGGTTGAGGGCGGCAAGCTTAAGATTGTCCGTGAAGGACGCAGCAAGAAAATCGTGTCCCAGGTCGAGCAGATCACTTTCAGCGGGAAATATGCCGCCAAGGTGAGGCAGCCGGTTTTGTATGTAACCGAACGGGCAGTATTCCGGTTGACAGAGGAAGGCCTTGTCCTGGAAGAAATTGCACCGGGGATCGAGCTTAAGACCCAGGTTTTGGATCAAATCGAAGCCAAGGTGATTGTTTCCCCGAATCTGAAGGAAATGGATCAGCGGATTTTTGTTGATGCGCCGATGGGAATAGCGCCGGAGATTCTTGAAAAGTCCGGAAAATAAGGCAAATAATTATTGATTCGGTCAACTGTTTGGCCCGGCCGGCTTCTTGATGATTGCAGATTTGCCAATTGACGGAAGGAGGCGCGGAATTGTCAGGCTATCAGGTTTGGAGAATGGCGATCAACGACAGCAACAGGTTAGGCAGACAATGGACGACCGAGATTTTAAAAATTATAAATTATGGAGGTATGAAAAAATGGCATTGATGACAGGAGCCCAGTACGAAGAGAGCCTGCGGAAAATGAAATATGAGGTATACATGTTCGGGGAAAAGGTGGAAAACACGGTGGACCATCCGATCATCCGTCCATCTTTGAATGCGACGAAATTATGCTATGATCTGGCTCATGATCCGCTGTACTCGGAGCTGATGACCGCAACTTCGCATCTGACCGGAAAAAAGGTCAATCGCTTCACCCATCTGCACCGTAGTACCGACGACCTGATCAAAAAGGTCAAAATGCTACGTATGATGGGGCAGAAAACCGCATGTTGCTTTCAGCGCTGCGGTATGCTGGATGCTTGTAACGCCACCTTCTCCATCACCTACGAAATGGATCAGAAGCTGGGAACAGAGTACCACAAGCGCTTCACCAACTTCTACAAGAAAGTCCAGGATGGAGACCTGTATCTGCAATTGGGCGTGACCGACCCGAAAGGCGATCGCAGCAAGGCGCAAAACAAGCAGGCGGATCCGGATCTGTATACCCATATCGTAGAAAGACGCCCTGATGGCATTGTTGTGCGGGGGGCCAAGTGCCACATGACCGGCGCAACCAACTCTCACTGGCTGCTGGTTATGCCGACCATGGCGGTCAAGCCCGATGCCAAGGACTACGCAGTGGCATTTGTCACTCCTTCGGATGCAAAAGGCATCGTATATGTATTCGGCCGTCAGTCCTGCGACACCAGAAAGTTGGAGGGCAGCCCGATAGATACCGGCAACCCGACTTACGGGGGGCAGGAATCGCTGATGGTATTCGACAATCTGTTCGTGCCCTGGGAAAATGTACTGATGGACGGCGAAACCGAATGGTCCGGCCCGCTGGTCGAGCGTTTCGCGACATATCACCGTCAAAGCTATGGCGGTTGCAAGGCCGGCGTAGGTGACGTCGTTATCGGAGCGGCTGCTGCGATTGCTGAATACAACGGTGTCGAGAAGGCCTCGCATATTAAAGACAAGCTGATTGAAATGACCCATCTGAACGAAACCCTGTATAGCGGGGGTATAGCCGCAGGTGCGGAAGGATACGAAACCGCGTGCGGAACGTACATGGTGGATATGCTTCTTGCCAATTGCACTAAGCTGAATGTAACGCGTTTTCCGTACGAAATAGTCCGGTTGGCGGAAGACCTTGCCGGAGGTATTCTGGTCACCTTGCCGTCGCAGAAAGATTTTGAGCACCCAATCGCCGGCGAATACATGAAGAAGTTTTTCCAGGGAGCGAATGTGAATGCCGAAGACCGTATGCGGATTTTGCGGCTGCTGGAGTGCATGACGTTTGGAACCGGAGCGGCAGGGTATCGGACAGAATCGCTGCACGGCGCTGGATCGCCTCAGGCCCAACGCGTCCAGATCGGTCGGTACGGCAATTATGAAAGCAAGAAAGAACTGGCCAAAGAACTTGCAGGAGTTAAGAAGTAATTTAGCTGGACGATAGGGACAGGGGCCGGAAAATGAAAGGAAGGTTTTTCGGCCCTGTCTTCACACCCATCCATTTCCTCACGCTAAGACAGCTTTTGCAAATAGTACCAGGTATTGCTCTGCATCCGAGGTTTGGTGGACGTTACGTTAAGAATCTCCAGGTTGATGTCGTATCAGTTTAGAATTTGGGGGGAGCTTTTATGCCAAATGTCATCGTTTGTTATAAATGGGTCTTAGATGAACGGGATATCTACGTAAAACCCGAAACTTTGGACCTTGACATCAGCCGAGCCAAGAGCAAGATAAGCGACTATGACCGCAATGCCATCGAGGAAGGTGTGCGCATCTTCGAACAGTACGGCGGTTCGGTCAAGGCGCTGACCTACGGGACAGCTAATGCGAAAGCCTCCCTGAAAGACGTGCTTTCCAGGGGGCCGGAAGAAGCGTACTGGATTGGCGACGAATCAGCAACGACGGCTGATTCTTACGTCACCGCGAATGTTCTGGCTGCAGCTTTGAAAAAAATTGGCACGTATGACATTATTATCTGCGCCGAGGGGTCTGCCGACAGTTACTCACAGCAAGTTGGCCCGCGTATTGCCGCTCTTCTTGGAATCGAGGCGGTAACCTTTGCCAATTCGCTGGAGTGGCGGGAGGGAAAACTGGTGGCCCGCCGCAAACTGGAAAATGTTATTGAGGTGGCTGTGATCACTGGGCCGGTAGTTGTGAGTATTTTGCCGGAAATCAACGAACCGCGCCTGCCTGGCTTAAAGCAGGTGCTAGCGGCCGGCAAGAAGCCTTCCAGCGAATTCAAGGTGGCCGACCTGGATTTGGATGCAGTCGAATTGCAGCCGAAGAATCGCAAGCAGGCCATCAAGGGCGCTGTGTTCAACCGCAAAAACATTAAGATCAAGGAAGATAATATGTCGGCCAATGTCAATACACTCGTACATTTTCTGAAAAAGGAAAATGTACTCTGATTCGCGGTAATGTAGTATTCTTTCGGTACTCAAGACGGCACCAATTTCAATGAGGTGATGGTATGGGTGAAATATGGGTTTATTCGGAAGAGCCGGAAGTTGCGGCGCAATTGATTGTCCCCGGCCGGAAACTGGCCCGGGGGGCGGCGCCGGTACGGGCGATTTTGACCGATAAATCTGGGGCACACGAGCTGATTCATCGCGGTGCGGATAAAGTGCATGCCTTCGCGCTTCAAGACGGGAGACCGGAGTCTTGCGCGTCGGTTCTGGCAGAAATGATTCGGGCCGAGAAGCCCAAGGCCGTGCTGTTCGGCGGCACCTTGCGCGGCAAGGAGACGGCGGCGCGTTGTGCGGCTATTTTAGGGGCGGGATTGGTGACTGACGCCCTGGACATCCGCATCAGCCCTGACGCGATTGAAACCGACCGCATGGTATACGGCGGTCTGGCAGTGGTCACTGAGCTGTTGACAGAACCAGCGCTGATCGGCATTTCACCCCAGTTGTTTTCGGCACCTGAGGAAGATGATGCCAGGGACGGCGAGGTTACCATCGAAGAGGTTTGCCCCAGAGACAGGCTTGTTGTTAAGGAAATCTGCCCGATTATCCGCGAAGGCGCCGATCTTACGACTGCGGACCGAATTGTCTGTGTCGGTCGCGGTGTTGCCAAGAAGGAAGATATTGCGATTATTGATAAGCTGGCCAAACTGATGGGCGCTCAAATTGGCTGCACCCGTGCTGTGGCCGACAGCCAGTGGCTGCCTCATGAGACTCATCTCGGGATTTCCGGCGTAAAAGCCAGAGCCAGTCTTTATATTTCGTTCGGCGTTTCCGGTCAGGTCCAGCATTTGTCCGGTATTCGCGATTCCAAGCTTATTGTGGCTGTGGATAAGAATGAAAATGCGCCGATTTTTGCCGCCGCCGATTACGGGATTGTCGGCGACTTGTATGAAGTTGTCCCGCTTTTGACGGCAGCTTTGGAAAAATAGCCGCAGCAGTTTGTTGAACGCCGGGAAGATTTGCTGATTTCATATAGTTTTTGTTCGATTATGCCGGCTGTCTCCGAATGTGGCATCTGCCGGCTGGTTTGCGAGGGGAAAGGAATTACGACATGGAAATATCCGCGCGGCACATTCGGAATCGCTTTCAGCAACGGGTGAGTTGCCGAAGGCATTGTGGCGCCGTTGGAATGCACAATCATAGTTCAACTTAGGGAAAAGAGGTGCGTACATGAATCTGCTGTTGACGGAAGAACAAGAACTTATTCAAGCTACTGCGCGGGAATTTGCCGTGAAAGAGATGGATCCCCTCGCAGTAAAAACTGACCTGGAAGGAATTTTTCCGGAAGATACTCTGAAGAAACTGGCCGACCTGGATATGATGGGAATTCCCCACCCGGCAGAGTACGGGGGCGGCGGAGCCGATATGGTTAGCTACTCTCTCGTCCTTCAGGAATTCGCCAGGGTTTGTGGTTCCACGGCGCTTATACTTGCGGCGCATACCATGGTTGCTGGACCGATCATCCACTTTGGCACTCCGGAACAGATCGCAAAATATGTGCCGCTTTTGAATACCTACAAAGCGCTCGGTGCTTTTGCCCTCACTGAACCCGGCGCCGGTTCGGATGCCGGATCGCTGACGACCAGTGCGGTAATGGTCGGCGATGAGTATGTCATCAACGGAGGAAAAACCTTTATCACCAATGGTGACAAAGCCGATTTGCTAGTGTTGTTTGTTCGAACAGGACCCGGTAAGGGCAGCCAAGGTTTAAGCGCCTTTATTGTGGATAAGAAGCAATCAGAATTCACTGCAGGCAAACATGAAAAAAAGATGGGGATACGCGGCTCGCATACGACTGAACTGATCTTCCAGAATTGTCGTGTTCCCAAAGAAAACCTGATTGGCAAGGTGGGTGAGGGCTTTAAAATTGCATTACACACCCTGGCCAAGGGCCGTATCGGGATTGCTTCCCAAGCAGTGGGTATTATTCGAGCCTGCCTGGAGGAGTCAATTTGTTATGCAAAGGAACGCCATCAGTTTGGCAAACCAATTGCGGCAAACCAGGCTATTCAATGGATGATCGCCGATATGGCGAAGGATGCCACTGCCGCGAACCTTCTGACACTCCACGCAGCCATGTTGTGCGATCAAGGCAAACCTTTTGCACAAGAAGCGTCGATGGCCAAACTGTTTGCCGGAGAAGCCGCTATGCGTCATGCAATCAATGCGGTTCAAATACACGGCGGGTCCGGTTATTTGCAGGGGTGTAAGGTGGAACGGCTATTCCGCGATGCGAAGATCATGGAGATTTTTGAAGGAACGTCGGAAGTGCATCGCATGATTATCGCCGGTAGTCTGTTGCGATAAGAAAGTAAGGGGGAAGTTTCGTATGTGGGAAGAATGCGTTTCACCGTTCGATGTCAGAATGTTGCGACTCAGGACCAGCGTGTTTATCGGCGTTGGCGCCATTCAAAAAATGAACTATATCGCCAAGACACTGAAGCGTAAAGGAGTAGACAAGCTGATCGCTGTGACCGGAAAGGGTTCCTATATCAAATCTGGGGCTTGGGGCCCTGTTGTCGAGGCCTTGCAGAGTAATGGGATTGAATACGTGCTGTTTAACGAGATTCAGTCCAACCCGACCGCGGACCAGGCGGACCAGGCGGCGGCGATCGGCCGGAAATTCGGCGCCCAGGCCGTCATCGGCATCGGTGGCGGCAGCCCCATTGACGCCGCCAAGACGGTCGCCGTACTCTTGGCCAACCCGGAAGCGACCTGCCGCGACTTGTATGAATATAGGTTTATTCCCAAGAAGGCGGCGCCGATCGTCGCCATCAACCTGACGCACGGAACGAGTTCGGAGATCAACCGGTACGCGGTTGTGAGCATTCCTGAGAAACAGCATAAACCGGGTATAGTCTATGATCTGCTCAGTCCGATGTTTGCCATCAACGATCCGGCGTTGATGAGCAACCTGCCTGAAAAGCAGTCGGTTTATGTCAGTGTCGACGCCGTCAATCATGTGTTTGAATCGGCGACTTCCAAGATTGCCACCCCGCTGTCCATTCTGATGGCGCAGGAAACAATCCGCCTGGTGGCCGCGCATCTGCCGAGAATCATAAAGGATCCGAAAGATATGGAAAGCAGGTATTATCTGGCGTATGCGGCCATGATCGCCGGGATTGCCCTGGAAAATGGCTCGATCCATATTACCCATGCCATGGAACATCCCATGAGCGCTCTTAAGCCTAATCTGTCTCACGGGCTTGGATTATCGGCGATTTTCCCGGCGGTGATGCGTAAGGTCTACGCTTCCCGGGCACCGTTGATCGCGGCGATCATGGCCCCGATCATTCCGGGATTAAAGGGAACGGAAGACGAGACGGAAAAGGCGGTTGCCGGCCTGAAAAAATGGCACGCATCGGTGGGTATCACCGAAACCATGGGCGATATCGGTTTTGCCAGAGAAGACATACCTCGCCTGGTGGACCTCATTTACGATACCCCCACGCTGGAAGACGGCGTGAAGCTCTGTCCGACTGAATGCGATCGCGCGGCCCTCACGGCTATTTTTGAGGAGTCTTTCTAAGCCGGGGACTTTCTCTTGCCAAGGCCAACCCATCAAGATGAAGAGGTGTGTCATGCAGAAAAATGATATCAGTTTGAACGGGAAAGTTGTCATTGTAACCGGCGCAACCAAAGGCATAGGAAACGGCATTGCCAAGTCGATGGCTCAGGCCGGGGCCAATGTGGTTGTTGTAAGCCGCAGCCAGGGCGATTGCGATAAAGTCGCGCAGGACCTTTGCGGGCTGGGCGTCCAGGCGCTGCCTGTCGCCGCCGATGTAACCAAGGTTGCCAGTATTCAAAACGTGGTTGACCGGACGGTAGACAAATTTGGCTGTATCGATGTTTTGGTCAATAATGCCGGAGCCGTTCTGGCCAGAAAAGCCGAGGACATTTCGGAGGAAGACTGGGATAAGGTGATTAACCTTGATCTGAAAGGGGCCTTTTTCTGCGCGCAGATCGCCGGGCGCAAGATGATCGAACAAAATCGCGGCAAGATTATCAATATCTCGTCGATGTGGGGCCTTGTTGCCTTTAAAGGTTTTTTGCCTTATTGCGTGGCCAAAGGGGGCATTCTCCAGATGACCCGGTCGCTGGCGCTGGAATGGGCCCGTTATGACATCCAAGTCAACGCGATCTGTCCGGGGTATATTTTAACGGCTTTGAACGAGGCTGAGCTGACGGACGAAAAGATTGCCCCAGGGCTTCTTCGCAAGATTCCGGCGAAGAGGTTCGGCGATGTTCAGGATTTGGTCGGGGCGGCGTTATATCTTGCTTCCGATTTTTCCAACTACATGACAGGGGCCCATATGACGATCGATGGCGGCTGGACGATAGAGTGAAGAACCCGGACCAAGTTGGCCGGCTTTCAATGCGACAACAAAAAAGGAGGAAACGATAATGGCACTGATGACAGGAGCCCAATACGAAGAAAGTCTGCGCAAAATGAAGCACAAAATGTTCATGTTCGGGGAGGAAATTGCAAATCCGGTGGATCATCCCATTATCCGCCCGACCATGAACGCGATCAAGAAAAGTTATGATCTGGCGCAGGACCCGTTGTACGAAGACTTGATGACGGCGACATCCCACCTGACCGGTGAGAAAGTCAACCGTTTCGGTCACCTTCATCAAAGTACCGACGATCTTGTGAAGAAGATCAAAATGCTTCGGCTGATGGGCCAGCAGACCTGCGCGTGTTTTCAGCGCTGCGCGGGGATGGACGCCGTAAACGCGACCTTCGGTGTGACTTATGAAATGGATCAGAAATTGGGTACAGAGTATCACAAGCGTTTCCTGAAGTTTTTCAAAAAGGTGCAGCAGGAGGACCTGATTGTCGAGGCCGGCGTAACGGACGCCAAAGGCGACCGCGGCAAGGCGCCCTACCAGCAGGTCGACCCTGATTTGTTCGTGCATATCGTTGAAAAAAGGAAAGACGGCATTGTCGTGCGGGGCGCGAAGTGCCATACAACGGCTGCGTCCAACTCCCATATGCTGCTTGTTATGCCAACCATGGCCCTGCGCCCGGAAGACAAAGATTATGCGGTGTCTTTCGTCATCCCGTCTGACGCGGAAGGAATTATCTACGTTTTTGGCCGTCAGTCCTGCGATACCCGGAAGATGGAAGGCAGTCCGATCGATGTGGGCAACGCGAAATTCGGCAGCCAGGAATCGCTGATGGTCTTCGATGATGTCTTCGTGCCGTGGGAAAGTGTTTTGATGTGCGGCGAAACCGAATGGGCCGGACCGATGGTCGAACGGTTTGCCAGCTATCATCGGGCCAGCTATGGCGGCTGCAAGTCGGGGGTCGGCGACGTCCTGATCGGCGCTGCGGCTTTAATGGCCGACTACAACGGGATAAGCAAAGCTTCGCATGTGAGAGATAAACTGATTGAAATGGTCCATTTGAATGAGACGTTGTATTCCTGCGGTCTTGCCTGCTCGATGGAGGGGTATAAAACGGCGGCTGGCAACTACATGGTAGATTTGCTTCTGGCCAATGTCTGTAAACACAATATCACCCGTTTCCCCTATGATATTACCCGGCTTATGGAGGATATCGCCGGCGGGCTGCTGGTGACGCTGCCTTCGCAAAAGGACTTCAACCATCCGGTGGCCGGGAAATTCATGAAGAAATATTTCCAGGGCGCAGGGGTGACCGCAGAGAACAGGATGAAGCTGCTCCGGCTGATCGAATGCATGACCTTCGGTACCGGTGCTGTCGGCTATAAAACAGAGTCGATGCATGGGGCAGGTTCCCCGCAGGCCCAACGGGTTCAAATCGCCCGCTACGGCAATATCGACGGCAAGAAAGCTCTTGCCAAGACCCTTCTTGATATCGCTGATTAAACAGGAGAGCGCCGGTTGCGGCGGACTCCGACATTAAAAAAAATTGCCGCCTTCAGGCCGGAAGTGCTGTCAGGCAAAACACCAACAGCTGACGGAAGGACCGGGCAATGATTCAAGGGAGATGTAGTTATGCTTGAACGGAAATATTTCCTGGGGGAAATAAAAAATGGTGTGGCGCTTATCACGATCAATCGCCCCAGAATATTGAACATCCTCGATCTGGATGTGCTGGCAGAGCTGGTGGAGATACTGGATGAGTTGCAGGATGAAGACTCAGCAAAGATACTGGTGTTGACCGGAGCAGGGGAAAAAGCCTTCTGTGCAGGGGATGACGTGAAGCCGATGCTTTATCTGGACGCCAAACAGGCGCGGCAATGGGTTAACCTCGGACAGCAGACACTTCACAAGATCGAAGAATATGAAAAGCCGGTTATCGCCGCGATAAACGGATATGCCGTAGGCGGCGGCTTGGAATTGGCGCTGGCCTGCGATATCCGGGTGGCGTCGGAAAAGGCCAAATTCGGTGTGCCGGAAGTCAAACTCGGCGTGACGGTCAGCTTTGGCGGAGCCCAACGCATGCCTCGCCTGATTGGTCCCGGCATGGCCAAATACCTGACTATGTCAGGGAAAATCATTGATGCGCAGGAAGCGTATCGGATCGGCTTGGTGGAGTTTTTGACGCCCCATGAACAACTGATGGACACTGTTATGAAAATAGCCGGGGAAATCACCGAAAAGTCGCAGACTGCCGTCCAGCTGCAGAAGGCGGTAGTTAATCACGGCCAGGATATGGATATTCGGACAGCCTGCAGGTATGAGGCATACCTCATGGCGACTTGTTACGCAACAGAAGATCAGCTCGAAGGCATGACTGCATTTGTTGAAAAGCGGCCGCCGGTATTTACCGGTAAATACCGGAAAAACGAAAAATTGTAACAGCAGATGATCAACAGCGGCTCATTTTCCTGGGATTCCCGCTTTGGTGGCGGACTTCGCCACCAAAGCGGGAATCTTCCGGGGGATGAGCCCCCTGTCGATCGCTGGCGCAAAACAAAAAAATGTTGCTTGCTGACCTTCCAGGTTACAAACTCTGAAAAAGTAAGGGTGCTTACAATATGATTGAACAAATTTTTTCTGATTTATTCAAAATTGCAGTACCCCTTCCCAATAATCCGCTGAGGGCGACGAATTCCTATTTTATCAAAGGGAAAAAACGGAATCTGCTGATCGATACCGGATTCAACCGCAAGGAATGCCGGGCTGCTTATGACGAAGCTATCCGGCAACTGGGCATCTCGATGGCTGACACCGATTTGTTCATCACCCATCTTCATGGCGATCATTCCGGTCTGGTGAGCTATTTGGCACTGCCGGAGACAAAAGTTTTCGGCGGCCGCTATTTTGCCGCTGCCTCTGAATTCGGCAACAAAGGGCCGCAGTGGAGCTATTTTGAAGCCTTCCTCACTGAAAGCGGTCTGAGGGGAACCGAGCGGATCAGCGAGAGCGATCATCCGGGGTGGCGTTTTGCCTCAGAGCCCTTCAGCAGGATTGATGTCGTCAAAAACGGCGATGTTGTTGAAGTAGGACAGTATCGGCTCCGCTGCATTGCGACCGATGGTCACGCGCCGGATCATTTCTGCCTGTACGATCCTGAGAAGAAGCTGCTGTTTTGCGGCGATCATATTCTGGCCAAGATTACGCCGAATATCACGATATGGGGAACCCCCTGGGGAATCGACCGGGATTATCTGGGTGAATATCTCAGAAGCCTCGATATGTGTGCTGAGCTTGATGTGGCTATCGCTCTGCCGGGTCATCGTGAGATTATAACCGACCATCGCCAGAGAATCAGCGAACTTAAAGCTCATCATATGAAGCGGCTGGAGAATACCCTGGCTATCCTGGGAACCGAAAAACTGAATGGAGCCACGGTGGCGAGCCGGATGGACTGGGATTTAAGTTTCAAGGCCTGGGAGGATTTCCCACCCGCCCAGAAGATTTTCGCCACCGGTGAGGCTTTGGCTCATCTAATTCATCTGGTTTTTGCCGGCAAGGTTTATAAAGAACTGCATGATGGCGTGGTCTTTTTCGGCGGGAAATGAGTTTGTCTTGAATACGAGTATTTTGTATAGAAATAGCGAGGTGGATATGGTAAGATATTCCTGTGAGAGGAAACGCCATATCTTTATCAGAAGTGCATAGGGTTTTTACCTGGAGATATTTCAACAGGATATAGCGATTGGTAACAGGTGAGTAAAATGGTCAATTTTTGCCCATCACAGTATGTCTGCTTTAAATTAAATAAGGCCATGCGAAGAGTAAGCCGGACTTACGAAGCTCATCTCACTCCACTGGGAATAACGCCTGTTCAGTTTTATGTATTGAGCAGCCTGTTTGAGACGGATGAGATTAAGTTTAAAGTTCTGGCCGGAAAACTTGGGATGGAAGGACCGACCCTGACGGGAATTTTGGACAGGCTTGCCCGTATGGATTATATCGAACGAAGAGACGATCCCGAAGACAGAAGGTCACTGCTGATATGCCTTACCAAGGAGGCCAAGAAGCATCGTGATGTCGTTGTCGGTCTGGTGGATACACTGGACAACGAGCTGAAAAAAGAGTTTGATGAAGCCGAGTTCGCCGCCTTTATAAAGATTTTGGAAAAAATCGGTGAAAACTGACGGAATATTGTAGGGCCGAAAGGCCCTTTTTTTCTTGGCTTGCCCGGGCTTAGCCCCGGGATCAAGGTCGATCTCTCAGGAGAATTGCAAAAAGCCTGCTTTCGGATCCGCTGGACTGAAGGCGGGCTTTTATTATTGGGTGGTCACATAAGTTACCTCGGTAACTTATGTGACCACCGATGAGAAGAAAACGGTTATATTTCTTACCATATTATCACCGAAAATTCAAAATGTAAGTTATTTAGCGAAATATTCCCACTAAAATGGTTGGCATGATTATTGCAATATTATAGAATCGTAACTGAATGAGAAAAAATTCACAAAAAATCAGTGCTGTCGTTTGCGCGAGCTGCTGCCGCGTTCATAAACCCCAAGGCAAGTCTAACCACAACAACCCCGCAATTTTAACGAATAAATACAAAGAAAGGAGAAGAGGAAGCGGAAAGCGCAGGGAGACCAGATGAGACCAGAAAGCTCGAATAAGGGGAATTTGAAGCACTCCCGACGACCAAGAGGTTCTGTGCTGGTTGAGTCGAACCTCAGGCATCCAAAAGCCGTAGTAAACCGGTAATGCGCGCGAATTATCCGGCTTGCTATGTGAAATGATGCACAAGCTTAAGTTGTTCCCCAAGATGATTAAACAACGCATGTTTTTTATAAATCTGCTCTCCTAGTTTCCCTAGATTGTGGTAAAGGAGGATGTCATGAGTACACAATCGATAGGCACAATAGCCGCAAGACTGGACAGGTTGCCTGCAAGCAGATGGCACAATAAGATTCTTTGGCTGCTTGGTTTGGGCATACTTGCCGATTGTTTGGACTTGTATCTGGGAGGTTCCGTCTTAGCGGCGCTGGTTGCGTCAGGCTGGTCAAACAACGAATTAAACGGATATTTCATTTCAGGTACTATGGCTGGCTTCCTCGTCGGCGCCCTGATTGCAGGTTCTGTCGGCGATAAACTGGGACGGAAAAAAGCCTTGACCTATAACCTTATATTCTTTGGAACTTCCTCCATCGCGGCAGCTTTTGCCACAGATATGTGGACGCTGATCTGGTTGCGTTCCATCATGGGCATGGGGTTAGGCGCCCAATTCGTAGCTACTTACGGCACGTTCGGCGAGTTCCTTCCGCCGTTGTCCCGTGGAAAGTATGCCTCGCTCGTGGCGCTGATCGGTAATGTCGGACCGCCGGTGGCCACGGTGATCGCGATGCTGGTTTTGCCGCTCTTCGGCTGGCGGCCTCTGTTTTTTGGGGTCGGCGTATTCGCCTTCGTGGTCTTGATCCTGCAGAATCTGTATCTTGTTGAATCTCCCCGATGGCTTGCTTGCAAAGGGCTCATCGATCAAGCCGACAAAATAGTAACCCAGGCGGAAAAAGAAATTGAAGCCCAAAGAGGCATAAAGCTTCCTCCGGTTGAAATTACAGGCCCGCCGGAAGAGTGTGTGAATTTGCCTTATATGGCGATATTCAAAGGCCAGCTGCTGTATCGGACGATCGCCCTTACCGCCGGACTTTGCGGCGTGAATGTGGCAATCTACACGATGGTAAACTGGATTCCGACCATCTTTGTACAGGCCGGTCTGACGGTGACCAAGTCGCTGGCAATGACAACAGTAATCCTTCTGGGCGCACCCTTCGGGATGTGGGTCTGTTCCTTGGTTGTTGACAATGTGCCGCGAAAAGGCGCGATGGTTTTCATTCTGCTCGCTATGAGCGTGGTGGGATACATTTATGCGTTGCAACGGGCCGAGTTTTTGATCATGTCCGTAGGCTTTGTCCTGATCACGCTGCTGTATTTTTATGTGTCTTTGGTATGCTCGGTTTACGCCGGGGAGATATTTCCCACTGAGGCCCGACTAAGAGGCGTAGGATTCGCTAACGGCGTCAGCCGGCTTTCCGCGGTTGTCACACCGCCGGTAATCGCGCTGATACTGACTCACTACGGGCCGGTTGCGGTGTTCCTGACAGTGTCGGCGATTTTGGTTCTGATCGCCGGAGTTATCGCTGTCTTTGGCGTCGAAACCAGGCACAAAACCCTTGAAGAAATCAACGAGCACTTAGTGGGCCGGGGGGCGTCCCACGGCTCTTCCCAGAGTTCATCCAAAAATATGTAACCAGTACGAGGTAGCAATACTTTGTGCGGTAGCCAGCAGACCTTGACCCGGCTCGCAGGCGAGCAGGAGTCTTTTTCAGGAAGTTGTCGTTATAGGGGCTTAAGTATTGATGGTAGCGGTGGTCGCTCGCAAGAACCTATCGTAGCGTTGCGGGAGACCACCGCAGGTCTGCTTACAGGGAAGCTAAGGAAAGCACCGGCGATGAGCATGAGAACAGGAGGGCTTGTGATGTATCAATCATTCATATGCCTTAGCAAATACATCCAAGGCGAAAACGAGCTAACCCGCATCGGCGAACACATTTCCCACCTGGGGGGTTCCTTTTTTATTGTGAGCAGCAAAGGTCGGCTGGCTGATCTTAAAGGTGTGGTTGAGAGCAGCTTTAAAGGCACTAATGCCAAACTCGTTTTTGCGGCTTTTGGCGGCGAATGCAGCAAAGGAGAAGTTGCCCGCCTGCGGGATTTGATGAAGGCCAGCAAATGCGATGTGGTTGTCGGCCTGGGCGGCGGCAAGGTAATGGATACCGCCAGAGCGGTGGCCTATTATGACAAGCTGCCGGTCGTTATCGTGCCGACGGTGGCATCCTGCGACGCACCCACCAGCGCGCTGGTGATTTACTATACCGACGATGGGGTTTTCGAGGAAAAGCTTGTTACAAAAAGAAATCCTGACGTCGTATTGGTTGACACCCGCATCATTGCCAATTCTCCGGTCCGCTTACTTGTCGCCGGCATGGGGGATGCTCTGGCGACTTATTTTGAGGCCCGCACCTGTGTAGAGACTTGCCGGGCGAATTACGGCGGCGGCGAAGCGACCCTAACCTCTTATGCAATAGCCAAGCTTTGCTATCAGACGCTGCTGGCTGATGGCACAGGCGCGAAACTGGCGGTGGAAAACAAGGTCGTGACCAAGGCGCTCAACAACATCATTGAAGCCAACACGCTGATGAGCGGCATCGGATTTGAGTGCAACGGATCGGCGGCCGCCCACTCCCTTTACAGCGGATTTTCGACTGTAGCCAATTTTCACGAAAAATTTCACGGCGAATGGGTTGCTTTCGGGACGCTGGTGTTGCTTGTTCTTGAGAACAGGCCGCGGGCAGAGGTCGAGGAAGTGGTCCGGTTCTGCCTGAGTGTCGGGTTGCCGACAACCCTTAAGGAGCTCGGTCTGGAAAATATCACCCGGGATGAATTGTACAAAGTAGCCAGGAAGGCCAGCGCCCCAACGGAAGCCATTCACAAAGAACCCTTCACCGTGGCGGCGGATGATGTAATGGCAGCTATTCTGGTGGCTGACGCCATTGGCTGGAGTTACCAAGGGTGAAACAAGAAATCAGGCTATTTTGACGCAGTGAATAGCTTAACAGTTGGATGCTCAATTCTTATTTTCACGGGGAGGAAGAATAATGGGAGAGTTTGCAGGGAAAGTCGTAGTCGTCACAGGCGGCAGTAAGGGCATTGGCCGGGCCACTGTCAAGCGTTTTTGCGAAGAAGGCGCTCATTGCGTCATCGTGAACCGGAATGCGCAAGAAGGCCAAGTGTATGCTGATGAACTGAAAAAAGAGGGCTTTAGCGCCAGCGCCGTGGCGGCGGATGTCGGTAAGGTAAGCGACATCAAGAGAATGACAAAAGAGGTTCTTGAGGGTCACAAAAAAATTGACGTGCTTGTGAATGCTGCCGGTGTGCTTAGACGGAAGCTGGCCCTCGACAGTAGCGAGGAAGATTGGGATTATATCATGGATATCAATCTCAAGGGAGCTTATTTCTGTTCGGTAGAAGTTGGACGGCACATGGTTGAAAGAGGCGAAGGGGCAATTGTCAACCTATCTTCCCTGCAGAGCCGGATTGTGTTGCCGGAGCGCTCGATTTATGCCGCCAGTAAAGGCGGAATCAGAATGTTTACGCAAGGGATGGCTAATGAATGGGCCCTAAAAGGGGTGAGAGTAAACTCTATTTCTCCCGGTTTTGTTGCCACTGAAATGGTGTTGAAAGTGATGAACCCGGCTTTGGAAGCCTTTATCAGTTCCCGGACACCCATGGGGCGTGCCGCGACGCCGGAAGAGGTGGCGGATCTGATTGCGTATCTGGCTTCTTCGCGCGCCAGCTATATTACCGGAGTCGATGTGCCTATCGACGGTGGCTGGACGGCCAGCTAATACAGTTCAAGTAGTGGTGAGGCGCCGGCTCTTTGGAGGCGGATGCGCAGAACCGATAGAAAGCGCTGAAAGATGCCCGACGGAGAGTGCGCCTCTGTCCGCTTAGCAATATGTCGGATGCTTGAATAAGGAGGAATAAAGGATGAAAATGCCAGTGCCGTTGGAGATCGGTATCGTGGTTAACAATATGGAGCGAATGATCGATTATTACGTGAACGTATTGGGTCTTACGTTGGTGGGAGATAGCACGGGTGGCGCTGAGGCAAGCACGAGAGTCTCTACTACACCGCATGGCTACCGGATCGTTCGATTGCAAACGCCATCGCCATCCGGCGAGCGGATAAAGTTCGTTATGACAAATAAAGAAGCTGCCCAGCCTGCTCCGGTTCCCCAGTGGGTATACGAGCGCCACGGCCTGTGTTACCTTACCTTTGTAGTGACTAACCTGAATGAGATTGTGAAGCGCCTGAAGAAAAATGGTGTAAAATTGATGAACCCGGAAGTTGTCGAAGTTCGGCCTGGGATGTTTTGCATTAATTCGACAGACCCTGAAGGGAACTTCGTAGAATTCGTAGAGTATACCGATGTTCAGGCGTATCGGCCTGAACTGTTCAAGTAGCGACGGTTTCTATAAACACACGTCTTGTAAAATAAAGCAGCAAGACAATCCATAAGGACGGATGAAAGAAGAAAACAAGAGTGTTTGAGGCTTTTACTGCTGCTTGGACTTAGACCGTACCAAGCAGCAGTAAAGGTGTTGAAGCATTTTATCGGGCCGTGCCTGTAGTTTTCGGGACGACTACCTGCTTGCCGGCATACATAAAGACGGCTATGGGAAGGCGCGAATCAGCACAAATGGAGTGATACTTATAAAGAGCAAAGCATGCTTGAGGAGGGCCGCGGGATGCAGAGATATGAATGCTTGTTATCAGCAGGGCTAATAGGCAGAATGACAGTGAAAAATCGAGTGTTGATGGCCCCTATGGCTACTAATTTTGCCGACCCCGGTGGTGGTATAACTGAGCAAATGACCAACTATTATGTCGAACGGGCTAAAGGCGGGGTTGGTCTAATTATCGTGGAAAATGCCAATGTTGATTTTCCACTGGGCGCGAATGGAGCGGTACAACTAAGAATAGACGAAGATAGATTTATACCCGGATTGGCATTGCTGCGCGAGGCGCTGAATGATGCTGATCCAACGTGTCGAGTAGCTATCCAGATTAATCATGCGGGCGCTTTGACAAAATCCTCCCGGACCGGAGGACTGCAAATTGTTGGACCTTCCGATGTCCCGACGAGGCACCAGGGTGAAATTCCGCGCCCCTTGTCGATCAAAGAGATCGAGGAGTTGACGATAAAATACGCCGTCGCCGCTGAACGGGCCAAGAAAGCGGGCTTTGACGCGATTGAATTACATGGCGGTTCCAGTTATCTTCTGGCTCAGTTTATGTCGCCATATTTTAATAAGCGGACTGATGCCTATGGCGGATCCCCCGAGAATAGAATGCGGTTTCCGGTAATGATTATTCGGAAGATCAGGGAATTGTTAGGCAGGAATTTTCCAGTGCTGTTCCGTATGAGTGCCGATGAATTTTTAGAGGGCGGTCTCGTACTTGCCGAAAGCAAAATATATGCGAAGATACTCGGGCAGGAAGCTGTCGATCTTCTTCACATTTCGGCAGGTTCCGCCTATAGTATTGAACGGCATATCGAACCGATGTCGTACCCGCAGGCCTGGAAGGCATATCTTGCCGCCGAAATCAAAAAAGAGGCCGCTATCCCTGTGGCTACCGTCGGCGTCATAAGAGAGCCTTCGGTTGCCGACGAAATTATCGCTCAGGGAAAGGCTGATTTCGTTACCCTGGGACGAACCCTGATTGCCGACCCTAACTGGGTGGGGAAAAGCTCGCAGGGGCAGGCAATAACTCATTGTATATCCTGCAATGTGTGCGCAGGGCGGAGAACGGCTTATGATTTACCGATAAGATGCTCGGTTAATCCTGTTGTAGGCAGTGAAAAAATCGAAAGAGAACGCAAGCGGTCAGCTGTTACCCCCAAGAAGGTGCTCATAATTGGCGGCGGGCCGGCCGGATTGCGGGCGGCAGTCGAGACCCACACCGATGGGCACCGGGTCATCCTTGTGGAACGGGAGCATGTTTTAGGTGGCCGAGGCCTGATCGCTTCGGTTCCTCCTCATAAAGAAAAAGTTGCCTGGCTGGTCGATGATCTGGTCCGCCGGGTGAAAGACAGCAAGATTGACGTACGCTTGGGGAAAACGGCGGACAAAGAGATGATCGGCGACATCGCGCCAGATGTTATTATTCTGGCTACCGGATCGGACAGCAGTGTGCCGCCGGTGTTGGCCAACGTTGATGCCGACAAGATCATGACCGCCGAAGACGTCCTCAAGGATCGCTACAAGCCGTCAGGTCTCAGCATCGGCGTTATCGGCGGCGGATCGGTGGGCTGCGAGTGCGCGGAATACCTGTCCGGCTCAGGCAATACTGTCTGTGTTTATGAGATGTTTGGACAAGTTGCCGCTGACGCCGACCCGATATCGCGGAATGACCTGTTAAAACGGCTGGCAGACAGTGGTGTCATTATCAAAACAGGCCATTGTGTTCAAGACATCAAAGCCGGAGTTCTTACCTGCAGCGTTGATACGGCAGAGACCAAGGATCACGTCGATCTCATTGTGCTGGCGACCGGCAGCAGGGCTACCGCTCCGCTGCTGAAAGACGTCGCTGCAATGAAGCATCAGGCCGAAGTTTTTGTTATCGGCGATTGTCTGAAACCTGGGCGGTTCGTGGATGCCGCGAGACAGGCGTACCATGCCGCAAAAAAACTGCGGGAAGGTTAGGACAAGGGTAAACAAGGCAAAAACGGCTTCTACTCTCGGGCTCAAAATTTTCTGCAAACCTTGTGCCTATTGCTTTGTTCGATGAACTTCAGCGGCCGTTAAAAAGAAAAGCCATAAAGAAACGAAGTCGATCAGGAAGATCTTTTTGCTGCGTCACTTGGCACGGATTTTGCATAAATAGAGGACACTGGAGGGTGAGATTGTGAAAAGCATTCAGGCAAAACTTACTGTTTCTGTCCTTGTTGTCTTTTTCATTGCGCTAAGCGCGCTAGGCGGACTTAACTACTGGAAAGCTCGGACCATCATCACCAATAGCGTTACCGAGGATATTCAGTATATCGCAGTAAGTTCAAGCAGAGATGTCGGAGATTGGCTGGAGGCCCGCAAAGCAATGATCCAGACGATTGCCGAGGCGCCGGCGGTCAAGAAGGGCGACGTCGAGGCTCTGCTGCCGCTCTTGATCAATGTCCATAAGGCCAACAAAGAGTTTGAAGCTATCGGTTACACTTTTCCCAGCGGCTTGACTTACAATTCCCTTGGCCTGAAATTCGACGACCTGAGTCAACGCGAATACATACAACGCTCATTAAAAGGCGAGGTTTATGTATCCGACCCGATGGTGTCGAGATCTACCGGGCAGCTTTTCGTTGCGGTGTCCGCCCCTGTCAAGGTTGACGGCAAGGTGACCGGAGTGATATTCGGTGCCATCTACCTGGATGAAGTCGTCAAAAAGGTCCTGGATGTCAAGGTAGGGCAGACCGGCTATGCTTTTGTCGCGCAAGGCGACGGCCTCAGAATCATTCATCCTGACAAAGAAATGGCCATGAAAAGCAATCCCCTGAAAGATGAAAAGACCGAGCCGGATCAGAAGAAGCTTGCCGAGAGTATGACCAAAAAGGAAAAGGGTATAGCGCTCCTGGCATCAACACAGGGAGTCAGCAAGTATTACGCCTATGCCCCGGTGTCCGGCACCAGCTGGTCGCTGGCGGTTTCCGTACCTGTAACCGAAGTGACAGGCGAGGTTTCGGCCCTGACCACGGTTTCGGTGACGACAATCATTATCGTGTTAATTCTTACTTCGATAATTATTACCTGGTATGCCCGTCGCCTGGCCAGGCCCATCCGCGAAATCGAGGCGGTAGCGAACCGGATCGCAGCAGGGGATATCACTCTGACTCAACTGGGGGTCACCGGCAACGATGAGATTGGGCGTCTGGGCCATAGTTTTGAACAGATGACCGATAACCTGCGGCGGTTGATTAACCGGATTCTTGGAGCCACCGAACAGGTTGCCGCCGCCGCTGAAGAAATGACAGCCAGTTCCGAGCAGTCGGCCCAAGCCACAAACCAGGTGGCGGGAGCCGTGGCGCAAACGGCTCAGGGAACCGAACGGCAGGCAGCAGCGGTTACCAAAGCGATGGGTGTGGTGGAGAGAATTGTCGCCGGGGCGCAGCAAGAGGCGGCCAACACCACCCATGCGGTCGATATGACCCGGATGGCGGTAACCGCGGCAGAAGACGGCAATGACTCGGTAGAAACGGCAATCAGCCAGATGAATCAGATTCAGGTTACGGTGGATGACTCGGCCAAGGTTGTGACTGAGCTGGGCGAGCGTTCCAAGGAAATAGGCAAGATTGTTGAAACAATAGCGAACATCGCCGGGCAGACCAATTTATTGGCGCTGAATGCAGCGATTGAAGCCGCCCGGGCCGGCGAGCAGGGACGGGGGTTCGCCGTGGTGGCGGAAGAAGTCCGTAAACTGGCCGAAGATTCGCAGGAAGCCGCCAAGCAAATCGCTTTGCTGATTCAGGAGATCCGGGCTAAAACCGACACGGCGGTTTTAGCGATGACGAACGGTACCGTAGAGGTGAAAAAAGGCACCGAGGTTGTTGATAAAGCCGGCGCGGCTTTCCGGAATATCGTGAGCCAGGTCAAAGAAGTAGCCGGAATCGCCCAAGGAACGTCGGAAGGATTGGCCAAACTGGCGGCACAAAGCGCGCAGGTTTTGACAGCGATGCAGGAAATCGACACAGCCAGCCGGGATATTGCCGGTCAGGCTGAGAACATTTCGGCTTCCACCGAGGAGCAGTCAGCATCCATTGAAGAAATTGCATCCTCGAGTCAGGAGTTGGCCAAACTGGCGGAAACATTGCAGAGTGCGGTGCGGCAGTTTAAGATTTAGCCGGCCGGTCACAACCATAAGGAGAGAAAGATTATGGCCATCGGCACGGTTGTCATGCAGCGAAGCGCGAGTTTAATGGTTGCAACAGTCGCTATATTACGCCAATCGGATTAATTTACGGGAAACGAGGTGGGTGCAGTAGTGAAATATTACTGTGAACGGCAAAATACGTCGTAAAATGTAACGATAGGGCTGCGAATAACTATTCGCGTGGAATTTCAGTTGTACTCATTTATATCGAACGGAGGTATTTCATACAAAAATGAGTGAGAAGTATATCATCAATACGCCGTTTAAGATCGGCTCTAAGACCATGCGGAACAGGATCGTCCTCCCCCCTATGGAGACCCGCATGAACACGATCGCGGGTGACGCGACGCCGGAGCAGATCGACTACTACGAGGCTCGCGCAAAGGGCGGCTGTGGCATGATCATTGTCGAGAACACTTACGTCGATAACCTCGAATCCCGCTCCTCCAGCGCTTCCTCCGGCCTTTATATCGACCATCTGATGCCCCGGAAGGCCATGCTCGCCGAGGCTATCAAGGACCACGGGTGCCTTGCCGTGATTCAGCTCAGCCATGGCGGACGGCAGGCTTCCGCCGTGGCGACGGGACTGGAGTGCATCGCGCCCAGCCCCATCCCCAGCGGCGTCATTAAACGCATGCCTCGCGAGATCACGAAGGAAGAGATCCTGCGGATCGAAAACGACTTCGCCCTAGCTGCCGACCGGGCGAAGCGGGCCGGCTTCGACGGCGTTGAGATCCACGGCGCCCATGGCTACCTGCTGGCTTCGTTCATGTCCCCCGGCATCAACAAACGCACCGACGATTATGGCGGCTCTTTCGAGAACCGGCTCCGTATGCCCAGGGAGACCATCGAGAAGGTACGGGCGAAGGTCGGCAAGGACTTCATCGTCGGCTTCCGCATCAGCGTAAACGAGTTCATGGGTGATGAGGGTCTGGAGCCCGACGAGGCCTGCAAGTTTGTCCAGGCGCTGGAGAGCATGCTGGACTTCGTCCACTGCACTGCCGGTATCTATGAGACGAAGGGACAGGGTATCTGCCAGCCGGTGTATCAGCCTGCGGGCAAACTCCTCCCCCTCGCCGCGCAAATGAAGAAGGCCGTCAAGATCCCCGTCATCGCTGTCGGCTCCCTCGACTTCAAGCTGGCCGAGGACGCTCTGGAGTGCGGCTACGCCGACCTGGTCGCCATTGGTCGCCAACAGATCACCGAGCCCGAGTTCGCCAACAAGGTTGCTGAGGGCCGCTTCGACGACATTCGCCCGTGTTGTCGCGCTAACGAGGGCTGCCAGTCCGGCTTTTTTCGCGTGTTCCCCATGCGTTGTGAATTGAACCCTTCCGTCGGTCGGGAGCGGAAGTACCGCATCCGCAAGACCCACGACCCCAAACGCATCGTGATTGTCGGCGGCGGCTGCGCCGGCCTGGAGGCCGCGCGGGTCGCCGATCTGATGGGTCACGAGGTCATCCTCCTGGAGAAGGCCGCCCAGCTGGGCGGGCACTTCAATGAGGCCGTCGTCCCCCCGTTCAAGACGAAGACCGGCGAGTATTACGACTGGGTCGTGCGGCAGGTCAAGAAGGGCAACACCAGCATCATTCTCAACGCCAGCACCTCCCCCGAAGAAGTCAAGGCCCTCAAGCCCGACCTGATCCTCATTGCGGTCGGCTCCACCTACCTGGTGCCGCCCATCGGCGGCAAAGAGCACGCTGTCTACGCCGACAAGGCACTGTTTGACCAGGACTGCATCGGCAAGAGCGCGATCGTCATTGGCGGCGGTCTTGTGGGTAGCGAGGTGGCCCTCACCCTCGCTGAGAACAAGGGCTGCGATGTCACCATTGTCGAGATGCTCGACGGTCTGAACCAGAACATGGACTTCAGCGCCCGCATGACTATGATTGAACGAATCGAGAAGGACGGCATCAAGACCCACTGCTCCCACAAGGTCAAGGAGATCCTCCCTGACGGCCTTGTCTGCACCGGACCTGACGGTGCGGCGAAGACCCTCAAGGCGGAGTCTGTCGTCATTGCCATGGGCCTGAAGGCGGACGACACCAACGCCGCCCAGTACGAGGACCTCGGCATCCCGGCCGTCCGGATCGGCGACTGCAAGTCCGCCCGGAGCTTCGCCGCCTGCAACGAAGACGCCTGGCGCGCCGTATTCCAGTTCACCGAGGGCTGAGACGCACATCACAGGACCCCAAAAGGCGCTTCGCGTTGCCGCAGAGCGCCTTTTGGGGTCCGAACGGGGTCGTCGCAGAAAAGGATACAAGTTAATTTAAATAAAAAAACGAAACCAGGCTTTCTATCAAGGCATGACGAAGCATATTTGGCGTTTCGGTGTAATAAAATCCTCCAGGACGATGCGGCAGCCGGCGTGACGGTGTATGGCTGGCGGAAAATTTGGAATAATATAGTTTTTCGTGGAAAAAATGCTTGCGCTTCAGGAACCGATTCAGGTATACTGATCTTGGCGTTGAAGTGGTATAACCACCTAACCTCTTCCGTATTACGCATAGGCAGGTAGATGCAGTTATGATAAAAAAAACCAATATGTGTGATCAGATCGTCGAAGAGATCACCGCCGCGATCGTTGACGGGCGTCTGAAGGTCGGCGATCAGCTTCCAAACGAACGGGAAATGGCCAAACTCTATGGGGTGAGCCGCGTCCCGCTGCGGGAGGCGCTGCGTTCGCTGGGCCGGATGGGGATTATTGAGACCAAACATGGCATCGGTACATTTGTTAAAGAGGTCACTTCCACACCGCTGACCAACGAATTGAGTTCCTACCTGTATTTGCAGGAAAATCCGGTGATTGAAATCCTCCAACTACGCCGGCTGCTTGAAGTGGAGTCAGCCCGAATGGCTGCAGAAAAGGCATCGCAGCAGGATCTGGAGAAACTCAGGACAGCGGAGCTGGTTGCCAAGGAAGAGTTGTTCAAGCTGCGCGAAGGACAGGGCAGTTCTTTCTATACCGCCGACCTGAACTATCATCTGGCGATTGCCGAGGCCTCCCACAACAGCTTATTCGTTCAGTTCATCAATTCGATCCACGGGACGCTGCATATTCATCAGATCCTGAGCCAAAAAGAACCCCAGCCGATTGATGAAGTCGCCAGGTATCACCGGCAGATCAGAGAAGCGATTGAAGAGAAGGATCCGGACAAGGCCGGCAAGGTCATGCTGGATCATATCAATAAAATCGAGGAATTGATCCTCAAAGGTCTTAAAAAGAAAATAAAGATCGCAAAAGCAAAATAAGCGCCAACAATCGGTTTCCGCAAAAAGCCGGTGGAATTCTCCCGGCAGGTACATAAGGCGGAGGCAGAAGAAAGCAAAAAGGTATAACCACCTAACCACCGCGAAACATTGGTCTTTCCTTATTGCTATAGTATTTGCGACGAAAGAAGGGGTCTTATTTGGAAGACTTGATCAGAAAAAGCAAAGAAGACTTTATCCTGGCCGCCAAGCGGGCGCGCCTGTCGGGAATTCAGACAGGCAACGGCGGCAACATCAGCGTCCGCGTTCCCGGCAAGGACTGGATGGCGGTCAAGGCCAGCGGTGTCTCTTTTGAAGAATCGGCTCTGGACAGTATCGTGGTCACCGATTTCACCGGCAAGGTGATCGAAGGCGACCTCAAGCCGACCCGCGAGTTCGTCCTGCACGCGTCTTTGTACCAAAGGTATCCTGACATCGGGGCGATCGTCCATACCCACTCGCCGTATGCGATAGCCTGGTCTTTCAGTGGCCGCGACATACCGCTTGTAACCAAGCATACCCAGATGAAACTGAAAAACCCTATCCCGGTGGTGCTGGTGACGACGACCGAAGTCAAACCGGAAAATATCGACCTTGTTCACGCGGCTTTCGCGGCTCAGCCGGCTTTGACAGCCTTTGTTCTTCAGGGGCACGGCATTGTGGCGGTGGGAAAAAGCGCGGTTGAGGCGGAGTATAGTGCCGAACTTGTCGAGGAAACCGCCCAGATTGCCTGGCTGCAGGCTGTCGGCCAAAAGATCGGCCTGCTGCCCTGAGGGCAGGCGCTTTAAGAAGGAGATGCAGCGGGGATGAAGCAGTTTATTATCGGGTCTGGCTGGAAAATGAACAATACGGTGGCTCAAAGCCTGAATCTTCTTGAGAGTCTGCGGAAAAACCTCGATGGTTTCGACGCTTTTCCGATTTATGTGCTGCCGCCGTTTACCGCTCTTTACGCTGTCGGCCGGCTGCTGGGACAGGACGGTCTCATCCGTTTCGGCGCCCAGAATATGCACTGGGAGGAAGCGGGGGCGTTTACCGGGGAAATAGCGGCGCCGATGCTCAAAGAAGTCGGCTGTACCTATGTCGAGATCAATCATCAGGAACGGCGGGCTTATTTCGCCGAAACCAACGATACCGCCAACCGGAAGATCCGTACCGCCCTTAAGCACGGCCTGAAGCCGATCTTGTGTCTGGGTGAGGAAGAACTGCTGGACGACGAAGGTGTCCGCGGCTTCCTCCGAACACAGGTGGCTGAACTACTCAGTGGCGTGGGGCCGGCCGAGGTCGCTGACATTATTTTCGCCTACGAGCCGCGCTGGGCGATCGGCAAAGCCGATGCCGCCCCAGCTTCTCATGTCCAGAAGGTGCACGGCATCATCCGCGGGGTTCTGGAGGAACGCTGCGGGGCCGGCATTGCCGCGAGAACCTTCATCATTTACGGCGGCAGCGTCGACAACAATAACGCGGTGGAGATTGCCGTGCAGCCTGACGTGAACGGTCTGTTCATCGGCAGGGCGGGGCTCGATGCTGTGGGATTTGCCGCCATCATCAAAAAAGTCGAGCAGGCCGTTGGGGGCCAACAATAATATAGAGGGGGAAGAAAGCTATGAAAGTAGTGATAGGGTGCGATCACATCGCCTATGATCTGAAGGAGGAGTTGAAGAAATTCATTGCCTCCCTCGGCCACGAAGTCAGCGACTGCGGCTGCTATTCGGCCGATCCGGTGGATTATCCCGAGGTAGCCACCGTCGTTGCCAACAGTATCCTCCAGGCCAAGGCAGAACGGGGCATTTTGTTGTGTGGCACCGGCATCGGCATGGCGATGGCGGCCAACAAGGTCAAAGGCATCCGCGCCGCCCAGTGTTACGACGAATATACGGCCGAAAGAGCCGCCAAGAGCAATGATGCCCATATCATCACCGTGGGGGCCAAGACCACCGGCCCGGAAAATGCCAGGCGAATCGTTCAGACCTGGCTCGGCAGCGCTTTCAGCGGCGGTCCTTCCGCCGAGAAAATAGCCAAGGTGATGGCAATAGAAAATCTCGGCTGACCAGCTTGGGTGAGTCACGGGAGAAAGCCGGAGGGAAACCGAAGATATGGCAAATCAGGATTTGTTCTGCTTGATGGAAAATATCAAAGATGAAGATTATGTGATTGCCACTTACTCTCTCGAACTTGACAGCAATGAGAGCATTCTGAAAAAGGCCAGCGCCTTTGCGGTCGGTCAGACCCTGGGGACCTGGACGCCGGTGCCCGGCATCGACGATGAAATGCGCCGCAAGCATATGGGCAAGCTGATCAACATTTACGACATTCCGGCGGAAGACCTGGATTATGAAGCCAGAAACGAAAAAAAACGCTATCTGATTCAGCTGGCTTTTCCGACCGTGAATTTCGGCGCCCAGTTCCCGATGATGATGACCACCCTGACAGGCAACGATGCCTCGACTTCCATCAGCACCAAGCTGGTGGATTTGCAGCTGCCCAGATCCTTCGTGGCCGGATTTGCAGGTCCGAAATTCGGCATTGCCGGGATCAGAAAGCTGCTGAACATACCAAGCCGTCCGCTGCTGCTCAATATGATCAAGCCCTGCACCGGGATCACGCCGGAGGTGGGGGGGCGGATCTTCTACGAAACGGCTTTGGGTGGCGTGGATCTGATCAAGGATGACGAGCTTTTGGGCAATCCGGAGTTCAGCAGTGTCGCCAACCGGGTCAAGGCCTACAAGAAGGCTGCCCGGCAGGCCTACGAGGAAACCGGACATAAGACACTGTATGTTGTGAATGTCACCGACCAGATCGCGAATATCGCCGCCAACGCCAAAACTGCGGTGGAACTGGGGGCGGACGCCGTGATGGTCAACTACGCCGCAGTTGGCTTCGATGTTCTGAGCTATATCGCCAAAACCGTCGCGGTACCGGTGCTGGGCCATTATGCCGGAGCCGGCGTCTTCTATGAATCAGGGTCCACGGGGATCAGTTCGCATCTGATTGTCGGAAAATTCCCGCGGCTGGCCGGCGCCGATATGGTGATCATCAACACTCCTTACGGCAACTATCCTCTCAGGCACCAAAAATACATAAGCACCGCCCACCACCTGACACTGCCTCTTTATGACCTGAAACCCGCTTTCCCTGCTGTCGGCGGCGGCGTTCATCCCGGTATGGTGGACCGGTTTGTGGCCGATCTGGGCAGCGACATTATCCTGGCATCCGGCGGTGCCGTTCAGGGCCACCCGCAAGGGGCGGCGGCCGGAGCCAAAGCGATGCGGCAAGCTATCGACGCCGCCCATGGGGGCCTGTCTGTCGAGGAAGCCGCCGGGCAACACGAAGAGCTGAAGTGTGCGCTCACGCTGTGGGGTTATCAAAAGCCCTGACCTGAATATGGCAGTAAAAAAATTTATATTAAAGGGGGATCAACATGAAACGGTATCTCATCTGGACACTGTGTGTCGTACTTGTGGTGGTTGTGGGCCTGGCGGCCGGCTGTTCGAAGCCTCAGCAGCAGGAGCCGGCAAAAGCGGCACAGACCGAAAAACCGCAGGCGGTTACCAATCTGCCGATTAAAGGCATCGGCGCGATGATTTCCACCGACGTAAAGGCCAAAGAATCCTACAAGATCGCCTGTATCGTCAAGAATTCCACCAATCCCTACATGGTCAAAATGCTGACCGGCGTCGAGAAAGCCGCAAAGGATATGGGCTTTGAGGCCATCCTGATGGCTCCGGCGCAGAACGACAATGTCGAGGCCCAGGTCCAGATTATCGAGGACATGATCCAAAAAGGCGTCAAGGGCATAGTGATCGCGCCGGTCGATTCCAACGGGATCATGCCCGGTATCCGTAAAGCTCAGGCCGCGAATATTCCGGTTGCCGTCATCGGTACGCCAGCCGCCGAGCAGACCTTCCTGCGCTCAGGGGTCGATTATACCGAAACTGGTTACGTTATCGCCAAACTGGTAGCTGACAAGATTCAGGGCAAAGGCAACGTCATTATCATCGAGGGGCCTCCGGGCGCGCAAAACGCTCAGGAACGGCTTGCCGGCATCAAAAAAGCGCTGGCCGAGTCTCCCAACATCAAGATTGTCGCTTCCCAGACAGCAAACTTCATGAGAACCCAGGGTATGCAGGTCACCGAGAACCTGCTGCAAAAACATACCGATGTCGCCGCGATCATCGCCTGTAACGATGAAATGGCTCTGGGGGCCGTCCAGGCACTCAAGGCTGCTGGTATGGCCGGTAAAGTTTATGTAGCCGGCTTCGACGGCAACATGGATGCCAGCAACGCCATCGCCACAGGCGAACTTGCAGCCACTTACAATACCGACCCGCTGGGTTCTTCGTATCTGGCGGCCGCCTATATCGTCAAATTCCTCAATGACGGTTCCAAACCGCCCCAGTATTTCGTTCCGTTTCCGTCGGTAAACGACAAACCGCTGATCACGAAAGACAATATCACCGAATACATGCAAAAGATCGCCTGGTGGAAATAGTCTGACGGAGGCATGACTTATGCGGCTTCGCGGCAGGACCCGGGCCGCATAAGTCATAACCAGCGCCCTTTCGAACATTCAAAGGATGATCATTTTTGGGGTGAGAAGATGGATAAGACTATCCTGCGCGCTCGCTCGATTACCAAGGTTTTCCCCGGGGTGACCGCCCTGGACAACGTCGACCTTGACCTGGCGGCGGGGGAAGTACATATTTTGGTAGGCGAAAACGGTGCCGGAAAAAGCACGCTGGCCAAGGTCATATTGGGAGTGTATCAGCCTGAAAACGGCGAAATTCTTTTAGACGGGGAACCGGTTCATTTCAGCAGCCCCAGCGACGCAATCGCCAAGGGCATTGTCGCTGTTTATCAGGATTTTACCTTGGTTCCTTATCTGAGTGTGGCCCAGAATATCTTTTTGAACCGGGAGTATGTCACCAAGTTCGGCTGGCTGGACCTCGCCCGGATGGAAAAAGAGGCGAAGGAACTCCTAAAAACGCTGAACTGCGACTATATCAACGTGAAAACTCCGGCCAAACTGCTCAGTGTCGCTGAGCAGCAGATGGTGGAGATCGCCAAGGCTCTTTCGTACAAACCGCGGATCATTGTTTTTGATGAGCCGACGGCAACTTTGACGGAACGGGAGATCAATTCGCTGTTTGTCCAGATCCATAAACTGAAAAAAGCCGGTATCGCCATTGTCTATGTTTCTCACCGGATGCAGGAGTTCCCGCTGATTGGCGACCGGATCACGGTACTTCGCGATGGAAAGAAAATCGCCACAATCGGCATTCAGGATAAAACCAACGAAGAGCTTGTAAACATGATGGTGGGCCGGGATATCTCCCAGGTTTATGTGCGCAGCGAAAACCGGCATACCGAAGAGGCCTTGCGCTGCAGCGGTCTCTGCGATGTAGCCGGCCGGGTGAAGGACATCAATATTGTGGTCAACAAAGGGGAGATCGTCGGACTCGCCGGTCTTGTGGGGGCGGGCCGCACCGAGCTTGTCAAACTGATCTTCGGTCTTGACCCGATCAGCGGCGGCGATATGCTTATCAAAGGCAAACCGTATAAACCGCGGTCGCCGGTCGACGCTGTCAGCCACGGAGTCGGCCTGGTGTGCGAAGACCGCAAAAGGGCGGGACTGGCTCTGAGCCAGAGTGTTGCCCTGAATATGATCGCCGCCAGCGCCCGCAAGTATTTCCCTAAAATGTTCATCTCCTATGGGAAGATATACGAGTTGGCCCAGAAGTACAAAGACAGTCTGCGCCTTGCCGCTCCCTCGGTGCATACTGTCTGCAAATCGCTGAGCGGCGGCAATCAGCAGAAGGTCGTCCTGGCCAAATGGCTCAACACCGACGCCGACATCCTGATCCTGGACGAACCGACCAGAGGTATCGACGTGGGCGCCAAGATGGAGATCTACGCCCTGATGGATCAATTGGCCCGCGAGGGGAAGGCAATCCTTATGGTGTCGTCGGAGCTTCCTGAGGTCGTGGGCATGAGCGACAGGCTGTACGTGATGCGCGAAGGGGCAATTGTCGACGAATATGAGCGCGACTCATTCAGCCTGGAAAAAATCGGCCACAAGATGCTTGGGGTTGGGGGTAACGCCAGTGCGAGTTAGTTCGGCAGAAGTTATAAAAAAGATCAAGCATGCTCCATTTGTTATCTGGATGATGCTGGCGATTGTCGGCGGATTAGGCGTTTTCGTACCCAGCTATTTTTCGGTGGGGAATTTCACCAACGTTTTGGTGCAGTCCTCCCCTCTGCTCATCCTGGCCTTCGGCCAGACACTGATCATTCTGACCGAGGGCATCGACCTGTCGCTGGGGGCACAGGTAAGCTTCGTCACAGTAATATGGATGTTCCTGGCGACCATGGGTGTCGACCTGTATCTTGCCGCCGCCATCGCCGTCTGCCTCGCCGTTTTAGCCGGCACGGTCAACGGCGTTCTGATCGCCAAGGGCGGCCTGCCTCCGTTCATTGCCACCCTGGGCGTGCAGAACGTTCTCAACAGCATCTCGCTGCTGCTGACCGCCGGTGCTTCCATATACTATCACACCTACACCTTCCAGCTCATTTCGGAGAGCATGTTCCTGTTTTTGCCGCTGCCGGTCTGGATCGCCTACGGGATGTTCGCCATTACCTGGCTGCTGCTGTACAGGACGAAGTTCGGCACTAATATCTTCGGCCTGGGCGGCAACATGGAGGCGCTGACTTTTGCCGGGATCGATGTGTCGAAGGCGATTATCAAGACCTACGCCTACGCCGGTCTGCTCGCCGGGATCGTCGGCATTCTGGTGGCCTGCCGGGTCGAATCAGGTCAACCGACCATCGGCAACGGCTGGGAGTTTGACACGATAGCCGCCACCATTCTGGGGGGGACCTCGTTCCGGGAAGGCAAGGGCGGCATCGTCGGCACGATCTTAGGCGTTCTTTTGATCTATGTCATCAAAAACGGGCTGAATGTGGCCGGTGTCAACGGACTTTATCAAAACGCCATCATCGGAAGTGTCGTACTGACCGCGATCGTTGTCGACACCTATCTGAACAAGTATAGAACGGACTGACGGGAGGTGGGGCTATGAAGAAGTATTTGCAGGAACTGGGAAACTCAAAGTCAATTTTCAGTGTGCTGGGGCTGGTGCTGCTTATCGTCGTTTCGTCGGTGGTCAGCAAGGAGTTTCTCCAGGTGGGCAATGTCCTGACAATTGTAAGACAGGCCAGCATTTTGCTGATTCTCAGCGCCGGCCTGACGGCAGTCCTCGTCGCCGCCGAAATCGACCTTTCGGTGGGTGCGGTCGCCGGACTTATCGGCTGCCTGTGCGCCCAGCTGATCAAAGCCGATGTTCCCACCGCCGCCATATTTCCGATAGGCATTATACTGGGCGGATTGGTGGGTTGCCTCAACGGTTTTCTTGTCGGCAAGGTAAAACTGCCATCGTTTGTGGCCACATATGGAACGACCTGGGTTGCCAGCGGTTTTTCCATTATTGTAATGAATGGCGCGATCATTTATGATCTGCCGAGCGGTTTCACCTGGTTCGGCACCGGTTATATAGGTTTCATCCCGGTGATCGTAATCGTCGCTGCACTGGTTACGGCGATCATGTACTTCGTTCTGCAGAAAACCACGCTGGGACTCAATATCTATACCTTCGGCGCGAATCCGGAAGCAGCCAGGTATTCGGCGATACCGGTTGAGCGGGTTGTATTTTCCACCTTTACCCTCTGCGGCATGTGCGCAGGTCTGGCCGGACTGCTGATGACCGCCAGGCTTAACGCCGCCGACGCTGCCATGGGCAGCGACTCCGGCATGCTGGCGATTGCGGCCGTAGTTATCGGCGGCACTTCCCTGCTGGGGGGAGAAGGCAGTATCGTAGGCACGGTGGCCGGGGCGCTCATCCTGACGATCATCGTGAATGTAATGAATCTCCTGGGAATCTCCTCCTTTGCCCAGCCGCTGGTTGTTGGCGCCGTGATTCTGCTAATGGCGTTTCTCGATGTCCACACCAAGAAAATGCGGTTTTGGAGCATATTTGGCAGGTAAGCCCAGTCTTTAGTTTAGACGCAAAAATTATTTTAGAAAAGCGAGGTTTCCGCAATGTCAAAATTAACGGTAAGACCAATCAACACCGGCTATGTGCCCACTTATCCATTGCAGTACCATTACCACCACTCTGTCGCTCCCTATCTGAAGAATGTTCCTGACAAGAAAATACCGCTGCCTGTTTTCACTTATCTGATCGAAGGCGGTCCCAAGCCGATCCTTGTCGACACCGGCATGGCCTGGACCGACCGGGCTGACAAGTACCATCATCCAGGTTCCTGGCAGCCTGAAGGTTACGCCATTCATGAACAGCTGGCCAAAATCGGCTATAAGCCTGAGGATATCGGCATCGTGCTGCTTACCCATATGCACTGGGATCATATCTTCTACATGGAAAAGTTCACCAACGCCAGGTTTATTGCCCATAAACGGGAATACGACTTTGCCCTTGACCCCATTCCTCTGTATTACAAATCGTATGAACATCCGGCCCTCGGGGTCACCCGTCCTTTCGAAGGGATCAAAATCGAGACCGTTACCGGCGAAACCGAAATCGTGCCAGGGGTACGGGTGTTCGAAAGCTTCGGCCATTCGCCCGGACACATGTCGGTGGAGATTGATACCGCCGCAGGCAGCTATATCTGCGCCGGCGACTCCATTTTCGTCATGAACAATATCAATCCTGTACCCGAACTTCACTACAACATTACTCCTCCCGGCCGGTTCTACAACATCGTCGAAGCCTGGAAAAGCATCGAATACCAAAAGGCCCGGGCCAAAGACCCCAGCTTTTTGCTGCTGAGCCATGACGCCGCCCTGGAAGAGCTGATCAAAACAACACCTGTACTCGGTAAATAACCCTCAAAGGAGGTCATTGGGAATCGAGCCGAGGGCGCTGACCGCCTTGCGCAAGTGTAGGCAGAACGTCTGCCGACCGCTTTCGCAGGGCTTTGTTCCCAAGTTTTTATGAAGCCAATTGTAATAATGGCTAGCTGCGACACAAAGTATGCCGAAGTACAGTTTCTGAAACAATTCATCCAAGACCTTGGGCGCACGGCCACAATCGTAGATATCAGCATAGGCCCAGAGAAAACGACGGGTTTTGATTTTGGACGCGAGCAAGTATTGGAGACAGCCGGTTACGATTGGGAAAAGGTAAAAGGATCATCAAAAAATGACCTGATGACAATAATGACCGAAGCGGTGGCTGTATTTATGCCCCGTATGTACGCGGAACGCGGCTTCGACGGCATTTTGTGCGTGGGCGGCCTCCAGAACACCATACTTGGCGCGAGTGCCATGAAGCGTCTGCCGATCGGGCTGCCAAAGGTGATTGTGTCGACGGTGGCCAGCGGAGTAAGGACTTTTGAGCCGATTGTCGGCACAAAGGACATTGTTGTCATCCCCTCGGTCGCCGATTTGGCGGGAATGAATATTATCACCGAGACGGTATTGTCGAACGCGGCCGGCTGCATTGTCGGCATGGCTAACGGTTACGGCCGGGAACTGTCGAACCGCAACCGCATGATTGTCGGTACAACCCTTATGGGTGTTACCAACAATGGCGTATGCCACGCTATCGATGAGCTGACCAAAAGGGGCATCGAGACGGTCGGTTTTCATTCGACCGGAGTCGGCGGCAGGGCCATGGAGGAACTGGCTTTGAGCGGGGTCATCGGCGCGGTTATGGATTTGACGCTGCATGAAATTACGGCCGAATTTTTCGGCGGCGGTTTTTCCTATGGCGCCAATAACCGGCTAGAGGCTTTGTGTTCGAATAATTTCCCGCTGGTTGTAGCCCCGGGTGGCGTGGATTTTATCGACTATCCGCTGGAACAGTTTCCGTATGATATCACGCAACGGAAATACTTGCTTCACAACAAGACTGTCGCTCACATCAAGATACTGAAAGACGAAGCGGTAAAAGTGGCCGAAATCATTGCCGGCCGGCTGAATCTGGCCAGGCAGGAAGTGACGCTGCTCATTCCGCTCAAGGGCTTCCGGGCGAATACTCTGCCCGGAGAAGCGCTCTACGACAAAGAGGTTGACGAGGCCATAACCGAAACTCTGGTCCGCAATGTCGGCCGACATGTTGAAGTGGTTTACGTCGACGCCAATATCAATGATTATGAGTTTGGCAAGGCGGCCGCCGATGCAATGGAGAAAATGCTGAAAAAGAGAGGCCTTGTTCCATGAAACCAGCAGGCCTCGCCGCAAACAGAAGGCTTTCGGGGGTTAACCCCGGAAGCCGTTTTTCATTTGGCGTAAAGAAACCGTCCGCTTGGATCTTTATATAACCGTTTCGACAAATTCAAATAAATTTAACAGGGTTATGTTATATACTGATACAAGAGGTGATTTGTTAATGTCCAATAACGTATCATCCACGAAAAATAGTACCGGTGCTCCCATTAACGTCAGTAAGCTAAATTCTAAAATAACAGGCAGTACCAACGTAAGTCCGGATTCAAATTTCCAGCAGCTTAATGATTCGGATCAAGAGAAGCAAAAGCAAGAAAAATCCCTTTTGCCGCAAAGAAAAGTCGAGAGCCATAACGCGCTGGATTTACAGGGATTAGAATTTATCGGTCAGTTGAATAAGATAGCGATTAATAATAAGAAGAAGAACTCCGGGCAATCGTAAAAGGCCGCGTTGCGGCAACAACGGCATTGGCCCGGGAGGCCTCCGACCGGAAGGGCGCTCTTTAATAAGGACCCCTCCGTCGATAAATGATTACTCTTCCGGGACCGGGGGGACCCGAGTCCGGCGGTGAAAAATACGTCGCACCTGCTTCTTCAAGTACTCTTAGCCGGTGTCTGGCAAAATTGATATAAGGCTGCTGGTCCGGAGCGGCATATTCGAGAAACTGCCGATAGGCATCAATGGCGGCCTGCCTTTCCCGCAGCTTTTCGTATACTTGTCCTTCTTTCAAGTAAGCCAGAGTCAGCTGCGGGTTGCTATCAAGAGCCCTGGTTAAATCCGTGATGGCTTGCCGGTACTCACCGGAATGGGCATAGGCCACACCCCGCCTCAGATACGCCGGCCCGAAGCGGGGGTTCAGGTTGATAGCTTCGGTATAGGCATTGATAGCCTCAGGGTATTTGCCGTCAGCCATTTTCTGATTACCTTGTTCGAACCAGGTGTTGGCCTGAAAGGTCATTTCACTTTCGCTGATCTCGCTGCGGATTCGCCGTTTTTCACCATCGGTGTCAGCCTGGGCGAGTTGCTGTTTGAGGGCGGCAATTTCCTTCTGGCTCTTATCATAGCTTTCCTGAAGCTTTTTATAGTCCGCGGCCAGGGACAAGTCTTTGATTTTTGCGGCCATATCCTCAATTTTATCTGTTGTTACCATGGCCTTGATTTTTACCCAAAATATAATGCTGTTGCCATCCACGGTGCGGTGCTTGTCCAGTACGGCAACTTCCATGATCCCGGAGGCGATAACCTTAACCTCGTCGGCGGTCAAACTGAAGTTCCTGGTTGATGAATAGCTTTCCACGTAGGTTCCGGCCTGTTCCAGCGCCGTCCGCTTTGCGGCCAGCAAGGCCCGGTCGCTGGCCACCAGCGGTGTCTCTCCGTCCCCCATGCAATAAGTGCCTTCGGCAATGATTTCTTTAACCTCCGCATGTCCGGAAGATGGAAACAGTAATATTGCCAGGGATAGTAAAGAAAGCAAAAATAGGGTGATGCGGTTTCTGACAAGCACTATTTTAACCTCCCGACAGTATAGGTTAGCTTGCGGAAAAGATGGACTAAGGTGCGGCCGATCGTCACACCTATGCAATGCGCAAAACCCAGAAGAGATGCCTGCAGCTTTGCCGCGAAAAGGAGAAGGGAAAAAGAACCAATCTTCCTTTTCTTCTTTAACGAATGCCTGTGTTGTAATTTGATTTTGTAATTAACGCGCATTTGCAAATTCATTCCGGCAAAATTGCTGATGGGTACCGGCGTCAGATGGGGGGCTGTAAGATTGCCTGCAGATCCAGACTCGGCTGCAACGCACCAGGCGATATTTAACAGAAACCAAACAGTTGCTCACGATGGTTGCAGCAGATGACGATTTTATCTTAAAGGAGGATGAGACATGAGCATCTTTTCCGTTTCCGGCTCCAGTTGGCTTTCGCAAATTCAGTCACAGTCACAAAGCAGCAATTCTGCTGCCAGTACTTCAAGTACGGAAAGCACCGGCGGAACAAGCACAAGCGTTGGCGCTGCAGCGATACTTGATTTATCTGGAACGACAAGTACCTCCGCGTCCTCTGCAACCGGAGCAGCGCAAAGTGGAAGCGGCAGCACATCCGCCAGTAGTTCATGCCCTTTAGGCAATGCTGAGTGTACGGGTTGCGGGAAGTGCGGTAAATTAACCAGTGATCTCAGTAACCTGGCCCAGCCTTCGGCCAATGCCCAAACTTCCACGAATAGCGATTACCTGACGGCTTCCGCAATCACTGCCTATGAAGCCACTACCGTGTATGTGTAGCAGGAGGAATCGGACCAGACGCTTGGAGTGGACTGGTGATTTTGTTGTCGTAAGGCTCTTTGACAGGAATAGTTAGCTCCACAAATGCTTCAACAAGGGGAAAAGTGAAGGGCATCTGGCTCAGACGAAACAACTTTAGGCGTTAGTCTAAAGTTGTTTTTGATTTTAGATGAGAACTTCGACAAAACATTAGCAAAATTTGACAAAAAAACAGTTTTATCCTCAAAGGACTTAAAAAACAAGGAAAGAATCATATTAGTATATTAATGTGGTTTTTTTTCGCGGGAAACAGGATGAAATACATATATGGGCAAACTTGTCGAAAGGCAAGGACGCAAAACCTTGGGTCTAAGGGGCGTGGGAGCCTATGATTGCCAGGTTACCGCTTTGTTATTGAAGCGTAATGGCACCAGTAAACTTTTGCCTTGGTGCTATATTTTTTTGCGATGCTCAAAAAAGTTGTGATCAAAGTTATTACCGCCCTCTGAGGCCGATTTCACCAAGCGCCGTTGGGCTTCGGTACAGATGGCGCCTGGCGATCAGCGGATCTGATACATGCAGCAGTTATGGGCAGATATCGATTATGAAACGACTCACGAAGGAAATTGTGCAGATCTTACGCTTGGCGGATTTAAGAACGAGTTGTCGAATATGATATCGAGGTATTGGTAAATGTTTTATCCGGTTCTCAGGATAGAAATAGCGGATTATCTTCTTCGATTTATAGCAAAGCAGGATATAGCTATTGCCAGGCATTCTTGGAATGTCAAAAGTATCGCGGTTAATTTGGCGCACAATCTGGATCTTTCTGCGGAAGTTAGCCAAGAGTTGTCGACCGCCGCACTACTTCATGATATCGGCAAATTGATTATTCCCCGCAGGATATTGCACAAACCCGGTAAATTGACTGAGGCTGAATTTGAGATCATCAAAGAACATTCCCCAAACGGTTTTCACTTTCTAAAAGCGATCAGCCAATTAGAGCATATAGCCGAGGCTGTTCTTTACCATCATGAGAAATTTGACGGCAGCGGTTATCCTGAAGGAAGAGCAGGTGAAGATATACCGCTGATATCACGAATCCTGACTATTGCCGATGTTTATGAAGCAACTACTGCCGATCGGGTTTATCGCAAGGCTATGACCCGGGAAATGGCTTTGGCGATATTGTATGACGGCAGGGGAACTCAATTTGATCCAAGCATGGTTGATATTTTTTTGAAAAATATTGTGGATGACGATTGAACTAAAGTGGGCTGCAGGCGGCTGTGAAGACCGGAGTCACGATGACTGTCCGGCGAAGGCCAAGTATTGACAGAGTACTTTGAATTATCCATAATTAAAATAAAGCAAAATTGAGTTGTTTTTGGAGTGCTATTTTTTTTACCTGACCTGAAAACGTTTTCCTATGACTGGAAAAATTTATTTGCATGAGGTTTGCGATGGTTAATGGGAAGAACGACCTACGGGTTACTATCAAGGATGTGGCGAAAAAAGCCGGGACATCCATCGCCACGGTTTCGTTCGTGCTGAGCGACAAAGAACGCTATCTGCGGCCGGAGCTGAAGGAGAAGGTGGTGCAGGCAGCCAAGGAACTGGGCTACATCAAAAACGCGGCGGCGAGCAGCCTGAAGGGGAAACACCGCGGGATACTGGCAATTCTGGTTCCTCAGTTCGGCAATACGTTTTTCACCCGGATGTGTGTGGAGTTTGAAGCGGTAGCCCGCCAAGAAGGTTATGTCGTCATGATCTGCAACAGCGACGAAAATCCGGCGCAGGAGGCTCTGGCACTGGAGCGGCTGGTGTCGCAGCAGATTGACGGCTGCATCCTCAGCCCGGCTCGCGGGCAAGGGGATAACGCCGTGCTGCTTTACCAGCACAAGATACCGTTTCTGATCTTTGAACGTCCGCTGGGTTCGTTCTTCTCGACCTATGATTTTGTCGGGCATGACAATTTTCAGGCGGGCTTTTTGGCGACCCAAAAACTGCTGGACGCCGGGCACCGGCGCATCGCCGCCATCGGCTGGGATTCTCCCATCCCGAACATGCATGAGCGGATGGAAGGTTACCGGGCCGCCCTGCGGGAATACGGAGTATCCCCCGACCGGGAGATGGTGCTGCTGGACGGCGAACAGTCGGAGGCAGCAGGACAACGGATGGCCGCGAAGCTGCCGCTGGCGGAAGTGACGGCGGTGGTTGCGACTCAACATGAGATAGCCAAAGGCATGGTTCAATATTTTAAACAAGCCGGGGTCCGCTGGCCGGCGGATATCTCGACAGTGATGATCGGTACGCCGGAATGGAACGGTATTCTCAGTCCCACGCTGACCTGCGTGAAAAGGCCGGAAGAAGAAATGGGGCGCGTCGCGGCGACCCTGCTGCTTGATAACATCCGCAATCCGGGCCAGGACCCGGTGCGAAGGATTCTGCGGTCAACGATTCTCGAGGGGGAATCGGTCCGCGAGATCAGGGCCAGACAGTAAAAAAAGCAATTGTCGAGGTGAACCTGATAATTGAAGTCGTCCTGGCAGTCTATATGAAAACGTTTTCGGAGAATGGTTCGCGAGCTGTGATTTGAGACGGGCAGAAGGGTTTAACGGAGGAGGCAGCAGGATGAAAAACAAGATTGTGACAGTGGAGGCTGCGATCGGGCTGATTAAGGATGGCGTCACGGTCGCCAGCGGCGGGTCCGGCGGCGGGGTGCTTGAAGCCACTTTGGTTTTGAAAAGGCTGGAAGAAAAGTTTCTCGCCACCGGTCATCCCTGCCGGCTGACCTATGTGCATGCTTCCGGGCTGGGGGACAAGAAGGACGGGGGCACCAACCGCTTTGCCCATGAAGGGATGGTCAAGCGGGTCATCGGCGGCCACTGGGGCTGGTCGACCCGGATGATGCAGCTGGCCAATGAAAATAAAATCGAGGCCTATAATCTTTCCCAAGGGGTTATGACTCAGCTTTACCGGGAAATCGCGGCTCACCGGCCCGGGCTGATTACCCATATTGGGCTGAAGACTTTTGTTGACCCCAGGGTCGAGGGGGGAAAACTGAATACGGTGACCAGGGAAGATATTGTCGAGGTCATCGACGTCAAAGGGACGAAGCTACTGCTGTACAAGGCCTTTCCCATCGATGTCGCGATCATCCGGGGGACGACGGCGGATGAATACGGCAATATCACGATGGAGGAGGAAGCCGTCTATCTGGAAACTCTGGCACTGGCCCAGGCGGCGCGAAATTCCGGCGGCAAGGTCATTTGCCAGGTCAAGTATCTGGCCCGGGCCGGAACACTGAGCAGCCGGGAGGTCAAGATCCCGGGCATTTTGGTTGACGCGGTGGTGGTGGACGAAAACCAGCGGCAGTCGGTGGAAGGGGAATACAATCCCGGTTTTGCCGGACGGACCGTCATTCCGACGGACCGGCTACAGCCGATGGAGCTGGATGTGCGCAAAGTCGTGGCCCGGCGGGCCGCGATGGAGCTGAAGGCCGATTCGGTGGTCAACCTGGGGTTCGGCATGGCGGACGGGGTAGCGACGATAGCGGCGGAAGAAGGTTTTGCCGACGAAATCACGTTCACCATCGAACAGGGGCTGATCGGCGGAGTTCCGGCCAGAGGGGTCATTTTCGGGGTGGCCACGAATTATATGGCGCTGTTGGATGAACCGGCCCAGTTCGATTTTTATAACGGCGGAGGGCTGGATTGCACCTTCCTGGGGCTGGCTCAGTGCGACAGGGCAGGCAACGTGAATGTCAGCAAATTTGGTCCGACGATAACCGGAAGCGGCGGCTTTATCGATATATCCCAGTCAGCGAAGAAGGCGGTGTTCTGCGGGACATTTACCGGCGGCGGACTGGCTGTGGCGATCAGGGAAGGCAAACTGGAGATCTGCTCGGAAGGCCGGTTCAATAAATTCGTGGCGGCGGTGGAACAAATCACTTTCAGCGGGGAATATGCCGGGGAGAAAGGGCAGGAGGTCCTGTATATCACGGAACGGGCGGTGTTTAAGCTTACAGACGGCGGGGTGGCCCTGATCGAAATAGCCCCTGGCGTCGATATCGAGCGGGATATTCTGGCTCTGATGGACTTTAAGCCGATTATAAAAGAGCCGCTGAAAACAATGGATGGCCGGATTTTTTGCCCGGAGGTGATGGGCTTGGGAAAGGAGATCAGATCGTGATGATGGAAGGATGGAATCTGGATGTTCAGGGCGGTGTGGCGGTACTGACCATTCATCGGCCTCAGTTCCTGAATGCCCTGAATACCGGGGTGCTGGAGAAATTGGACGGACTGTTGACCGAGGTGGAAGCAAAACCGGAGATCAGGACTTTGATTATAACCGGTTCCGGAGAAAAAGCGTTCGTGGCCGGGGCGGATATCGATCAGCTGGCCCGGTGCAGCCCGGCGGACGCGAAATATCTTATCGAGACAGGCCACAAAGTGTTTGACCGGTTGGAACGGCTGCGTATTCCGGTCATCGCCGCGATCAATGGTTTTGCTCTGGGGGGAGGGCTTGAACTGGCGCTGTGCGCCGATCTCCGGATCTGCTCGGCCACCGCGAAGTTCAGCCTGCCTGAGATCAAACTCGGGCTGATTCCCGGCTGGGGCGGGCCCTGCCGGCTGGCCAGGCTGATCGGCGCAGGCCGGGCCAAGGATATGATCTACCGGGCAAGATTCGTCGCCGCCGAGGAAGCCTGGCGGTACGGCCTGGTCACCGAAGTATTTCCGACGGTGGCGGATCTTCGGGAAGGTGCCTTGAAGATCGCGGCGGAAATTGCGGCGAAGCCGCCGATTACGATGGCACTGGACAAGGAAATCATCAACGACGCCGTTCTCAGGGGCAACGGGCCAAACGCGATGCGGGACGCCACAAGCCTGGCCTACTGTTTCACCACCGAGGATTCCCGGGAAGGCGTAGCCGCGTTTGTTGCCAAGCGACCGCCCGATTTTTGCGGCAAATAAGAACTTCACCTTATTTTGGAGGACAAAATGAAAAACCTTGCAGCGGTTGTAACCAAACCGAAAACGATTGAAATCAAGGAAACAGAGCTGCCGCAGCTGCAGCCAGGCTGGGTCCAGATTAAGATCGAGGCGGTGGGCATCTGCGGGACGGACCTGGAACTGTATGACGGCAGTCTGGGGTATGTGCGGTCCGGCCGGGTGAAATATCCGCTCGTGCCTGGGCACGAATTCTGCGGCCGGGTGGTGGCTGTCGGTGAGAAGACGGCCGGGGTCGAGGTGGGCGACCGGGTGGTGGCCGAGGTGCATATCGGCTGCGGCGCCTGTCACTACTGCCGGTGCGGGCGGTATAACCTCTGCCCGGATATGCAGAGACTGGGAATCGGCGACTTGCCTGGGGCGATTGCGCGCTTCGTCCAGGCGCCGGTCCGGTTTGTCCATAAAATACCCGATAATCTTGCGCTGGAAAAGGCGGTGCTGATCGAACCCACGTCGGTGTGCCTCCACGCCTTGTACCGGGCCAACCTGAAGGGCGGCGACAACGTCCTGATTTTCGGGCCCGGGCCTATCGGCCTGATTACCTGCGCTCTGGCCGACTGTCTCGGCGCCGCCGGCATCGCCCTGGTCGGGACCGAAACCGATCAGGGGCGGCTGCAGCTGGGCGCCCGGCTGGGGGCAGGCAGACTGATCAGCGTGCCCAAAGACGACGCGGCGCTGGAGGAATACCTGGAATGGGCCGACATCGTGGTGGAAGCCACCGGGCAGGCTCAGGTGGTTCCCCAGGCCTTCCGCTACCTGAAGAAGGGCGGCACGCTGCTGCTTGTCGGCCTGCACCGCCAGCTCGGCAGCGACATTGACTACAATCAGATCATCGCCCAGGAAAAGACGGTGGTCGGCTGCCTCGGCAGTCCGGCGGTCTGGGGCAAAAGCATCGCCCTTCTGCAGTCAGGGAAGTTCGACCTGTCGCCGCTGATCACCCACAGGTACCCCCTGGCCGACGCGGCCCAGGCTTTTCATAACACCTACCGGCGTCTGGACGGGGTGATCAAGGCGGTCATCGTTATGCCGCAGGAGTAAGCCATTATCGATCAAGGCGGAGGTATGAATGATGGTACATCATATTTTTGAGGCTGAGGGGACGACTTTTCCGGCCGGCCGGTGCACCCGGGTCATCGTCGGACCGAACGCACCGGCGGAAGCCAAGAGCTTCGTCATGGGTCACGTAACCGTCTTCGCAGGCGGCTCGGTGCCTGAGCATGTTCATGAACAGGAAGAAGTGTATTTTATCCTGGAGGGGCAGGGGGTCATGGCGGTGGACGGCGAGGAGCAGCCTGTACAGTCCGGCAGCTATGTCTATATCCGGCCCAATCAGACCCATTTTCTGAGAAACACGGCTGAGAGCGAACTGAAGATGCTGTTTTGCTACGCGCCAAAGAGCATTGTCGACCACTGGCAGCAGGAATTAAGCGGAACTTTGCCGCCCGCTGGGAAAGACTGAAGCTTTGAGAGGGCTGACGGACATAAACTGTTTTAATGGGGGACGATGATGGACCGTTCTACGCAGGCCATGGTGCTGAAGCAGTATAATGCGCCGCTGGTGTTGGAAGAAATCGCGATACCCAAGCTCAAAGACGGCGAGCTATTGATCAAAATCGACGCCGCCGGCGTATGCGGCTCGGATGTGCATGCCTGGAAGGGCGAGGATCCCAGAGTCCGGCCGGCAATCATCCTGGGGCACGAAGGGGTGGGAACGATAGTCGGAGCCAAGCGTCAGTGGCGGGCGGTGACCGGCGAAAACCTGGCGGTGGGCGACCGTGTCCTCTGGAACCGCGGTATCAGCTGCGGCCGGTGCTATCACTGCGTTGTCATGCGGCAGCCGGCCCTGTGTCCCAATCGCGTCGTTTACGGCCTGACCATGCAGCGGGATGAGGCCCCGTATCTGAACGGCTGCTACGCCGGGCATATCGTGCTGCGGGAAGGCACCGACCTGTTCAAGGTTCCCGGTCATGTCGACCCTGCGGTTCTGGTGGCGGCATCCTGTTCAGGCGCCACCACCGCCCATGGCTTTGACCTGCTGCGGCCGGAAAATGGCGACTTCGTGCTTATCCAGGGATCCGGGCCGCTGGCCATGTTCAGTGTGGCGCTGGCCCGGGCGGCGGGGGCGCGGGAGATCGTCGTTATCGGCACTTCGCGGGAACGGCTGGAAGCATGCAAAATCATGGGGGCCACCGTGGTGATGAGTATCCTGGATTCCAGCAGCAAGGACCGGTATGACGCCGTGCAGGAGATGACCAGGGGGATCGGTGTCGACTTTGCCGTGGAGGCGGTGGGCAGGCCGGAAGCGCTCAGGGAAGTGCTGGGCTGCGTAAAAACAGGCGGAAGCCTGCTGTCGATGGGCTTTGGCCAGCCGCTGGGAACCATTGAATTCGACGGATTTCATGACCTGGTACGAAAAAATCTCCGAATCCAGGGCGCCTGGGTAAGCGATACCAGGCACACCTTTCAGGCCCTGAATCTTATTCTCGGCAATGTCGGCCTGTTCCAAAACATGATCACCCACCGCTTTGCCTTAAGCGAAGCTGATGAGGCGTTAAAAATCATGGCCAGTGAAAAAGCGGTCAAAGCGGTGCTGATTCCCTGATGGCAAATGGCAGTTTTTATTGACAGAATATTCGAGAAAGGGTAAGATGAAATTATTAATAGGAAACCGATTTCTTATAACCTATGAACAGGATGTAAGACCGAAGGTTAACTTTGACGAGAAGGTTACATATGGGAAAATTACCGACAATTGCCGATGTGGCGAAGCTGGCGGGGGTTTCAAAATCCACCGTATCGAAGTATTTGAATCAGGTGCCTTATGTTTCGCTGGATGCCCAAAAGCGGATCGAAAAGGCGGTCAAACAACTGGATTTCAGTCCCAACAGCCTGGCGAGGGGCTTGGTCAATAAATCCACCCGGCTGATTGGTCTGGTTATCGGCGATGTCGGCATCCTCACCAACATGGAATTGATCAAATCGATCGAGATCGAGGCTAATCGCCAGGGCTACAGCCTGTTTTTGGTCAGCACCGGCGATGAGAACGAGAATGAAGAAAAGCTGACGACGATACTGACGGAACGATGTCAGCACCTGGACGGCATCATCGTCGCTCATGTAAGGGACTCGGTGGAGTTATCAAAGCTGCAGCAAAAATTCCCCAATCTGGTGCAGGTGCATCGTTGTCTTCCCACCAGCCCGGTGGACTACGTCATTATTGACGGCTATGTCGGGGGCAGACTGGCGGTGGAATATCTGCACAACCTGGGGCATAGACGGATGGCGATGGTTACCGGCCCATCCGGCATTTATCAATACCGCGAACGTACCCGCGGGTTTAGGGAAGGCTTGCAGGAATTCGGTCTGCTGGACCAAAGCGTCGTCGTGGAAGGGGGCCAATACCTTCAGGACGGTTACCGGGCGGCAGAGTCGATCATGTTTGAACATGCCCCAACGGCGATTTTCACCGGTTCGGATATGCTGGCCATCGGAGTGCTTGACGCCGCGCGGAATTACGGCTGGAAGGTGCCGGACGACTTGTCGGTGATCGGCTTTGACAATACCTTCTTTTCCAAATACGCCAGCGTTCCGCTCACGACCATCGACGGACGCATCAAGGAATTGGGGGCCGGTGCCGTCCAGCTTCTGGTGCAGCGGCTTCAGGGAAAGCTTGAAGAGGGAGTGCAGCGGATCGTGCTGCGACCTTCGCTGGTGGTGAGGGACTCGGCGGGAGTCTGCAAGGAAGAGCCCGGCAGGGTAACGCGCTGATGGCTGGACGCAATTTTTTTGCCTGATAGGAAACCGGTTTACTATGACGGGGAATAAAGGACAGCTTGGTCTTGGCTTTAAGAAAACAAGGGGAAGAGGAGGGGAACGCGGCGAGTCTGGTTGGTCGAAAATACGAGGGAGGGAAATGTTTTGAGGAAATTTGGACTTCCGGTATTGTTGGTGTTTTTAGTTGGGGCGTTACTGTCAGGCTGTTCATCAGGACCGAGTCAACCGGCAAAAACCGAACCGATCAAATTACGGGCGGCGCACTATTTTAAAGATGATCATCCGTGGCAAAAAGGGCTGGTCTATTTCGCGAACAAAGTCAAGGAAGACAGTAAAGGGCAGATCGATATCCAGATCTTCGGCGGCGGCGTTTTGGGCAACGAATCCCAGGTGATGCAGTTCATCAAAGACGGATCGCTGGATTTCGCGGTGTCGGATCCGAACGCCGGGGCCACTTTTGCCAAGGAGTTCGATTTCTTTGTCCTGCCGTTCCTCTTCCAGGACTATGACAACTGGAAGAAGGCCATCAACGGCCCGGCCGGCGAAAAGTTCGCCAAGGTGATTGAAGCCAAGTCAGGTATTAAGATCATCGGCTACTGGGGCGGGTCGGTCCGCAACCTGCTGTCGACAAACAAACCGATCCAGTCGATGGATGAGCTCAAAGGTTTCCGGCTCCGGGTGAGCTCGAGCCCCGCCAAGATCGATGTCTGGAAGGCTGTTGGCACCGTGCCGACCCCCATCGCCTATATGGAGACCTATTTAGCGATGAAGTCAGGGGTAGTGGACGGCATGGAGAATGAATTGCCGATGGTCGTGGATATGAAGTTTTATGAGCCGGCTCCCTATATCACCAGGACGGAACACGAATTCACGGTGAGACCGCTGTTCATGGCCAAGCAGACGTATGACAAACTGTCGCCGGAGCTGCAGCAGATTGTTGTGAAAGCAGCCAAGGAAGCTGCGGATTACGAGCAGAAGCTGGAACGGGAAGCAAGCCTGACGGCAGAAAAAACGCTGCAGGAAAAGTTTAAAGTGCAGTTCTTCAATATTGACAAGCAGCCGTTGAAAGAAGCAACGAAGCCGGTGGTTACAGGATTCGCCAAAACTATGGGACTTGAAGACCTTATAAGCGATATTGAAAAGGCGAAATAAAAAAAGCCCAGGACGGTGATGGCAGGGTTGACGACCATGCCATCACCGTTCCCCTAGTAGCTTGGAAGCATGGGAGGGAGGTATTGCTTTGTTGGGTAAGATTGCCAAGTCTTTCCAGAAGATGGCGGAAATCCTCGTAGTCGCGGCGCTGGTCGGGGAACTGGCAGTGATGTTCTGCAATGTGGTGGAGCGGTCGCTGTTCAGTTCATCGCTGTTGTGGGGACTGGAGGTGTCGGAAGTCGCTTTGGCGATCATCGCCTTTGTCGGCGGGGCTCTCGCCTATCCCCGGGGCGAACATATGGCCTTTAATCTGCTGATCGACCGGCTCGCCGGGCGGTGGCGGATGGCGGCGGACGCCCTGGTGAACGGCCAGGTGCTGTTGGTATCAATTCTGGGAATCTGGCTGGCTGTTGCAATGATGATTTCTAAATGGGACGACCGTACGCCTTACTTAGGGCTCAGCATGGTCTGGTTTGCTCTGCCGATGGCGTTGGGTTTCCTTTTTTTGTGCGTATTTGCCCTGGAGCGGCTCACGAAACTGCCGACGAAAATCGCTGCCGGGGTGAGCGCGGCGGTGGCGCTGATCGTGGCGGCGATCATTGTCATTATCCAGACGGTGGGTCTTTCGGCCCTGGGACTGAGTCCTCTGGGGCTGACCTTCGTTCTTTTGGCGTTCCAGCTTCTGGCGGGAGTTCCGATCGGGTTTGTGCTGCTGCTGGTTTCGGCGTTTTATCTGTACGGCTCCAAAACGGTGCCTCTGTCGGTGGTGCCTGTTAACATGTTCCACGGAATCAGCAGTTTTGTGATGCTGGCGATCCCGTTCTTTATCCTGGCAGGCTATATCATGACAGAAGGCGGTTTGACCAAGCGTCTCACCAGATTTATCATTTCGGTGGTCGGCGGAATCCGGGGCGGGCTGCTGCAGGTCATCATCGTCGCCATGTATGTGATGTCAGGCATTTCCGGCTCGAAGATCGCCGACATCGCCGCAGTCGGAACGACGATGAAGGAAGAGATGAAAGAAAACAACTACGCCCCCGGCGAAACCGGCGCACTGTTGTCGGCGGCGGCGATCATGGGCGAGACGGTGCCGCCGAGCATCGCCATGCTGGTGCTGGCCTCGGTGACGTCGCTGTCGGTGGGAACGATGTTTGTCGCCGGATTACTGCCGGCGCTGGTTTTGGCGGTCTGCCTCATGGTGCTGGTGTATGTCCGGGCCAGGAATGCCAGCACCATCAAGACCAGCGGCAAAAAAATGCTGACAACGGGGCTTGCCGCGATACCGGCGGTATTTGCGCCGCTGATCCTGGTGGGCGGCATTGTGACCGGAATCGCCACTCCTACCGAGGTGTCCTCGTCGGCGGTGGTTTATGCCCTGATTCTGTCGGTTTTCTTTTACCGGGAACTGAAACGCGAAGCGCTGTGGAATTCGCTGCTGGAAACGGCGGCTAAATCGGGGATGATTTTATTTATCGCCAGTACGGCAAGCTCGCTTTCCTGGTCTTTGACGCTGGCGAGGATGCCGCAGCAGATTGCCGAGTCGCTGAGTGTCCTGCAGGGCTCGCCGTGGCTGTTCATGCTTGGCGTCATAGTCACGCTGGTGATCATGGGGGCGGTGCTGGAAGGAATACCGGCGCTGATGATCTTCGGACCGCTGCTGGTGCCGCTGGCTCCGCTATTTGGAATTGATCCGCTCCAGTTTGGCCTTGTCCTGGTAATCGCGATGGGGTTCGGAGCGTTTTCACCGCCGCTCGGGGTGGGTTTTTACTGCACCTGTTCGCTGATGGAGTCGACCTTCGGGGAAACCGCAAGACATATGCTGCCGTACCTGGTAGTGCTGACCGTCGGTCTGCTGCTGGTGGCCTATGTACCGTGGTTTACCCTGGTGGTGCCGAGGATGTTTCATATGATCCCTTAGCCGGGTGATGAGCAGGCTGCAGAAGAAGTTAAATTTTTAATCGCAGGAGGAGTTACCATGAACGATTTGCCGCTTACCATTGGCGAGACTTTTACGTTTCGCAAGACTGTCAGCGAGTCGGATGTCTATTTGTTTGCCGGCATCACCGGCGATTTCAGCCCAAACCATGTGGACGAAGAATATATGAAGACCACGCCGTTTAAGCGGCGCATCGCCCACGGCGTGCTCTCCATCGGCTATTCTTCCACCGTGTCGACCCAGGTGGCCCAGCGCTCGAAGCTGCCTTGTGTTTCCTATGGCTACGACCGGGTCCGGTTCATCAAGCCGATCTTTATCGGCGATACCATTACTGTTCATTACACTATCATGGAGGTGGACACCGAGAGTCTGAAGGCGATATCCAAAATCGAAATTTACAATCAGGACAACGAATTGTGCACTGCGGCTCAGCACATTTTGAAGTTTATCAGGGCCTGACCCAGTCAGACCGGGAGAGTAAAGGGGGACCGACAATGGGATTCGAACTGAACGAGACTCAGGCTATGATCAGGGAGACGGTGCGGGATTTCGCCCGCACGGAAGTGGCGCCGCTTACCTCGGAGCTGGACAAAAAAGGCGAATTCCCCTGGGTCAATTATCGCCAGGCGGTGGATCTGGGTCTGCTGGGAATGACGATGCCGGAGGAGCTTGGCGGCATCGGCGCCGACGCCGTCAGTTTCGCGCTCGCCATCGAGGAAATGGCATGGGCCAGCGCCTCCCTGGCCGACACGGTCATGCTGGTGGATTCGCTGTGTTACCTTTTGTATCATTACGGGTCGGCGAGCATTCATGAAAAATACCTGAAGCCAATAATGAAGGGGAAAATGCTGGGCTCTTTCGGGGTGACCGAACCGGAGGCCGGCACCGATGTCGCCAACATTCAGACGACGGCGGTGAAGGACGGCAAACACTGGGTATTAAACGGGACAAAGGCGTTTATCAATAACGCGCCGCTGGCGGATATGGCGATTATTTTCGCGGTGACCGATACGGAGAAAAGAAGTCATGGCGGGATGACGGCGTTTGTGGTGGAAAAGGGAATGACCGGCCTGTCGGCAGGCAAGCAGGAAGACCTGATGGGCCAGCGGTCCCTGTCGGTGGGCCAGCTGTTTATGGAGAACGTGAAGGTTCCGGAAGAAAATATTCTGGGAGAAGTCGGCCAGGGTTTCAGAATCTGCATGTCGGTGATCGACAGCGGGCGGATCGAAATCGGCGCATTGGCCCTAGGGATTGCCCAGGCGGCTCTGGACGAGTCTTTGAAATATTCGAAGGAGAGAATTCAGTTCGGCCAGACGCTTTCCCAGTTTCAGATAACCCAGTGGAAACTGGCCAGTATGGCGACAGAAATCGAAGCCTCCCGGCTGCTGGTTTATAATGCGGCCTGCCTGAAGGACCAGGGCAAGAAGTACGGCAAACAGGCGGCCATGGCCAAGCTTTTCGCCTCAGATACGGCGGTGCGGGCGGTGAATGAGGCGGTCCAGATCCATGGCGGCTATGGCTATTCCAAGGAGTATGTGGTGGAAAGGCTGTACCGGGACGCCAAGATCACCCAGATTTATGAGGGTACCAACGAGATTCAGAGGCTTCTGATATCGCGATACCTTCTCAAGGAATAGGAGGTATCAGGATGGCGCCGAAATTTTTGCGGGCCGACGAAGCAGTCAGGCTGGTCAAGGATGAGGATATCGTTGTATTGGAGGGAGCGGGCGGGGGCCTGCTGGAGGCCGACGCCCTGCTAAAAGCGCTGGGGGCCAGGTACAGGGAAACAGGCGCGCCGCGGAACCTGACCCTGGTGCATATTTCCGGGATCGGTGACAACAAGGAGGGCGGCGTGGGTCATCTGGCGCTGCCGGGGCTGGCCAGGCGGGTCATCGCCGGGCACTGGGGCATGGCGCCGCTGATGCAGAAGCTTGCCGCCGATGAACAGGTAGAGGCTTTCAACCTGCCGCAGGGGGTTCTGTCCCAGCTGATGCGGGAGATAGCCGGCGGACGGCTGGGGCTGATCACTCACGTGGGGCTGAACACCTTTGTCGATCCCCGGGTCGATGGCGGCAAAATGAACCAGCGGGCCAAGGATGCGGGCGAAGATATCGTGGAACTGATTGAGATCCGGGGACAAAAACAGCTTTTTTACCCGGCTTTCGCGCCGAATGTGGCGTTTATCAAAGGCTCGACCGCCGACGAAAACGGCAACATCAGTTTTGAGCAGGAGCCGGCGTATCTGGAAGCCCTTTCGGTGGCCCAGGCCACCAGGAACAAAGGCGGGACGGTGATCGTCCAGGTGCGGCGGGTGGCCCAGGCCAACAGGCTGGATCCCCGGCTGGTGAAAATCCCCGGGCCGCTGGTGGATGTGGTGGTGGTTGAGCCGGAGCAGTGGCAGACGGTGGACCGACAGTTCAATCCCGGCCTGTGCGGCGAAATCCGCGTTCCGGTGGACGGGATCCTGCCGCTGGAACTGAATGAACGGAAGATCATCGCGCGGAGGGCGGCCATGGAGGTGTCGCCCGGTCTGCTGAACGTCGGGATGGGCATGCCTGACGGAGTTGCCAACGTCGCCGCGGAAGAAGGCTTTTACGATCAGATCACCTTTTGTATCGAGCAGGGACTATACGGCGGGGTGCCGGCAGGCGGGGTAATATTCGGCACGACCTACAACCCGGCAGCCATCATCGACGCTCCGTACCAGTTTGACTTTTTCGACGGAGGCGGCCTGGATGTCAGCTGCCTGGGGATGGGTCAGGTAGACCGGACGGGCAATGTCAATGTCAGCAAAATGGGGGAAAAAATTGTCGGAACCGGTGGGTTCGTCAATATATCGCAAAATGCGAAGAAAATGATTTTTTGCGGTACTTTTACCGGCGGCGGCCTGAAGCTGGCGGTGGGCAACGGCGAACTGAAAATTGTCCAGGAAGGCAGGTACCAGAAGTTCGTCAAGCAGGTGGACCAGATAACCTTCAGCGGCGAGTACGCGGTGTTCAGCGGCCAGAAGGTGCTCTATGTCACCGAAAGAGCGGTGTTCGGAATTACCGCCGCGGGTTTGGAGCTGCGGGAAATAGCTCCCGGCATCGATCTGCAGCGGGACATACTGAACCAACTGCCTTTTAAACCGCTGATTTCGCCAAACTTGCAGATTATGGCGGCGAGCATATTTACGGACGAGCCGATGGGCTTGAAAAGCAGCCTGGGAAGAAAGGGGACTTGAGACATTGAAGATACTTGTTCTTGTCAAAGAAACCTTCGATACGGAGGCCAAGATCGTACTGGCGGCGCCGGACCGGATTTCCCATGAGGATATCAAATTTATCATCAATCCGTTTGATGAATTCGCCATCGAAGAAGCGGTAAGGCTCAAAGAGAAACTGGGCGGCGAGGTGGTGATCGTCTCGCTCGGCCGTGAGGAAGCCGAGCCTACCTTGCGCAAGGCCCTGGCGATGGGGGCGGACCGGGCGGTCCTGATCAAAGGTGTCACCACCGACCCGCTGGTGGTGACTCAAATGCTGGCGGAGACAATCACCGGGGAAGAGCGGGATTTCGACCTGATTCTGGCGGGGTGGCGGGCCATCGACGACAACAACGCCCAGATTCCGGGGCGGCTCAGCCAAATGCTCGGCATTCCTTTTGTCAACGTGGTGACCGGGGTGACCCCGGCAGGCAGGCAAATGGTCTGTCAGCGGGAAAGCGACAGCGGGACCGAAGTGATCGAGGTCGGGCTCCCGGCGCTGATCGCTGTCCAAAAAGGCATTAACGAACCGCGCTATCCGACCATGCCCAATATCATGATGGCCAAAAGAAAACCGATTAAGATTGTCGCCAAGGCGGCCGGGAAAGGCAGCGAGGCCGTGTTTGAGCTGCCTGCGATGAATAAAAAAGGCGAAATCATCGATGGCGCTGATCCGGCAAAAGCGGTGGAGAGCCTTGTCCGAAAACTGAGAGAAGAGGCGAAGGTAATCTAGCCTTCTTAGGAGGAGATTCCGTGATTCAACATGTTTTGGTCATGGTTGAACATGATGGGGAAATCCAAAAGATTTCCCGGGAAATACTGCGCTTTTGCAGTTGTTTTGCCAAACAGCACGGTATTGACGTCTCTGCTTTGGTGTGGGGCGAGGAGCTAGGGTCGGAGCTGCCCGGCCAGGTGGGAGCCTGCGGGGTTAAAAATGTCTATATCGCCGCAGGGGAAGGATTGGCGGAATACAACCCGGCAATTCTGGTTCCCGTGCTGGCGGCTGCGATAGAAAGAATAAAACCCGATCTTGTCCTGGGCGGAAAAACGGCGGCGGTTCAGGATCTGCTGCCCCGACTGGCCCAGTATTTCAAAGCGGACATGGTCAGCGACGCGACCGGGATCGCCGTGGACGGGAGCGGGCTGAAGTTCACCCGGCCGATATACGGGGGCAAGGTGACAGCCACAGTGGCCCTGGCGACGCAGCCGGCGTTTGCCACCATCCGGCCCAATTCGCTCGGGGCTTGCGGGGTGGAAGCCCAAATACCTGCAGTGACGCGGCTTGAGGGGGACCGGCAGGGACCGGCGCTGGCTTATGTGGTCAGGGAGATTGTCCGGGAAGCAACAGGAAAAAAATCGTTGACCGAGGCGGAGATTATCGTGAGCGGGGGGCGGGGCCTGAAGGGACCGGAGCATTTTAACGTCATCGAAGACCTGGCCGCCGTTTTGGGCGCCGCGGTGGGTTCCTCCCGCGCCGTCGTGGACGCCGGCTGGCGTCCCCAGGCCGAGCAGGTGGGGCAGACTGGCAAGACGGTAGCGCCGAAGCTGTATATTGCCTGCGGCATTTCCGGGGCGATCCAGCACCTGGCCGGGATGTCCTCGTCCCAGGTGATTGTAGCCATCAACAACAATCCCAAAGCACCGATCTTTCGCGTCGCGGACTACGGCATTGTCGGCGACCTGTTCGAGATTGTGCCCCTGTTGACGAAAAAGTTGCAGGAAGCCCTTAACTAGGAAGGCTCAGCATGAATCCGGCTGCTGCGGGTCCGAGGCTGTTATTTCCCCCGGGGACGCCACTGGCCGGGAAACTGACAACGAGCCAAGGAGAAGAGGGATAATGATGCCGACCAGGGAGATTTACTGGAATATTCCGGGACATTTTTGGATCTACCCGATTTTTTTGTTGGCGCTGGTCTGTTTCGCCGTGGGTTTTCGAAAACACCTCCAGGCCTGGCAAACAGGCCGGCCGGAAAGGCGGCCCCTGCAGCTTCAGCGGTTTTTCCCGCGGATTTTGTGGCAAAAAAATATTCTCAGGGACACCGCTGCCGGATTTATGCATTGGTGTATCTTTTGGGGCTTTATGATTCTTTTTGCCGGGACTCTTCTGGTGGCGGTACAGGCTGATCTGGGAATTCCGATCCTTCAGGGCAACTTTTATCTGGCGTTTACGCTGGTACTGGATGTTTTCGGTCTGCTGGTGCTGCTGGGGGTTGGCGTGGCTCTGGTCCGCCGGGTCTTAAACCGGGGCGGAGCGCTGGAAAGTCAGCCTGAGGATTATTTCGTTCTGGGGCTGATCGCCTTTATCATCCTCTCCGGCTTTTTCCTCAAGGGCCTCCGCTTAAATGTCAGTCCCGTGCCCTGGCAGTACTGGTCGCCGGTCGGGGTTTTGTTCAGCCTGCCGCTGGCGGGAATTCCTGTCGGCATCCAGCAGGCGGGACACCGGATTCTCTGGTGGGTGCATATGGTTGCCGCGATGGGCCTGATCGCCTATCTTCCGTATTCCAAGCTGCTGCACATCCTCGTGGCCCCGGTCAACATCATGTACGGCGACGACAAAGCGGGGCGGGCGCTGTCCAAGCTTGATCTTGAGGATGAAAACGTCCAGTCGTTCGGGGTAAACGAAATCAAGGATTTTACCGACAAACAGCTGCTGGACCTTGACGCCTGCATCCGCTGCGGGCGGTGCCAGGTCAACTGCCCGGCCAACGCCTCCGGGAAAACCCTGTCGCCGAAGAAAATGATCGAGGTTTTCCGGGATGACATGCTGGGCCGGGACCACGGCGATCTGGGGAATAAGCTTTCGCCGGAGGCCCTCTGGGCCTGCACCACCTGTTTCAGCTGTCAGGAGCACTGCCCGGCAGGGGTGGAGCACATCCCGAAGCTGCTTGATCTGCGCCGTTATCAGACCCTTATGAAAGGCGATTATCCGGAGGAAATCCAGGGCACGTTCAAAAACCTGGAGAACAACGGCAATCCATGGGGTATCGGACACGCCAAGCGGGAGGAGTGGCTGGAGGACCAGGATATTCCCTCAGCCGGGGCGGCGGACGGCGAACTTTTGTTGTGGCCGGGCTGCTATGGCGCTTTTGACGACAGGAATCGCCAGATTACACTGGCTCTGGTGGGTATCCTGAAAAAGGCGGAGGTCAGATTCACGGTGCTGGGCAACAGGGAGAAATGCTGCGGCGACCCGGCCCGCAGGCTGGGCAACGAATATCTGTACCAGATGCTGGCGACCGAAAATATCGAGACCCTGAATGCCATGGGAGTGAAACGGATTGTGACCCAGTGCCCTCATTGCTACAACACCCTGAAGAACGAATATCCGCAGCTGGGGGGCCGGTTCGAGGTTGTGCATCACAGCGAGCTGCTGGCAGAGCTGATCGAGACGGGGCGGATCCGTCTGGACAAGGAGTTGCCCGGGACGGTCACCTACCATGATTCGTGTTATCTGGGCCGCTACAACGAGATCTACGACCCGCCCCGCAAGGTGCTGGGCCGCGTCCGGGGCCTGAAGCTGGCGGAAATGAAACGGAGCCGGCAGGACGGTTTTTGCTGCGGCGCCGGCGGCGGGCGAATGTGGCAGGAGGAGAAGGCCGGCGAAAAAGTTTCTTTGTTGCGCTTTCAAGAGGCCGGCCGGACGGGGGCGGGGATCATTTGTACGGCCTGTCCGTTTTGCCTGACGATGTTCAGTGACGAAGCCAGCGCGCAGGAAGGCGACAGTTGCCTTGAGGTGCTGGATATCGCCGAAATCGTCGCCAACGCGCAAGCCGGACCGGAATAGAGGGACGACATTGCTCTGAGCAGGAGGTCAACAAGATGAGAGACAAAGTGATCAGCGCCGAACAGGCAGCTTGTCTGGTCAAAAGCGGTGATGTACTGGCAATGCTCGGATCAGGCGGCGGGGTTATCGAGCCGACCTGTCTCATAAGAACGCTGGGGGAACGGTTTGCGAAAGAGGGGCTGCCCCGCGATCTGACAATTTTTCATGCCAGCGGCCTGGGCGACAAACAGGAAATCGGCACCGATTACCTGGCGCAGGAGGGGCTGGTGAAGCGGGATATAGCCGGCCACTGGGGGATGGCGCCGAAGATGGCCCGGCTGGCCCAGGCCGAAAAAGTCGAGGCTTATAACTTCCCCCAGGGCGTCATGTCCCAGCTGTATGTCGCCATCGCCGCCGGTAAACCCGGGGTGATCACCAAAACCGGTCTTGGCACGTTTGTCGATCCCCGCCTGGAAGGCGGCAAGATGAACAAGTCGGCAACCGAGGATATCGTCCGGGTGCTGGAAATCGACGGGGAAGAATGGCTGTTTTTCCCCAGGTTCAAGATTGACGTGTGTTTTATCCGGGGCACCACCGCCGATCTGGACGGTAATATCACCATGGAACAGGAGGCGGCAATCCTGGAGGGCATTTCCATCGCCCAGGCGACAAAAAATTCCGGCGGGATTGTCATCGCCCAGGTCAAGTACCTGGCCCAGCGCAAAACGCTGAAAGCCCAGGATGTCCGTATTCCCGGGATCTATGTGGACCATATCGTCGTCGACCCGGACCAGAAGCAGACCTGTCTGGAAGAGTACAACCCGGCCCTTTGCGGTGCGGTATCCCTGCCGCTGGAGCGGATTCCTCCCCTGCCGCTGGATGAGCGCAAGGTGATCGCCCGCCGGGCGGCCAAAGAACTTTTCGGCGGAGCGGTGGTCAACCTTGGGGTTGGCATGCCGTCCGGGGTGGCGGCGGTGGCGGCCGAGGACGGCTCGATCGGGGAGATCACCTTCACGGTGGAGCAGGGGCTCATCGGCGGAATGCCTGCCGGCGGCGTGGTCTTCGGAGTGGCCTATAACCCGGTGGCGATCATCGACGAGTCGATGCAGTTCAATTTCTATGACGGCGGCGGCCTCGACGTGGCTTTCCTCGGGATGGCCCAGGTGGACGGGGTGGGCAATGTGAACACAAGTAAAACCGGGGCGCTCCTGACCGGCTGCGGCGGGTTCATCAATATCTCGCAAAACGCGAAAAAGGTGGTATTCTGCGGCACTTTCACGGTGAAAGGTCTGGAAGTCGAGGTCGGGGGCGGTCGGCTCAAGATTGTCAGGGAGGGCCAGATCACCAAGTTCCGCCGGCAGGTTGACCAGATTACCTACAGCGGTGAGTACGCGGCCAAAGTGGGTCAAAAGGTGCTGTATGTAACCGATCGGGCGGTTTTCGAGCTTTCGCCGGCGGGGCTGGTGCTGACCGAAATAGCCCCCGGCATCGACCTGGAGAAGGACGTACTGGCCTACATGGCGGTGCGACCGGTTATTTCTCCGGCGCTGCGCCTGATGGATGAAGATATTTTCCGCTGAAGCGCCGCGGCGAAAGGACGAGCAGGGAAGACTGACCGAAAACAGCAAGGAGGAAAGGAATGGCTACCTGTATAGAGTTTAGCGACAACGGGCCGGTCGCCACCATCACCTTCAGGGAGAGCGAGCCGAACGTCCCGTGCACTTTGAGCCACGATGTCCTGGACCGCCTGGACGAAATCATCGACAGGGTGGAAAAAGCGGGTTTTCGCTACCGGGCACTAGTGGTGCGCAGCGCTTCCCCGAAATATTTCGTGGTCGGGGCCGATCTTCAGGCGGTGCAGGCACTGACGCCGGATACGATCACCGCCTGGGTGGAAAAAGGGCACCGGATATTCAACCGATTGGAGAATCTGCCGCTGCCGGTGCTGGCGAGGGTGGAGGGCTACACGCTGGGGGGCGGTCTGGAGCTGGCGATGGCCTGTGACATCATTGTTGCCGGCGAGCGGGCCAGATTCGGCCAGCCGGAGGCGACCCTGGGCCTGATGCCGGGTTGGGGCGCCACCTTTCGCCTGCCGCTGCGGGTAGGCGTGACCAAGGCCAAGGAGTTATTTGTCACAGGCAAGAAAATTACGGCCAGGGAAGCGCTGGAAATAGGGCTGATCAACGCCGTGGCGGCACCGGAGGAACTTGATGCGGCGGTGGACGATTATCTGAGAGCCATCTGCGCCAACGACGCCCAGGCCATCGGGTACATAAAGCAGATCGTCAACCAGACCTTCGGCGGCGGCATCGGCCGCAATTGCCGCGATGAAGCGGTTACCTCGCGGCTTTGCCTGCACTCCCCCTCCACCGCTCAGCGGCTGAACGATTTCTTTGCCAGCCGCAAATAACGGCGCCGAAAAAACAAATCCTGGATGGTGTGTCCCAATAAGGTTTAAGGAGTGGTTTTGTGAAGATTGTCGACGTGAAAACCCATGTGCTCAGTACCCCGCTGGCCCAGCCGTTCGCTTTTTCGATGGGGTGGGTAAAAAAGCGCAGCACGATGATTGTCGAAGTGGTCACTGACGAAGGCGTCACCGGCTGGGGCGAATCGCTGTGCCACGGCCTCCAGCCGCCGGAAATAGCCAAATCGATCGTCGACTATGCCCTGAAGCCGATTGTTGTCGGCCAAGACCCTTTCGATGTGGACGTCCTGTCGGAAAAGATGTACAATCTGACCAGGCCCTTTGGTCAGAAAGGGGCGGTACCCAACGCCATCAGCGCAGTGGATATCGCGTTATGGGACTGCATGGGACGGGCGCTGGGCAAACCGATCCACAAGTTGCTGGGAGGCGCCTACCGCACCGAAGTGAAACCTTATGCCACCGGTTTTTACCGCGTGGAGGGCGTAAAGTATCCCGACGCCGCCATCGAAGAAGCCAAAGCCCATCGGGCCAAAGGCTTCACAGCCATGAAACTGAAAACGGGGTTCGGTGTGGAGGAAGACATCGACTACATCCTGGCGGTGCGGGAAGGCATCGGTCCTGATGTCGTTTTGATGCTTGACGCCAACCACGCCTACAACGTATCTTCGGCCCGCCGGATCCTCAAAGGGGTGGAGAAGGCCAACATCCACTGGTTCGAGGAGCCCATTTCCCCGGAAGACATCGATGGGTACCGGGAGCTGAAAAACCTGACAAGCACCTACATCGCGGCCGGCGAAAACGAATTTACCAAGGTGGGATTCAGAGAGTGGGTATCCAGGCGGGCGGTGGATGTGCTGCAGCCTGATCTTTGCTCGGCCGGCGGGTTTACCGAGTGCAGGAAGATTCTGGCGCTCGCTCAGGCCTGGCATATGATGCTGGTGCCTCATGTCTGGGGGTCGGGCATCGGCCTTGCCGCGTCGCTGCAGTTTATCGCCACCGTGCCGCCGGCACCGCTGGCCTTAAAACCGATCGAGCCGATGCTGGAATATGACCAGTCCTCCCATCCTTTCCGCCAGGAGCTCATCCACAGCGCCATCAACATGGAAAATGGCGTGGTGAAGATACCGGACAAGCCGGGTATCGGCGTCGAGATCGACCGGGCGGTGCTGGACCGCTACGAATGCGGCGGCAAGGAATATTAGTGAAACTAAGACTCGGGGTGAAGTTTCCGAGTCTTTAGTTCTCACTTATCCATGACTATGGGCGAATCCCGCTGCGGGAAACCCCTCCCGTGCGGATTATGCCTGTGTGACGGGACAGAAAGCCCGCGTTACCGATCTGAAACTTTAGGCCAGCGCCTAAAGTTTCTTGTTTTGAGGCCTGGGCCGACAACTGGTCTGAAGTTTTCAATTCTTTGACTTTTCTTTTGAGAAATATAGTAAGATTATATCGAAGGACAACCCGGGGGGCAGATTGCCGGCTGGCTGTAACCGGCGGGGAGAGGGAGACGGGCCGTGGAAAAAGAGCCAAGAAGCGATATCGTCAAGTCGGTTCAAAAGAGTCTGGTGATCCTCAAGGTTTTGATGAATTCGGCGGAAGAATCCGGTCTGAGCGATATACAGGCGGTGGTGGGCTATAATACCAGCACGCTGCATCACCTGCTGAAGACGCTGATGCAGGAGGGATTCGTGAGCCAGAATGTCACGAACAAGAAATACGGACTGGGGCCGGAACTGTTCCGGATCCAAAGTCAGTGGCCCCAACGATTTTTTCGCCGTTCGATCCCGTTTTTGCAAGAATGCGTGGACGCAACCGGCGAGACTACCAATGTCTTCATCCATGACGGCGATGAGGCGATATGCGTTGTCGGGGTAGAATCCCCGCAGACCCTGAAAGCCTTTCTGGTGGTGGGACGCCGGGTCCCGGTCACGTCCACGGCGGTGGGAAAAATCTTTCTGGCCTTTATGGAGGAGGAAAACGCCGACGAATTGATAACCAAGTGCGGCTTAAAAAAATATCTGCCTGGTACCATCACCAAACGGAGCGAACTGCTCGCCCAGCTGAAAACGGTGCGGGAAGACGGTTATGCGGTGGAACGCGAAGAGTATGAAGAGCTTATCACCGCAATTGCCGTTCCGGTTTACGACATGTACGGGAAGGTGGTTGCCGCGGTTTCCAATATTTCGCCAAGCATGAGGACCAATGAATCGCTGGTCATCGAGCATTTGCGGTCAACCGCCAAGAAAATAAGCGACACTCTCACCAAGGTTTATTACTGATCAACGCCTACTCAGGCTGATCAGCCGGACCCAATCAACCTCACCCAGTCTGTCGGCTGGGTGAGGTTGATTTTTTTAATGGATACTGTCGGAAAATTTTCTGCGCATAAGGGATTGGATAATAAAGGAATTTGAATGAAAGCGTGGAATATATAATAAAATTTCGTATTGCTGAATAATGATTTCGCAATACGAAAAAAGGAGGTGCTGAGAGAACGAAAAACAGTGACGATTTTGAGAGGGGTGGTTCCATGGTAGAAACGGTTTTGCGCAATGTCCGACTTATAGAGAAAGAGGGTCTTTTTTCAGTAACTGTCGCAGACGGGAAAATCGCGGCGGTTCTGAAGGGAACGGGGGAAGAGCCCGGGCCTGGCGTTCAGGTGACCGATTGCGGGGGGAATCTTCTCACACCGGCGTTTATCGACTGTCATGTCCATCTGGACAAAACGAATATTGTCGATGTGGTGCGGCCCAATCAGAGCGGAACCCTGAAGGAAGCCATCGAAATCATCTGGGAAAAAAAGCGGACTTACACGGTGGAGGATATCGTCGAGCGGGCCAGCAGGACGGTTGAGCTCGGGATCAGCCACGGCACGACCCGGTTCCGGACCCATGTGGATGTCGATTCGATCGGGGGTCTGCTGCCGCTGCGCGGGCTGGTGGAGGTCAGGAAGAAATATGCCGGCGTCGTCGATATCCAGATCGTCGCGTTCCCCCAGGAAGGAATTATCCAGGATGAGGGAACAGAGAAATTGATGTGGCAGGCTATGGAAGAAGGGGCGGACGTTGTCGGCGGCATGCCGGCGAACGAAAAGTCGCCCCGGGACAGCCGGCGGCATGTCGAGATTGCCTTTGATATTGCCAAAGCGTTCAATGCCGATGTATGCATGCATGTGGATGAAACGGACGACCCGTTTTACCGCACGCTGGAGATGGTGATCGACAAAACGGCGGAGTGCGGCTGGCAAGGCCGCGTAACCGCCGGGCATACCTGCGCCCTGGCCGCGTATGACGATCACTACGCCAACTACGTGATGGCGAAGGCAAAAGAAGCCCAGGTCAACTTTATCACCAATCCGGTTACCAACCTGATGCTGCAGGGGCGGCTGGACAGACAGCCCAAGCGCCGGGGGATCACCCGGGTGAAGGAACTGCTGCAGCAGGGCCTGGTGGTGGCCATGGGGCAGGACTGTGTCCGGGATACGTTTTATCCCTTCGGCAAGGAAGATATGCTGGAGGTCGCTCTGATCGGCGCCCATGCCGCGCATATGAGCCTGCCGGAGGAAATCAGGACAGTCTTTGACATGTGCACAATCAACGCCGCCAAGATTTTGCGTATCGAAGACCAGTACGGCGTAAAGCCAGGAGCCAGAGCGGATTTGACGCTGCTAAACTGTACCAATGTTGTCGATGCTATTCGCCTACAGCCGCTGCGGCTACTTGTTATGCGCGAAGGGAAGACCCTTATATCTAGGCTCTAGCCAGAGGATATAACAAGGGAGGAATCGGCATGTCAACTGATCTGAATATCAGTGAAAGCAAGCATGAATACGCCGCGATCGAGGCGGTTCCGCAGCAGGATCGGAATTTGAACGCCTGGGATATGTTCGCCACCTGGGTGGGGGCGAACGCCAACAACGGCACCTGGTTCGTCGGCGGCCTGGTCGCCGCCACGACCTTTGTGCCGTCGGTATATGTCACGTTAATCGCCAATCCGGTCGCCTATATCGTCATGGCCCTGATTGGCTTTATCGGTTTTCGGGTCGGGGTATCGACGATGGCCCTCACCCGTCCGGCCTTCGGGGTTCAGGGCAGCTTTTTGCCGTCGCTGCTCAACACGACTCAATTCATCGGCTGGACAGCGGTCAATACTTTCATCGCCGCCATTTCCATCAGTTTCATCTGCAAGGAATGGCTGGGCTGGCCGGCCTTGGGCGAACCGGGCGGCAATTCGACCATGCTGGTCGGCATTGTCGCGATGAGTGTTCTGCATCTGATTTCCATTGCCACCGGCCATCATTCGGTCAAGATCGTGGAACGGATCGGGGTCGCCCTGGTCATTGCGCTGGCGATATGGGAAACCGTCGTGGTGTTTCAGCATGTATCCCTCGCTCAGATCGCTGCCTGGCGGCCGCCGGCCGACAAGGGGATGCCGTTTGGTTCGGCGATGGATATCATGGCTGCTTTCAGTCTGGGCTGGGTGCCGGCGATCGCCGAATTTACCCGTTACTGCAAAACCAGGACCGCCGCGACCTGGGTCCCGATGGTCGGCGCCAACATCGGCCTGTTCTGGTTTGCCCTGGTGGGGATTGTCGTGACCATCGGCGCCGCCATCACCACTGGGACCTATGATCCCAACAACTCCGATCCGAGTACGATTGTCAGCAAGCTTGGGCTGGGAATTGTCGCTTTCCTTGTCATCATCATCACCAGCACGACAGCCAACGCGATCAACCTGATGGCCGCCGGCATTTCCCTCACTAATATCTCGCCTAAAATCAAAGCCCTGCCGGCGTTGTGGGGCGTAACCGTCATCGCCGCCGTGGTTACGACGATACCGCTCTATATCGGAACTTTCCTTCATTCTTTCATCTTATTTCTGGATTATATCGGGATGGTGTTCGGCCCGGTATTTGCCATTGTTATTGTGGACTATTATCTTGTCGCCAAACAGCACTATGACGCCTCGGCACTGGCTGCCCCGGGCGGAAAATACTGGTACAAAAGCGGTTACAACTGGTCGGCCCTGCTTGTCTGGGTCATAGGGGTTATCGCTTTCTTGCTTTTGCGGGAACAACCCCTGTTTACCGATACTGTCGGCGCCACATATCCGGTGATGATCATCACCGCCGTTATTTACTACGCAGTCGTCAAGACCGGTATCGGCAGCCGGGAAAAAGCGGGCCGGCAGGTCTGACCGGGGCCTAGCGAAGGACAGATGGGGTGAGAGGGTTGGCGGATTACATCGGGCGGAGCGTGCCAAGGGTCGACGGCAGGGAAAAGGTGACCGGCCAGGCTCAGTTCGTCGCAGATCTGAATATCAGCGCCTGCGCCGTCAAGGTTGTTCGGTCGGACTGCGCCCATGGCCTGATTAAGCGTATCGATGTGAACGACGCTAAAAGTGTGCCTGGTGTCATTAAGGTGATCACCGGCCGGGAAGCGGCAGGCGCGGTCGGCGTCTGCCGGCTGGGCCCGGTGGGGATGTGCATCACCGACCAAAGCCCGCTGGCCAGGGACAAGGTCCGGTTTTTCGGCGAACCGGTAGCCTGCGTGGTGGCGGTGAATGAGCAGGCAGCCGGCCGGGCGGCGGCTTTGATCCGGGCAGAGTATCAGGAACTGCCGCCGCTGCTGGACCCGGAAGCCGCTTTCCGGGACAGGACGAATCTGATTCATCCTGACCTGGGAAGCTATCCGGCGCTGGCCGGTTTCAAGCCCTGGCCGAAATCCAATGTCTTCCATCACTGCCATATCGAGCGCGGCGATCTGGAAAAGGCCTGGGCCGCAGCCGACCTGATCGTGGAAAACCGGTTCACGGTGCCACTGGTCCAGCATGTGCAGATCGAGCCCCACGGCGCTGTCGGCATTTATCAGCCAGGCGACGGCCTTACGATGATATCGTCGACCCAGGCTCCTTTTGTGGTCCGGGAAGCCCTGAGCAGGCTGCTGGAGCTGCCCCAGGCCAAGGTCCGGATCAGCGCTCCGTATCTGGGCGGAGGCTTCGGCGGCAAGTCGGATCTCACCATCGAGCCGCTGCTGGCGGTGGTGCTGGCACATGTGCCGGGGAAATGGTGCCGGCTGATTCTGGAGCGGGAGGATGTATTCACAGGAACAGTGCTGGGGCGGGGGCTTACCGCCTATTATAAAACCGGGGTCAGGAAGGACGGTACGCTGGTCGGGGCCGAGATCAAGCTGTACTGGAACGGCGGCGGCTACGGCGATTACAGCATCAACATCGTTACCGGCGGGGCGGTGAGTTCGACCGGTCCCTACCAGATAGCCAATATCGCGATCGATTCCTACGGGGTTTACACCAATACTCCGCCGGTGGGCGCCTACCGGGGGTACGGCCATCCGGAAGCTCACTGGTGCGCCGAGCGGCAGCTGGACATGATCGCCGCGAAACTGGGCCTGTCGCCAGTGGAAATCCGCCTGAAAAACTGTCTCGGACCAAAGAAGATAAATGCCATCGGACAGGTGATGGAACCGCACAACGGCGACTTGCGGCGCTGTATCGAAAAAGCGGCCGAAGCTGTCGGACTGGGCGGCAATATCCCGGCTGAAGGGAATCCTTTGCGCGGCTGCGGGCTGGCTGCTTTCGGCAAGTTTCCGGTGATGCCGACCAACGCCCAGTCCGGCGCCATCATCAAAGCCAATCGCGACGGCACCCTCCTGTTGACGATCGGGGCGGTGGAGATGGGGCAGGGTGTCAACACAGTAATGGCGCAAATGCTGGCAACAGCGCTCGAGATCGATATCGGCAGGGTCCAGGTGGTAAAAGGGGTGGACACCGATCATTCCCCCTATGAATGGCAGACGGTGGCCAGCCACTCGACCTGGGCCGTCGGCAACGCGGTGCTGCGGGCCGCCGCGGATTTTATCGCCAAACTCAGGCAGGTTCTGGCGGTCATCTACGAGACCGACGCCGGAAGTATCGCCTATCAGGACGGGTGGTTCACCGCCCCGGGCCGGGAGGAGAAGATCGACCTGGCCAGCGCAGCCACCGGCATGACCGGCCGCGAAGGCCGGGCGCTCAATTCGCCGGTGATCGGTGTGGGCACTTTCGTGCCGGAAGGACTGACTTATCTGGATCCCAGGACAGGGCAGGGGAATATGGCGGCAGACTGGACCTTCGGCTGCCAGGCGGCTGATGTCGAAATCAACCCTGACAGCGGAAAGGTTATTGTGCATAAACTGGTGACAGCTATCGACGCCGGCCGGATTATCAACCGGCAGGCTGCGGCCGAGCAGATCAAGGGAGCGATGGTGCAGGCCCTGGGAGCGACCTTGAGTGAAAAAATGATTTTCGGCGCCAAGGGCGAAATCCGCAATGCCAATCTGGTGGATTACAAGATTCCGACGGCGGCGGATGTTCCGACCCAGTTGGAGACCTATTTCGTCGAAACCCCGGAAGCCACCGGTCCTTTTGGAGCCCGGGGCCTCGGGGAGCATGGGGCGGTGGCGGTGGCTCCGGCGGTGGCGAACGCGGTATGCCGGATCCTTGGCATTCAGCTGTACGACCTGTTTATCGACCGGGACGCAATCATCCGCGGTTTGCTGGACGGCGGGAATGACGGCGAACCGGCTGCAGGGAGGGACTGAAGGGTGGATTTTGCTTATGTACGGCCTAACACTCTCGCCGAACTGCTGGAACTCTTGCAGCGGGACGGTCATGTCGCCTATGCCGGCGGCACGGATATTCTGGTGCGGCTGCGTGAAGGCCGGAGCAAGGTCAAGACGCTGGTGGATATCAAGCATATCAGCGAGCTGAGGGGGATCGCCGTCGACCGACAAGGCAACATTGAAATCGGTCCGGCGGCAACGATGTCTGAGCTTGCGGGGCATCCTTTTATTCAGGAGCACGTCGTGGCGCTCTGTAAAGCCGCGTTGGTGATGGGATGCCGGGAAATTCAAAACCGGGCGACCATCGGCGGGAATCTTGCCAATGCTTCCCCTTCGGCCGAGACCGCGGTGGCGCTTTTAGTCTATGATGCCTCGCTGGAAATCAGCGGCCTGGGGCGGCAGTATTCGCTGCCGCTGCGGGAGTTTTTCACAGGGCCGGGTAAGACGGTTCTCCAGTCAGGCGAAATTATCCGGAAGATCAGGCTGAGCGGCGAAAACGTCACAGGCTGCCGCAGCACCTATCTGCGGGAAGGGCGGATCAAAGGGATGGATCTGGCCACCGTAAGCATCGCGGTTTGGCATAAAGGCGGCGAAGTGCCCTGCTACCGGGTGGCGGCCGGCGCGGTGCTGCCGACACCGGCGCGACTGCTGCAGATCGAGGAGTACCTTGCCGGTCTGCAAGCGGTGAATGATCAGCATTTATCCTGTGTCCGCGGTTTGTTCGGCGCCGGTGTGAAACCGCGGATGGACAGTCTACGGGGTTCGCCGCTGGAGAAAAAATATACCGGAGCGAACCTGCTGGCAGCAGCCCTTCGCGAAGTGACCGACAGAACGGCAAAGGGGTGAGGCAGGCGATGCCGCGACGAGGGATGGCCTTTTGGATCAACGATTTGTACTGGACCGGTGATGTTGCGGAGGACCGGACTTTATTGGCCTTCCTGCGGGAGGATCTGGGAATGACCGGCACCAAGTGCGGCTGCCAGGTTGGCGAATGCGGGGCCTGCACGGTCATCCTGGAGGGCGTGCCGGTACAGTCCTGTCTGGTGCTGGCGGTGGAGGCCGATGGGAAAAGAGTGGAAACGGTGGAGGGACTGGCTGGGGAAACGGGGGAACTGCACCCGCTGCAGGCGGCATTCCTGGAATGCTTTGCCGTTCAATGCGGCTTTTGCAGCCCCGGGATGCTGATGGCAGCCAAAGCGTTACTGCAGGAAACTCCCCAGCCTACACGCCCGGAAATTTTAGATGCCCTGCGGGGCCACTTGTGCCGGTGCACCGGGTATGAGGCGATTGTCCGGGCGATCGAGCGGGCTTCAGGCCGTTGAAAAAGGTCAATCTTCATCGCGCCTGACAGCTCGATCTTTTTGAACAGCCTGGCTAGGTCATGACAATATTGAGGAAATGACTTTCAAATCACTTTGAGCTTTAGGCAATTTGCCTAAAGCTTTTTGGCTGTGCGCCGAAAAGAGGTGATGCTGAAGATCGTAAAGGGCGGACAAGTTGTGGGAGGATATTTCGACAACAATCATGTATTGTGATAGTAGGATGGAGGGAGATGGAATGAACAAAAAGTTAAAGAGGGTTGTTTATATAGCGGTCCTGCCGTTCCTGCTTTCCGGCTGCGGGGGCGCATCGGGGGCGCCGCAGCCGGAAAGCGTAACCTATTCTCCGGCTGAAATAGACGAGGTATTAACAAATCCTTATATGGGCTGGGTGCCCTGGGCCAGCGGTACTGCGCACCCGCAGCCGTTCACGATGGTGTATGCGCCGCTGCTGTGGCGGGACCTGGAACCGGCGTCCAGAGGCCATTATGACTGGGCCGGTTTTGAAAAAAGAAACAACTTTGATTTTTGGTCAAGCCGCGGCGTCAAGATTGTAATCAGGTTTTATCTGGATCAGCCCACCGACAAGGCCCATAGGGACATACCGGACTGGCTGCACGACATACTCAGGGCTGATAAAGGAACCGTTTACAGTACTCCGATCGGCAGGGGCTTCAGTCCGAATTACGGCGACCCTGTCCTGATCGCCGAACACGGCAGAGTCATCGCCGCACTGGGAGCACGTTACGCCGCCGACAGCCGCGTCGCCTTTATCGAGCTGGGAAGCCTCGGGCACTGGGGTGAATGGCACTGTTGGCCATACGCGCCGAATGACGGCGGACCGTCAGGCGCTTTTCCGGTTCTGCCGGTCTCGGATCAGTATGTCCAGCATTATATCGATGCCTTCCCTGTCGACAGGCTGCTGATGCGAAGAGGCTACCGAAAGGCCAAAGACTGGCAGTTCGGTTTATACAACGACATGTTCGGAGATAAGGCTTCGCTGGATTCTCCCGGGTGGGGCTGGCTGTGGGGGATCAATAACGGCTACAGCGACGACCTGGGCCAAACCCAGCCGGCGATGCCGGAATTTTGGAAGCATGGTCCGTCCGGTGGGGAATTCGCCAACGGCGATCCCCAGTATTATTTGACAGATCACAGGATCAAGGAAACGCAACAGGCGGCCCGGACCAGCCATACCAGCTGGCTGGGGCCTTCTTCGCCTGCCGATATGGCTGCCGGATGTCCTGAGCAGGCCAACATCGACGCCCTGATGAAGACGCTGGGTTATCGATTTGTCCTGGTTTCAGAGACTCACCCTGGCTTTGTTGCCGCCGGCAAGCCGCTGACAGTGACGATGAACTGGCAGAACAAAGGCGTAGCGCCTTTTTACTTCCGTTGGCCGCTGGAATTGTCGCTGGCCGATCCGACCGGCGCGATCGTGGCGAGGACGATAACCGACGCCGATATCCGAGGCTGGCTGCCAGGGACAACGACGGCGGTCCAGTCGGTCGCCGTGCCTGCCGATCTGGCGAACGGAGCATACACGCTATGTGTCGCGATCCTCGATCCGGCAACCGGCGGGCCGGGGATCAGCCTGGCCATCGGCGGCAAACGGCAGGACGGAAGGTATCAACTGGGCGTGGTCCGGGTTGTGGCACAATAGGGCCGGTACAAGGTTGGGGAGCGTCTTGCTCCTTGACTGGCGCCGGCATGTGCAGCGAATTGACCTTGGCAGGTCGCAAACGACGACTGCCAGGGTCAATTTTTCTTTCCGGTACCTTTTGTCATTGTTTGTTCTGTGCAGGTAAATGATGGAATATGTCGAAGAATTTGCAATAATTGTATTTTATGTGAAATAAAATCAAAGCTTCCCGGATTCGGACGCAGATTTGCGGAACGCGCCGGCCATCTTTCCGATACATCCGCAGGTCAGAAAATTCACCTTTTGGAGCTGATGCGACTTGAGCGGCACTTTACACGCCAAAAGCCCTGAGCTACCTCGCGGTGTCACTTTTCATGATTTCTCGGACGGAGGAGAAACCGGCCGGCTGATACGCCAAAAGGACTGGAGTCTGACCTCGCTAGGCCCGATAGACACTTGGCCGCGAAGCCTCCGGACTTACCTGAAGCTGATCCAGGAACTGCCTACCCCGGCCGTCATCTTCTGGGGAAAGGATCAGAGGCAAATCTATAATGACGGATATTCCGCCATCATGGGTTCCCTCCATCCCCAATACCTGGGCTCGACCTTACACGAATGCTGGCCGGATTTTTACGCTACCGTCTATCCTTGGATGAAGCGGGTGCTGGAAAACGGCGAGACGGTCAAGATCGAAAAACCGCTGATTCCGCTGTTCCAGTGCGGCCTCGCGAATGAAGCCTTTTTTACCTTTTCTTTCAGTCCTCTTTATGATGACCATGGTGCAATCGCTGGCGTCCTGCAGCTCGTTACGGAAGTGACCGAAACGGCGCTGAGCGGGCGACGGGCCGGCGTCCTCTATGAACTTGCCCGCCAGGCCGCTCAGGCCAGGGATACAGAAGGTGCGGTCAGCGTCGCCACAGAGATTTTGGGCAGGTATGCCAACGATCTGCCGTTTTTTCTTACCTACCTCATCGACCCGGAGGGCCGGATGAAATTGCTTCGCCTGGGGTGTAAGGGACTGCCGGCGGATCAGACCGTATTTCCGGGCGAGATTGACCTGGGGGCCGGCGATCAAGCCTCCATCCCGGAAATCGCTCAGGCTTTCCACAAGAAGCGCGCCACTCCGATCAAGGAACTTACTTCAAGATTCGGTGCCTTACCGGGCGGGCCCTGGCCCAAGCAGCCGAAGGTCGCCATTGCCTGTCCCGTTATTTCTCCGGATCAGCAAAGCGCGATCGGCGTTTTAGTGGCAGGAATCAGTCCGTATCTCGTCTTCGATGACCGGTACCGGCAATTCCTGGAACTCGTCTCCGCTCAGCTTGCCTCAATGGTTGCGGCGGCTCAGGCCTATGAATCCGAGCAGAAGCGGGCCGAAGCCCTGGCCGAGATCAACCGGGCCAGGACAGCCCTCTTCGCCAACGTCAGTGGAATCAACCAGATGCTGCTGCAGGCTCTGAACTGCAGCACAGAGGAGGAACTGGGGACAAACTGTCTGGCGATACTGCAGGAAGTGACTCACAGCAAAAGTGGCTTTATCGGCGAAATCAACGCTGAAGGCAAGCTGGAAGATATCGCTGTCAGCAATCCCGCCCGGGATGCCTGTACAAGACCTGACAAGAAAGGCTGCCGCAGTTTGCCCATAGGACTCAAGGCCCACGGGCTGTATGGCCGCGTGCTGCTTGACGGGAAAGGGTTCTTTGCCAACGGCCTGGCCGCGTATCCGGACCGCATCGGCCTGCCGGCGGGATACCCGCCGGTGACGTCCTTCCTTGGCGTACCCCTGATCCATAAAGGAAAAATCATCGGCATGATAGGGCTCGGTGATCGCGAAGGCGGCTACCGGGAGGAAGATGTCCGCACCGTCCAGGCTATGTCCCACTCTGTCGTCCAGGTGTTTATCCATCAGCGAAGCCAACAAGCCCTGCAGGAGTCCCAGGAGCAGTATCGCCGGCTGTTCAACTCAATCGGCGAAGGCTTTTGCATTATCGAGAAAGTCCCGGCCAAAGCAGGCGAGCCGCCGGATTTTCGCTATATCGAAGCCAACCCGGCTTTCGCGGCGCATTCCGGTGTCAGCGACGTGGTCGGTAAAACCGTCCGCCAGGCGTTTCCGGGAGAAGCGGAAAGCTGGCTGCGGATTTATGACACCGTTCTCACCACCGGTGAAGCCATCCTGTTCGAAAAAGAGCTCGCCGCACTGGGGCGGCGGTTGGAACTTTACGCCTTCCGGGTCGAAGACAAAACAAACCGACGGGTTGCCGTGATCTTCCGCGACGTCAGCGAACGGAGACGGCTGGAGGAACTGCAGCTTCGCCAGTCGGAAGACCGCTTCCAGAAGATGTTCAACGACAGCCCGGTGATGATATCCATTGTCAGGATGGCAGACGATAAGTATGTTGAGGTAAACAGAAAATTTCTGGAGATCCTGGAATATACGAAAGAGGAGGTTCTGGGGCATACGCCCCTGGAGCTGAATATCCGGGAGATGACGTCACTTCGTCCGGTCCTGGACAAGTTAAACGAAAACGGCGTGATTCAAAACACCGAGTTTGACATGCGGGCCAAGACCGGGGGAATGATCCGGGTAGTTGCGTCAATCGCAATCATCATGTTTAACGGTGAACCTTGCCGGATCGCGACAATGCAGGATATAACCAAGGAAAAGCAGATGGAGAGCGAACTGCTGCGGCTGGACCGGCTGAACACGGTCGGCGAAATGGCGGCGGCGATCGGCCACGAGGTCCGCAATCCGCTGACCACGGTGCGGGGATATCTGCAGATGTATTTGCGCAAGGCGGAAAGCGCCCAGTATCGCGAGCAGTTCAAGACGATGATCGACGAACTGGACAGAGCTAATTTCATCATCAGCGGGTTTTTGTCGCTGGCTAAAAATAAGGCCCTGGAATTCAAACGGCACAACTTGAATGACATCATCAGCACACTGCTGCCGCTGGTGCAGTCCGAAGCCTATCGCACAGGCCACGACATCCAGGTGGAAATGGGTGATATTCCTGATATCGACATAGATGAGAAAGAGATACGCCAACTGCTTTTAAATATTATCCGGAACGGTTTTGAGGCCATGGAGCCCAGCGGGAGGCTGACAATCCAGACCTGCGCCGAGCAGGACAGGGTGATACTGACTGTGCGTGACACCGGCAGCGGAATACCGCCGGAAGTGCTCAATAAAATCGGGACTCCCTTCACAACAACAAAGGAAAACGGAACCGGTCTGGGACTGCCGGTCTGCTACCGGATCGCCGAGCGGCATGGCGCGAAGATCGAGGTTGATACATCGCGGCAGGGGACGGCATTTGTGGTCAGCTTTCCGCTGTGAGAAAAGCCGGGTCCATCAAGGCGGCCAAAACGCTCCGGCGGCCGGTGCCCGTGCAGCTCGTTCCTGCGGCAGAGCCGGGCTCATCATGAATACAGAATTCAAGATCAGATCGTAAGTATTTTCTCTGCCAAAGGTGTATAGTAAACAAAGAGGTTCCTATACTTTTTGGGAGGGGATTTGATGACTTACCAACCAGAGGCGGCCATGAGCGAAACGGCCGTGCGGCGGACACAGGCCGATTGGGATAATTACCTCCGGGAGAAATTGGTCGAGCTTCGCAAGCTGATGGATGAATCCGGGCAGTATCTGAATTCGAATATGTGCCAGGAAACCGAAGGGTAACTCCGCCTGAGCGGAGGCGGTGGCAAATAGCGCGTTTCCCAACAGACTGAAAAGCTTTAGGCAGTCGCCTAGAGCTTTTTATTTTTGAAAACAGGCGGGGGTTTGGCGGGAGTGTCCGCAGGGGTTTCCGGCGCTGACGATTCATGGCGATTTATGGCGCTGAGGCGATTATTTTATATTTTGTTGGAAAGTAAGAAGGATTCGTGGTTCATTATGTGAAAAGTTAAAATGTTTTCAAATGATGTCGGAACGCCAGTGAGCCACCGGCGGGAGGGAGCGGGCGACGGTGATGAATCCGGGACAGCCAGCCAAAAGAAAAGGATGGATGATCGTTTTGGCGGTGCTGCTGGTGGCGGCGCTGTTTTCGCCTGCCCAGGCGGCGGAGACGCCGGCAAAAAAGGTGCTGATTCTTTATTCCAACAGTGCCGATCTTTCGATTCACGCCCTGTTTACCCGTGGGTTTGCGACCCGGATGGGACAAAGTGCGGCCGGCAAAATAGAATATAGCTATGAATATCTTGATATGACCCGGAATGGTTTCAATAAAGACTATGGGGCCTCTTTGTCCCGGTTTCTCCAGGAAAAGTACGCAGGCAACCGCCCCGACCTTGTTGTTACCCATCTTGAGCCTGCCGCCAATTTCATGAAGGGTTACGGGGAACAGACTTTTCCCGGAGTGCCGGCTGTTTTAAGCCTATATACAGGTGAGAACGAAACGTATTCCGAGCTGCCGGCCAATTACCGCAGCGTGGTCGGGACGTACGGGACAAAAACGGCGATAAGTTTTATTCTGCAGGCTCAGCCCAATACCAGGAAGATCTATGTGGTGGCCGGGGACTCTGACCGGGAACGAAACGCGGTGGCCGCTTTCCGGGACTCTGCGGCTGAATTTGCCGGGCGGACGGAATTCATCTATCTCAATCAGCTGCCTTTCGCCCAGATCCTGGAGACGGCGAAAACCATCAGCGGTGATTCGGTGATTTTTTATCTGTACTTTTACCGGGATGTGGCCGGCAATGATTTCATTCCGGGGGATGCTCTGAGACAGCTCCATGGGGTAGCCCAGGTGCCGGTCTACAGCTCAGTGGATGTTTTTATGGGCCGCGGCACGGTGGGTGGCTACATGGCCAGCCAGGCGGTACTTGGCGCAAAGGCGGCCGAAGTGGCCGAGGATATACTGGGGGGCAATATGACGGCTCATGGGCCGCTGGAGCGGGCGGCGGCGGCGGAATATATTTTCGACTGGCGGGAGCTGAAGCGCTGGGGAATCGATGAAAGCCGCCTGCCGGCGGGGAGCCGGATCGAGTTTCGCCAGCCCGGCCTGTGGGAAACATACCGCTGGCAGATCGCCAGCGGTATGCTGCTGACCGGGAGCCTGTTGGCGCTGATTGGCCTGCTGCTTGTGATCCAGCATAGGCGGCGTCAGGTTCAGGCGGCTCTGCGGGAGCTGAACGTGGGACTGGAGCAGCTTGTGGCCGAGCGGACGGCCGAGCTGCAGGAGATCAATACTTCGCTGGAAGAGGAGATCACAGAGAGACAAGCCGCCGAGCGGCAGATTCGCGAGCAGGCCCAACTGCTGGACTATGCCCACGATTACATCATGGTGCGGGGGTTGGACAGCCGGGTGGTCTACTGGAATCAGGGCGCGGAAAAGGGCTACGGTTTCACCACCGCGGAGGCGGTGGGCCGGGTGACCCACGACCTCCTGCAGACCAAGTTTCCCGAATCGCTGGAAAGGACGATGGAGAGCCTTTTTACCGCAGGGCACTGGGAGGGAGAACTCATCCACAGCCGCAAGGACGGAGTGCGGATCACGGTCCAGAGCCACTGGACGCTGAACAGGGACCTGGCCGGTACGCCTGTGTCGATAACGGAAATCAACCACGATATAACAGAAAAGAAGCAGGACGAACGGCAGATTCGCGAGCAGGCCCAACTGCTGGACTATGCCCACGACTACATCATGGTGCGGGATCTGGACAGCCGGGTGGTCTACTGGAATCAGGGCGCGGAAAAGGGCTACGGTTTCACTGCCGCGGAGGCGGTGGGCCGGGTGACCCACGACCTTCTGCAGACCAAGTTCCCGGAGTCGGTGGAAAAAGCGATGGATGACATCTTCGCGGCAGGGCATTGGACGGGAGAACTGATCCACTGTCGCAAGGACGGAGCGCGGATCACGGTCCAGAGCCATCAGACCCTCTACCGGGACGCTTCCGGCAATCCTGTTTCCATTCTGGAGATCAACCATGACATCTCGATGGAGAAAGAGGCGCAGGCACTGATCCGGGAAGCCAACCTGCGGCTGCAACGCTTTAACGCCGAACTGGAGGCGACGGTAGCCGAGCGGACGGCCGAGCTACAGGAGACAAATGCGGCGATGGAAGAAGAAATCATGGAGCGGCAGGCAGCTCAGGAAGCGCTGGCGACCAGCAATGAGGAACTGCGTGAGCGGGAACGGCTGTTGCGGCGAATGACCGACGAGCTTACCGAGACCAACAAAGAGCTGACGTCCTTCGCCAACAGCATTGCCCACGATTTTCGCAGCCCGATGGTCAATTTAAAAGGGTTCTCCCATGAGCTGGGCGCCTCGATTACCGAGGTGCGGCAGGCGTTGCAGCAGGCCGGAGCCGGACTGCCGGAGGCCGAGCGGGAAAGAATCAGCGAATTGCTGGAAAAGGATGTGCCGGAGGCGCTGGGGTTCATTTATACGTCGGTGGACCGGCTGGATAAGATGGTCAACGCGCTGCTGGGACTGGCCCGGCTGGGCCGGCGGGAACTTACCTTCGAGGACGTTGATATGGAGGCCGTGGCGATTAGCGCGGTTCAAGCTTATAAGCACGAAATCGACAGCAAGAAGATCGCGGTGACGGTGGGAAAACTGCCGAAGGTCTCGACCAACCGGCTGGCGATGGAACAGATCCTGGGAAATCTGGTGGACAATGCGGTGAAATACCTTCGGCCGCAGGTGCCGGGGCAGATAAGGATTGAAGCAGCCGCGGCAGGGGATGAGTATCTGGTTTCGGTCACGGACAACGGCCGGGGAATCGCTAACGACGACCATGAAAAGATCTTTCAGGCCTTCCGCCGGGCGGGCGTGCAAGATGCGCCGGGGGACGGCATGGGGCTGGCCTACGTCCGGACGCTGGTGCGTCAGTTGGGGGGGCGGGTTTGGTGCGAATCCGAGTTGGGAGCAGGAACAGCAATGTATTTCACCTTGCCGGTTAGCGGGACGCAGACGAAGTGGGAAAGCAGTGAATCAAATGGTTGATGCCCGACAAGCCGATATCAGTCTGAAGACTGCTATTCTGCCGGGAGCCTGCCTATTGGCGGGAGCCGGATACGTTAGCAGCCAAAACTACTTGCTGTTTCATACCTTTACCGAGTTGTTCACAATCATCGTCAGTTTCACTATTGCGCTGATTGTTTACAATACCTATAAAAATATCAACAACGCCTTTATTCCGATTATCGGTATCAGCTACGCCTTTGCCGGGTTATTTGATTTACTGCATACTCTGGGATACGAGGGGATGGGGATTTTTCCCGACGCAGGCACCAATCTGGGCCCCCAGATGTGGATTGTTGCCAGATACCTGGACAGCTTCGGCATGCTGCTCGCGGGACTTTCGCTTGTCAGGCCGGTCAGGCCCCGCCATGTACTTATCGGCTATGCTGTTTTGGCTGCGCTGGCGTTGTTGGCGGTGTTCCGGTGGAATGTATTCCCGGTTTGTTTCGAAGATGGCCAGGGGCTTACTCCGTTCAAAATATACAGCGAATATATCATTTCGTTGGTGCTTGCGGCCGGGGTCGTGCTGCTCGTGCATCATAAAAACCAGTTTCACCGGAATGTGTACCGGCTGCTGCTGATTTTTTTCGTCACATCCGTCTGCACCGAACTGGCTTTTACCTTCTATACCTACATGTACGGCTGGCAAAACATGATCGGCCATTTGTTCAAGGTGACGGCCTACTTCTTTTTGTACCGGGCGATTGTCGAAACAAGTCTTAAAGAACCGTTTAACCTGCTTTTTTTCCAGCTGAATCAGGCCTACAGCAAACTGGAACACTATGCGGCTGAACTGGCGGAAAAAAACAGCGAGATCACCAGTTTCGCCAGCATTGTTTCGCATGACCTCAGGGCGCCGCTGATCAATATTAAAGGTTTTTCCCGGGAACTTCAAGATTCCCTTGAGCTGCTGACGGAAAAGCTGCAGGAGGCGCGTTGCAATCTTTCGGAAACCAGCCGCGGCGAGGTCGTCAGGGTGCTGGAACAGGATGTCCCGGAAGCACTCCAATTTATCGGCTCTTCCGTGGACCGTATGGACAGAATGATTGCGGAGCTGCTGAAACTGTCCCGGATCGGCCGGCGGGAATGGCACAACGAAAGCATTGATATGAAGGAACTTGTCGGCGCTATTTTGCAGACCTTCAATCACCAGATCGAGCAGAAGAATATCCAGGTCGACCTGGGCTCTTTGCCGCAACTCACAAGTGACCGCCTGGCCATGGAACAGATTATCGGCAATTTGCTTGATAATGCCATTAAGTACCTGGAACCTGCCCGCGCCGGGAGAATCGGCATTGATTGCAAGGAAAACGGAGATACATTCATGTTCAGTGTTGAGGACAACGGACGGGGAATCGCCGCTGAGGATACGGAGAAGGTGTTTGATGTTTTCCGGCGGGCGGGTAAGCAGGATGTCGCCGGCGAAGGAATGGGGCTGGCTTATGTGAAGACGCTTGTCAGACAGATGGGTGGCCGGGTGTGGTGCGAGGCCGAGCTGGGAGTCGGGACAAGAATGAGCTTCGCCATACCGAAAAATCCAGAGTAATTGGGATGCAAAAAAAAACAGCCATCTGAAAGGCTTTAGGTGAAAACCTAAAGCCTTTTTTGCTGTTCGTTCGTCTGGAAACGGTTGCCAGGGCGAGAAATATTATATATAATTATGATTATTATATATAATATTGAAATTTATATATAATTTCAGACAAGCGAGGAGTAATTATGAGTCAGGATGAAAAACAAGGCATGTATTCGTCAAAGTCCTTGAAAGACACTATCAGACAGATCATTCGGGCCAATATCATTGACGGCCGGCTGAAGCCGGGCCAGCGAATCGTGGAAACGGAAGTGGCCAAGGAGCTGCAGGTCAGTCCGATCCCGATCCGCGAGGCGCTGTGCGGTTTGGAAGAGGAAGGTCTTGTAACCTCGATCAAATACAAAGGGGCTTTTGTCGCCGACATCAATATGGACGAAATGTATCACATGTTTCAGCTGCGTTCGTTGATCGAGGCTAAAGTGATCGAACTGGTCCTGGCGAATCTGTCGAAAAAGAATTTCGGTGAGCTGCATGACATTGTTGACGCGATGCAGGAGAAAAAGAGCAATCTTGGCGATTATTCGACGATGTCGGCCCTGGATATTGAGTTTCACTGGACGATTATCAACTGGTCGAGGATTGAAGCCTATAAGCGAAGCTGGACCATGCTGCAGGGGCATGTCTGCCGCTTCATCAATTTTATCCATCCCAAGGTTCAGGATAAGCAGCTCCAAGAATACGACGATCATCGGCTGCTGCTGGAAATACTGGAAGAAAGGGACGTCGAGAAAGCCAAAGCGGCTATTCAGGCCCATATTATGGACGTATTTGACAAACTATAAAACATATTAGGAGTGTGCTATGAATCAGAAATTAACGCCGAAAGAACGCTTGCTGCGGACGATGAAACGCCAGGAAATCGACCGTCTGCCGACCCAGATCGATTTTTCCGGGGCCTGCCTGGACAAGATGCTGAAACACTGGGGCCTGGCCAGTGAGCCGCAGGCGGTCTCGTTTTTGGGCAATCACATCGTTTACGCCTATCTCAACGACGCCGTGGGCAACATCAAGGCCCGCCAACTGGCTGACAGCGACCTTTCCTTCGATTCTTGGGGGGTGGGCTACTCGAACGGGCAGGAAGGACCGCTGCCGGTGGTGCATCCGCTGGCCGATATGGACCAGTGGGCCGGCTACGAATTTCCCGATCCCAACGCCGACGGGCTGCTGGCCCGGGCCGAAAAAGTGGTCGCCACCTACGGTCAGGATTATCTTGTCACTTCTTATCAGATCTATTGCATTTTTGAACGGGCCTGGACGCTGCGGGGCTTTGACAATTTCCTGATGGATTTTTATCTGAATCCGGACTTCGCCGGGACCCTGCTGGACAGAATTACCGACTACCAGGTGGCGGTGGCAAAAAGGTATGTCAAGCTGGGTGTGGGCTGCGGGCGAACAGGCGACGACTACGGCGGAAAGACTGGCATGCTCTTTTCCCCGGCGATGTGGCGCGAGTTTATCAAACCTCGCCTGAAGCGGGTCTGGCAGGTGTATCAGGAAGCGGGAATTCCGGTGATGCACCATAGCTGCGGCGACATTCTGCCGATTATTCCTGATTTCATCGAGATGGGTCTCAGCATCCTGAATCCGATTCAGCCTGATGCCATGGATATAACCACAGTCAAAGAACAGTTCGGCGAGGCACTGACCTTTTATGGCGGCATCTCGACCGCCGGGGCGCTGGCTTTCGGAACACCTGAGCAGGTCAAGGAGGATGTCCGGCAGACTGCCGCGATCCTGGGCAAGGGCGGCGGCTACCTCATCGCCCCGGCGCAGGGCATTACCAGCGAGGTCAGCGTGGAGAATATCGAGGCTTTCCGGCAGGCGGTCGGCGAGTTAGCCGGCAGTTTCTAGCGCGTTTTGGGCCCGGACTGGGTCCGGGCCGTCTTCCTGAGGTGATATCCGTAGAACTCCTACGGTATTATGTTGCCAAACTATACTAAAGGGAGGAAAGTAATGAATGGAAACCCGTACCTTCGATGAGAACAAGCTGATGAGCAAGGTAAGATGGAAGATTGTCCCGTATATCATGTTCCTGTATGTCATCGCCATGGTCGACCGGGTAAACATCGGGTTTGCCGCCCTCCAGATGAACAAGGATCTGGGGATCAGTGCCACCGCTTTCGGAATGCTGGCCGGAATTTTCTTCATAGCCTACTTTTTCTTCGAAGTACCCAGTAATGTCATCATGCACAAGGTCGGCGCCAGAATCTGGGTCGCTCGGATCCTCATCACCTGGGGGCTGGTCACGGTGGCCACCGGTTTTGTCCACAGCATAACCCAGATGGGGATTATGCGGTTTCTGCTCGGGGCGGCCGAAGCGGGCTTTCACCCCTGTATGATCTTATACCTTACCTTCTGGTTTCCGGCCAAGCATCTGGCCAAGGCGGTATCCTTCTACATCTGCGGCATGGCGATCGCCAATATTCTTGTCGGACCGGTTTCGGCCTGGATCATGGATAACGCCAACTGGTACGGACTGGTCGGCTGGCGGTGGATGTTCATCCTGGAGGGGATTCCGGCTGTAATCATGGGCCTTGTTACGCTGTTTGTCATGATTGACCGGCCGGAGCAGGCCAAGTTTTTGACACCGGAAGAAAAGGCCTGGCTGGTGGCCGAGCTCAAGAAAGAGCACGAGATCAAAGCCGCCAAGCTGAAAGTATCGAAGTGGGCCGTTTTCGGCAATTTCCGGGTGTGGCACATTTCCTGGGTTCATATTTGCATGGTTTTGGCGATGTACGGCCTGGGAATGTGGATGCCGCAGATCCTGCGGGCGCTGTCGAAAATGATGACAAATACCCAGATCGGGCTGGTTTCGACCCTGCCCTACATCTGCGGGGTCATCGCGATGGTTCTGATCGCCAGGCACTCGGACAAGACCGGCGAACGCCGCTGGCATGTGGCCACGCCGATCTTCGTCAGCTTCATCGGCCTGCTGGCCCTGACGATGACCAGCAATCTGCCGCTGTCCGTGTTTTTCCTCTGTATCACGATGGCCGGGTTTTACGGCTTTATCGGCACCTTCTGGACGCTGCCCCATATGTTCCTCAGTGAGGGCGCGGCTGCCGTGGGGATTGCCATCATCAGTTCGGTAGGCAACCTGGGGGGCTTTTTCGGCCCGTATTTCGTGGGGTTCCTGAAAGACCTCACCGGTTCGACCGACGCCGGCATCTATGTCCTGGCTTCTTTCGCCCTGCTGTGCACCCTGTCGGTTCTGGCATTCCCGAAAAACGCCGATCCGCAGGCCGCCCAGAAGAATGCGACAGCATAAAAATGGTTTGTAAAGGATTTGGAGGTGTCTATTCATGACTCTGTTTGAATATCATAATCCGGTCCGGCTGGTTTTCGGCTGCGGCCAGCTGGCGATGGTCGGCAAGATCGCCCGGCAGCACGGCGGCAAAGCTCTGATCGTCACGTCAGGGAGCTCTGCCCGGACGGGACTGCTGGACAGGGTGGTCGGTTACCTGAAAGAGGAGGGCCTTGAGGTCGTGGTCTACGGCAAGATTGCCGCCAATCCGCTGACGACAATGGCTCTGGAAGCGGCAGCTCTGGCCCGCAGCGAAAAATGCGATGTAGTGATCGGCCTGGGCGGCGGCAGTTCGATGGACGCGGCGAAGGCCACCGCGTTCATGGCGGTCAACGAAGGCGATATCAACGAGTATATCTTCGGCAAGCCAGGGGTCGGAGCTTTGCCGTCGATCATGATCACGACAACGGCAGGCACAGGCAGTGAAGGAAACTGCGCCGCGGTGCTGACCAACCCGGAAACCCATGACAAAAAGGCAATTCGGTCGCCCTTTAATTATCCCAAAGCATCGATCATTGACCCGGAGCTGCTGACGACCCTGTCGAAGGGCTCGATCGCCGGACCTGGTCTGGACGCGCTGTTCCACGCCATTGAGTCCTACATTTCGCAAAAAGGCAATCCGATGACCGACATGTTCTGTCTGCAGGCGATCGCCCTGCTGGCCGAGAATTTGCCGGCGGTCTACGATGACAGCAGCAACCTTGCGGCTTGGGAAAAAGTCGTGTTTGCCAACACCCTAGCCGGTATGGCCATCGACGCCACCGCCACAACGCTGGCCCATGGCATGGAACACCCGGTCAGCGGCCTGTTCGACGTGGCTCACGGTGAAGGGCTGGCGGCGCTGTTCCTGCCGACCATGAAATTCGCCTGCCGGCAAGTGCCGCAAAAGTTCGCCATGATCGCCAAGGCGATGGGCACAGATATCAAAAACATGACCATTGAGGCCGCGGCTGAAAAAAGCATTGAGCTGGTCGGCGCTCTCATCGCCAGGGTGAATATGGTGCGGAAGCTGCGGGATTTCGGGGTGACGCAAGAGCATCTGGACTGGCTTACCGCCAATGCCTTCAAGACAATGAAGTTCGTTATCGACAACAACCCCCGGGTGCCCAGCCCGGCCGAGGTGAAGGAGATTTACCGCGACAGCCTGTAAGCAAGGCGCGGGACGATTAAAGGAACGGCCACTTTCGGTGGCCGTTCCTTTTCTTGCGTAAGCGAAAACCACCTGCTAGGCAGGTGGTTCCAAGAAGCTTATAGCTATGCGTCGAAAAGAAAAGCCTCCTTTGTTAAAATAGATGCAGGTTTGCCGACCGCATAATTAACAAAGGAGGCGCATCCAAATGGATAGTAAAAGTTTAGCACACAGCAAGTGGCGATGTAAATATCACATCGTTTTTGCACCCAAATATAGAAGACAGGTCATATACGGGAAAATCAAAGCGGACATTGGAGTGATACTAAGAAAGCTATGTGAGTACAAAGGGGTAGAAATCCACGAAGCCAATGCATGCCCGGATCACATCCATATGTTATTGAGCATACCGCCTAAGATCAGTGTGGCGTATTTCGTGGGATATTTAAAAGGGAAAAGCTCGTTGATGATATTTGATAGGCATGCGAACTTGAAATACAAGTATGGTAATAGGCAATTTTGGTGCCGGGGATATTTTGTAGATACAGTAGGGCGAAATAAAGAGGCGATTGAGAAATATATCAGGGAACAATTGCAAGACGATATAGTTGCCGATCAACTATGCCTGAAGGAACTGATTGACCCGTTTACGGGTGAGTACGTCAAAAAGTCATAAAAAGAGCCCCTTTAGGGGCTGACTGAAAAAGTTGTGCGGTTGGCAGACCTTTTCAGTGAGTCTTGAGACTCAGCTTGTAGCAGGCCCTTACAGGGCTAACCCAAGCCACCCGTTTGACGGGTGGCTCCGTGACT
>JARLHY010000115.1 GCA_031292015.1 Negativicutes bacterium | reverse complement strand
AAATGCGGCCGCAGACGCCGAAAGATGATTGCCCCAAGAAAAAATATCGTCAGCGTTACCATCCAAAAGCTCAGTGCGGCTGTACCGTCCTCCCAAAACCACCGATGCCAGATGAAAGTTGTCCGATATCCCTCCACCAGGTAGCAAAAAGGATTTATTTTTACGATACCTTGAAAGCGCTCCGGAATCGAGTTTACCGGCCAGAATATCGGTGTAAGCCAAAAACCGAATTGCAACAGCATTGCCACTGCCTGTCCAATATCTTTTAAAAAGATCACCAGCGAAGAGGTAATCCAGGAAAGACCTGTGACTAAAACCAGCATAGCCGCAAGGTAGTAAACAATTTGCAAATAGTAGACACTGAGTGGGTAGTTATAAACATAAAACATCAGTACCACGAACAAGACAAAAAACAAGTGTATCGTTAAGGATGCCAATATTTTGATAATCGGCAAAATACTGACTCGGAACACCACCTTACTGACCAGATAGCTGCTCTCGACAATTGAACCAGTGGCCCCGGAAATGCTGTCTGCAACAAAAAACCAGGGCACCATGCCGGTTATGAGCCAAAGGACGAACGGGAAGTTGTCGACCGTCGCTGCTTTAAAGCCAACCTCAAATACAAACCATAAGATTAGAATCGTTGCCGTCGGCTGGATGAAAGCCCACAATATGCCCAGATAGGATCCCAAATAGCGGGCCTTGATGTCCTGGAAAGTCAGCTCTAAAATAAGCCGTCGGCTGTAATAAATATCTGATATCAGCCCAAGCAGCTGCCGCAAAGGATTCCTCATCGTTCAACCGTCCTCCCGGGAAATGAGTCCCTCGATCGAATAGATGATGCACTGAAGCGTCCAGCAGTATAGGCGATGTAGCGAATCGCCATATCCATTACAGCAACAGGCAGATAACCATACGCTCCACTGGCCAGCAGCCCGGAAAGCAATTTCTTCACAGTGGCAATACCGTCTTTTTCATGGCTTGCTTCGGCAGTCAGAAAAGGGTGCGCCTGATTAAACGCGCCAATCTGGTAGTAACGTCTTATCTTTTTCCGGGTGGTAAAATGATGGGAGTGGAACACCTGGGCCGAACTTTGATAGGCGATCGAATACCGGGCATGTATCAATCGGTAAGCCATCAGCATGTCTTCGCCAATTTCTGCCTCCTCAAACCCCTCTACTGCCATAAAGACATCTCTTTGAAAAGCGGAACAAACGTTGGAAAAGAAATATCGCCGGTACGTAGTCTGCAGGTTTTTTATCGCCGCCTCTTCAGGATAGTTGTAATACCGCCAGAATCGCTCGATAGGATCTGATTCGTCACAGGGAATCTGCCTGGCGTACGACGCCACCGCTTTACCTTCGACAATCGGTTCGATGAGATGGTAAAGCGTCTCGTCATCGGCAGGCAACGCATCCTGAGTCATAAAAACGATGATGTCGCCGGAAACCAGGGTCGCCCCGAGGTTTCGCGTCAGGCCATGGTTGAAATCCTTTCTGCCGATGCTTATGACCTTGGACCCAAAGGCTGAAGCAATATCCGCCGTCTTATCATCGGAAGTCGAGTCAATAATGATCGTCTCCCAAGGGGATAGCCATTGGCGTTGTAAAGCCTCCCAAAGAGGCCCGATGAGGGTTTGCGCGTTAAGTGTCGGAATAACAACCGAAATCTTTGGACCCTTTATCACACCGCTCCTCCCCCCTTTTGTTTATGTTGTCCATTAAAGGATAATTTAACCACTACCTAGAAGGTTCCATAATCAAAAAACATCCTTAAAATAATTTCCAATAATTTACATTTAATCCATTGCCATTATAATCCTTTTTTACATTTTTTTCCATATCTTTTTTTAAAAAAATTCGCCTTTCAGCGCAGAACTTTTAAAAATAGGATACTGCAACGCGATAATCGGCGGAAAATAACCCGGGGACTTCAGACCATTTCCCGGGGCCAATCTGGAATCGCGAGGGGAAGAAACGACAACAGGAAAAGGATCCGCATTTTTTTGCGGATCCTTTTCCTGTCAGCTAAAATTATAATCGTTTTACCCGTTTTTGAGTTTGGTCAGCATGGGACCCATGATCTTCTTGTAAGCCTCCACGCCCGGCTGGTCGAAGGCGTCGACATCGGCCAGTTCTCCCTCGTAAGCCACCGACAGCGCCAGCATATAGAGCAGTTCGCCGAGATGATAGGCATCCAGCCGCGGCAGTATCAGGGCGGCGTTGAACCTGTTATCGCTGCTCAGGGCGGCGGCGTTGGCTTCCAGGGCGGTATCCAGCGCCTGGCTCATCCGCAGGGAAGCGAACTGCGCCAGCGGTTTGACTGCAGGAAAGGCGTCAGGAATAACCGGGTCGCTTTGCCACTGGGCGATTTTTACGAACTGGACGACCTTGTTCTTTTTTCCGTCCTGATGCTGCTGGGTCTGGGCGTGCATATCGGTGGTACCCACCGCGACAATCGGCGTGCGGCCGTAGAAAATTTCCCGCCCCTGCCGATCCCGCCGTTTTCCCAGCGACTCGGCCAACAGCTGGATGTACCATTCGGCAATGGATTTCAGATAATCGCCGTAAGGCATGAAGACCTCGATATCCCGGCCGTATTTCTCGGCGGCAAGATACTTGAGCACCGCGTTCAACAGCGCCGGATTGGCCCACATATCGCCTGTGCGGCAGGCCTCGTCCATCCCCCGCGCTCCCGCCAGAAAAGCGTCAATATCAAGTCCGATGCAGGCCGCGGTCACAAGGCCCACTTCCGAAAAAATACTGAATCTGCCGCCAACGCCGTCGGGAACGGCAAAGGTGGGCCACCCCTCGTCGCCGGCCAGTTTTTTCAGCAGCGTGGCTTGTTCGCCTTCCGCCGGATCGGTAACCGCGACCACCGAGACCGCGCCGTCCGGCAACCGGTCTTTCAGGGCACCATAAACCACCATGAAGGCTGACATCGTGTCAAGAGTCGAGCCGGACTTGGAGACCACCACCAGCATTACTTTATAGCAGGCCCCTTCTTTTCGTCCGGCCTCGGCCGCGATGTGGTCCACAAGGTCCACTGTCCGCGCCGGGTCAATGTTGTTGCCGCTAAAATACAGTTTGGGATAGCCGTTTCGGGCTGAAATATCCTTGCTGTTCCAGAACTCGCCGCAGTGAATGTCGAACAGCACCTTGTTGCCAAGGTACGACCCGCCGATGCCGAAATGAATCACCGCATCCACGTTATGCCGGACCGACTGTCCAAACTCCTTCAGCCGGGTGATCGATTGCGGCGAGTTAAGATTGCCTGCCGCGACATACGGCAGCTGGGAAAACAATACTTTTTCCGGGGTTCCGTCCTTGGACAGATGGCCCCGCACCTCGCCACCGGCCCGCATCCGCTCGATGGCCGCCTGCGCGGCCGCGATCCGCGGGGCCAGTTCTTCGCAGTCCGAGGTCGTCACTTTACCGGGTCCGTACAGGTTGGAATAATCGAAGGTAAATCCCGTGGCCAGCCTCAGCTCGTTCGCCGGCATAGCCTTCCCTCCTTCAAAAATAATTAGCGGGAAACAACAGTAAACCCTTTCTTGGCGGTTTTGGCAATCTCGCCCATCAGGTCTTGAAACACGGCGTCTTCAGCCATTTTGTCAGCCAGGTCCCGGCAGGTATTCTCATCCGACTGAACCGTCCAGCTGGCGACCCGGCTGCCGTACACCACCGCTTCACTGAGCGGTTTTTTGCGGATCAGGCCCATGACTGTGCCGGAAAAGAAAGCGTCCCCCGCGCCGGAAGTGTCGATCACCGTCACCGGGAAAATCGGCTGAAAGCCCTTCTCGCCGCTGCGGGCGTCATAGTAGACGCAGCCGGCCGAGCCGAGGGTGATGACCATCGAGGCCAGTCCGATTCCATCAACGAATTTTTTCAGTTCCTCCTGCAGCTTGCCGGGATCGGTGTCGCGCAGCTCCCTGCCCATGATCCGTCCGGCTTCGATATCGTTGCAGATAAAGCAATCCAGGCCGGCAAGCATGTCGATATCCTGCAGAATAACCCCTAGATTGCCCGGAATGCCGAAAACCGGCCTGCGGTGCTCCTGGGCCAGGCTCATTACCTTTTTCGTGATATATTCGCTGAGATCGAGTTCCAGAATTACGTGGCTGGACCGCCGGATAAACTCCGGGCCCCGTTCGGTAATGAAATTCTCCAGATCGACCAGATCAGGCATTTGCGAGACCGATCCCGCCAGTTCGCCGGTTTCGTCCATAATCGCCAGCCAGATCCCCATCCCCCGGGCTTCGCTCTCCAGCAGGAACTCGACATCGACCCCGGTCCTGGCGAGCCTGTGGACCACTTCCTTGCCAATCCCGGTCTTATCGACACTGGAAACAAAAACAGTACCAATCCTAAGGTTTGCCATATTTTCGGCAACATTCCGCCCTACTCCGCCATGGACAAATTTGACGCTGCCGAGATTTCGGCCGGCGGAGTTGTAGCGTTGTTTGGAAAATCCCTTGCAATCCATAAAAACAGTGCCAATGACGATAGCGGTAGGAAGCATGCTGACCCTCCATTATTGTACCCTGACAGGAATTTTGCTATCGGTTCTTTTCTATTTCTTGATTGACTGATCGCTTTGGTAACCGCCCGGATGATTCTTATGCCAGGCCCAGGCCGACCCGATGATGGTATCCAGGTCGCTGCTGGCGGGACTCCAGCCCAGCTCTGCCCTGATTTTTGCCGAAGAAGCCACAAGGACTGCCGGGTCGCCGGCCCGCCGCTCTGACTCGTGCACCGGAAAATCAATCCCGGTGATCGCTTTGGCCCTGTCGATAATCTGCCTGACGCTGTGGCCGGCTTCGGAGCCCAGGTTATATGCCTTGGAGGCCCCGCCGTCCATCAGGTGGCGCAGTGCCCTGACATGGGCGTCAGCAAGGTCGCTGACATGAATGTAATCCCTGATACAGGTGCCGTCGGCGGTCGGGTAATCGGTTCCGAAAACCTTTATGCCGGCCCGCAGTCCGAGGGCCGCCTGCAATACCAAGGGAATCAGATGAGTTTCAGGGCTGTGGTCCTCGCCGATCCGGGCCCCGCCTAACGCCCCGGCGGCGTTGAAATAGCGCAGGGACACATAGGAAAGCTGGTAAGCCCGGCTGAAATCGGCCAGCATCTGCTCAATGGTCAGCTTGGTCCGGCCATAAACATTGGTGGGCACAGTCGGCATATCCTCGCTGATCGGCCACTCTTCCGGTTCACCGTATACTGCGGCGGTGGACGAAAAGACGATCTTGGCAACACCGCACTCCAGCATAGTATCAAGAAGGGACAGGGTACCTGCTACATTATTATTGTAGTAATCGCTCGGGCGCTGCATCGATTCCCCCACCAGGCTGCTGGCGGCAAAATGGATTACCGCGTCGATATGATAGTCGCCGAACGCCTGCCGCAAGACGCGGTTATCCCGAATGTCCCCCTCCACAAGAGGCACCTCGGCCGGAACAGCCGGGCGATGACCCTTGGACAGGTTATCATACACCACCACCCGGATCCCCGACCTAAGCAGCTGTGCCACAGTGTGAGAGCCGATATAGCCGGCCCCGCCGGTTACCAATACATTCATAGGATCCCTCATTCCTCGATGGCGGCCCCGCTGGTTAACGAAGCCGCTTCTTCCCCGGAGATCAGTGGCCCGACCGTTTTTACCAGATAGCGCAGAAACTGATCCCGCAGATCCGGCCGTTTCAGGGCAAATTCCACTGTCGCCTCAAGATAACCCTGTTTGTCGCCGACATCATAGCGGCGTCCTTCAAAATGATAGGCGTATACCGACCTTGTCGCCGCCAGAACGCGCAGGGCGTCAGTAAGCTGGATCTCGCCACCGCGCCCCGGCGGGGTATTTTCCAGAATGTCAAAAACCTGCGGTTCAATGATATACCGGCCCAGCACCGCCAGACGGGATGGAGCGTCAGCCTCGGCAGGCTTCTCCACAAGATCCACCGCCCGCCACAGGTTTTCCTTGACTGCTTCCGGTTTCACGATACCGTAGCTGCTCACTCTGTGCCTGGGAACCTCCTGAACCCCGAGGATGGTGCCGGGACAATCCTCATATACATCCATCAGCTGTTTCAGGCAAGGCACCGACGCATCGATGATGTCGTCCCCCAGCAGTACCGCAAACGGTTCCTGCCCCACGAAGTGCTTGGCGCACAAAACCGCGTGCCCCAGCCCTTTTGGTTCTTTTTGCCGGACATAGTGGATGGTCACATTGGAAAGCTCCTCCACCAATCCCAATAGGTCGTACTTGCCCTGAGCCTTGAGGGTCAGCTCCAGTTCCACCGCCCGGTCAAAATGATCCTCAATGGCGCGCTTGTTGCGCCCGGTAATAATCAGAATGTCTTCGATGCCAGACTGGATGGCCTCTTCGATAATGTACTGGATGGCCGGTTTGTCGACAATTGGCAGCATTTCCTTCGGCTGAGCCTTGGTCGCCGGCAAAAATCTCGTCCCGAGTCCCGCCGCCGGAATGACCGCTTTACGAATTTTAGGCTTGGTTGGCATAATTCACCGCCTTTTCCAATATTTCTGCCAGCAGCTTCTGGCTGCGGGCCTCAGCGTAGACCCGTGCAATCGGTTCGGTTCCCGAGGCCCGGAACATGACCCAGCCATCGTCCAGATTTAACTTGCACCCATCGGTGCATTTGGCTGACGATACCTTGAGCCCGGCAAGTTCCTTGGGTGGAGCGTCGGCCAGCTTGGCCATGAGACGGGCTTTGCGGGTCTCTTCAAGATGCAGGTCTTCCCGCCCATAGTAAAAGTGCCCCAGTTCATCCATCATCTCGTCCAGCAGCGCTCCCAGCGTTCTGCCGTAAGCGGCTGCCGTCTCGATCAGCAGAAAGCCCAGCATGATGCCGTCGCGTTCGGGGATGTAATTCTTGACCCCGATACCTCCCGCTTCTTCACCACCGATCAGGATGTCTTCCTCCAGCATCAGATTGGCTATGTATTTAAAGCCCACCGGCGTCTCATAAAGCCGCCGGCCATATTTGGCCGCCACCCGTTTGACCAGCTCCGAAGCTGTCAGCGTCTGGGCAACCCCGCCCGTCCAACCCCGCTTTTCCACCAGGTATTTGGTAAGCAGGGCTATGATCTGATGAGCGTTGATAAAGCGGCCGTCCGCGTCCATGGCCCCGATCCGGTCGCCGTCGCCGTCGGTTGCCAGGGCTATCACCGCCTTGTGCTCGCTTACCGCCTGCCGCAGAGCCGCCAGATTCTTCTCGATAGGCTCCGGGTTGACTCCGCCGAAAGATGGATTATAGTCGCTCCTGATTTCAATCAGGTCGAGGCCGTTAAGAGCCCCCAAGCTGGCAGCATAGCCGCTGGCTGAGCCATGCATCACATCAAAAACGATCTTTCCTTTAAAACGCTGCAGCATCTTGGGGTCAAGGATTTGCTGAACATGGCCGAGATAGACATCCTGCGGCGGAACCAGCTCCACCCTGTCGGTGAGAGGCACCTTGGCGAACTCTCCGCCGCCGGCCTCCAGCCGGCGCACGTATTTTTCGATGTCGGCGACGATTTCCGGCGACGCCGACCCGCCATAGGAAGCTTTGAACTTCAGTCCGTTATACTCGGGCGGATTGTGGCTGGCGGTGATCATAATCCCGCCGGCCGCCTGGCGGTCCTTCACCTGCCAGGTGAGGGCCGGCGTCGGCAACATTTTGTCTGTCAGCCATACCTTTACTCCCTTGTGGGCGATCACCGCCGCGCAGTCCTCGGCGTACTGACGGGATAAGAACCGGGCGTCGTATCCTATCACGATCCCTTTTTCCGCCTCCTGCCGCTCGGTTATATATTCGGCGATGGCCTGCGCTACCAGGCGCAGGTTATGGAAGGTGTAATCCTCGCTGATAATCCCCCGCCAACCGTCTGTGCCGAACGTAATGATAACAATTCCTCCTTCTAGCGCCGAAAAACGTCCGGTTCCACATTTAACCAAAACTTCGCTTTCCGGCGACATCTTTCCTGCCGCTCTTCATTCTTCCCCGAGCAAGCCGGAAATATTTCTCTTTGCCGCAGAGGCTGCGAAGTCGACCGCTGGCGGATAAAAGAGAAAAACCTGTTGCCATGAACGCCAGGAAGCATTAGACTAAAAAAGTAGCCAGAACATATCAGGAGGACTGTCATGCCAAACTTCCGGAAAATATTGCTGGGCTGTACCCTGGCCATCGGGGACGTAGTAATGGCTACAAGCGCGGCGGCCTTATTGAAAAAAATCTACCCTGAGGCCCGGATCTCCATCATCGTAAAAAAACTGGCTGAAGAAGTTGTCATCAACAATCCGGTAATTGATGAAGTGATTTCCGCCAACTACCAGCAGAAAAAAGCTTCCTTCGATTATATGCGAAACCTCGTAAAGCATTTGAAAAGCCAGCAATATGACCTATTTGTATCTCTGGACGGCAAATTCAGACCGGCGCTGCTGGCAACCCTCGCCGGCATACCGGTGCGGATCGGTCCCTCCAGTATGTTTGGCAGCGACACCAGACTGCCGCTGCTGTTTACAACCATTTATCCTGTGGGGGACTTCAAAACCACCCATTACACCGAAGTGCTGCAAAGTATGGTCCGCCGGCTCACCAACTCGCAGCTTGCCGCTCAGCCGGTGCTGCCCTGCATTTCACCTGACAACCACGCCAAAGCCGCCTCTCTTCTGGAAAGGCTGCCTGCCAGCCGGCATCTGATAGGCTTCTGCGCCAAGACCAACCCGCGAAAAACCTGGCCGGCCCAGCGCTTCGCCGACCTTATGACCATCCTGTCCGAAAAATATGACGCTGCCATCTATACCATCGGCGGTCCTTATGACCAGGAATATATCGACAATCTCATCAGTCTGACCACCGCCCCGGTGGCCAACTTTTGCGGACAGACCAGCCTGGTGGATCTCATGGCCCTGCTGACGAAGACCGACGTTTTCGTCAGTCTGGACACCGCGCCCATGCATATCGCCTCAGCCATGGATATCCCGCTTGTTGCCGTCTTCGGCAGCACCGCCCCGGCCAGTGTCGCGCCCCTCTCGGCCAAAGCCGCCATCCTCGCGCCCGAGTTGCCCTGCATCCCCTGCATTCCCCTGCGGGTGCAGGTCTTTCCCGGCATCTCACGTTGGACCGGCCCCAAGACCTGCCCGGAGCAACGCTGCATGAATCAGATCACCGTCGACCAGGTCCTGGCGGCAATAACCCACAAGTTAAGCAATTAGACACGCAGTCTAATTGCTTTTTTTCGTTCCCAGGGCCAGATCAGTCCTATGTAATCATCAGTCTTTCTCCATAAGCATCAGCAGTTCCCGGGTTTTCTCCTGCATCAGCTGTTGATCGCCTCTGGTCTCGACATTCAGGCGCAATAACGGTTCCGTATTGGACATTCTTACATTAAACCGCCACTCCCTAAACTCCATGCTGAGTCCGTCGGTCCTGTCGATCAGGGGAGCGCTGCCCCGGTAAAACTCCTCAATCATGCCGATTACTTTTCCGGCGTCTTTTACCCGCCGGTTGATCTCGCCGCTGACAGGATACCGCTCCATCCGTTCTTTCACAAGTATCGACAGGGGTTTCCCCTCTTTGCACATACTCTCCAAGACTAACAACCATGGAATCATGCCGCTGTCACAGTAGGCGAACTCCTTAAAATAGTGATGGGCAGACATTTCGCCGCCGTATACGGCGTCTTCCTGCCTCATTCTTTCTTTGATGAAAGCATGGCCGGTCTTGCTTTGAACCGGAATTCCCCCCCCTTGTTCGACAAGTTCGATGGTATTCCAGGTCAGCCGCGGATCATGGATGATCTTGGCGCCAGGGAACTTTTTCAAAAAAGCCTGGGCCAGAAAACCCACGATATAGTACCCTTCCATGAAGGACCCATGTTCGTCAAAGAGAAAACAGCGGTCAAAGTCGCCGTCCCAGGCAATACCCGCATCAGCCCGGCTTTTGAGCACCGCCTGCGCTGTGGCATCCCGCATCTCCGGCAGCAGCGGATTGGGAATACCATGAGGGAACGTGCCGTCCGGTTCGTGATGAATCTTGATAAATCGAAAGGGAAGATGCTTTTCCAGCGCGTCAATAATCGCGCCGGCACAGCCGTTGCCCGGATCGGTCACCACCGTGAGCGGCTTCAGGGACGATACGTCAATATAGCTCAACAAGTGCTGCACATAGGCATCAAGGATCGACACTGTCGTTTTTTTGCCCGGGACAGCGCCGTTTGTGAAACTGGCGGTCATGACCAAATCCTCCAGTTCCCGCAGACCACTGTCGCCGCTGACCGGCCTGGAATCTGTCCTGACCAGCTTCATACCGTTATAGTCCATCGGATTATGGCTGGCCGTCACCATAATGCCTCCGTCTGTTTTAAGATGGACGGTCGCAAAATAAATCTGTTCTGTTCCGCAAAGACCGATATCAACGACATCACAGCCTGCGTCCATGAGCCCCCGGGCAAGCGCGTCGGCGATACTTGCGCTTGTCAGTCTTACATCCCGGCCGACCGCAACCTTTTTCGCCTGAAATATCTCGACAAATCCGCGGCCTATCCGGTAGGCTATCTCTTCGTTCAGTTCCTCCGGCACCCGTCCGCGGATGTCGTAAGCCTTAAAAGCATTCCTGTTCAATCGGTTGCTCGCTGCTTCGATGGTAATACCTCCTCTTGAAACTGGGTTCTGTTCCACGCTGTAAAGGCTAAACCCGCCCGTAAATGTCTTCGAAGCGGACAATATCGTCCTCTTCCAGATATTTGCCGTTCTGCACCTCGATGATTTCCAGTGGCAGCAGTCCGGGATTCTCCAGCCGGTGTTTCGTGGACGGCGGGACGAACACGCTCTCGTTTTCGTGCACCATTTTTTCCGCCTCGCCGATAACCACCTTGGCAGTACCGCCGATGACGATCCAGTGTTCGCTGCGGTGGTAATGGAGCTGCAGACTCAGCCGCTGTCCGGGAGTCACGACTATCTTCTTCATTTTATAGCCGGGTCCTTCACCCAAAATGGTATAGCTTCCCCACGGGCGGTAGGTCGTGGTATGCTCGTGAGCCTCGCGGCGGTTTTGTTTTTTCAGTTCAGTTACTACGTCTTTGACCTTTTGCGACTCGCCTTTCTTCGCCACCAAGATCACGTCGTCGGTTTCCACCACCAGCAGGTCTTCCAGCCCGATGCCGGCGATCAGGCGGTCGCGTCCCAGCATCAGCGTTTTACTGCAATCAATGGTGATACAGTCGCCTTTAACCGCGTTTTCAGCGTCGTCCTTGGCTAGAACCTCATAAATCGCATCCCAGGAACCGATATCGTTCCAGTTAGCCGTCAGTGGGATAGTAACCACCCGCTGCGATTTTTCCGCCACCGCGTAGTCGATCGAAACCCCAGGCAGCTCGCCGAACCTTTCCAGCATTTCCGCCAGCGGTTTATCCATCATCGCCCGGATCTCGGGCTGATAAGCCGCGAACTCTTCCGCCAGATGGCCGATGGTGAAAGCGAACATGCCCGAATTCCAGTAATAGTTGCCGGCTGCCAGGTACCGCTCGGCGGTTTCCCGGTCCGGTTTTTCCCGGAAGGAATCGACGGCATAGCCGCCCCCTATCTTAGCCCCGGCTTGAATATATCCGTAGCCTGTCTCCGGCTTGTCGGGAGTAACGCCGAATGTAACGATATAGTTGCCTGAGGCCATTTCCACAGCCTGCTTCACTGCCTTGACAAATTTGTCCACAGGCTCAATGATATGGTCTGATGGCGTGACAAATAACACTTCGTCCTGGTCGGCCTGCAGTTCCTGAGTGCAAAAAGCCCCGGCCAGGGCAATCGCCGGCGCAGTATTCCTGCCAACAGGCTCCAGGAGGATGTGGGCCGCCCCGGCCTTGCAGGACGCGAGATCGGCCTTCACATGATGAAAGTACTCCTTATTGGTGACAATCACGATGTCCTCAGGCCTCACCAGCGGCAGAAACCGTTTCACCGTCTGGGCCAGCAGTGACAGCTGCCCGTCGATCTTCAGAAACTGCTTGGGAAAGTTGGTCCGCGACAATGGAAACAGGCGGGTGCCTCCCCCGCCGGCCAAAATGATGACTTTCATTGTTCACGCCTCACAATCTGTAGTCAGATATTT
>JARLHY010000020.1 GCA_031292015.1 Negativicutes bacterium | reverse complement strand
GCGCCACTCAATTTCATGCGCTTCAACTGGCGGCTTTGTTCCAGTCAGGTTCTTCGTCCGATCCATAATGGTTCGACGCTACTGGAACGTTTTAACGTTGCACGGATCAGATTCCGTGTCATTTGCAGGAACACCTAATAATTATGTCGACTCAAATCCATACCCAGGACGCCATTCGCACCCTGACCAACGCCTTCGCACCGATGAACTGCCTGATCATGGCCGCTCGCAAAGGCTGCTTCAGCTTCACGCTGGTCAACGAACACGGTATCGCCCGTCACAGCGAACGCCTGTATCCGGACCAGTACTCCAGCGCCGAACCGCTGCAAGCGGTCATTGAACGCACGCGCCAAGCCCTGGTTGCCTGAAGTTCGAAACACGCTGCAACCCAAAAGCCCGGCCTCAGCAGCTGGGCTTTTTATTGCCTGAAGTTTCGCGATTTTGGCTGTATTGCTAAGTACGAATAAATATATAAGCCGCGTGCTCATGGTTTAAATATTTTAAAAACAGTCCTTTACAACAAAGATATGACACTACACTTCAACTCAAGCGGCCCGGGCCGCTTCCGGCGGGCCTGAACGTCTCAACCGCTACCAGGGGCCAGGCCACGCCGACCAATACAAAACGCCGATCACACGGCAGGAGCATCGAGGGTGTCATGGGTATCGCCGCCAGGGAACTGCGCCTTTATGTGATTCGTCCGACCCTGCTGTACCTGGGCCGCCACAGCCCGAGCGCCGAAGCGCTGCTGCTGGGTGTCGCCGCCAGCCAGTCGGACCTGGGCTCGGCCCTGCACGACCGCCGCGGCCACGGCCTGTATTGCATCGACGAGAGCCGCCATGCCGCGCTGTGGGACCGTTACCTGGCCCCGGACCCGGAATTGGCCAGCCTGGTTCGTGGCCTGGCCAGCCAGCACGCTTTTTTCAGCAGCCCGAATCTCGAACTCGCGGTGAACCTGCGTTATTCCACCGCCATTGCCTGGCTGCTGGTGGAAGAACGCTACCCACACTTACCCGCCGTCGACGATCTGCTCGGTATGGCGCGGATCTGGCGACAGACTTTCCAGCCACACGGACGTTTAAGGGACTTTACCCGCGCCTGGCGAAGTTGTGACTCAACGGTCACTCCAGTCGCTTGCTAGAGCCAAAACCCAGTTTCTGGAAAAACCAAGTGACTTTGGTTGGATTGTCCTACAAAACCACTCTATCTCCAGCAATACACCCTATAGCGCAGAAGCGAAAATGTTGGTAGTTTTCGCCTCGGTGATCACCACGGAGTTCTAATAATGAAAAAAGTAATGCTCAAGACCACTCTCAGCCT